>JAITSS010000045.1 GCA_031287565.1 Desulfobulbaceae bacterium
TTATTTTTCGCATTTTGGCGTGGGATTTTCGTAGCATATTCCGCTCCATCGCATCCCGGCCAGACGCGACACCCAGAACATTGCCGACAGTAGGGAGTTTCTGAGGAAACTCTAAATAGCTTCCTGTATCAAACGCGCGGGCACGTCCAGTATCCAGAACAATAATCTGGATTTTTTTTGCCCCGGATAACGGAATTTTTTTACTGGTTAAACATCAATCGCCGACGGGACATCCGTGGACAAGGAGGAAGGGTATGAAATTCATCATCGCCGTCATCAAGCCTTACAAACTTGAGCAGGTGCGCGACGCGCTGGCCGAAATTGGCGTTTCGGGCATCACCGTCGCCGAAGTCAAGGGCTTCGGGCGGCAGAAAGGACACACGGAAATCTATCGCGGCGCCGAATACGAGGTATCGTTTCTGCCGAAAATCAAGCTGGAAATCGCGGTCGCCGACGACCTGGCTGAACGCGCCATCAAAGCGATAGAGCAGGCGGCGCGCACTGGTCAGATTGGCGACGGCAAGATTTTCGTCCTCGAACTGCAAAGCGTCATGCGCATTCGCACCGGCGAAACCAATGAATCGGCACTTTGATAGGTACATTCCCATGAAAAAGAAAAACAGCAACAGAACCACCATCGCGCTGTACGCTCTGGCCGGCTGCGGCCTTTTCTTGGCTTCGGCCTCGCCGCTGTGCGCCGCCGACGGTCCGGTTTTGGATAAGGGTTCCACCGCCTGGATGTTCACGGCCACCATGTTGGTGACGCTGATGGCCATTCCCGCCCTCGGCCTCTTTTACGGCGGCATGTGTCGCGCCAAAAATATGCTGTCGGTCTTGATGCAGACCTTTGTCGTGTTTTGCCTTTTAGCCGTGCTGTGGACCGTGTATGGCTACAGCCTGGCCTTTACCGAGGGCAATGCCTTCTTTGGCGGTTTCTCGAAGCTCTTCCTCGCGGGTGTCACCCCGGACAGCCTGGCCGGAACCTTTAGCAAGGGTGTGGCGGTGCCGGAATATGTCTATATCGTCTTCCAGCTCACTTTTGCCGGTATTACTCCGGCTCTGATTGTCGGCGCCTTCGCCGAGCGGGTCAAATTTTCGGCGGTTTTGGCTTTTATGGTGTTGTGGTTCACCTTTTCCTATCTGCCCTTGGCGCACATGGTTTGGTTTTGGGCTGGGCCTGACGCCTATACCGATGCGGCGGCGGCCGATGCGGCGGGGAAAATCGCCGGATTTCTCTTTCAGAAAGGGGCGCTTGATTTCGCGGGCGGCACGGTTGTGCACATCAACGCCGGTATCGCCGCCCTGGTTGGGGCTTATATGGTTGGTAAACGCCTGGGTTATGGCCGCGAAGCCATGCCGCCGCACAATCTGCCCTTAACCATGGCCGGCGCGTCCATGCTCTGGGTCGGCTGGTTTGGCTTCAATGTCGGTTCGGCCATGGAAGCCAACGGCGCCGCCGCCCTGGCTTTTCTGAACACCATGATCGCCGCCGCCGCCGCCACCTGTTCGTGGTCGCTGGTCGAAAAAATTGTTAAAGGCAATGCCTCGATGCTGGGCGCGGCCTCCGGCTCGATCGCCGGTCTCGTCGTCATTACCCCGGCCTGTGGTTTCGTTGGTCCTATGGGCGCGATTGTCATGGGCTTGGTCGGCGGCGTGGTCTGCTTCTGGGGCGTCAATGGTCTGAAGCGGATGTTGAAGGTGGATGATTCCTTGGATGTCTTCGGCGTGCATGGTTTGGGTGGCATGGTCGGCGCGATTCTTACCGGAGTCTTCGCCGCGCCGGTCCTGGGCGGCACCGGCGTCTGGGATTATGTCAGCAACTCGGTGGCCGATTACAGCATCGCCAGTCAGGTGAGCATCCAAGCCATTGGCGTCGTTACGGCCATCGTCTGGTCGGCGGTGGTCTCCTTCCTGTCCTACAAAGTGGTCGATATGACCATTGGCCTGCGGGTGGAGGAAGATGACGAGCGCCGCGGTTTGGACACCACCACCCACGGCGAAACCGCGTATCATTCGTAATCAGGGAAACGTTGATGAGCACGTAAAACTGCCCGTTCTCGGCATTTTCTTGATGCCTCTCTGGATGCCCGCTGAAAACACGCGGGCATGACGGCAGTAGCGGCCCGCCGCGCCTTCAGTAGAGACACGGCGCGCCGCGTCTCTACTCTACACAAGCCATAGGTCAAGCGGGATAAAGCGCCCCGTTCGTGGTGAGAAAAAGCCTGGCGAACCATGAACAGGCTTCGCCACAGAAGAATGCGCCACATGAATGCGCCGAATCAATCGCGATGCATCCCGCCAATCGCCGCGCGTCATGGCAAAAGTTCTTTTTTCACCCATGCGCGGGTCTCAGGCGGACGGGAATCAATCAGCATTCCCTTGGCTGAAACCACCATGCGATTCCAGGCTCGCGGCTCATGAGGAAAAATGCCGCAATCGCCGTTCCTTTGCCTGACGGTACAGGCGCAGGTATTGCCCCATCACCACGTCCCAGGTGTATTGTTCATGAATCAGCCGCACCGCCCGCGTTTGGATACGCCGCATTTCATCGCGTCTGCCGTATAAATCCAGGGCGCGTTTCAGGCACGACAGCAGATTGTTCGGGGTGTTGCCGTCATAAGCCAGGCCAGTTTCGCCGTCCAGCACCTTGACCAGGCCGCCGACGTGGCGCACCAGCGGGATATTGCCGAACAGTTGGGCGATATAGTCGGTGAGGCCGCAGGGTTCATAGCGTGAGGGGATGAGGAAAAAATCACCGGCGGCGTAGACCTTGTTGGCCACCTGCGGATTGTAGCCGCGCAGATAACAGACGCGGCCGCGGAGGATGTCTTCCTCGGCCAAGCTTTTGAGTTGTCCTTCATATTCTTCGCCGCCGCTGCCTAAAATGACGAATTGCGTGTCGGCATGACGTCTGAGCAGATTTGGCATGGCGGCCAAGAGCACATCGACGCCCTTCTGCTCGCCCAATCGCCCGACAAAGGTGAAGAGTGGCGCATCCGGCCAGGCTTGTACCGCGCCGAATTGCCGCACTCCTTCCATAGCCCGACTCGCCGCCAGCGTATGCAGCAAATCCATCTTGCAGGCTTTTTTGCCGCTCAGTTCCCTGTCGCATTCATCACCCGGTGAATAGGCGGCGGCGATACCCATGCGCTCTGGCTGGCCGGGGTCGAACAATTCCGGGCAGATGCCGTTGGTAACGCCTTCCAGGCGCACGCCGTTTTGCAACAGCGTGTGCCCCAGCCAGTCCGTTAAGACATCGGCGTCGGTTGCCTGCAATTCGCGGGCGTAATTTTCGCTGACCGTGTTCATGACCGCGTGCCGCCCGGCGGACAGGAAGGGATCGAATTTACCGGCCAATCGTCCGGCGGTTATTTCGCGCCAGGGCAGGCCGCTGATCGCCTGGGCGAACGTCAGATCGGCCACTTCCTGGTGATAACCGACGCCGGCGTTGTGGATCGTCACCAGGCAGCCGGTCTCGCGGAAATAGCTGCGCCAGCCGGGACATTGGTGGATCAAGGCCGGAATCAGCGCGGTGTGGCCGTCGTGGCAATGGATGACATCCGGTTTCTCACCCAAAATAATCATCAGCTCCAAAGCGCTCTTCTGGAGCAGGACATTCATGGCGAAATAATCGTAATGGCCGCGGCCATAGACCGGATTTTCCGGGCCGACATCGCGCTCGGTGTAGGTGTAGACCCCGTGCTTTTCCCGGAAACGGTCGGCTTCAATCAGATAGAGCAGCACGTGATCGGCCTGCCGCCACCAAACGCGGCAACGCTCTTCCCGCTCTTCACTGCCATAATTCATATCGACGATGAATTCCAAAGGCCGCCCCGGATAGTGCGGCTCGTCGAGCAGGGCGAACCCATATTCCTGCGGATTTATAAATCCATATGAAGGTAAGGCGACCCGCAATGGTAAACCGGCCTGGGTGGCTAAAGATTCGGCCAGTTGCCGGGCGACATCCTTGACGCCGCCCGCGCCCGCCAGATCGCCGTATTCCCTCGAAACCATCCATACCGGAGCAATGTTTTCCCGCATTGTTTCATCCCTTAGAAGGCGTCGCTTTTGTGTGTTCACTAACTGTAAAAGTATGCTGAATCGAGAAAAAATATCGTCATAATCAGCAATTCCCTAATGATGGAGAGTATTCCATCCGATATGTAAGGTCAAGGCCGAGTCAAAAAGCGCATATTTTGAGTTAATAGGTTCTCACCCAAAACGGGTGGGTAAGAAAGGGTTGAGTTTTTGCAGGTTGAGTTTTCCTGTCAGGAGGAAGGCGATGGTGGCGAAGTGTTTTCTGCCATAGCCTCTGGCTTTTCGTT
>JAITSS010000016.1 GCA_031287565.1 Desulfobulbaceae bacterium
ATGCAAACTCTCCTTGATGGAAAACAGATCTGGAACCAAAAGGTCGGGCAGCTTAACTAATCGGACAGGCCAAACCAGCAAAACGAAGATGACTGTCAGATCAAGTCTGAACTACTACACATCAACACCCACACGATTCATGGCTCGACACATCACGCTGTACGACACCACATTGCGCGACGGAACCCAGGCGGAAAACGTCAATCTGTCGCTGGAAGATAAAATTCGCGCCAGCCGTCGTCTGGATGAGCTGGGGATTGATTTCATCGAAGGCGGCTGGCCGGGCGCTAATCCCTTGTCGGAAGAGTATTTTCGCCGGATGAAAAACGAACATCTGCGCCACGCCAAACTCGCCGCCTTTGGTTCAACGCGGCATTTCCGCAAAAAACCCGATCAGGATGAAAACCTGCTGGCCCTGGCCGCCGCCGCCACGCCGGTAGTAACGATTTTCGGGAAAAGCTGGGATATTCATGTCACCGAGGCGCTGCAAATTGGCCTCGACGATAATCTGACCATCATCGAGGACAGTTTGGCCTGGCTGCGTCTGCGGGTCGAAACCCTGATCTACGACGCCGAACATTTTTTCGACGGCTACAAAAAGAACCGGGAATACGCCCTGCAAACTCTTAAAGCGGCCATCGTCGGCGGCGCCGATTATCTCATCCTCTGCGACACCAACGGCGGCACGCTGCCGCATGAACTGGCGCCGATCATCGAAGTGGCGCGGCAATTGATTGTCATGAGCGGCCAGGCGGTCAAACTCGGCATCCACACCCACAACGATTCGGAAGCGGCGGTGGCCAACAGCCTCATGGCCCTTTCGTTGGGCTGCGACCAGGTTCAGGGCACCATCAATGGCTATGGCGAGCGCTGCGGCAACGCCAATCTCACCTCGATCATTCCGGCGGCGGTCTGCAAACTTGGCCTGCTCTGCGAGGCCGGCAAACACCTTGACCAGCTCTACAGCGTCTCACGCGCTATCAACGAGTTGGCCAATCTGCCGCAGAACCGCTACCAACCCTATGTTGGCGAATCGGCTTTTGCTCACAAGGGCGGCATCCATGTCAGCGCCGTCAAGCGCAATCCCCTAACCTATGAACATATCGAGCCGGAGCGAATTGGCAACATCCGCCGCATCCTGGTTTCCGACCAGGCCGGACGCGCCAATCTTCTCTACAAATCGCGCCAGTGGGGCCTGGACATCGCCGAAGACGATCCAGTGCTGTACACCCTGGTCGCCGAGCTGAAAGAGCGGGAAAATCAAGGATATATGTTTGAAGGGGCCGAGGCCAGCTTTGAACTCCTGATGCGACGCGCCCTGGGGATTCTACCGGAATACTTCCGGCTGATCGAATTTCGGGTGATGAACCACAAATACCGCCTCCACAAAACGCCCTACACCGAGGCGACCATTCGCATCGAGGTGGGCGGCGAAGAGGCCCATACCGTGGCCAAAGGCGACGGCCCGGTTAATGCCCTCGACCGCGCCCTGCGCCGCGCCTTGATTGGCTTTTATCCGGCCTTGGAAGAAGTGGCCCTCCTGGATTACAAGGTGCGGGTGCTCACCGGCGAATACGGCACCGAAGCCAGGGTGCGGGTCTTGATTGAAAGCGGCGACGGGCGCGATACCTGGGGCACGGTCGGCGCTTCGGTGGATATTATCGAAGCCAGTTGGCAGGCCTTGGCCGACAGCATCGTCTATAAACTGATGCGCGGCGAACAACAAAAAGACGCCACCGTCTGACGCCATCGCTCGGTGTGGCCGCAATGGCAAGTATTTTTGATTTTCATATCGTGTTTTTATTATTTATTGTTTAATTTCGATATGTTATAAAAAACATCGTTTATATGTGCGGCACATATGCTACCCAGATATTTTGTTATATGAGCGGCGTTTCCACACAAAATCGGAAGATTTAGGATGCTCCTACAAGACAGGAATACGACTTCGCGGAAAACATGCGCCGACCAAACGGAACGCGGCGGAACAAAATCGCGCGAATAATCTAATTGACAGGAATTGTCGGCGGCGCTGGCCTGGCTGTTCTATAAAAAACTTGCCGCCCCGACTTCTCTTCGGGTAGGTTTGCCGGTTATTTCCGCGCCTGGAAGGGCCGGTTCACGCGCAATCATTCTTTTTCATCAATCCCGTTTTCCCCGCCGGGGCCGTTTCTCGCTTCGCCCCCCAAAAAAGAAAGGCTATTGCGGACGGCGCGAACGAACGGGAAAAACGGCGGCGGCTGGAGGTTTTACGTGACACACATCACCGAAGACAAACTGTGGCTTTCGGGCAATGAGGCTATCGCCTTGGGCGCCTATGAAGCCGGAATCACCGTGGCTTCCGGCTATCCCGGCACGCCATCGACGGAAATCCTCGAAACTTTATCCACCTATGAAGGCGTGTATTGCGAATGGGCGCCCAACGAAAAAGTCGGCCTTGAGGTGGCGATAGGCGCGAGTCTGGCCGGCGCCAGGGCCATGGCGACCATGAAACACGTTGGCGTCAACGTTGCCGCTGACCCGCTGTTCACCGCTTCATATATCGGCGTGCGCGGTGGCTTGGTGTTGATCACCGCCGACGACCCGGAGATGCACTCGTCGCAGAACGAGCAGGACAACCGCAACTACGCTTTAGCCGCCAAGGTGCCGATGATTGAGCCGTCCGACCCGGCCGAGGCCAAACTTATGATGATCGAGGCGGTTCGCCTCAGCGAAGAGCTGGATACACCGGTCATGCTGCGCATCACCAGCCGCGTCGCCCATGTCAAAGGCGTGGTCGCTGGTATGTGGCGTCAGCAACCGCCGCCCACGCCCGCCCTGGAAAAAAATCCGGCCAAGATGGTGATGCTGCCGGCCATGGCCCGCAAACGCCGCCAAGCGGTGGAAGAGCGCATGATTGCGGCCAAGGCGCTGGCCGATGAAACGATTCTGAATCGCATCGAGCGCGGCGAGGAGAAACGCGGCTTCATCACCGGCGGCGTTTCCTATTTATATGTGAAAGAAGCCTTCCCCAACGCGCCGGTCTTAAAAATCGGCCTGACCTGGCCCCTGCCCGACAAGCTGATTCGCGAATTCGCGGCCATGGTCGATGAAATCGTCGTTGTTGAAGAGCTTGATCCGTTTATCGAGCGGCACGTCAAATCGTTGGGCATCGCCTGCCGCGGCCAAGACATCATCCCGAATCGCGGCGAACTGAATACCGATATTCTCGTAAACGCCCTGACGCCGGAACGCGCCGAGAGAGGTTTTGCCGCCCTTGACCTGCCGCCCAGGCCGCCGAACATGTGCCCAGGCTGCCCGCATCGCGGCGTTTTTCATAATCTGAAACGTCTCAAGGTGTTTGTTTCCGGCGACATCGGTTGTTATACGCTGGGCGCGTTGCCGCCGCTTTCGAGTATGGACGCGAGCGTCTGCATGGGCGCGTCTGTCACCGTCGCCCACGGCATGATGAAGGCTCTGGGCGCGGGGGCGCATGACAAGGTGGTGTCGGTGATTGGCGATTCAACTTTTTGCCATTCCGGCATCACCGGCCTTGTCAACACGGTCTACAACAACAGCGCCGCGACTTTGGTGATTTTAGATAACCGCATCACGGCTATGACCGGCCACCAGGAAAACCCGGCCAGCGGTCGCACCCTCAAAGGCGAGGCGGCGCATCAACTGGATATCGAAGGCTTGTGCCGCGCCGTCGGCGTCAAGCACGTGTTCGTTATCAATCCGCACGACATCGACGCCTCGTATGAAACGCTGAAAGAGGCCATCGCCTTAACCGAGCCATCGGTGGTTATCGCCAAAGCGCCCTGCGCCCTCTTGCCGGCGATGCGCAAACGGCGCATCGTCCCCTACTCGACCAGACAAAAAAACTGCGTCGGCTGCATGTCCTGCGTCCGGCTCGGCTGCCCGGCGATCAGTTGGACGCCTTTCGCGGCGGGCGAGGCCGAGCGCCGGGGTTACAAAGCCAAACAAAAGGGCCTGTCGAAAATTGACGAAACCATGTGCAACGACTGCGGCCAATGCGCGGCGGTGTGTAAATTCCAGGCCATTTCCCACCGGGAGGAGACGAAATGAATGCGGGAAATATTCTTTTCACCGGTGTCGGCGGCCAGGGCATTCTTCTGGCCAGCGAACTGACGGCCCTGGCGCTTCTGGCCGCCGGCTTCGATGCCAAAAAGAGCGAGGTGCACGGCATGGCCCAACGCGGCGGCTCGGTGACGGCGCAACTGCGTTTTGGCAAACAGGTCTACGCGCCGCTCATCGCCATTGGCACTGTCGATGTGCAGGTGGCCTTTGAAATGATGGAAGCGGCGCGTTATCTGCCCTATCTGCGCCCAGGTTGCGCGGTGGTGGTCAACACTCAGAAAATTCTGCCGCCGTCGGTGGCCACCGGCCAGGCCAGCTATCCGGAAAACATCCTGGAAACCCTGCGCGAGCGCGGCATATCCGTGGTCAGTCTCGACGCCTTTGCGGCGGCCAAAGAAGTGGGAGAAATCAAGACCGCCAACGTCGTCATGGTCGGCGCTTTGTCCAGCCTTTTGCCGGTGGACGCCGCCGTGTTTGAAGAACGCATCGCCTTGCGGGTGCCGCCGCGTTTTAAAGAAGTCAACATCGAAGCCTTCCGCCGCGGTCGCGCTTTAAGCGCCTGAAGGCCGCGCAACAACCGCGCAACAACAAAGGGACATCCCATGCGAGTGGAACAACTTGCGGTTTTTCTTGAAAACAAATCGGGCAGGCTGGCTGAAATCACCCAGGTTATCGCCGAGAAAAACGTCAATATCCGGGCGATGTCGGTGGCCGATACCGCCGACTACGGCATCCTGCGGCTGATCGTCGATCAGACCGAGACCGCCCGCGCCGCCCTGAAAGAAAACGGCTTCACGGTTTCCACTGCGGACGTTCTGGCCGTGGAAACACCGGACCGGGTCGGCGGCCTGGCCCGCATTTTAAAAATCATCGAAGAAGCCGGGCTGAACGTTGAATATATGTATGCCTTCGTCAACAAATCCGGCAACAACGCGGTGATGATCTTTCGCTTCGATCAGATGGACGCGGCGATAGCGGCCCTGCGCGAGGCCGGTTGCCGACTGTTGAGCGGCGACGAAATTCGTCAGATGTAGGAGAAATCATGTATTGGCAAAGAGATTTTGAGTGTATGCCCCGCGCCGAAATCGAGGCGCTACAACTGGCCCGCCTGCAAAAGACCCTGCAACGGGTGGCGGCGCATGTCCCCTTTTATCGCAACGCCTTCGCCGCTTTGAAGCTCGACGCCGGGGCGGTGAAAACGCTCGACGACATCCAGCGTTTTCCCTTCACCTTGAAACAAGACCTGCGCGATAACTACCCGTATGGCCTCTTCGCTGTGCCGCTGCGCGAGGTGGTGCGCGTCCATTCATCCTCCGGCACCACGGGCATCGCCACGGTGGTTGGCTATACGCGCAACGACATCGTAACCTGGTCGGATTTGGTGGCTCGCATCCTCTGCGGCGCTGGCGTCACGCCTGACGATGTGGTGCAGATCGCCTTTGGCTATGGCCTGTTCACTGGCGGCTTCGGCCTGCACTACGGCTGCGAACGGCTGGGCGCTTCGGTGATTCCGATTTCCGCCGGCAACACGCGGCGGCAGATTCAGATCATGCAGGATTTCAAGACCACCGCTTTGGTCTGCACGCCATCGTATGCCCTAAAACTCGCCGATGTGATGATGGATATGGGCATCAACCCAAACGGTCTATCGCTGCGGGTCGGGCTGTTCGGGGCCGAGCCGTGGTCGGAGGCGATGCGGCAGGAACTGAATGCGCGGCTGGGCATCCGCGCCACCGACAACTATGGCTTGTCCGAAGTCATGGGGCCGGGCGTGGCCGGTGAGTGCGAGGAATGCAACGGCCAGCATATCAACGAAGATCACTTCCTCGTCGAAATTCTCGACCCGGAAACGCTACAACCGGTCGCGCCCGGCGAAATCGGCGAAATCGTCATCACGACGTTGACCAAAGAAGCCTTCCCGGTGATTCGCTACCGCAGCCGCGATCTGGCGCGCTTGCTGCCCGAACCCTGCGCCTGTGGCCGCACCTTCAAGCGGATAACCAGGCTCTTGGGTCGCAGCGACGACATGCTGATCATCAAGGGCGTCAATGTCTTCCCAACCCAGATTGAAAGCTCGCTCTTCGCCATCGAGGGCACCGAACCGCACTACCGGCTGATTGTTGACCGCGAAAACAACGAGGATAAGCTGACGGTGATGGTTGAGGTCAACGAGTCGATCTTCTCTGATTCGATGAAAACCCAGAAGACGTTGATCGACGCCATTAGGCAAGGCTTGGCCTCTGATTTGGGCGTTGGCGTCACCGTCAAACTGGTCGAGGAAAAAACCTTGGAACGCTTTGAGGGCAAAGCCAGCCGGGTTATTGACAACCGGAAATTCTGAAACAGGAGCGGCTCATGATTACTGTAGTAGCCAAAAATGTGTTGAAATCGGGGACGAAAGAGACTGTTTTAGCCCTACTCGACGAGTTGATCGCGTTGACAAGAAAAGAAACCGGCAACATCCGCTACGAGTTATACCAACTGGACGGCGCGCCCGATACCTTGTGCTTCATTGAAGAATGGGCAAGCCGGGAAGCGTTGGCAGCGCATGTGAACAGCGAGCATTTCCAGAGGATTATCCCGCAAATAGCCGCTTATAAAGTCAGCGAAACACCCATCGAAATATACCATAAAATTCGCTAGGAAAACGCTGATTTATCGCCGCCGACCCGCCATGCCGCCATTGATTGATATTCACACCCACGCCTTCCCGGACGCCATCGCCCCGGCCACCGTCGCCCATCTGGCGGCGGAAGCCCATATCCCGGCCTGGGCCGACGGCACGGTGGCCGGTCTTCTCGCCTCGATGGATGCGGCAGGCATCGAACAATCGGTGGTCTGCTCCATCGCCACCAAACCGGCGCAGTTCGCGGCGATTCTTCTTTGGTGCCAGACCATCCGCTCGGAGCGGCTGATTCCGTTCCCGTCGCTGCATCCGCGGGATGATCGTTTGCTTCTCCATCTGCGCGAGCTGATCGACGCCGGGTTTGCGGGCGTCAAGATGCACTCGTACTATCAGGATTACGACCTGGATGACCCGGCGCTTGACGAATTTCACGGCGCTCTGGCCGAAGCCGGGCTGATTCTTGTCATCCACGCCGGATTTGATTTCGCCTTCCCGCGCCAGCGCCGCGCCGACCCGGAGCGCATTCTTCGGCTTGGCCGCCGCCTGCCCAAACTGAAGCTCATCGCTACCCATATGGGCGGTTGGGAAGATTGGAACCAGGTCGAAGCGCATCTTGTCGGCCAGCCAGTATACCTGGAAACGTCTCTGGCCCTCGATTCACTTCCCGCCGAACGCTTACGGCGGATGCTTCTCGCCCATCCCGCTGATTATCTGCTTTTTGGCACCGATAGCCCGTGGACCGGGCAAAAGGAATCACTGGCCAAACTGGCGGCGCTCGGCCTGCCGGATACGCTGTTGACCAAAATCACCAGTGAAAACGCCAGAAAATTGCTAGGATAATTCGAGTTTTCCCTAAAGGAAAACCGCGCGTCAACCGATACAGTCAGGCGGCGGCGATTGGATTGACAAGGCGCGGCCCTTCTTTCGCATGAACTTCTGTTTAACTATTTGTAATCGCGTATAAATTTTTCAACAAAAACTTATCATGCCGTTTTTTCTCAAGAAGCAGTACCCACTGCGCAATATTGTTTTTTTCTGTGGCGAAGGCTGGCTGATTTTTCTATCGATTCTCGCCGCCTACTGGCTGATGCTCGGCTCTGGTCTCTTCATGCTCGACCTGACCATCAATTGCCTGCACGCTCTGGTCGTCACCGCCGTCTTCCAGCTTTGCCTGTATTTTTTCGATCTCTACGACCTGAAAACCGATAGCAGTCTACCCGACACCTTTACCCGCATCACCCAAGCCTTCGGCGTTGGCTGCGTGATTCTCGGCTCGCTGTACTATCTGGCGCCGAAATTCACCATCAGTGGCCAGGTGTTCTGGTTTGGCTATCTGGTCATCTGCGTCACGGTCTTTCTCTGGCGCTTTCTTTACTATATCGTTTTGCGCAAACGTCTTTTTGTGCAAAAGGTGGTGATCATCGGCGTCGGCGATCTGGCCTGTGAAATCGCCCATGAAATTGAGAGGCGACTGGATTCGGTGTATTCGGTATACGCCTTTGTCGGCGACGAGCAGCCGGCCTGCAATCCCCGCAACGCTCCGGTGGCGCGCAAGCTCGAAGACCTGCTGGACGATATGGTGGAAAACGATGTTGAACACATCATCGTCGCGCCGGAAAACCGTCGCGGTTCAATGCCGCTTGATACCCTATTGCGCTGCAAACTGCGCGGCATGTTCATCGACCAGGGCGTCTCGTTTTATGAACGCGTCACCGGACGAATTCCGGTGCAGCGCGTCGATCCCAGTTGGCTGATCTTTTCCCAGGGATTTTCCATCACGCGGTGGCGGGCGACGGTGCAGCGCTTTTTCGATGTGGTCGTCTCGCTGGCCATGCTGGTCATCACCTCGCCGATTATGCTGATAACCGCCATCGCCGTGCGGCTCGAATCGCCCGGCCCGATTCTCTATCGACAAGAGCGGGTTGGGCTGTACAGCGCGCCATTTCAGGTGCTGAAATTCCGTTCAATGCGCCAGGACGCCGAAAAAAACGGCGCGGTCTGGGCGGCGGTCAACGACAGCCGGGTCACGCGCTGCGGCGCTTTTATCCGCAAGGCGCGCATCGACGAGCTACCACAGCTCTGGAATGTTCTGAAAGGTGAAATGAGCCTGGTCGGCCCGCGCCCGGAACGCCCGGTGTTTGTTGAAGAACTGATCGAACTGATTCCTTTTTATGAGATGCGCCATGATGTCAAACCAGGGCTGACCGGTTGGGCGCAGATCAATTATCCTTACGGCTCGTCGGTGGAAGACGCCCTGCGCAAGCTGGAATACGACCTGTACTACGTGAAACACATGTCGTTGGCGCTTGACGCGATGATCATCTTCCGCACTGTGAAAACGGTGCTCTTCCAGCGGGGTTCGCGCTAAGCCGCTGACCATGAATTTTCCGGCGCAACTGGTCATTCTCGCCGCCCGCTCGCTTATAAACCGCAAGCTGCGCTCATCGTTAAGCGTTTTAGGCGTGGTCTGCGGCGTTATGGCGGTGATGGCCATGCTGGCGATTGGCGAGGGGGCCAAGCAAACCACGCTACGCGAGCTGGAGCAGCTCGGCCTGCGGAATATCTATATTAACGCCGTGCGCCTTGACGACAAGCAATTGCGAGAAGCACGGGCGCGGCGGTCCCACGGACTGAACCTGGCCGATGCCGAACGCCTCGGCCAATTTCCCCACCTGATTGCCCGCGTCGCCGCCTTCCGTGAAGAAGCGTCGCCCCTCTACGATCTGCCGCCCGGTTTCACGCCAAAGGTAGCGTTGGTCAGCGCCAATTATCTGCCAGTGGCCGGTATCGCCGTGGCGACGGGCCGCGCCCTCGCCGAAGCCGACTCTGAACGGCGAAACGGCGTCTGTCTGATCGGCGCGGATGTCGCCGCGCGTCTAGGCGGCCAAGGCGGGCCAGGGAAATATTTGCGCATCGGCGACGGCCTCTTTCACATTGTCGGCATCCTGGCAAAAATGAACAGCGGCAATGCCAGCGCCAAGATCGCGCCGGACAACTACAATCAGACGATTTTTCTGCCGCTGCCGCGCCGCGCCGACACCTCGGGCGCGAGTCCCGCTTTATCGCGCATTATCGTGGAAATCGCGCCGGGCGCGCGCATCGAAGACGCGAATAACCTGATTGACAGGATTTTGCACATGACGCATAATGGCGTCCGCGATTTTCAGCGGGTGGCGCCGGAAGAATTGCTCGCCCAATCCCTGCGCACCAAACGCCTGTTCAATCTGATGTTGGCTCTGGTCGGTGGCATATCGTTGCTGGTCGGCGGCATCGGCATCATGAATATCATGCTGGCTACCGTATCGGAACGCACCGGCGAAATCGGTCTCAGGCGGGCGGTTGGCGCGACCAGGGGCGACATTCTGCGGCAATTTCTCGCTGAATCGGTGCTTTTGACAGTGGTCGGCGGTCTGTTGGGATTGGTCGCCGGTTTTCTTTGCGTGTTTCTGGCGGCGCGATTCACCGGTTGGCCGGTTGGTCTGACATTTTTCGCGGTGTGCGCGCCGCTCGCGCTCTCTGTCTTAACTGGCATCGTTTCCGGCCTGTATCCGGCCCTGCGCGCCGCCCGACTCGATCCGATTCAGGCGCTCCGGGCGCTGTAAATAGAGTTTCCTCAGAAACTCCCTACTGTCGGCAATGTTGGTTCTCACCCAAAACGGGTGGGTAAGAAAGGGTTGAGTTTTTGCAGGTTGAGTTTTCCTGTCAGGAGGAAGGCGATGGTGGCGAAGTGTTTTCTGCCATAGCCTCTGGCTTTTCG
>JAITSS010000029.1 GCA_031287565.1 Desulfobulbaceae bacterium
CGGAAAACTATATGCTTTTCTAAAAATAAAGATATCCATAAAGCGGTCATTGGAACATTTATAAACACTTTCTTCTTCGATAGAAAATTATGCGCCTCAACCATTTTGTGACATCACCCGCAAAATTAGACGTGACGAAGGTCGTCAGCCAGCCGCTCCAGCCGGAGCAATTGCCCAGCCAACAGCAAGGCGCGATTATCGCCAGTATCAATGTAGAGCAAACGTTTACCGGCCCCGGCGCTGGTTTGATGATGGCGGCGCTCTTGGCCGAAGGGGCGTTGGCCGAGCAGGTCAAGGCGATTTCCGCCAGTGTTGACGCGGCTAACAAGAAAAGTAACAACCAAGCGGTGGACAATTTTCTGGCCGTAAAAGCCAGCGCCGATGCGAGCGGAAAAGACGAAAATCCGACTGGAAATTCCGAATCGCCTGCGAAACCGCCTGCGGAACCGCCGACGCTGGCGGAGCGCTTAGCGGCGCTGACCAATTTGGATGAAGTGAAGCGTTTTCTCGATACCAATTGGGAGAAATTACGCGACGAGGCGGCGACGAATTTCATGCCCGGCCTTGGGGTGAACAGCGCGGATATTTTGGGCGCTGATCTTCGCTCCGCCATGAGCGAAAATGCTAGGAATTTCGATCCAAATTTCCCAGACGCCTTTCCGCTGCTCACGACGGTTGATTCGTTGCCGCATAGCAATGCCAATTCCCTCGATCCTTCTTTTTTGCCATCGTTTTATCAGCCCGCCGCCCGTTCTTCGAGCGGTTCAGGCCCAACGAATTCTGAGTATTTGACTAATTCCAACACTTCGACCAGTTCAGGGCAAACAAAAAATCCTGTGACTGCTCCCAATTCTTCAGCCAATTCACATTCTCCAGCCAATGCGCCGACGCCGGAAATGCCGCCGCTGCCGCTGGGCGCTCGTTTGACGATGAGCGAAGACACCGCCTTGCGCCTAACCAGCCAGCAACTGCTGGATACTGCGGCCTTTTCCGCTGAAGCCGGGCAATTTGTCAGCCTGGGCGAAAGCAAGCATGGCCAAGCCTGGATTGATGATAAAGGCGATATCCGTTTTCAGCCGGAGACAAATTATCACGGCGCGGCCTCGTTTTCCTATTTTATCCGCCAACCTGACGGGACAGTGGTGGAAAAACTGGCGGCGATTGCGGTGGAAAATGTCAACGACGCGCCCAATCTGGCCGCTGACGCCTTCATCATCAAACAGGGCGAAGCGGTCTTTCTCGATGCGTTCTTAAAAAATGACGCCGATACTGACGGCGACGGCTTGGTTCTCGACCATATTCGCGGCCTGGAACATGGCGAAATCGTTGAAATTGATGGCCGTTTGGCCTTTGCGCCGGCACTGGATTTTACTGGCGAAATTGAACTAAGCTATTTCGCCAAAGACCATTACGACGCCTATCCCAGTCGCGCCGTGGTAAAAATTACGGTGCTCGATGCCGATACGGCGGTTCAGACCACAGCGGATCGTTTTCTAACGCCAGAAGGCGAAACGCTCGTTATCAATCCCGAAGATATAGTGAAAAACGACCACGAATTCGACGACGGGATGATCAATTTTGCTGGATTAGGCCAAACACTTCATGGCGCGGTCGAAATTCTGGCCGATGGAACCATCAGTTTTAGGCCGGAAACGGGCTATATCGGCGCGGAAGCTGGATTTTATTATCGCGTAAGCGATAGTTGCGGCCAGGAAAGTCTGGGCTGGGTTTCGGTGGGCCTGGTCGATGTCCGGCACGCGCCGACAGCGCTGGCCGCGAATTTTAACATTCAGAACAACGAAAGTATTCTGTTTGATGCCGAAACTGTGGCTCAATTTGTCTATGACGCCGATGGCGACGCGCTGTTTTTGGAATCCATCAGTGGCGAAAATGGCGCGGTGACGGTGGATGGATTGCTGTATCGGTTCACGCCAACACCAGGTTTCACCGGCGTAACGACGCTACATTACCGGGTCAATGACGGTTTGGGCGGCGTGCTTGATGGTGATTTGCGCATCACCATCGCGGCGGTTGATCAGGCGGTCCAATGCGGCGCCGACGTTTGCGACGCCGTGGAAGAACAGACTGTCATCCTCCAGCCGGAAACATTAGTCGAAAACGACCGCGACCCGGAAGGCGGCGAGGTGTCTTTTCTGGGATTGGGCGCGGCCAAATTTGGTACGGCGATATTGAATGACGCGGGCGCTATCGAATTTACCCCAGACAAAGACTATTTTGGTGATGAAGCCGGATTTTTCTACCAGGTGCAAGATGAGGCCGGAAACGTCAGCGAATCGTGGGTGCAAATTGACCTTGCCAATGTCGATGACAGGCCGGAAATCATCGCCGATAGCCTAACTATCAACGAAGACGAATCGCTGGCCTTTACGCCGGAGGTCATCGGCCAATTTTTGCGCGACGGCGATGGCGATACTTTGCTTCTCACTTCCTTAACGGTTAATGCGCCACCCTCTCCCCTGGCCCCTCTCCCGCAAGCGGGCGAGGGAGCGAAGAATTGTCGGCCCCTCTCCCGCAGGCGAGCGAATTGGCGGCGGCTGGCCCAGGGCGCGGCGTGGTGGTGGAAAAAGATGGCGTTTTTACCTTCATTGCCGAGGCGAATTATCATGGTTCCGTCGCTCTTTCCTACACGGCGCGAAATGACCAGGGCGAGGAAATCGCCGGTGTTCTCAATATAGCCATCGCGGCGTGCGATGACGCGACCGAATTCGGCACGAATGAATTTGTGACCGACGAGGAGACGCCGCTCTCTATTGAAGCATGGACTCTGCTGGACGCCGCCCGCGACGCCGACGGTGGTTTGCGATTCGTCGGTGTGGGCGCGGCGGCACACGGGGCTGTGGCCGTGGATGAAAACGGCGGCATCGTCTTCAGGCCGGAGGCCAATTATTTCGGCGAAGAGGCGGGTTTTTCTTACACGCTGCAAGACGCCGACGGCAAGCTATCCGAAAATTTTGCCAAAATCGTGGTTGAAAATGTCGATGACGTACCGGAAATCATCGCCGATAGCCTAACTATCAACGAAGACGAATCGCTGGCCTTCACGCCGGAGGTCATCGGCCAGTTTTTGCGCGACAGCGATGGCGATACTTTGCTTCTCACTTCCTTAACGATCAATGCTCCACCCTCTCCCCCGGCCCCTCTCCCGCAAGCGGGCGAGGGGAGCGAAGAATTGTCGGCCCCTCTCCCGCAGGCGGGCGAGGCGAGCGAATTGGCGGCGGCTGGCGCGGCAATCGGCGTAGTGGTGGAAAAAGATGGCGTTTTTACCTTTATTCCTGACGAAAATTATTCTGGTTCCGCCGCTCTTTCCTACACGGCGAAAAACGACAAGGGCGAAGAAATCTCCGGTGTTCTCAATATAGCCATCGCGGCGCGCGATGACGCGACCGAATTCGGCCTGGATCGCTATGACACGGCGGAAGAACAGGCGATCATCCTCCAGCCGGAAACCTTGCTCGAAAACGACCACGATGCCGACGGCGCCTTGCATTTTCTCGGTCTCGGATTGACCAAATTTGGTACGGCGATATTGAATGACGCGGGCACTATCGAATTTACCCCGGACAAAGACTATTTTGGTGATGAAGCCGGATTTTTCTACCAGGTGCAAGACGAGGCCGGAAACGTCAGCGAATCGTGGGTGAAAATCACGGTTGAAAACCTGAACGACCGGCCGGAAATCATCGGCGATATGCTCTATTTGCATGAGGACCAAGCGCTCAGCTTGACCAGCGCCGTCTTGTCACAATTTTTATTTGACGCCGATGGCGACGAGTTCCATCTCGCCTCGGTCAGCGCCGCGACCGGCGGCCAGTTTGAGGAAAAAGACGGAATATTCACCTTCATTCCTGAGGCGAATTATTATGGCCAGGCGGCGTTTTCCTATATCGCGGCCAATGAATCCGGCGCAGAATTAGTCGGGACGATGACGCTGGTAATCAATCCGATAAACGATGCGCCGGAAGCTCAGATAACCGAACTGACTGGCCTGGAAGATACGGAAATCACAGTCAATATTGCCGAATTGTTGGCGGGCGCGTCTGATATTGAAGATGGGGATTTTAAGTCTGGCAATATTCATTTCGCGGGCATCGATCAGACGATTCATGGCGACGCCTGGCTGGATGATGATGGCGTTTTGCATTTTCAGGCCGAGGACAATTTTTCTGGCCAGGCGCTGCTGCGCTACCGCGTCGCCGATAGCGAGGGCGACGAGGGATTTGGCTATGTAAAGTACGAAATCACCGGCCTTCAGGATGCGCCGGTGGCGGTCGATGACTCTTTGAACGCTTGGTCAAATGCCGGATATGAAAATGTTTTTCAATCCTCGATTTTTTTACAGAACGATTATGACGCCGATGGCGACAAATTAAGTATTCTTTCGATAAGCGCGGCGGCCTTCGGCCAGGTCAGTCTCGATGCCGAGGGGAAAATTCATTACAGCGCTCCAGCCACCAACTGGATTGGCGTCGATTCCTTTACCTACACAATTGCTGACGGCCACGGCGGCGAAAGCGTCGCGCAGGTCCAATTCGAGGTCAAAGCCAACACCGCGCCGGATTTGCAATCAGAGATAATTTTTAGTGTTGAGGATATTTGGTCAAAGATCGCGGCCGATGATTTACTCAAAAATGATTACGATATTGATGGCGACAACCTAAAAATCATCAAAGTGGATGGCGCGGAACACTGCCAGGTGGCGCTTCAGGCCGACGGCAGCGTCAAATTCACGCCGGACGCCCACTACAACAACAACTATCCCGGCCCGGCCAGTTTTCGCTACACCGTCTCCGACGGCGTGTCCGCGCCGGTTTCTGCCCTCGCCTACGTGTCGCTGTCGCCGGTCAACGACGCGCCCATCGTGGTCAGCGAAGAATTATCAGGGGCTGTTGAGGACAATTATTTTGTCTTCCATATCAACCAATTGACGGCAAATGATTACGACGTGGAAACCGTTTCAATCTATGAAGAGGATGCTATCATATTAAGTGGAATCTGGAGCGCTGAATATGGAACTATTTCCTGGGATGCTGTCAGCGGCTGGGTGTATTATACGCCTGATGCAAATTTCCATGGTTTAGACAGTTTTCAATACCAAATTGTCGATAGCGAAGGAGAACAAGATGTAGCTTATTCTTATATTTATGTTCAACCTGTAAATGATAAGCCATTCGCAGAATGGGATTATGGCAGCCCGGCTGAAGAAGAAATCGAGAATCGTTATGTTCTCCATGGCGAAAATGGCCGAGGTCTACTTGACAATGATATAGACATTGATGGCGATGTTTTAAAGATAAGCGGAACACCAACAGTCATTTCAAACAATGCGAAAGCATGGTTGTCCAGTGGCGATCTTGTCGTTTTGCCAAACCAAGGAGCGGGACAGGTTGTTGTCGAATACACGGTTTCGGATGGGCATGGAGGCGACAGCAAAAGCAGGTTGATTATCCATGATACTCCCGAACATAATTCTCCACCGGAATTAGTGGATTGCAGTGCTTGGCTGAAAAGCTCTCACTGGGTCAGTGATGGATACGTGTTCGAGTGCACAGTTGTATTCAACCTTCAGTTTATGGATAAAAACGGCTGGGAAGATATTGTATCTATTGATATTTGTCCACTGGAAACAGGACCTTATAGCGGATATAAAAAAATCGGCGCATCCTCTTTTGAGGTGCAATTCTCTGGAGATTCAGATCGCGGTTCGTATTTGCCAATGATGCAGTTCACTGTTACAGCCACTGATTCAAAAAATGCGACAGGCACAGTCCTTGTTTCCTTCGGTGGTGCCGCGATATCATCGTCACAATGTTATTATGGGGCTGATCTGGCAGACCTTGTGCGCGCACATCCCGCCTACAGTCCGGTGGCGCTCGATTTAGACGGCGACGGCATCGAATTATTGGGTGTGGAAGCGGGAACGCTCTTTGATTGGAACGGCGACGGCGTGGCGGAAAAGACTGGTTGGCTGGCGGTCGATGATGGATTTTTAGCCTATGATTTCGACGGCGACGGGCGGATAGCGCACAGCAAAGAGATTTCCTTCCGCGACTATGTGCCGGGCGCGACCACCGATTTGCAGGGACTCGCCTATTTTGACGATGACCACAATGGTTTTCTCGACCCAGGTGACGGCCAATGGTCGTCTTTCGGGGTCTGGCGCGATCTGGATGGCGATGGCCTGAGCGGCGACGGCGAATTCAGCGGCCTTGACCAATTGGGCATCACCTCGCTGCATCTCAATTCAGACCACAATGTGTCTATGGAAAACGGCAACATTGTGCACGGTCTGACCACATACACAACTGTTGACGGCGCGAGTCATATCGCCGCTGACGTCGGTCTGATTGGCGCGGAAATTGAATTGGTCATGGCCGAAGACGAAAAAGCGGCGGATGGCGCGGCTGAGGCCAAGGAATTGATCGATACATCCTGCCACGACGCCGATGAGGCCAGCGCCGCCAACCCATCAGGGCCAGGGCAAAGCTTGGCGGAGGCCGGGTCTTTTTCTGAAAAATATTCAAGTCAGGACGTGGCCTCCTCATCAGAGAAATCATCAGATCAGGACGAAAACGCGCTCGCCGCCGCGCCTTCATCCAACGACAATGTGACAGATTTCGCCAACAGCGACCAGACGCCAGCCGAGGCGGCGACCGTCGCCCCGGCCTTCGACGAGGCGACGCTGAACAATCTGGCGGCGCAGCTGGCCTCCGACATGGCCGCCTCCACCTGGGGCGAAGAAAGGCTGACACCCGGCCCGGATTTCGCCGCGGGCGACGCCGGCGACTGCGCCGACGATTTCTTCCTCCACCATCACGGGCTTGTGATCGGCTAAGCGAAATCTGTCGAGAATATTGTGCAATCCACGGAACAAACAGGGCCGAAAAAAGCCGCGAAACCAGGTCCGGATTCCGCCCTGTTTTGTGTCGCCTTGTGGCTGAAGATGTCGGGTCGGGCGGCGGACGCGGCGCAGCTCGCCCACCATTTCGCCAGCGAAAAGCCGATTGCCGACAGCCTGGAGGTGGCCAGAATTCTGCAAAATCTCGGCTGCAAGGCGCGGGTTGTCGATACATCACCGCTGACACTCGATGCCAGGCTTTTCCCGATCATCGCCAAAAAACAAGACGGCGGCTTCGCGCTTTTGGCCAAGTTGGAGCGCGACGGGCCTAATGGCCGGATATTGCTGCAAAATCCAGGCGAAGCTCGCGCCAATTGGCTGGCCTTGGCCGATGCGCCGACCTTTTCTTCCTGCATTCTGGCGCGTCCGAAACGACGGACGGTTGAGGCCGAAGGACGCCAGGAATTCGGCTTTTTCTGGTTTTTGCGGGCGGCGAGAAAATACGCGGGCGTGTTGCGCGATTGCCTGCTCGCCTCGCTTTTCGTGCAGATTTTCGGTCTCTTATCGCCCTTGGTCTTCATGATCGTCATCGACCGGGTGTTGGGGGTCGGCAGCCTTTCCACCTTAGATGTCCTTGTTTTCGCGCTGATTGTCGTATCGGCCTTCGAGATCCTCCTGTCGGCCTTGCGCGCCTATCTTTTGGCCCACACCGCCGAACGGCTCGATCTGACGCTTGGATTGACCATTTTCAAACATCTTTTATCGCTGCCGCTGGCCTATTCTGAGAACCGGCGCGTCGGCGACACCATCGCCCGCATGAAAGAACTGGAGACGGTGCGGCGCTTCATCACCGGGGCTGGTTTGATGCTGTGCATCGACTTGTTTTTTGTCGTGGTCTTTCTTTCCGTCATGTTCCTCTTCAGCCGCTTTTTGTCGCTTATCGTCGTCTGCGCCCTGCCCTTTCTTTTCGCCGCCTCTTTCCTCCTCACCCCCTTTCTGCGCGGCAAGCTCGAAGATAATTACGCCAGAAACGCCGAAAATCAGTCATTTCTCGTCGAGGCCATCTCTGGCATTGAGACGATCAAAGCCAGCGCCGCCGAGCCGCGCATCAGGCGGCAGTGGGAAGAAAAGCTGGCGGCGCGGGCCAGAACCGGTTTCGTCAGCGGCCAATACGCCAACCTCATCCAGCAGGCCACCGCCATCATCGGCAAAGTCTTAACCATAGCGCTCTTGTGGTTCGGGGCGCGCGAGGTGTTGGCCGGACGGCTGACGGTCGGCCAGCTCATCGCCTTTAACATGCTGTCGTCGCGGGTGATGCAGCCGGTTTTGCGGCTGTCGCAGGTGTGGAAGGAATTCCAGCAGACGCGGGTTTCTCTTTCGCGGATCGCCGATATTTTCAACTGCCAGCCGGAGCCAGGCTTTACGCCGGGGCGAAGCGCGCCGCCGCCAATCACAGGCGCGGTCCGCTTCGAGCATGTCTCTTTTCGCTATCGGCCCGGCGCGGCGTTTGCGGTCGATGACCTTTCCTTCACCATCCAGCCCGGCGAAATGGTCGGCATTGTCGGCGCGACCGGCGGCGGCAAGACCACGCTGATCAAACTTTTGCAGCGTCTGTACGTGCCGGAACAGGGACGCGTTCTCATTGACGGCGTTGATCTGAGCCAGGCCGACGCCTCGTGGCTCAGGCGGCAAATCGGCGTGGTCATGCAGGATGGACTGCTTTTTGATGGCTCAATCCGCGACAATATCTGCCTGAACGCGCCGGGTCTGGACATCGAAGCGGTGGTGGCGGCGGCCAAACTGGCTGGCGTCCATGATTTCATTATCGGGCTGCCAGCGGGCTACGACACAGCGGTCGGCGAACGAGGAAACCAGCTTTCCACCGGCCAGCGGCAGCGGCTGGCGATTGCCCGGAGTTTAGCGAATAACCCAGCCATGTTGATCTTTGACGAGGCGACCGCCAGCCTCGACTATGAATCAGAGCTGTTTATCCAGCGCAACATCAAAGAAATCTGTCGGGGTCGCACCGCCTTTATCGTCGCCCACCGGCTTTCGACCCTGCGTTTCGCCGACCGCATCCTGACACTGGAACAAGGGCGGCTGGTGGAAAATGGCAGCCCGGCAGCGCTTTTGGCCCAGGGCGGGCGCTTCGCCGCCTTCCATGGCTTACGCGCCGGATTATTTTCCGGTCAGGCTGAAGCGGTGGCCAATCATGGCTGATGAGGCGCGGCGCGACTACGATTTTTTACCAGCGGCGCTGGAAGTGCTGGAGCGTCCGCCCGCGCCGTTGGCCCGCCTGACCGCTTTGGCCCTGATTGCTCTTGCGACACTAATTATTTGCTGGGCTATATTTGCCCGCATGGATATTGTCGTCAGCGCCAGCGGGCGAATTGTCCCGAAAGGAAAGGTCAAGGTCATCCAACCGCTGGAGTCTGGGATTGTCAGGGCCATCCATGTCCATAACGGGCAACGGGTGCGGCAAGGCGAGATGCTGATCAGCTTGGACAGCGTGGAAACAGAGGCCGACAGCGCCACCGCGCACAAAGAGCTGGCCGCCACCGAGCTGGCCATCAGCCGCTTGCAGGCCCAGCTCGATGGCGATGCCGCCTTCTTGCCGGACGCCGCCGCCACCGATGCGGCACACGTCAAGGTGGCGCAAGATTTACTTTTGCAATCGATGCGGGCGCAGCAAGAAAAGCTTGCGGCCCTGGAGAAAGAAATTGAGCGCTGCCGGGCCGAGCAGCGGGCGGGCGACATCAACCTGGATAAGCTGGCCACGGCCTTGCCCTTGTCCGAGCGGCTCTTGAGTCAAAAGAAGGCGCTGGCGGCGAAACACCTGATTTCCCAGGCCGAGCTGTTGCAGGCCGAGCTGGACATCAACACGGCCCGGCATGAACTGGCGGCGGCGCGAAATGGCCGGACGCTGGCCGAGGCGCAACTGGCCAAGGCGCGAGAGGAACGGAGCTTAGCGGTTTCAGAATATAAACGCGATATTCTGGCCCGCTTGAGCGAGATGACCGGCAAACGCGACCAGCTGGTCCAGCAATTGGAGAAGGCGGAAAACCGCCAGGCGCATTCTCTCTTGCGGGCGCCGATTGACGGCTTGGTCCAGCAACTGGCCGCCCATACCGTCGGTGGCGTGGCCACGGCGGCGCAACCGCTTCTGGTCATTGCGCCAAGCGGCGGCGATTTGGAAGTCGATGCCCAGGTGCTCGACAAGGATATTGGCTTTGTCGCGGCCGGGCAGCCGGTTTCCGTCAAAGTGGCCGCTTTTCCGCACACCCGGCACGGCGATCTGCCGGGCCTTATCGAATGGGTGGCCAGAGACAGCGTCACCGACGAAAAGCTTGGCCAAGCCTATCCGATTCGCGTGTCATTGAAAAGCTACGAATTGCCAAACTCCGTCAACGAGCAGCGTGGCCTGGCCGCGCCGGGGATGACCGTTATCGCCGACATCAAAGTGGGAAAACGGCGGGTTATCGAGTACTTCTTAGGGCCGATTCTGCGCTACCGCGACGAAAGCCTGCGGGAAATGTGAGGGCCGCCGCAAACGAAATCAATGAAACAACAGGTGAGGAATACAAACGAAATGGCTGACGACGACAGAAAATCAAGCGACGACCAAGAAGCGTTGCGACAGGAAGCGGCGGAACTCCACCAACAGATACGGGCGCAATCACATCAACTGTTGAAACGCCTGCCGGCTTTCGGGCCGGTTCTCATGCTCTATATGCAGTCGGCGCATCGACGGCTGCACTTCATCGCCGACCTTGAATGGTTGCTCCTGCCACCTCTTATGAGCGAACAGTGCAAGCTGTACATGAAAAAGGAATACCCAATTTCCTTTGTCAGTTGGGCCTTTCTCAATGAAGAAACCGAGCGGCTGATGCTGGCCGCCGGCGGTAAACTGCGGCCCGCCGACTGGAAGAGCGGCGACCGGCTGTGGCTGATCGATATTGTCGCGCCATTCGGCGGCGTCGAGACAATGCTCGACGACATCCGCAAAAACCATTTCCCGGAACGGACCATCCGCCTGATCGCCCCCGACCCGGCCACTGGCGGCATTAAAGCCAAGGAACTCCCACCGTATCGACCGGATGAAACCAAGGAAGCTTTTTATGGCCCGGACAGTCCGGTGGTGCAGTGAAATCCTTCTGCTTGTCGGCGCGTTTGTTTGTTGTCGCGGCGGCGCCGAGGCCCTGACCCTGGAGCAAGCGCTGGTTTTGGCCTTGAAACATGACGCCGCCCATCAGGCCGAAGGTTTTGCCGCCCAGGCCGAACATGCCGAAGGACTGGCCAATATCGCCGCCTACGGTCCGCGCTTATCGGCGCAGGCCAGCGCCCTGGCCAGCCGCGACCGGCTGGACTATGACGAGGCCGGACAGAATGACGCCACCGACAATTTCGGCGAAAGCGAATGGCGACTTTCTTTCAATCAGCCGCTCTTTGACGCTGAACGCTTCGCCATTGCCCGGCGCGGCGCTGTCGGCCTGGAAATCGCTCGTCTGCTTGGCGGCAAAGCTGATGAAGACCTGGTTTTGCGGCTGCGCGAGCAATTTTACACAGCGCTGGCCGCCAAAGCGCGGCTGAGCACCGCCGAAAGTGAGCATCAAGCCTTACAGCGCCTGACAGCCGAGGCCGAAGAAAAACTCACGACCGGCGCAGGCGTCGTCACCGACCGGGATTTGGCCGAAAGCCGCGCGCTCGCCGCCGCCGCCCAGGCCATCGCCGCCCGCATTGATTATGAAAACGCCGCCAAGGTCTTAGCGGAAACCATCGGCCAGGATTATTCGTCCAACGCTTCCGACGCGCCCGAAGAACCGTGTCCGAATTGTCCCTTGCCGCATCCCGGCGAAAACTTCGACCACTGGCGCGAGCAAGCGCTGCGACTGAACAGCGCTCTGGCCCTGGCTCGGCTGCGATACCAGGAGGCGCGGCAGGCGCTGCGGGAACGGCAAGGTCGCTTCCTGCCCGCCTTATCCCTGTTCAGCGATTATAGCCGTCGTGATTCTGACGGCGGTCTGCCCGGCTATGGCGATCAACGCCAAGAATTTGACATTGGCCTGCGGCTGTCGGTGGATTTCCTGGCCGGCGGCGGTGACGCCGCACAGGTGCTGGCAGCGGCCAGACGACGTGACGAAGCGCGGGCGCGGCTTGACCAGGCCGAACGCGGCCTTCTGCGGGCGCTCAGCTCGCTCTGGGATTCCCTGCGCGACAGCAAAGCGCTGGTTGAGGCCCGCGAAAAGGCGGTCGGCGCCAGCGAACGCGCCCTCGCTTCCACCCGCATGGCCTACGACGAAGGCATCAAAACCCAAACCGAACTCCTCGATGCGCAACGAGAATACTTCCAGGCCATAGGCCACTTCCGCGTCGCCCGCTACGACTACCTGACGCTCTACGCCCGCTTCGACCAGACCGTCGGCGGCTTCAAACCCACCCTGCCGCAACCGCCACCAGTCACCCCAACCCACACCAATATCGAACATTGACCCAGCCGCGCCAACGCCAAGCCAGGTCATCTCGTCAATATTGATTCAATAACCGCATTTAAAAAATCACGCTGAATCAATATGTTGTCAGAAAAAAATTATTCTACCCTGCCGTTCTCCCCTCTCCCGCCTGCGGGAGAGGGGAATTCACGTATCGCTTGTGGAGAGACTTCTGCTACAAACAGACGGAATAAATCAGCGTTTCCCAAGATTAAATCAGCCGAACAACAAAAGGGCCTGCGCGGCGCGGCGCAAGCCCTTCCTTCTTTCATCAAGGAACCACCACCGCGCAGCAAACAGGAACAAAACTCGCCCGCCCGCCGCAAGCAGCGCTCACACTATTTTTTGCACGAACACCCGCAACCAACATCAGGCGCAGGCAAACCGACCGCTTTGGCCACGCCTTTGCCGTATTCCGGGTCAGCCTTATAGCAATTGCCGATATGGCGCATTTTGATTTCATCCGGGGCGTCGCCCATGGCGCGGGCGGTATTATCAAACAAAACCTGTTGTTGCGCTGGCGTCATCAGGCGAAACAATTGGCCCGGCTGGCTGTAGTAATCGGCGTCGTCTTCGCGATAATCATAGCGGTCGGCGTCGCCCGCGAGCTTTAACGCCGGGTCTTTGTATTCCGGTTGTTCCTGCCACTCGCCGTAGCTGTTCGGTTCGTAGTGCGTCGCCGCGCCATAATTGCCATCAACCCGCATCTGGCCGTCGCGGTGGAAGCTGTGCACCGGGCAGCGGGCGCGGTTGACCGGGATCAGGTGATGATTAACGCCCAGGCGGTAGCGTTGGGCGTCACCGTAGGAAAAGAGGCGGCCTTGCAGCATCCGGTCGGGCGAAAAGCTGATGCCCGGCACCACGTTAGCCGGATTGAAGGCGGCCTGCTCGACATCGGCGAAATAATTCTCCGGATTTTTATTCAGCTCGAAATAGCCGACTTCCATCAGCGGCGCGTCCTTATGGTACCAAACCTTGGTTAAATCAAAGGGATGATACGGCAACTTGGCGGCCTGCTCCTCGGTCATGATCTGGATGTACATGGTCCAGCGCGGGAAATCGCCCTTTTCGATGCTCTCGAACAAGTCGCGCTGGTGGCTTTCGCGGCATTTGCCGACAATCGCCTCGGCCTCGGCGTCAGTCAGGTTTTTGATGCCCTGCTGGGTTTTGAAATGAAATTTCACCCAGAAACGCTCATTTTTCGCGTTATAGAAACTGAAGGTATGGCTGCCAAAAGCGTGCATGTGGCGATAGCTGGCCGGGATGCCGCGGTCGCTCATGACAACCGTTACCTGGTGCAAAGCCTCCGGCAGGCTACTCCAGAAATCCCAGTTGGCTTTGGCGCTACGCAGATTGGTTTTCGGGTCGCGCTTGACGGCATGGTTGAGATCGGGGAACTTCAGCGGATCGCGGAAGAAGAAGACCGGCGTATTGTTGCCAACCAAATCCCAATTTCCTTCCTCGGTATAAAATTTCATGGCAAAACCACGAATGTCGCGCTCGGCGTCGGCCGCGCCGCGCTCGCCAGCCACGGTGGAAAATCGCACGAACATTTCGGTCTTTTTGCCAATCTGGGAAAAAATCTTCGCTTTGGTATACTTGGTTATATCATGGGTCACGGTGAATTCGCCAAAAGCGCCGGAACCTTTGGCGTGCATCCGCCGCTCCGGAATCACCTCGCGGTCAAAATGAGCGAGTTTTTCCAGAAACCAGACATCCTGCAAGAGCATCGGCCCGCGCTTACCGGCAGTTAGAACATCCTGGTTGCTGGGCACTGGCGCGCCAGAGTTGGTGGTTAATTTGTGGTCAGACATGAGAACACCCTCCTCAAAAAAGGTTACGGGCTGAAGCGGCAAAATCGCCGCCGTGTAAAAGCGACAATAGAATTACATAGGAAAAAAAAATGAAATGGAAGAGGAAAATATTCCGCCACAACCAAGAGTCAGTAAAGGTTGACGGGCAAGCCCTTCCGGCATAAGTTCGACGCAACATACAAGATAATGAGAATTATTCCTATATTATTTCCACAGCCATGAAATTTCTCTCCTCGCAACTGATCTTTTTCCTTGAAAACAGACAGGCCGGGCGCAACCTTCGCGCCTTAAGTAAATTCTGCCTGCTGCTGCTGGCTTTAATCACCGCCTACAGCCTGATTTTTCACCTGATCATGCAGCATGAAGGAAGAGATTATTCAATTATAACGGGATTTTATTGGACTCTTACCGTCATGTCCACGCTGGGGTTTGGCGACATCACTTTCACCGGCGACCTCGGCAAAGCCTTTTCGATTCTGGTGCTGATGACCGGCGTGATTGTGCTGCTCATCATGCTGCCCTTCACCTTCATCCAATTCTTTTACGCGCCCTGGCTCGAAGCTCAGAGCAAATCCCGCGTGCCGCGCAAATTAAATGCGCCGATGGACGGCCATGTGCTGATCACCAACTTCGGGCCGATCGCCATGGCTCTCATTGAGCGGCTGAAGCAGTACGGCCACGATTATCTTCTGATATTACCCGACATGCAACAGGTGCTCGATTTGGTTGACCAGGGCTACAGCGTGCTTTTAGGCGAACTTGACAACCCGGAGACCTGGAAGAATGCCTCCGTCCAGACCGCCGCCCTGGTTGTCGCCACCAACGATGATATGAAAAACACCAGTACCGTCTTCACGGTGCGGGAACTGGCGCCAAAGGTGATGATCGTCGCCAGCGCCGATATGGAGGATTCTTTGGATATTCTGCAACTGGCCGGTTGCCAGTTGACCTTTCAATTCATGGAGATGCTGGGCCAGTCTCTGGCCCGGCGCAGCCTCGGCAAGACTTCACGCTCAACCATGATCGGCTGTTTTGAAGAATTGGCCATCGCCGAATCGCCGGTCATGCGCACCAACCTGGTTGGCCGGACAATAAAAGAAATCGCCCTCAGGCAGAAAACCGGTCTGAATGTGGTTGGCCTGTGGGATCGAGGGCATTTCACGCTGCCGAAGGCTGATACTCGTCTGGAATCGAGCACGGTTCTGGTCTTAGCCGGTTCACAAAAACAACTGGCCGCCTACGACAGTTTCATCGGCGAACGCAAAACCACGCAAGCGCCGGTTCTGATCTTGGGCGGCGGCCGGGTCGGACGGGCCGCCGCCAATGCTTTGCGGAACGAAAACGTGCCCTATCGCGTGGTCGAAAAGAACCCGAAACGGCCCGGCGTCAACGATGAACACTACATCATCGGCAGCGCCGCCGACCATGACACGCTGGTGCAGGCTGGCATCGCTAAAGCGCCGTCGGTGATCATCACCACGCACAGCGACGAGGTGAATATTTATCTCACTATTTATTGCCGCCGCCTGCGCCCCGATACACAAATCATTTCCCGCGCCACCCTTGACCGCAACATCGGCGTCCTGCACAGCGCCGGGGCCGATCTGGTCATGTCGCACGCCTCAATGGCCGCCAGCACCATTATCAATATCTTAACGCCAGGCCGCCTGCTGATGCTGACCGAAGGACTGAACATCTTCCGCTATCCAGCCCCGGTATCCTTAATCGGCAAGAATCTGCTCGAAAGCGGCATCCGCGAAAAGGCGGCGTGCAGCGTCATCGCCATCATCCATCAGGGCGAAACCCGCATCAATCCAGACCCGCTGGAGCCGCTACAGGAAGGCGAGGAAATGCTGATGATTGGCACCATCGAGGCCGAAAAAGCCTTCACAGAAAACTATTTGCAGTGACACCATGAACACCCACGACGACCTGTTTCACGACCTGCCACGACCCTGGAACCGCATTCTGCCCTACATGTCCGCCATCATGGTCTGGGGGATGCTGTTTGGCGTCATCTGGCTGTTGCGCTCATTTTTCCTGCTACTCTTTCTGACCTTCGTCTTTTCGTACATCCAGGAACGGGGCGTCAGGCGTTTGGCCGACCGCATCCGCGCCCGTATCCCCAGAGTTTTGCTGGTTTCGTTCATCCTCTGGAGCCTTCTGACGGCGGCGGGCATATTTCTTGTGCCGCAGGTGAAGGCGCAGGCCACGGTGTTCGCCGGTCAGTTCCGCTCATATCTTGTGCGGGTCGATGAGGAAGTGACCAAGCTGATCGTCAAATATCCCCTCCTGGAAAAGGTGCTGCCGCAGGCGCAGGATAAAACGCCGGAAAACGGCAAACCCAGCGAAGACGTGCCGACGGAAAACGCCAACAACAACGGCGGCGGCGCGGCCTCGGTTTCCGCCGCTCTGATGCAGCAGCTTCTTGGCTTTGGCGAAGGCGGCCACGACGGCGCGAAAAACCTCAATCAGGCGATCAGCACCATCGGCAACATCGGCGGCAAAATCGCGGCGGCGGCCTCCTCGTTTTTGCTGGCGCTGCTCTTTTCCTTTCTGATCGTCCTCGACCTGCCAGACCTTTCGGCCAAGGTGCGCGACCTGGAAAACACTCGGCTGCGCTTTCTGTATTTAAGCGTCGCTGAAAATATCCGCGAATTTTCGCTGGTTCTGGGGCGGGCGCTGGAGGCGCAACTGATTATCGCCATGATCAACAGTATCCTGACCGCCATCGGTATCAGTATGCTGGGCTTGGCGCAGCACGTGGCCTTCCTGTCGGTTATCGTGTTCCTGTGTAGCTTCCTGCCGGTGATAGGCGTCTTCATCAGCTCCGTGCCTATCTGTTTGATAGCGCTTCAAGTCTCCGGTCTGCAAACCATGCTTCTGGCCATCCTGCTCGTCACCGTCATCCATCTTATTGAAGGATATGTCTTAAATCCGCGCATTTACGGCTCGTACATGCGGATAAACTCGGTGATCGTTTTAATTATCCTGACGATTGCCGGAAAACTCTTCAATTTCTGGGGATTGCTTTTAGGCGTGCCGGTCTGCACCTACATCTTCGGCCACGCCATCCGCTTCGCCGCCGACAAAGCCGACGCGAAAGAGACCACGGCCAGGCCGCAGGCGCAGTCCAGCGCCGACGAAAAAACGGCGTAAAAAAACCCGCCAACCGGAAACCGGCGGCGGGCGGCGCGAAGAGACTCGGCCAAAGCAACTTAGTTTTTGTAGGTGATTGAAGCCTTTTGCGTGGAACGGCAGGAACTCGGTGCCACCACCGCCACCCCGCGTCCGGCTACATCCGATTGTTTCACGATGACGCCCTGGCTACTGACAAAGCGGGTACCGTTATTTTTCACCGCGATATTGCTGTAGCAACCGGGGATATTGAGGGTGAAGGTCGCCGGAAACGCCCTCATGGTGCGCGTCCAGCGCCATGTCGGACGGTCGCCGTTGTGGCGGCCATCGTAAGCGCCGTATTCGGTCTTCGTAGTCTGGGTGGGGGTGGTTTCCGTCGGCGTGGCGCTGGTGGAGCCGCCGTCGCTCGAACTACTGCTCACCACCGGAGACGAAACCGCAGCTCCGGAAGTGGCCGGAACGGACTCATCATCGTCATCATCGTCACAGCCGCACACCAGCGCCAGCGTCAGCATTCCAGCCAGCAAATACATGTTGTGTCTCTTCATTGTTCTCCGTTGGTGTTGAGTTTTTTCGTTCCGGCTTTTCGTTTCAGCGATTCGCGCTCCCCACGAAAAGACCCATTGCAACCAGAGACGCCGCCAGAAATCCGCCGATACAATCGCCGCGCGCCGCGCCCTTTTCCGCATCCTTGATGCCGCCTGCCCACGAATAAAAACGGACAGGCGGCGACATGATAGCAGAAAAAGCGCGTACAATCAATACGGTTGGCCGAATTTTCCAGAAAATTACTACAAAACCGCCGTCGTCAGCGCAAAAAACAGCGACGCCTTAAAACTCGTAGCGCAGGCCAGCGTAAAAATTGCGGCCCGGCCCCGGATAATCGAGGTAGGTTTCGTTATCGTCGTCAAAGAGATTGTTCGCCTCCAGACGCAGGTTCAGTTGGCCGCGATTCTCCCAGGCACAGAGCCGCTTTTCCAGGCTCATGTTGACCACCGTGCCGCCGCCATCCTCAATATAGCGGCCACTGGTCGGCGAAGTCGTCCGCCAGTCGCTGGTGAGAATATCGCTAAAGGTCACGGCGGTGAGACCGACGGCCAAAGCCCAGGGTTCATACTCGGCGCGAAGGCCATAGCTGACGCTGTATTCCGGCGTGTTCGGCAAGGTGTCGTCGCCAACCACAGCCACCTGGGCGCGATCACCGTTGTCCCGCTCGGTCAGCCAGGTCAGACTGAATCGTGGCCGAATCACCAGACCAGCGACAGACTCCGGGCGCAATTCCAGGCTCATCGCCCATTCCAAGCCGGCGATGGTTGAATCGCTGAGATTCAGGTAGCGGTATTTTCCCATCAGCTCCGGCACCGACATGGCGATAATCTTGTCGTCCCAATCGGTATGAAAATAGGTCAACGATGCGCTGAGAATACCGAAGGCGACATCGGCGCCGATCTCGTAGGTCTCGCTCTTTTCCGGTTGCAAATCGCTGTTGCCGACATACCAAGTGGCGTCGCCCAGATATTCGTTTGGCGCGGGCATCCGGAAGCCTTCCGCATAGTTGGCCCGGAATTTCAGCCAGTTGCGCGGCGCGACCACCAAACCGACCGCAGGCGCGAAGTTGTCATCCGAGGCGTCGCCGCCGGAATTTTCCACCTTGTAGTGGTCAAAACGGCCACCGGCGGAAAGAATCAGTTTCTCATCAAACAGCCGGTAGCGACCGGAGAAAAAACCGGCGCTATCTTTCGATTCGCCGTCGTCGCGGTCGTCGGTTTCCAAAGAATATTTCAGCCAATCGGCACCGACATTCACGGTCAGCGCCTCACCGTTATAGGTCGTCTGCGCGGTCAACGATTGATTATCCAGCTCGGTTTCAGTGGACGCGCCGCCCCACATGCTATGGCTGGGATCGTAGTTGTTTTGGTCGCGCCCAAAGGCGTAGCGCGCCGACCAGGTGAAGAGTTTTTCCGCGTCGGCGCCCGCGTATTCCACAGCCAGATTGGTGTTGCGCAGGTCATAGAGGTTATAGCTGGCGCCACGCGGGCCGGAGCCGCTGAAGCCGCTGGAGGGCGATTCGACATCATCCTGATTGTACAAATTCAGATTGATGCCAACGCGATGATTTGGCAAAAAGGTGTAGCCCATGTCCAGATTCGAGGCGACCGACGAACCGAAATCGGTATGCGCCCATGTATCGCCGCCGCTCACCTCATAGGCGTCGCGCCCTTTCTGGCTGATTGACCAGGCCGCGTCAAAACCGCCGGAAGCGCCGCGCAGACTTACATCCTGTTTATTCAAGCCAAAACTGCCAAATCCGACTTCCGCCGCGCCTTGCGCGCCTTCCTCGCCGCGTTTGGTGATGATGTTGACGACACCGCCTAAGGCCGATGAACCGTACTGCACCGCCGACGGGCCACGGATAATTTCGATATGGTCAATGGCGTCTTTGCTGTAGTCCATCAAGGCGACATTGTTGGCGCCAATGCGCCGTCCATTAACCAATATCAGTACCCGGCTCTGCATCTCGTTACCACCGGACGATTGCCCCATGCCACGGATATAGAGCATCTTCTGGCTACCCTGGTTGATCACCTGAAAGCCTTCCTCGGTCAGCAGGTCGCCGACATTGGACGCGGTTGAGGACTGAATGCGTTCGGACGACAGCACCGTGATATTGGCGCTGGCTTCCTTCAAACTCGATTGCAGGCGGTCGGCGGTGACGACCATCGTGCCGAGCATCGTCGTTTCGTCCGCCTGGGCCGACAGCGGCCAAGCGGCGAGCATGAGGCCTGCGGCCAACAATTTTTTTCTCTTCACCAGATTCATAGCATTCTCCTTTCACTTGATGGGGCAGACGTTCGCATGATGCGGCGAACGCAGCCCCCCGCCAAGAGCAAGGACAAAAAAAATCCCGGATTATCAAAAAGATAATCCGGGACGCCCTGTTGTCCGCGTATCGCCCTGTTTCCCCGTCTCGTTGGGAAACAGCTTTGTGCCTTCTTTTTTCAGGCAGGTCTTCTGACTTCTGGTTCATCCTACCGGCCGCGTCTTCCCAACCATAACGGTCAGTGACGTTCCTACGGCTTTCGTCGCCAGTCACAGCAGCGGGCCTGTCCCCGATTCACACGGGGTTCCCTTTTCATCCCTCACGGGAGCCTGAAAATGTATTGCAATCGCGTTTGTAAAGGGGATGAGAAGGCTTTGTCAACGGAAATATCAGCTATCGCAGCCGCCGCGGCAGTCGCGATTCACCCGGCCCGGCGGACACGGACGATTGGCGCTGAAATCCCAGGATGTGCAATTGCCAGAAAAACCCGGCGTCGGCATCGCCGGACGACCACCGCCATTCCACTGGCCGCCAGGACGCTGCGGACGGCCATAGCCGCCGCCAGATTGGTAGTCATTATTGCCGTTACCGCGACCCGGCGCGAATCCTGGGCCACCGCGACCATCGTAACCGCCACGACCGTCGCAGCGACGCGGCCCCTGGCAGGTTTTGTAGCGACCGCCGGAGGCATCGTCACAGAGGATTTCATAGGCTTGCCCCGGCAGGCAGGTGCCGACGCGGCTGTTCAAACCCATCTGGGCGCAGATACCGCCTTGACCGCGATAACCGCGCATGACCTGAAAACCGCCGGGGCAATCATGGTCAGCGGCGAAGAGCGGCGGCGCGCACAAAAGCGGAACCGCGCACAGAACCAGAGCGACAAGAATCGAACGCATGTTTTTCTCCTTTATTGGAAGGTGTTACAGCTCTCAAAATCACCATGTTCATAACCGCGTGTAAACCATTGCACCCGCTGCGCCGAGGTGCCGTGCGTGAAGGAATCCGGCGTCACATAGCCACGGGCGCGTTTTTGCAGCCGGTCATCGCCGATCATCGAGGCGGCGTTCAAGGCTTCGTCGATGTCGCCCGGCTCAATGATATTTCTGGCGCGGTTGGCGTGGTTGGCCCAGATGCCGGCCAAACAGTCGGCCTGCAATTCCAGTCGCACCTGATACTTGTTGTATTCAACCGCTGGCAACTTTGGCCGCAGGGCCTGCACCTTGTCGCTGATGCCCAGAAGATTTTGGACATGGTGGCCGATTTCGTGGGCGACAACGTAGGCTTGGGCGAAATCGCCGGGCGCACCGAGCTTTTCTTTCAGGTCATTATAAAAGTCGAGGTCGATATACACCTTGCGGTCGCCGGGACAATAAAACGGCCCGACGGCGGCGTTGGCGGTGCCGCAGGCCGATTGCACCATGCCGCTGAACAGAACCAGTTTCGGTTGCTGATAGCGTCCGCCCTTTTCCTGAAAAATCGCGCCCCAGGTGTCTTCGGTATCGGCCAGAACCGCCGAGACGAAATCGGCTTCTTTATTTTCCTCCGCCGAGGGCGTCCGCTGGGCTTGCTGGACTGACCCGCCACCGGTCAGTCCGGTCAACTGCGTCACAATCGCCGGATCGACGCCAAAATACATGGCCACCAGAACAAGGACGATCGTACCGAGACCGCCGCCCGCCGCTTTTTTGCCAAAGCCGGTACCGCGCCGATCTTCCACATTGTCGCTGCGCCTGCCCATTTGCCACCGCATAACCGGTCCCCTCCCTCGCGTTATTCTTTAATCCCGGCGATGAACCGATTCGATTCGGCGATCGCCTGATTCATCTTGTCGGTCAGTCGGGCGATTTCTTCTTTCAGATCGGCGAATTCACCATGCAAAGAGCCGATGGCCTGAGCGTTGAGGTTATGCTTCAGAAAGAGGACGTTATCATGGAAGATGCGCAAAACCGGCGCCATGCTCTTTTCAGCCTGACGCATACTTGAAACCATCTGGCGGTAGCGCGATTTGGTTTCGCGTAGCCGCGATTCGCTGGCCCGGCGCAATTCCTGACTCTGGTATTGTTCTAATTCATCCTGCCACTCATCAAATAAGGCCTCCGAGACATCCTCAACTTTATTGATACGGGTCGAGACATTCTTCGCCGCCGCCTCGCTGTCCTCGTATTCGGCGTTCAGCTTGTCGTAGGCTTGTTTCAGGTCGGTTTCCTTCAGGCGCACCACCGAGCCGAACTGCTCCAATGCCGACTTGAATTGCTCCTGCGCCTCGCTCTGGGCGTCGCGGGCGTCTTCAACCCGGTCAACCATGATGTCGCGCTTGTGCACGCCGACTTTCTCCATCGCCCCGTAATAGGCCGACGAACAGGCGGAAAGCGCGGCCAACACCACGAAAATGAGCGGCATCCCGACATACAACATCCGTACCTTGCGCATTGTTCCCTCCTGAAAAAAATTGAACCGGATAACCGCGACTGTCTCAAGTCGTCGGGCGCTTGTCAAGATGGGCGCGGCGGGCTTTGCCGTTTCTTTTCACGGAAAAAGATACCGATAAGCGCCGTAGCCCGCCCGCTCCAACTCTTCCACGGGAATGAAACGCAAGGCCGCCGAATTGAGGCAGTAGCGCCGGCCGGTCGGCTTCGGCCCATCCTGAAAAACGTGGCCCAGATGCGAATCTCCGACCTGGCCGCGAATCTCGACGCGGCTGATGCCGTGACTGAAATCATTTTTTTCCACCAGCTTCGCGCCGGGCAAGGGTTTACTGAAACTCGGCCAGCCGCAGCCGGAATCGAATTTATCGAGAGAGCTGAACAGCGGTTGGCCGGAGACGACATCGACGTAGATGCCGGGCCGATGATTATCCCAGAATTCATTCTGAAACGGCGGTTCGGTGGCGGCGTTTTGCGTCACCTCGCGCTGCAAGGGCGTCAGTGTTTTTCTGATTTCCTCAGGATTTGATTTTTGCCAGGTATTTACTGATTGTTCAGGCCAGGTTTTGCGCAGAAAGGCGGCGCGGCCCGAACCTTCTTTATACGCCTGATAGCGCGACGGCTGCTTGCGCCAGTAATCCTGATGATCGTCCTCGGCGGCATAAAAGGGCTTCAGTGGCACAATGGCGACCCGCGCCGGTCCGGCGAAACGCCCGGATTCCTCCATCTCTTTTTTGGCGTCGAAGGCGGCCTGGCGCTCGTTTTCATCGGCGTAGAAAATGGCGGTTCGATACTGTTGGCCCCGGTCGGCAAACTGGCCGCCCGCATCGCTGGGATCAATCTGCCGCCAGAAGACAGCCAGCAATTCTTCATAACTGATTTTCGCCGGATCATAGACGACCCGCGCCGCTTCGAGATGCCCGGTTTTCCCGGAAGAAACGTCCTCGTAGCTGGGATTCGCCATCTCACCGCCGCAATAGCCGACCGTGACCTGGTAGACGCCCGGCAAGCGACTGAAGGGCGGCTCCATACACCAGAAACAGCCGCCGGCGAAGACCGCCTGTTTACGCTGGCCCGCCAAAGCGCTGGAAACCGCGAGCGCCATAAGAACACCGCCAAGCGCCGCCGCCATGATAAAAGTCTGCATGATGATTCCCCGTATTATGAGCTGTTCCCACCCGCCAAGCGACGCCGAATTTCTTTCAGTGTAGCGGCTCTTTTCGCCCCGGCAAAGGAGAAGTTGGATAAACGTCTGGGGCGGCCTTGACGCGCCGCCTGACTTCCGGTAGAGAGGCGGATTGCGCCGCTTGGGCGCGTTTTTTTCCCTTCAGCGAAACCTAACTCAATATGGAAGAAGAAATTCCCTTACGTCTCATCCATCCGGCCTTCATCGCCTTCGTTGACGGCTTCGTCGCCGAAGTCTCGAAACCGCAGTGGACCTGGATCAGCGCGATGTTTTCCCTGGGCCTCAACATCCCTTTGGTAAAAATGTTCGGCAAACCGCGAGTCGGCGAGGATATTTATGGCCGTCATCAGGTTCATCGCGAATATCTGGCCAAAAATTGCGCCCCCTTGGGCATCAACCCGCTTGAGGAAACGCCCCTGCTCATCAACTCATTTTTCGTGTTGACCAATCGGTTTTTCTATTTCGATGGCAAGAGAGACCGCAAAATCTTCAGCGATCAGATGAGCCGCGGCCGGGTTGACCTGAAAGAAATCGAGACCATCGCCAGCGAGCGCGGCGGTATCGCGAGTAATATTTTAGGCATCGCCATCAACGGCATGGAACTCTGCGCCATCCCATTCAACGGCCCGTCCGACGCCGCGATTGTGGCCGAACTCTTTGCCAGAATGAACGGCGGCATGAAAAAATTGCTGGCCTAACCGGAAAAAATCAAGGAGGACCGCCATGAGCGAAAAAATCTCCCGTCAAGCCTACGCCGAAATGTTCGGCCCGACCACCGGCGATAAGTTGCGGCTGGCCGATACCGAATTATGGATCGAAATTGAGCGCGACTATGCGATTTATGGCGAAGAGGTGAAATTCGGCGGCGGCAAGGTCATCCGCGACGGCATGGGCCAGAGCCAGTTATGCGCCCGCGCGGTCGCCGATACGGTCATTACCAACGCCGTCATCATCGACCACTGGGGCATCGTCAAGGCTGACATCGGCATCAAGGACGGGCGCATCGCCGCCATCGGCAAGGCCGGCAATCCCGATACCCAGCCCGGCGTCAGCATCGCCATCGGCGCGGCCACAGAAATCATCGCCGGTGAAGGCCGCATCGTCACCGCCGGCGGCATTGACTCACACATCCATTTCATCTGCCCACAACAAATTGATGAGGCGCTTTCCTCCGGCGTCACCACCATGTTGGGCGGCGGCACCGGCCCGGCCGTCGGCACCTTTGCCACCACCTGCGCGCCGGGGCCGTGGCATATCGCCAGAATGCTGGAAGCGGCGGACGCCTTTCCGATGAATATAGGGTTTATGGGTAAGGGCAATTGCAGCCTGCCGCAACCCTTGCGCGAACAGGTCGAAGCCGGGGCCATGGCCTTGAAACTCCATGAAGATTGGGGCACAACCCCTGCGGCGATTGATAATTGCCTGACGGTCGCCGACGAAATGGATGTACAGGTCGCCATCCACACAGACACCTTGAATGAATCAGGTTTTGTCGAGACGACGCTTGCCGCTTTCAAAGACAGAACCATCCACACCTTTCACACCGAAGGGGCGGGAGGCGGCCATTCGCCGGACATCATCAAAGCGATAGAGCGGCCAAACGTGTTGCCGTCCTCGACCAATCCAACCATGCCCTACACGGTCAACACCATCGACGAACATCTTGACATGCTGATGGTCTGCCACCATCTCGACCCGGCGATTGCCGAAGACATTGCCTTTGCCGAATCACGGATCCGCCGCGAAACCATCGCCGCCGAAGATATTCTGCACGACCTCGGCGCGTTCTCCATGATGTCCTCCGATTCGCAGGCCATGGGCCGGGTTGGCGAGGTGATCATCCGCACCTGGCAGACAGCGCACAAGATGAAAAGCCAGCGCGGCGCTCTACCGGAAGATTCCGCCGTAAGCGATAATTTCCGCGTCAAACGCTACCTCGCCAAATACACGATCAACCCGGCGATCACCCACGGAATTTCCCATCTCGTCGGCTCGGTTGAGCCGGGCAAGCTGGCTGATCTGGTTCTCTGGCGGCCGGCCTTTTTCGGGGTCAAACCGGATTGCGTCATCAAAGGCGGCTTCATCTGCGCGGCCCAGATGGGCGACCCGAACGCCTCGATTCCAACGCCGCAGCCGGTCCATTTCCGACCGATGTTTGGCGCTTACGGCCAGGCGCGGCGAGCGACCTCCGTGACCTTTGTTTCCCAGGCAGCGCTTCAAAATCCGGCGGTGCGCGAGCTTGGCCTGACAAAAAATCTGGTCGCGGTCAACGGCGTGCGCAACCTGCGCAAAACTGATCTCATCCACAATGGCGTGATGCCACACATCGAGGTTGACCCGGAAACCTACGAGGTTCGCGCCGACGGCGAACTCCTGGTCTGCCAACCGGCGGCGGAGTTGCCCTTGGCGCAACGATATTTTTTATTCTGAAAAATTCGGCCCGGCGCGGCGCTGGGCGCGAAATCAAAACCGAGAGGAGAAGCCGATGGAGCCGGAACAATTGCTGGACGAGTTATCAAAGGAAACAAGCGTGGTCTTGCGGGCGATGGCCCAAAGCAAGGACATTCAGGAGAAGGAAGCCTACAGCCGCATCATCAAAAACCTGTGCGAAGCCCAGGGCGTTTTCTTCGATTTCCTTGCCAACGTGATGGGTGACGACGAAACCGTGGGCGACTACGCCGATGACTGGGAAGACGACAACCGCTGACCAGGGCCTGGCCGCAGTCAGCAAACGAATTTTCCCCATTCGTATCCTCGTCCTGCCGGTTTCGGCGGGGCGTTTTCCTTTGCCGCGATGGCGTCATGGTCCCAGCAACAAGCGCGACAAGCGGCAAATGAACCGGCAAATCAACCGGCAAATTTTTTGCCGACATAAAGAGTATTCTGCACAGTTCGTTTCTGTAAGCCATTGATAAAACGACGATGGATAATCGCATTCGTCAACAATCCATCCGGCACTCAAACCGGCAAAGTCGCGCAAGCAAGCATGAACAAATCATCGACCACCATCGACCGCTACACCTTGCCGCGCCAGTTCGAGCCTTTGCTGCCGCAAAGCCATCTGGCGGCATTGCGCGAGCGCTCAAGCGAGGTGATTGCCCAGTCGTTGCGGCTCTCCGGCGCGGCGCATCCCGACACGGTTGCCAGCTTGCGCGAACTCGTGCGCGAGATGAATTCGTACTACTCGAACCGGATTGAGGGTCAAAGCACCCATCCGCGCCACATCGCCCGTGCGCTGCGCTCTGACTTTTCCGGCAAGCCCGACATCGCCCGCCTTCAGCGTCTGGCTCTGGCGCACATTGAAGCCGAGCGCGAACTCGAAGCGCGCATTGGACAGGCAGCCCGGCCCGATGTGCGTTCCGACGCGGCGGATTTGCCACCCACCTTGTCGAGCGCCTTCGTCCGCGCGGCGCATCGGGCGTTGTATGGTCGTTTGTCCGAAGCCGACCGTCTGACCGAAGATGCTCAGGTCATCGAACCCGGCGGCTGGCGCACGGCACAGGTTGCCGTAGGTCGCCACGAGCCACCGCCGCCAGAGGCGCTGCCCGCGTTTCTCGCGCGCTTCGATGAGGTGTACGGCGGCAGGCGTTTGCTCGACGATCAACTGTTGCTTGCCGCCGCCGCGCATCAGCGCATGGCGTGGATCCATCCGTTTGCTGATGGCAACGGGCGCGCCTGCCGTCTGCAAACACATTGCGCCCTGTGGCCGTTGAGTCATGGGTTGTGGTCGGTCAGTCGCGGGCTTTCCCGCCGCCGCGACGATTATTACGCCTACATGGACGCCGCCGACGCGCCGCGTCAGGGCGCGCTCGACGGGCGCGGCAATTTGAGCGAGAAGGCATTGGCAGATTGGTGCGCGTGGTTCATCGACCTCTGCGCGGATCAAGTGGCTTTCATGGCGCGAATGTTCGACCTTGATGGCATGAAGGCGCGGATTTCGGCGCTTATCACCTTCCGCGCCGCCCACGATAAACGCATTCGCGCGGAAGCTGTGGCGCCGCTGCATCATCTGTTCATGGGCGGGCCAACATCGCGTGGCGAGTTTTGCCAGATGACCGGCCTGGGCGAGCGCACCGCGAGGGGCCTGCTTTCCCGCCTGATTGAAACCGGACTGGTGAGCAGCGCGGGGCACGTCGCGCCAGTGCGTTTCGCTTTTCCGCTCGACGCCCTGCAATTCCTGTTGCCGGAACTTTATCCGGAGGCGGCGACAGGGGAATATTCCGAATAAAATCTATGAGCATCAGAGATCGTAGTTTGCCTCCATTAAGTGGCGCTCCCTATTTTTGGACCAATCCCCTGGCGTTTGAAGCTATGCCGCGCCGGTTCCCGGTGTCTCGTTTCGCGGGCGGCCCATACAAAGCCGCCAGCGAAGCGAGATTATGCCGCTCGCTTTATCTTCCAAAAGTATATCTGATTAGGAGGAAGACCATTTAATGACTGATGTGGTCGGTCATTGTTGATCCACCACTTAAATCTGGTAAATTACGAACAAAGAATTACGTAAAATCAATATTATACGTCACGCCATTTTCAATATTTAATTGGTGGAGCAATATTATATCGCTTGATAAAAGCCTCCAGCCCTTTTTCCAGCTCTACGGGATTATCATATGACTTCAAATAGATGTCCTCGTATTTTGCTTTACAAGTGTGCCACTTCCCCGCCTTGCTTCACGCCGAGGGGAACGCCAAGGGCATTTGTAATTTTAAGAATTGTTTCAAAGCGGGGTTTTGTGCCAGCGGAAAAAGTCTTGTAAAGGCTTTCCCGGCTAAGTCCTGTTTCCTTGGCCAGTTGTGCGACTCCCCGCGCTTTTGCAACTGTCAAGTTCCGCCTGTTTATAGACCTGTTTAACAAACAGATCAGGCTGTTGCGCGTACCATGATTTGAGTGCATCGATGGGGGATTGGTAGCCGATGGCCCGTTGCGGGATGAAG
>JAITSS010000052.1 GCA_031287565.1 Desulfobulbaceae bacterium
CATTTTCCCCCACATCATTCCCAAGTATTTCGCTGCTTTTTATTGGCAGAAACATAGCCACAAAAAACTCACTTTACCTTATTATTCCAATATATTACAGCTTTTTGAGGAGAATCTAACTAACGGCTGTTGCCGATGGCATCAATCGTTTGCGCATAGTTTGTTTGAGCAAAGCTCATCCTTTTTTTGCCGCCTTGTTGTCGATGAAAGGCCGCTCGACGAAGCTGTAGGTGAAGGATGCGACCACGAGCGTGCCGATGCCGCCCAGCGTGAATTTGAACAAACTCGTCTGCGGTATTGGCAGCGCCAGGGCCGCGTTTTTGATAAAGCCCAGCAACCAGGGATGGACCAGATAAAAGCTGAAGCCAACGATGCCTATCAGCCTGAGCGCCGGATTGGCCAAAAGGCGATCCAGCGCCGTTCCGGAGGCGAACGCGGTCAGAAAAACCAGGAGGCCGCAGAGAAAACCACAGCTTATCGGCCAACTGAGGAAGTTGATTCCCCAGCGGACAAAAATCAATTTTCCCGATAGAGCCACCAAGACGGCGAGCAGAGCTATCGTTGTCAGGATAATGGCGTTTTTGCCAGTATCCGGCCAGTTTTTCGCTCGCGGGCCGTCGTAGCAGCAGGCGAAAAAAACCCCGGCGAGAAATATCCCGGCGCGGCTGGGCAGGCTGGTGCCATAACCGTAGAAATGCACGATATTCATGCCCCAGTGGGTGGCCGCTATGGCGATCAGAGCCAACAGAAACAGGGCGGTGACAAACTTGGGCAAATCTTTCAGCGCGAAGATTCCCAGCACCACGAGCGGCAAAATGGCGTAGAAAAACATCTCCTGCGGCAGCGTCCACAGATGGCTGTCGCCTTGCAGAAAAAGATAGTGGCGAATGGCCGCGCCCGAATGACCGCGCAAGAGCATCGTAACAGTGATGAAAAGATAATACATCGGCAGAATACGCTGTAATCGCCGCAACAGATAGCGGCGCATATAGGCGAAATCGGCGGCCCGCTCTGGTTTATCGCGAAATGGCCTGGTCAGAAGAAAGCCGCTCAAGGCGAAAAAGAGATAGACGCCAAGAGAGCCGATGCCGGGCAGAATGCCGGTGTGTTCGGCGAGAACCGCGAGCGCCGCCAAGCCCCGCAGACCATCCAGCGCCGCGATATTGCCAGGATTTCCCCGGTCGCGCAGATCGTCGAACACCGGCAAGCGACGGATTGCCGCGATCATATCCGGCAGATAGAGAAAAAAGAGCGCGGCGAAGACCAGCGGCAGCAACCAGGCGATACCAATATTGCGATAGGGATGGATGATCGGCGAAACCAGGTAGGGGTTGCCGCCTTTCGTCATGATTTCCAGATGATCACCCTGGACATTGATCGCGGCGATGTCGGAATTTGGCTGAAAATCGCGGCGGATTTCCTCTGGTAGCCAGGTTTGTTCTTTGCCAAAATGACTAGCCAGGCTTATCCGCTGGATTTTGATAATTCCAGGTTTTGCGCCGAGGTCGAGACGAAATTGACGCAGCATTTCGTCCTTGAGAATCAACTTCACCACTTGCCGTTCGCTACCGACCGGCTGCGAAATCCGCGCTTTTTCTTTGAATGCGCCGCTGAAACGCCAATACAAAGCCAATCGGTCGCTTTGGCTGAATTGGCAATCGACCGCCAAGCCGGCCTGGCTGGCGAGACAGAGCATCACCGTCAGTTGGCGCAGGCAAACAAAGACGGCGATGGCCGCCGCGAGCCTGAAGAAAATCGAGAGGCGCATCAGAGAGAGAATGGGAGTTGGCGGAACGGAATTGACTGGGGAAAAACCGCGCCCGCAAGCCGCCGCTCATGGTGTGAGCGACGGCTTGCCGGTTTTTTCATGGGCGTTGTTCAGAAAACTTTTTTTACGCCATACGGGATAAAGTTCCAGTCGAGGAGCCACGTGATGATGGCGAACAACTGGTTTTTCGGCAATGGTTTGGCGGCGGGCTGGGCTTGAACGGAATCGGTTTGTTGTTGGCTTCCCATGGCGTCCTCCTGTTGGGGATAAAATGTCAGGCGGTCTCGGCGTCGGCCAAACGCGCCTGTTTGATGAGCGTTTCCAGTTTACTCTGATTTTTCCGTCCTGGCTCGTCTTCGACGCCGCTGTTCACATCCACCGCGAACGGTTTCGCCTGGCTGATGGCGAGGGCGATGTTGTCTGGTCTGAGGCCGCCCGCGAGAACGCAGGGTCTTCCCAGTTTGAATGAGGCGATCCGTTGCCAGTCAAAACGTTCGCCGCTACCGCCGCGCATGACCGGATGCCAGGCGTCGAGAAGAAAGGCGCTGACCGTTTCCCGGTACGGGGCGAAGTCGCTCTCGCTGCTTTCCGGCTGCACGCGAAAGGCTTTGATGATGCGGCAGGGGGTGGCGTCGTAGGCCAGTTTGCGGCAATAATCGGGCGATTCGTCGCCGTGCAATTGGACGAGCGTTAATCCACAGTATTCAATGATTTCAACAAGTTCCACTGGGTCTTGGTTGACGAAAACGCCAACCGCGTCGACCATCGGCGGCAGTTGGGCGATGATATTTTTTGCCTGACTTGTTTTTACCGCCCTAGGGCTTGATGCGGCGAAAATAAAACCCAAGGCGTCAACTCCGGCGGCCACCGCCATGGCCGCGTCGTCCGGGTTGGTGATGCCGCAGACTTTGATGCGGGTTCTTGTCATGTTATGCCTCCGCAGGCGCGTTTGTGGCGATCGAGGCCCGCCGCATCCGGCGTAAAAGATCGCCGCCGTCGCGGACCAGACTTTCGCCGATTAACGCGGCGCTGATTCTGGCTTCAGCCAGGCGGCGCATGTCGTCCGGCGTTTTAAGACCGGATTCGCTGACCACGGCGACGCTTTCCGGAATCAATCGTTTCAGGCGGAAGGTGGTGGCGATATCGACGGAAAAATCGCGCAGATTGCGATTGTTGATGCCGATAAGCTGGCCGCCCGCCGCCAGCGCCCGTTGGACTTCATCTTCATCATGGGCTTCAATCAGCGTATCCATGCCCAGCGCTTCGGCCTGTTGCCGGAAATCGCGCAGTTGCCGATCATCTAAAATGGCCACGATCAGCAGGATGGCGTCGGCACCGATGGCTTTGGCTTCATCAATTTGTATTGAATCGATGATGAAATCCTTTCGCAGCACCGGCAGGCTGACGGCCTCGCGTGCCTGCATCAGATACAGCGGCGACCCTTGAAAAAAATCGCGGTCGGTCAAAACCGAAACCGCCTGCGCCCCCAGACGCTGGTAATTCCGGGCGATGCGAACGGCGTCGAAATCGGCGCAGATAAGACCTTTTGATGGCGAGGCTTTTTTGACTTCGGCGATAATGGCGACACCCTGAACCTCAAGCAGCGCCTGGCGAAACGGCCTCGGCGGCGGCAAGGCTTTTCCGGCGAATTCCTGGGGCAGGACGATGCCGCTCTGGCGTAGCCTCGCCACTTCCTCTTTTTTGCGGGCGACGATGGTATCGAGGATCATGGTCGGCTTCCGCTGTTATTTCGGCAAAATTCTACAAGTTTCGCGAGTTTTTCCGCCGCCGCGCCGCTTTTGATAATTCGCCGCGCTCGCTCGATGCCCGCCGCCATGTCTGTGGCTTTGCCCGCCGCCATCAAGGCCGCCCCGGCGTTCATCGCCACCATGTCGGTTTTCGCGCCTTGTTCCGCGCCGGAGAGGATCGCCCGCACCTGTTCCGCCGCCTCCGCGCCGCTTTTACCGCCGCTAATATCAGCCAGGCTGGCGCGTTCTATGCCGAATTGTTCCGGCGTGATGCTGTAGCAATTCACCTGGCCGCTGTCGCCGTCACTTTGGCCGTCGGCGATGCGTGTCGGGCCGGTGACGGTGATTTCGTCGAGATTACCCTGATCGGATTCGCCGCAGACAATCAGCGCCCGTTTCATTCCCAGACGGACCAGGACTTCAGCCAACACTGTGGTCAGGCCGGGTTCGTAAACGCCGGAGACCTGGACATTGGCCCCGGCTGGATTGGTCATTGGGCCTAGAATATTGAACATGGTGCGGATGCCGATTTCCCGCCGCGGACCGATGGTGTGGCGCATCGCCCCATGCAGTAAGGGGGCGAAGAGAAAGCCGATGCCGACTTGCCGCACGCAGTCGGCCACTTTGTCGGGCGGCAGGCTCAGATCGACGCCCAAAGCTTCCAGGACATCGGCGCTGCCGCAGTGCGACGAGACGGCGCGGTTGCCGTGTTTGGCCACCATGACGCCGCCCGCCGCGATGACAAAAGCGGAAGTGGATGACACATTGAAGGTGCCAGCGCAGTCGCCGCCGGTGCCAACAATATCCAAGAGGACGCCGCCATGTTCGGTATCGACGCCGGTATCGACGAAGGTGGCCTTTTGCCGCATCACCCGCACCGCGCCGGTGATTTCATCCACCGTTTCACCCTTCATGCGCAGGGCGGTGATGAACGAACCGATCTGAGATGGGCTGGCCTCGCCGCTCATGATTTGGTCCATTACCTCGCGCATGTCGTGTTCCGACAACGAGCGCCCGGCTACAATCTGGCCGATGGCTTCTTTGGTATTCATTTTGTTGGCCTCGCAAATTAACGTAGCGTTTCCGGGTAGGCCGGATCCATGAAGTTTTTCAGCAGCAGGGCGCCTTCTGGGGTCATGATCGATTCGGGATGAAACTGTACGCCTTCCACGGCCAGACTTTTGTGGCGCAGCCCCATCAATTCGTTCTGGTCACTGCGACATGAAATCTCCAGGCAATCGGGCAGACTCGCCTCATCGACCACCAACGAATGGTAGCGCATCCCCGCGAAGGGATTGGCTAGACCACGGAAGACGCCGCGACTGTCGTGGCGCATCGGGCTGGTTTTGCCGTGCATCAGCCGATCCGCTCGCACGGTGTGGCCGCCGAATGCCTCACCCATGGATTGATGTCCAAGACAGACGCCTAAAATCGGTATTTCCCCGGCGAAACGGGAGATGGCGGCAATGGAGACGCCCGCCTCCTTCGGCGTGCAGGGGCCGGGTGAAATTAAGAGGCGGCGCGGCGCGAGGCTGGCGATTTCATCGAGTGTTATCGCGTCGTTGCGGACAACCCGGATTTCCTCTTCCTGCCATTCCACCAGTTGGATGGCCGCCATGGTCTGGACAATGTTGTAGGTGAAGGAATCGTAGTTATCAATGATTAAGAGCATATTCAGAACCCCTCGCAGGCCAGTTCCACCGCCCGCCGCAAGGCCATCGACTTGTTGATGGTTTCCTGATATTCGCGTTCTGGGTTGGAATCGGCGACAATCCCGGCCCCGGCCTGAATCGATAATTCATCTTTCTGAATAACCATGGTGCGGATCGTGATGCAGAAATCCATCGCGCCGCTGAAACCGAAATAGCCGACTGCGCCGGCATACGGCCCGCGCCGTTGCGGTTCAAGTTCGTCGATGATCTGCATGGCGCGGATTTTCGGCGCGCCGCTGACCGTGCCCGCCGGAAAACAGGCGGCGACGACATCAAACTGATCTTTGCCGGCGGCCAGTCGCCCGCGCACGTCGGACACCAGGTGCATGACGTGGCTGTAGCGCTCGACCACCATCAAGTCGCGCACCGTCACTGAGCCGCCCTGGGCGATGCGGCCCACGTCGTTGCGGCCCAGATCGACCAGCATCACATGTTCGGCGCGTTCTTTTGGGTCGGCCAGAAGCTCGCGCTCAAGCGCCAGGTCTTCCGCCTCGTTTCCGCCGCGTTTTCTTGTGCCGGCGATTGGTCGTAGCTCGATTTCGTCGCCGGTCAGACGCACGAGAATTTCCGGCGATGAACCAATCTGCATCAGTTGGCCCAGTTGCAGAAAAAATAGATAAGGGCTGGGATTGATTCTCCTGAGGGCGCGGTAGAGGCGCATCGGCGGGATTGCGGTCGCGGCCTGAAGATGAAAACGTTGCGACAGCACCACCTGGATGATGTCGCCCGACAGGATATACTCCTTGGCCCGCTCAACCATGGCGGCAAAGGCGGCGGGCCTCATGTTCGGCTCGAAGTCCGGGCGCGGCAGCGGCTTTTTGCCTTCTTCGCGCAGGCGCGTCGGTAGCGGGCTTTTCAGGCGGGCGATGATGCGCTTCAGCCGGGCGCAGGCGTCGGCGTAGGCGGCGGCCGCTTCATCCGGATTGTGCGTTTTCAGGCGGCTCCAGCAGATGAGCGTCGCTTTCTGGCGCAGGCTGTCATGGGCCAGCAAAAGGCGCGGCGCCATAAACGCGGCGTCAGCGCCCGGCGCGGGCGGGCGGTCATCCGGCAGGTCTTCCAGCGAACGCACCAGGTCATAACCGAGATAACCGACCAAGCCGCCGCAGAAACGCGGTAGCTCCGGCAGACTCGCGGCGCCAAGTTCGGCCTGCAAATGGCGCAGGGCCGTCAGCGGTTTGCCGGAGAAGCCAACACTTTTTTCCGCAGCGCCGTATTCGGTGATGGTGATGATTTCGCCTTTGCTGGTTAAAGAGACCAGCGGGTCGCAACCGATGAACGAGTAGCGGCCCCATTTTTCGCCGCCCTCCATGCTTTCAAAGAGGAATTTGTCGTCGTAGTCCTCGGTGAATTTGGCAAACAGGGTCAAAGGCGTATCGAGGTCGGCGACGATTTCCGTGGCCACCGGCACCATATGATGATGGGCGGCAAGTTCCTGAAACCGGGCCGCGTCCGGGAAAAACAATTGCTCGGACATAAGAGACTCTGGGGAGGTCGGGAACAGGGGCGTCCGTCCCGGAACAGACGGTGAGCGGGGCGGAGCGCCCGGAGAAAGGCATGAAACAAAAACAGGCCACGGAACCGGGCGATTCCGTGGCCCTGTGCTTGGAACATGGGGCGTAACGACGGCATGAACGCCGGGTTTTACGCCTCGGCGGCCACGACAGTCATGGCGTTGACCTTTTTGGTCAGCCGGGAAATCCGCCGCGCCGCGTTTCTCTTGTGAATGGTGCCTTTGGCGGCGGTTTTGGCGATGACGGAAATCGCCTGTCGCAGAATTTCTGTCATATCTTCCTGGGAACCGGCGGCCACCGCTTCGTTGACTTTGCGGACGGCGGTTCTCATGCGGGATTTGTTCATCCCGTTGCGGGCGCGTCGCGCCTGGGACTGCCGGTTTCTTTTTTCGGCGGATTTATGATTGGCCACGAAAATTTCTCCTCTGTTCAGCGGATTTTGCCAGGGCGCATGGCTCTGGCGACTCGACAAAGTAAAAAATAAAGATGGCAGATTATCAGTTTTTCCGCTGAAGTCAAGAGGCCAGTTCGCGAAAGGCCAGGCGGCTGGCGCGGCCAAGTCTCATTGTCCCAAGAGACCTTGGCGGATGGCCGCATCCGCCTGCTCGCCGACGTTGGAGCGGTAGTACATCTGGGCGAAGGTGTCGCCCGCGATGGTTCCCCTGACCTGCCCTTGGTAGATCAGGGTCAGGCCCTGGCCTGGGATATATAGAGATTCCGAAACCAGTCCTGGCGCCATGTCCTTGTCCAGCCAGGAGGCGTAGCGTTCAATATCCTGGCGGTTGGTGTCCACCAATGTCTTGGGGTTGCCCGCTTCTATCAGTTCGATAAAGCCCCGCCGCAGTTTTTCCGCTGTGGCTTTATCGGTCAGGTAGTGAGTCAGTAAGTATTTGACCTGGCGCGAGGAAATGACCGTTTCGGCGTCGTGGCTGGGCTGCTCCAGATAGAGGCCGACGGCGTAGACTTTGACCAGACCGAATTTTTTCAGGCAGGCGACGCCGTTCAGCTTCAGCGTCTTGCCGTCAATAACCTTTTCGCTGGGAAATCTGATGCCCAGTATCTCCACCGTCGTGGTGGCGGCGGGAACGGGAGTCGGCAAAAAGGCTAAAATCATAACAAAAAACAATACTCGCGCGGGCATATTGGCTCCTTTCGAGCGCTCGTCATCGACGGGCGCTCGAAACGACAATCAACCTGGTGATATTTCGTGAGAAAATTATGGCGCGGACCGCTTGGCTCAGAAGCGGTACTGGACGCCGAAGGTCAGAAGCACGGCGGCGCAGTCGGTGAACTCGCCGTCGATATGCTGGTTTTTCACCTTGCGGTCTTCCTTGACGTCAACGAGGGCGGCGACACCAATATCCAGATTGTCGTTGACCGCGTAGCGCATACCCAGCGAGAACAGCCAGGCGTCGGAATCCGGTAGCTCGAAATTCACCGTCTCTTCCGGCACCGGGTTTTCGTCGTAGGCGAAGCCGGCCATTATATTGAATGTATTCGTCAGCGCATAATCGAAGCCGAGGCGAATGGCGCTGCTGTCATCCCAATCTTTTTTGACTGGGCGCTCAAAGGCCGCCGCCAAAACCGGGTTCATCACCGGCTGGTCATAGTCGAAATCAAGATGCTCATATTCCGACCAGAAGGTGCGATCAATGGTCAATTCAACCGTCAACTTATCCCAGGTGTAGGCGGCGGACAGGGCGAGCACCGCCGGGGCAACCACCGTCACATTGCCGCTGGTATCAATGCCGCCGCCCATATTGCTTTTGAGGATGACATCGCCCTTATAGTCGAGATCGACATGAGAACGGTAGGTAGCGGCCAGGTTCCAGTCTTTGGCCGGTTTGTAATCAATCGCCAGGTTGTAGCCCCACTCCGTGGTGTCGCCGTGCATATAGCGGCTGCCGGAAACGCCCATCTCCGGCGAAAGCATCCCGTTGCTCATGACCGTGGCCTTGGCGTAGAGCGCTCGGATGCCGCCGGAAATGGCAAATTTGTCGTTTATCGCGTAGGTGACGGTAGGGTTGATGTCGAACACGCGCAGGTCGAATTTTTCGGCGAAAGTCTTCGGCAGCGGGTCGTACCACCTTTTGCCCAGGCCATAGGGCACGGTGACTGAGAAGCCGAAGCGGAAATCCTTCCACTCCGGCGACACCAGGAATATGGTTGGGATGAAATAATTCTCATCCTTCGATTCGGCGTTGTAGAGCGGACTGCGGCGGTCGGTGTAGTCCATGGCGGTCAGGTGCAGATAGGTGCCATTGATTTCGGCCAGCCAGCCTTCCTTCAGCCAGACGACGGCGGCGGGGTTGAAGTAGGCGGCGTCGGCGGAGCTGGCCGAGGCGATATTGGCGCCACTTTTGGCGGTGGAATTGAGCGATTGTTCCGGAATGCGATAGCCAGACGCCAGGGCGCCGCCGCTTGCCATGGTGGTCAGGAGGGAGACAACCGCTGTGACGGACAGAATTTTTTTCATGGCTGTTCCTTAAGTTTGATGATTCGCGTCCGGCCTGGACATGGCGCGGATCAGCGAGAGCAATTCTTGCACTTCTTCAACCTCGGCCTTCATCGCCAGCGCCCGGCCATTTTTATCAGCGATGACGAAGGTGATGAGGGCGTCGGAGGCGATTTCGCCGCTTTCCAGCAGAATGATTTCCTGCCGCAGAGTGGCGCTGTGTTCGCCGATCTTTTCGAGGCTGGTCCTGACCTCTATCGCCGTGCCAATCACCACCGATTTGCGGTAGTTGACGTTGATGTTGACGATGGCAAAGGTCAGTCCTTTGGCCATCCATCGCCGCAGATCGACGGCCTGATCGAGCCAGGCCCAGCGATCCTCCTCGTAAAATTCCAGATAACGGGCGTTATTGACATGCCCGTAAAAATCGCAGTGATAGCCATGCACTTTGATGCGGGTCGCCTTGTGTCGCTCCACGTTTTCTCCTTGTTCGCTTTTTATTGGCGGCGCGGGCCATCATCCTTTGCCGAAGCAACGGAGAAAGGTCTCTAACGCCGCCGGATCGTTGGATTTGATTGCGCCGCCAAGAAAATCGCCGAGGCTGGGGCGGCGGCCATCCCGCCAGATTTCGATAAAAAAACCGGCGCTGGTTTTACACACGCAATCGGCGGCATCAAGGGTTTTTCCATCTTCGACCAGCGCTCGCAGCGCATCCAAGCGCACCGTCTTCTTGTTTTCACCAAGCGAAAAATAGTAGCTTTTAGCCTGGTCGATGAGGCCGACAAGGTACTGGCCGGGCATGGCCGCGAAGATCGCGTCCAGTTCGTTTTTTTCAGGCGAAGACATAACGCTCGTCCTCCAGGGCCGCTTTGGCCAAAAGGCGCTTGGCGGCCAGAAGTCCGGTGGCGTCGTATTTGCCAAACCGGCGGACGCCAGAGAGGATCATGGCCAGGGTGTCGCCTTCTTCGATGTAAAAAGCGGCGCGGCGGGCGGCGCTGGCCGTGGTTTCACTGGCGGCGAAGGCAAAAATCTTCACCGCCGCTTGCAACAGTTCGCGGCGGGCGGCGCTGGCGCGCGCGTAGTGCTTTTCCGCCCGCAGAACCGCGCTTTCCAGGGCGTAAATCTGGATGGCGATGTCGGCCACGGCGAGGAAAATTTCCTGCTCGCTGACGATTTTGTCGCGGAATTTTTTCACGGCGCTTCCGGCCAGAATCAGGAAAAGCGTTTTCAGATTTTGCGTCAGCGCCTTTTCGGTGGCGAACGGTAGCGTCTCGTCCACTTCCTCAAAGCTGGGCGTCATCAGGGCCTCGAAGGCTTGCATGGCCTTTTTTTGCAGCGGTAATTCGCCTTTTTCCGCCTTGCGCAGAATCATGCCGGGAATCAGGAGGCGGTTGATTTCGTTGGTGCCCTCGAAGATGCGGTTGATGCGCTCGTCACGATAAAAACGTTCGGCCGAGTATTCGCTGATGAAGCCGTAGCCACCATGAATCTGCACCACCTCATCGACGACTTCGGCCAGGACTTCGCTGCAAAAGACCTTGGCGATGCCGCATTCCGCCGCGTATTCCTCAATGCCGCGCTGGTATTCCTCATAATAGTTGGGCGTGCTTTTCGGGATGGCCGCGAGTTTTTCATCCAGTTGCCCGGCCAGGCGATAAACCAGTGATTCCGAAGCGAAAAGCGCCGCCGTCATATTGGCGATTTTTTCCTGTATGGCCCCGAAGCGGCCAATCGGCGTGTTGAATTGTTTGCGGACATTGGCGTATTTAAGGCCCTCGACCAGCGCCTCTTTGGCCGCGCCGGTGACACAGGCCCCCAGCTTGAAGCGCCCGACGTTTAAGACGTTGAAGGCGATTTTGTGGCCTTTGCCCGCCTCGCCGAGCAGATTTTCCACCGGCACCTGACAATTATCAAGTATAATCTGTACCGTCGATGATCCCTTGATGCCGAGCTTTTTCTCTTCTTTCCCGACTGTAAGGCCGGGAAAAGTCCGCTCCACGAGAAAAGCAGTGAAATGCTGTTTGTCGATTTTCGCGAAGATGGTGTAGAGGTCGGCGAAGCCGCCGTTGGTGATGAACTGTTTGGTGCCGTTCAGGATGTAGTGTTTGCCATCTGGGCTGAGCGTGGCTGTGGCCTGCGCGCCCAGCGCGTCGCTGCCGGAACCGGGTTCAGTCAGGCAATACGAGGCGATCCAGGCGCCGGAAATCAGTTTGCCCAGATACTTTTCCTTTTGCTCTTTGGTGCCGTAGTAGACGAGCGGCAGCGTGCCGATACCGGTGTGGGCGATCATGGCGACGGAAAAAGCGCCGCTACGGGCGATCTTTTCGCTGACCACCATGCCGGTGGCTTTGTCGAGTTCCAGGCCGCCGTACTCCTCCGGCGCGTCCATCATGAGAAATCCCAGCTCACCGGCCCGGCGCAGTCCGGCGACGACCTTGGTAAAATCCTGCTGATCGATTTCCGCCACGTGCGGCATGATTTCATTGGTGACGAACTGGTCGGCGGTATTGGCCATCTGCCGTTGTTCATCGCTGAAATCTTCCGGCGTGAAGACCTTGGCGCACTGGGTTTCCGCGACGAGATATTCGCCGCCTTTACTACAGTTTTCGCTCATGATTTCATCCTCATTTGTTTGGATTATAATTTTTCAAAAACGCCCGCCGCGCCCATGCCGCCGCCGACACACATCGACACCAGGCCGTAGCGCAGGCTCCGTTTGCCCATCTCGTGCAGCAAGGTGGCGGTCAGCTTGGCGCCGGTGCAGCCCAAGGGATGCCCCAAGGCGATAGCGCCGCCGTTGACATTGATGATTTCCCGATTCAGCAGAAGCGTGTTGATAACCGCCAGGGCCTGGGCGGCGAAGGCTTCGTTCAGCTCAATCAGTTGGATGTCTTTCTGGTCTAAGCCAGCCAGTTTCAGGGCCGCCGGGATGGCGGCGATCGGGCCGATGCCCATCAGTTCCGGCGGCACTCCTTTGACCGCGAAGGCGACAAAGCGGGCGAAGGGCGTTTTCCCGCTTCTCTTCAGATACTCTTCAGAAACCAGCATCGTTGCCGCCGCGCCGTCGGTGAGCTGTGACGAATTGCCGGCGGTGACGGTGCCGCCGTTTTTGAAAACCGGGCGTAGTTTGGCCAGGCTTTCGACGGTGGCGTCGGGCCGCACGCCGTCGTCAATTGTCACCAGGCTTTTTTTCTTCATCATCTTGCCGCCGATCAGACGGCAGTCTTCCACTTCGACCGGGATGATTTCGTCCTTGAAACGGCCGCCCTCAATGGCCGCAGTCGCCTTGGCGTGGCTTGCCGCCGCCAATTCATCCATCATGGCCCGACTGACGTCGTACTGCGCGGCGACCAGTTCGGCCGTGATTCCCATGTTGGCGTAATTCTCTTCCCTGGCCGCCAGCAAACCTGGATTGGCGGCGTATTTCAGGCCGCCCATCGGCACGCAGGTCATTGATTCGACGCCGCCCGCGATGATGCAGTCGGCAAAGCCGCACATGATCCGTTCGGCGGCATGGGCGATGCTTTGCAGGCCGGAGGCGCAGAAGCGGTTGATGGTTTCTCCGGCTACTTCCACCGGCAATCCGGCCTTCAAGGCCGCGATGCGCCCGACGTTCATTCCCTGTTCCGCTTCTGGAAACGAGCAGCCGAGGGCGACATCATCGACCATGGCCGGGTCGGCGCCGGTCCGTTCGAGAAGCCCTTTGATGGCCAGGGCGGCCAAGTCGTCGGGGCGCATATCCTTGAATTTTCCTTTGCCAGCGCGGCAGCCGGCGGTGCGATAACTGGCCAAAATATAGGCGGGTTTCATAAAATTCCTCTTTAGTGATGTGAATTGCGCGGATCAGTTGCGTAGCGCCTTGCCTTTTTGCAGCATGTGCCGCACCCGCTCCGCCGTCTTCTTGTTGCCGCACAGCCGCAAAAAGGCCTCGCGCTCCAGGGCCAGCAGATAGTCCTCCGTGAGCAAAGCGCCGGGATTGACATCGCCGCCGCAGATGACCAGGGCGATCTGGCTGGCGATCTCGTAGTCGTACTCGCTGATGAAAGAACCCATCTTCATGTTCCAGAGTTGGCTTCTGATGCTGGCGGCGACGCCCCGCCCCGGCGCGGCGATATCGACCCGCGGTCGCGGCGGCTGGTAATTGACGGCTAAAGCCAGAACCTTTTGTTTGGCGTCAGCGAGCAGCCGGTCAATATCCATGGTGATGCTGTCGCCACGGCGCAGGTAGTTCATGGCGAAGAGTTCCGCCGCGCCCATGGAAACGGTGGCCATGCCGATTTGCTGGAAATGCTTGAAGATGAACGGCTGCGGGTCGGTTCCGTACATCGCCGCCAGGTCGGCGGCCCGGATGCACATTTCTTTCAGACCGCCGCCGGCGGGCAGCAGGCCGACCCCGATCTCCACCAATCCCATATAGGTTTCGGCGTGGGCGCAGATAGCGTCGGAATGCAGGCAGTATTCGCAGCCGCCGCCTAACGTCATGCCGAAAGGCGCGGCCACCACCGGAACTTTGGCGTATTTCAGAGCCATGGTCGCCTTTTGGAAGGATTTGACGGCCAGGGAAATATCGTCGTAGGCCCCTTCCGCCATCGCCACCGCCATCATCATCAGGTTGGCGCCAACGGAAAAATTTTTGCCCTGGTTGCCGACGACCAGGCCGACGCCCTCGCGCTCGGCCCTGGCCACCGCCTTGTGGGTCATGGCCAGAATATCCGAGGTAATGGCGTTCATCTTCGAGTGAAATTCCAGGCAGAATACGCCGTCGCCCATATCGAGCACCGAGCAATTGGCGCTTCGCTCCACCAGACGGCCAGATTTTTTCAGAATATCCAGGCGGATTTCGCCCGCCGCCCTTGGCACAGCGAGGTATTTGCCTGTCGCTAAATCAAAATACTGCCGTTCGCCATCGGCCCCATCGCGATAAAAGGCGGTGAGCGTTTTCAGCATTTGCGGCACGGCGACGCCATCTTTTTCGGAGCGGTCAACAAATTTGGCGACGCCAATGGCGTCGAGCATCTCAAATGGCCCCAACTCCCAGTTAAAGCCCCAGCGCATGGCCTGGTCGATGTTGATCACATCCGAGGCGATTTCCGGGATGCGCTTGCAGGCGTAAATCAGCGTGTCGCGCAGACTTTTCCAGGCGAATTCGGCGGCTTTATCCTGGCCGCCGATGACAATCCGGAGTCGCTCCGCCGCCTCATCGGCCTGTTTGGCCGCTTCCACCGAGGCGAATTTCGGTTTGACAAGGGGTTTGTAGTCGCCGCTTTGGTAGTCGTATTGGAAAATCAGTTTTTTGCCGCTCTCCTTTTCTTTTTTGTAAAAGCCCTGCCGCGTCTTATTGCCCAAGAGTTTGTTTGTGAGCATCTCCTGGATGAAGGGCGGCATTTTGAAGACCTGGCGCTCGTCGTCGCCGGTCAGAACTTGCCAGGAATTTTCGGCGACATGGGCCAGGGTGTCGAGGCCAACCAGATCGATGGTGCGGAAGGCGGCGCTCTTTGGTCGGGCGGTGGCGGGTCCGGCCACCGCGTCCACCTCTTCAACAGTCAGGCCCATGGCCATCATGTGCTGAATGGATTTGCAGATGGCGTAGGTGCCGATGCGATTGGCGATGAAATTCGGCGTATCCTGACAAAAAACAACACCTTTTCCGAGGCCCTGCCGCATGAAAGCGGTCATGGCCGTAAGCGTTTCCGGGCTGGTTTCGGCGCAGGGCGTCAGTTCCATCAGGCGCATGTAGCGCGGCGGGTTGAAGAAGTGGGTGACGAGAAAGCGGCCGCGCATATCTTCCGGCAGCGCTTTGGCCATTTCGTTCACCGACAAGCCGCTGGTATTACTTGATAGTATCGCATCCGGGCCAAGATGGGGCGCGACCTTTGCGAACAGCGACAGCTTTATCGGCAGGTGTTCGACAACCACCTCCAGCACCCAGTCGCAGGCCGTCAGTTTATCCAGGTCATCCGTGAAATTGCCGGTGGATATGCGCTTTATGTGTTCGCCAAGAAAGAGCGCCGCCGGTTTCATTTTTATCAGGCTGTTCAGTCCGGCCTGGGCGATGCGGTTGCGGAATTCCGGGCTGTCACTGGTCAGTCCTTTGGCTTTTTCCTCCGGGGTCAGTTCTTTGGGAAGCATATCCAGCATCAGCACTTCCAGTCCGGCGTTTGCCAGATGCGCGGCGATGGTGGCGCCCATGACGCCCGCTCCAAGCACGGCGGCGCGGTGTATTTTTTTCATCAACAATCTCCTTATCAGGTTGTGGCCTGTCTCAGCGGCCTTGGTTGCTGTGGGCAGCGCCGTGGTGGCTGCCGATTGTTTCCATATTGCGCATGTCGATGCGGCTGTCGGCGGCGGCGTAGAGTTCCTCGATCAAATCCTGGTATTTCTGGCTAATCACTCGCCGCTTCAGTTTCATGGTCGAGGTCAGTTCGCCGCCATCGATGGTGAAATCGCTGACCAGAATCGCGAAATTCTTGATCGTGCTGTACGGCGGCTGGCTGGCGTTGAATTCGTCGATGACCCCTTGATATACCTCGCGGATGCGGGGATTGGCGGCCAGCTCCTGCATGTCAATGAAATGGATGTCCATCTCGCGGCTGAGATCGACCAAGCGCTCAATATTCGGGGTCAAAAGTGCCACCAGATAGGGTTTGCGGTCGCCGATGACGATGGCTTGCTCGATGTATTTGTTCAGGCGCAATTCGCTTTCCAGCGGTTGCGGCGCGATGTTCTTGCCGCCCGCCGTGACGATCAGCTCCTTTTTACGGTCAACGATATAAATGAAACCCTCCTCGTCGATGCGGGCGATGTCACCGGTGCGGAACCAGCCGTCGCCCATGGCCTCCTGGTTGGCCGCTTCGTTGTTGTGGTAGCCGCGCATCAGTTGCGGGCCGCGCGTCAGCAGTTCGCCGTCTTCGGCCAGTTTGACTTCGGTTTTGTTGATTGCCTTGCCGACGGCGGCGAAGCGGATGTCCCGCCAGGTGTTCACCGCGATGACCGGGCTGGTTTCAGTCAGGCCGTAGCCCTGAAACACTGGCATCCCAATGGCCCACATGAACCTGGTGATCACCTCGTCCAAAGGCGCGCCGCCGCAGAGGAAAAAGCGGATTCGCCCGCCGAAGCGCTTTCTTATGGCTTGGAAAACCAGTTTATCGAACAGGCGATATTGCCAGGCGAGCAAACCCGGATTTTCTCGGCGCACGTACTTTTTTTCGACGTAACGCTCGCCGGTCGCCACCGCCTTACGGAACAAAGCGCTACGGAGGCGGCCGGCCTGGCGGACGCTGTCGTAAATCCGCGAATGAATTTTCTCGAACAGGCGCGGAATGGAGACCATGGCGTCCGGGCGGATTTCGCCCATGTTTTCCATGACCAGTCTGGTATTTTCGGCAAAGGCCAGATGGTTGCCCAAAATCAAGGTGGCGTAGTAGCCAGCGGTGCGCTCCAGGACATGACTGAGCGGCAAAAAACTTAAGAAAGTCATCGGGTTTGGCAAGTCGCCAAAACCTTCCAAGGCATACTGAGCGTTTGATAGGATATTGCCATGGGTCAGCGCCACGCCTTTGGGAACCCCGGTCGTTCCCGACGTGTAGATGATGGTCAGGATGTCGTCTTGGCGGATGGCGTCGATGCCGGATTCAATGCGTGATTTATCCGCCTCGCTCAGGGGGATTTCCGGTTCGGACAGTTGAAACTGGGTGAATACCGGGAAATCTTTGTCGCCGATAAACTGCTCGAAGGAGACCACCATCCGTACCCGTGGAATAAGTTCGCGCACGGCCAGGAGCTTTTCATATTGCCCTCTGGTCGAAACGAACACGATGTCCGATTCGCTGTGGTTGATGACATAAGCGGCTTCTTTGCCGGTGTCGGTGGCGTAAATCGGCACCGATATGGCTCGGCATGACTGAATGGAAAAGTCAGCGATGGCCCAGCCCAGGCGGTTTTCCGAAAAGATCGCCACCCGGTCGCCGGGGGCTACGCCGATTTTCGCCAGGCCGCGCGCGTGCATCAGCGCCCGCTCATAAAATTCCGCGTAGGTCAGCGAGATATACAGGCCTTTTTTCTTGAAGCTGACGGCGGTGCGCGGTCCGTAGCGGTCGATGTTCGCTTTGATCGCCGCAAGGATTGAATTGTGTGACAGGATGTCCATGATTGCTCCCATAAGGAATTTTTGGGAAATCGCCATTCCGGGATTTTTATGAAACATTGTTTCTAAAAAATACCGGAAGAACCATTGGCCATTCAGTGAAACAGAGGAATGCCCGGCCATTTGTCACAGGGCATGTCGGCGTGTTTATGGCCGCTCCATCAATACAAGAACATCGTATTTTGGAACTCGGTTTCTAGTTTCGCCAACATGAACAGGATGCTGGATGTATGTCAATAATTTTTATGTGGACGTGTGTAAATATTTCAATCAAGGACGTGACGAGTGATTGCGGGCGGGGGCGTCGTCAGCCGACGCCGCCGGTGTAAGCAGATTCCAGAAAAAAATCTGTAATATCTTGAAATAATAGAGAAAATTTCTGATGTAAAGCTATGCTGCCGCCTGGGAAAAGCGGCGGAATGCCTGGGAAGCGCGAGAAGAAATGATCAGATGCGCGAGCGTCCGCCACATGACTTTGCTGACGGCGCATGAAGCGAAATTATAGAAATGGGGCGCACAGCCTATCACAGACTATGGCTCGACTTGACGACGCAACCGCCTCCGCAAGCTTGCGCCGTCAAACAGCGCCTCCTTACAGCCGCGCCGCAAACGCAAGTTCCGCCAGAATTCTTTGTGTTTCCCGTCCGAACAGGCACTGCCTGTAGGCGCCGCGTTCAGAATGGCGCTCTATGGTCGTTATGCCTGCTTCCGCGCCTTTTTCCGTCGGCAGTTTTGCATTGTCAACAACTTCCAGATATCCATTCTCCAAAAGCAGCTTGTTCAATCCCTGCCCGGAAACTCTTGCCTGGCCGTATTGCAAAAAGACGGCGTTGAAGCTGTCGGCAACCCGCGTAATTTGGATTGGAGTGTCGGTGATTTCGATTTGCCTAAGAAAACTTGCCAGAGAAAGTTCGGGCCGGGAATCGGCTCCAGCTTCCACCCCGGCATTGGCGTCGCCGCCCGTCGCGCCGCTCTCCGCCGCGTCTTCGCGCAGTATCGCCAGAAAACGCTGCCCGTACCGCTCAAACTTCACACTGCCGACGCCGCTGACATCAAGCATTGCCGTTTCGTTTTGCGGACGCTTTTGCGCCATGTCCACGAGGGTGGCGTCGCTGAACACGACAAAGGCCGGTACGCCGCTTTCTTTTGCCATTTCAAGACGCACGGCCTTCAGTTTATCAAACAGAGTCTGTGAAAAGCCGTATCGCGGCGGCTCTGATTTCCTGCCGCGTGACGACGCTTTTTTCCCGCTCTCCGGTTTCTCGCCGCGCACATAGACCTTTGTGCCGTCAAACAGCACTTCCGGCGTTTTGTCGGTGATGGTCGCCGTTCGGAAACGGTCGTCGCGCACCGCGATATATCCCAAAAAGACCAGCCTGTCGTAGACGCGGCGAATGTAGTTCGCGTCTTCTCCCGACATCTTTCCGAAGGTCGGTATCTCGTCAAGCTTTCGCGATAGAATGTATTGGTCCGGCTTTCCGAGCAGCATCTTGCAAATGACGCCGAAGCCAAAGCTACGGTTCTGCTTGTTGATGCGCCATATGCACGAAAGAATCTTTTGCGCATCAACGCTGGCGTCCGTTTCTGGGTCGTCGCCGCCGCAATTGCCGCAATTGCCGCATTCGCTGCGGGCGCGTTCGCCGAAATATTCCAGCAGATACTGCCTGAGGCAGCCGTCAGTTTGGCAATACCTCTCCATTTGATTGAGAAGTTGTTTGTTGCGCTGAATCTCGTCCGGGTTTTCTGATTTGTTGATCAAAAACAGCGCGGTCATGATGTCTCTGCGCGAGTAGAACAGAATACATTCGCTGGGAAGTCCGTCCCTGCCCGCGCGGCCCGCTTCCTGATAATACGCCTCTACGTTTTGCGGCATATTGTAATGAATCACGAAGCGGACGTCGGATTTGTCGATGCCCATGCCGAAGGCGTTTGTCGCGATAATAATCCGCGTTCTGTCGTAGAGGAAATCATCCTGAGCGCGGCTACGTTCGTCGTCCGTGAGTCCGGCGTGGTAACGCGCCGCCGAAAATCCGTCCCGCCTGAGCTTCTCTGTCACACTCTCGACTTCTTTCCGGGTCGAGCAATAGATTATGCCGTTTCCGTCATTCTCGCCCATGTACGTCTTTAATTCCTGATATTTATCCTGCGGATGGCGCACCTCAAAACGCAGATTGGGGCGATCAAAGCCCGTTGTCAGGGCAAACGGAGAGCGCAGTCCGAGCATTTTTATAATGTCGTCGCGCGCCTTCGCGGTGGCGGTGGCGGTGAAACCGGCCAGGACAGGGCGTTTGGGCAGGCTTTCCACAAAACGGGGAATATCGAGATAACTCGTGCGGAAATCGTGTCCCCATTGAGAAATACAATGCGCTTCGTCCACGGCGACAAAGGAGATTTCCGCGTCTAACGTCAATGACTTCAGTCTTTCCGGCGCGACGTAGACTATTTTGTATTTGCCGTTTGCGGCCTTCGTCATAGCCGCGTCAATCTGCGTAGATGTCAGGGATGAATTGATGTAGGCGGCGGCTATGCCGCTCGCGCGCAGCGCCTGAACTTGGTCGCGCATCAGCGAGATAAGAGGCGATATGACAAGCGTCACGCCGGGCAAGATCAGCGCCGGGATTTGATAGCAAACGGATTTTCCCGCGCCAGTGGGCATGACGCCAAAGGCGTCGCGCCCCGTGAGTAGCGCGGTGATGATTTCCTTCTGACCCTCGCGAAACCTGTCGTAGCCGTAGTATTGTTTTAATAGTTCGTCAGGATTTGCCGTGTTCAAGGTACGACGCCTGCGTAATTAAAGGATGGCAGCTTCCCCGGATTTTTGCCGGGGCCGAGGCGGCGAGCCAGTTCTTCCATGTCGTGGCGGGCGTTGGTCGCGCCGCGCATGTCGATGACCACATAGTCGAGGCCGGACGTTGCCAGTTCGGCCAGATGCGGCAGCAGGGAAAAGGGTCTGCGTGGCAGAATGCGGCTGCCCGCCTCATCGCGCTGATGGCGGAACAGCTCGTGTTTCGGGCTGACAATGGATTTTTCGACGGCGAAAAATGGCGCGGAAAGTCGTGAGGTGAAGAGCGCCGGCCAGCCGTACACCGTCAGACCCAGGCGAACGGTTTTGCCCGTGTCGCCGCGTTTGAAACCGTCGATGGCTTGAAACAGGTTGGATTTATCGAGTTCGATGGCGAATTGCAGGGCGGCGATTCCCAAAGAAGCGGCCTGGCGCAGGGCCAGAGCGTTTGCCAGGTTGAGGGTGTAATCGGCGGCCAGGAGGCGCAGGCGGCTCAGGTCGAACATTGCCAGTTGGCCGATATGGCCCAGTTGCAGCCGTGCGATGCCCAGGCGGCGCAATTGTTTGAGGTGGCCCTCATAGCGTCCGCGTTCGTGGTCGAAGATGATCGGCGGCAGGGCGGCAATCAGGCGTTCGCCGCCATAGCGCCGCGCCAGATCAGCCAATTGCCGCATCATGCGTTGATTCAGGCCGAATACAATGGCCTCCGGCGCGTGCGGCAGTGGCTGTTTCAGCATTTCCGGGGCATCGACGCGCAGCCAGAAGGGAAGCGGCAAGGCCAGGGTCTTGCCTCGGTTGGTCGGTTTTCGCGCTGGTCTGGCGCCGGGCGTTTCCTGCCCGTCCGATGTGGCTTGCAAAGGGGCCAAACGACGCGCCAGGTCATCAAGCCAGGCTCGTGTCGCTTGTTCGCCAAGGCGCAGTTTTTGCGCGACCGCCTTGGTGGATAGTGGCGGCAAGGCTTTCATTTCCGTCGCCGCATCGACCAGATAGCAATCAATTGAACGCCAGCCGCTTTGCAGTACCCGCTTGGGGTCGGGTGGATTGAGCAGCACCTCGTCGCCGTTTGCGGCTTCAGTCACCTCGCGTCCCGCCCACCGCAGCTCTTTCAGCGTGAAGGCCAGGCGCTCGCCGGAAGGTTCCAGGTGCAGGCGCAGCCGACAACCCAACGACAGCGGCGCGGCGAGTTTCAGCGGCGGCAGCGGCGATTGACCGTTTTTGCGGTCTCGCGCCGCCGTAATCCGGCCCAGGTAGCGGCCTAAGTTGCCGGAATGCCACGGGGTTATCGCCTTGTTCGGCTGGGGAGAGAAAAAATAGCCATCAGTGGTTTTTCGGGTCAGGGCGGCATCCAGCATTTCTTGCGCCTGCGCCATTTCTTCCTCGAAACGCGCCGGTTCCGCGTCCAATACGCGGCGGTAGGCGGCGACGACGGTGGCGACATAGCGCGCCGAGCGCTGGCGGCCTTCGATTTTTAAGGCGGCGACCCCGGCCTCGCGCAATGGCCCAATCGCCGTGGGACCGGCCAGGTCATTCATCGAAAAGAGATAGCCGCCACGGTTTTTCTGGCCCGCGCCCGCGCCATCACCAATCTGATAGGCGCGGCGACAGGGCTGGACGCACTGGCCGCGCAGGCCGCTTTTTCCGCCGAGATACGAGGAAAACAAACACAGGCCGGAGTAGGCGAAGCACATCGCGCCGTGGATGAAGACTTCGATTTCCACCTGGTCGCGCCGGGCCTGGGCGGTGATGGCGGCGATTTCCTGAAGCGTCAATTCCCTGGCTAAAACAACGCGCTTGCAACCGAGGCGGGCCAACATTGTCACCGCCGCGCTGTTGTGGGCGGTCATAAGCGTCGAAGCGTGGCGGGTGAGGTTGGGGAAGTATTCGCGGATCAGATGCAACAGACCCAGGTCTTGCGCGATCAGGGCGTCCGGGGCCAGTTCGGAGAGGGCGGCCAGCGTATGCAGCAACGGTTTGATTTCTTTCTGAAAAATCAGGCTGTTGGCGGCGAGATAGATTTTTTTGCCGCGGGCGCGCGCGTATTCGATCATTGCGCCGATTTCGGCCAGTGACGGTTCTCGCGCCAGATTGCGGGCGTTTACGCCGGGCAATCCCATATATACCGCGTCGGCGCCCGCTTCGATGGCCGCGAAAAAGTTTTCCGGGCCGCCCGCCGGCGCCAGCAACTCCGGCTTATTCACCTTCGATCACCACCAGATTCTCGTCCCCGGCGGCAAGGCGCACGGCGATGCGCTCATGCGGTAGCACTGTGGCGCATAGGCCGGTGTAATCCGGCTGAATCGGCAACTCGCGGCCGCCGCGATCAACCAAAACCGCCAGTTGCACCGCGCGTGGACGGCCAAAATCCATGATCGCATCCATGGCGGCGCGGATGGTGCGACCGGTGAAAATTACGTCATCGACGAGAACCAAGGCGGAGTCGTTGACTTCAAAGGGAATATCGGTGGTGCGCACGACCGGGTTCTGGCTGACCAGGCTCCAGTCGTCGCGATACAGGTTGATGTCGAGGTCGCCGTAGTCCACCGGATGGCGCAAGTCGCGGCTGATGATGTCGCGTAGCCGTCGGGCCAGAAAAACGCCGCAGGTGTGGATGCCGACCACCGCCAGCCTGGGCGCCTGATGATTTTTTTCGAGGATTTGCAAGGCGATGCGCCTGAGCGCCAGATCGATTTCGTCTTGCCGCATGAGAATGCGTTGATTCATTGGCGGCAGCGCTCCCAGAAATAGTCAACGCCTAAGGCGGCCACGCGGTTAATCGCCTCCGGGTAGGCCAGACATTCAGCGGTGAACACCTTGGCGGCGATGGCGTCGGCGTCGTCATGGTCGGCGAGCGACACGGCCTTCTGGCAGATGATCGGCCCGTGGTCATAGCGGTCGTCGGCGAAGTGAACGGTGCAACCGCTGACCAGGCAGCCGCGCGCCCGCACCGCTTCATGGACATGATGGCCGTAAAAACCCGGCCCGCAAAAGGCCGGAATCAAAGATGGATGGATGTTGATGACCCGTTTGGCCAGGATCGCAGGCGGCTGATACAAAGGCAGATAACCGGCCAGGCAAATCAAGTCGATTGGATAGTTGGCGAGAATGGCGTTGATGTCGGCGTTGTTCCTGGCGAAAAAAGCTGGATAGCCATAGCGCCTTGCTTTAGTCAGGCCAAGGGCGTTTTCAACATCGGCGACGACGAGGCGGATGTGTGCCGTGAGACCTTTCTGTTCGATGTATTCATGGAAATTATCGAGTGTCCGGCCAGTGCCGGACAGAAGCACCGCCAGATTCAACATGATTGTTCCTGAAGTTCGGGATTGTTTGTGGCATCGACCCGCTCCAGCCAGGCCGAGATGGCCGCGTCATAATGGGCGGCGCGGGCGAAGACCTTTTTCGCCAGATGAAAACGGGTGGCCAGGCTGGTGTTGCCCCGCGCCCGGATTTCCGCGAGCGCCACCGGATAATCGGCGGGGTCAACCAAGACCGTCACGTCGCGGAAGTTTTTCGCGGCGGCGCGCAATAACGTCGGCCCGCCAATATCGATGTTTTCAATGGCGTCGGCGAGAGAGCAACCGGGTTTGGCCACGGCCTGCTCGAAGGCGTACAGGTTGACCGCCACCAGATCAATCGCTTCCAGCTGATTTTCGGCGCGTTGCTGTTCGTGCGCCGGATTGCCGCGCTGATAGAGAATGCCGCCGTGCACCTTGGGGTGCAGGGTTTTGACGCGGCCATCAAGCATTTCCGGAAACCCGGTGAAGGTGGACACATCAGTGACGGCCAGCCCGGCCTGGCGTAGGGTTTTCGCGGTGCCGCCGGTGGAAAGAAGCTGCACGCCCAGCCGGGCCAGCTCGGCGGCGAAAGCGGCCACGCCGGTTTTATCGGTAAGGCTTATGAGCGCCCGTTCAATCTTTTTCATGCCGTTCTCCCTTGCGCACAAAGGCGATGATTTTTCGTCGGTCTTTTTTGTTAGGGCGTTTCGCGCCCGGAGCCTCATGGCCGAAGGTGTCGGCGGCGAGTCGCCGCATTTCGCGATTTTGCAGCCGCTTGGCCACGCTTTCGGCGCTTTCTTCGTACAGCAGCCGCGCTACCGAGGCTGGGCCGCGGCGGCTGGCTATGGCCGCGACGCTGATTTCGTATACATCGACGCCCAGGCGTATGGTCAGCCGGTCGCCGATGTTCACGGCGCGCGACGGCTTGACGCGCCGTCCGTTCAGATGCGCTTTGCCGCCGTCAATGGCCTGGGTCGCCAGCGACCGGGTTTTGAAAAAACGGGCGGCCCACAGCCATTTATCCAGGCGGACGACGCCTGCGGTTGGTGTTTCGGCGGTCATTTCACCCTCGCGAAGAAGCTGGCCAAACTACACTGAATGCGTGGCCGACGCAGTAAAAAAGCCGGTTGTTGCCGCCGGATAAACCGGGTAAATCAAGCGCTTCCACGGGCTTTGGCCGGGCTTATCGCGGCGTGATTATCAAAAACAGAATCAGACCATGCACATTAAAGAAGTCGGCGTCAGAAATATTCATTTTCCGGTGAAGATCAAGGAAAAGGGCGGCCAATCGCAGCATACCATCGCCACCATTTCCATGCAGGCCAGCCTGCCCGCTTGGCAGAAGAGCGGCTGTATCGACACCTTCATCGCCATCCTCAATCGCTCGGTCGAAGCCTTCAGCGTGCGGCGTTTCCGTGAGATTCTCACCCAGGTCTGCGAAGGGCTACAAGCCAGGAGCGCCGGCATGGAAATGACCTTTCCCTATTTCATCAAAAAGAGCGCGCCGGTCAGCGGCACTTCCAGCCTGATGGAATATAGCTGCACCTTCAGCGGCTCGGTCGGTGGGCGCGACGAGATGATCATCACGGCGCGGGCGCCGGTGACGACGCTTTGCCCCTGCTCAAAAGAGATCAGCGACCATGGCGCTCACAACCAACGGGCCGAGGTGGTCTTGAATGTGAAAACCGATAAACTGGTGTGGATTGAAGACCTGATCGCCTTAATCGAGCAGTCGGCTTCCTGCGAATTGTACGCCCTTCTGAAACGCCCGGATGAAAAATTCGTCACCGAGAAAGCCTACAACAATCCGATGTTCGTCGAGGACGTGGTGCGCAAAGTGGCGGTGGCGGCCATGGCGCATCCGGACATCCGCTGGTTTTCCGCCGGGGTCGAGAGCTTTGAATCCATCCACAAGCACAGCGCCTACGCCTTTGTCGATAGCGACGACATTTTCCGGGAACAGGCGGCGTGAATAGAAAGGAGTTTAGCTGGGTTTCGCGGGAGATGAAAAAGAGGACGGATTGAGAAAAGAACCCGCCGCGAATTTACAAATTCATATTACTTTCTTTGGTGCTACTGGATGAAGTGAGAGAAAATTCGTTACGACATTTTTGGTATGACGGGATGATAGTCCAGAAAACATATTCTGGAACAAGCGTAGCAAAAGTAATAACAACTGTACAGAAAAAGGAAAACCCAAGATTCTCTTTTAGATACGGCAATATATTCTCATTATTTGCACTTGCCAGGATGGATAAGATTGTGCAAAATATATACACAGATAATATAAAAATTGTTTTTTTTGTGAGTTTCTCGAATTGGCCCGCACGAGATGGCAAGGTAGCTCTCTTGGCATATACGATTGAAAACAACGTAAGGAGTACAGAAGATACTGCAAAGAGCACAGATAAAAACAGGCCATGTTTTGTGGAAAACGAGGAAAGCAAACAGATAAACAAACCGATTAGAAGCGCAAAAATATATGATGGAACGAAGAGTTTAGTAATTTCTTCCAGAGATTTTTCCTGTCTTGTTTCAGAAAGTGTTCCCGGTTCTGATGTCATGACGAAATCATGTACAATTTTATAGAATGCGCACAGCTGTTTCTTCCAATATGCGCGCATTTTTTCGTAAAGACTTTTCACAAACATTTTAAATTTTTTCATTTTCCTCGCCTCTCACAGCTCGTACAATGCGTATACATTATCCTTCCCGGTTTTGGGAAAGGATTTGTAACGTATAATGCTGCATATCATATCATAGTTTTTTAATTGCGCATTCACCGATTGTTCCCTTTGGTCAAATGTAAAAGAATTTTGATTGAGTGTTTTACAGAGCGCGTAGGCCAGAGAAAACCCAGTCCTCACAGATAAATCAACGGCAATTTGCAGATATTCCTTTTCCCCCTGCAATTCCTCATGCGATTTCGCAAACCTTACTTTAATTCTGTTATTACTGCTGATTTTCACAAGAAATCCTGTAACCAATGCAAGGAGTTTCCCTTCAGATGAAGCAGTGATGATGTTGCATATCTGCTTTCCTGTGTTGTTTACGCATCGCTCTATTTGTTCGCGAAACAAATCACTTATGGCAAAAAGAACCTCCGTATTGGAAAGCAGGTAAGATAAATCTATGGTTGTTGCTTTTTCTTTTTCTTCGTCTTTTCTGTATTTAATAGCTTCTATAAGTCTCCGAACATCTGCTCGTTCGATTCGATTATAAGAAAATACTGTTGGTACCGGAATTTCCTCTTTCAGATCGCGATGATAATATTTCCACTGCGTCGACTCAGTCTTATTTTCCGGAATGATACAAAATGGATGAATGTCTTTTGTTAAATTTCCTTCTTGTATTCGATATTTGCGGAAATATTCATATTCAAAAAGTGGGAAAAACCACAATGTTTTATCTTCTTCCGCATTTCTCATAGAGAAAGCTCGGTATAATGACAGTGTAAATCCCGTTCTTATGCAGTCATCGAATATACAAAGCTGGGGTGGAGAGGGTTCGTCGTTTGCAAAATGCTCATGTCTGGGCTGGATGGCGCAATACGGTTTCCCTTTAAAAGGATGAATTGGATAAAGTTGGGCTTCTTTTTGGCGTTGAAGGATGAAAATATTCGTAATATGCCCCAAAAAAGTACCAGATGTATAAAAACCGATTTTCGCGATGTCGCCTTTTTTAATAATTGTATTGAGATTATCCTCTATGAAATGAGCGTACTCATATAAAATTGATAATATTTCTTCCGATTTTATTTCTTCGACCAATGTTTCTATTTTGTAGTTTCTGAGCGATGATGAAGATAGCTGTTTAATAAGCTTATTCATCTCCACATGTTTGAATTCTATTTCTTTGTTGTACGTTTGGCGTTCTTTCTTTATTTCACTGATTTCCTGTTGCAGTTTTTCGAGTCGATTCAGCATTTGTGTGCGGCTATGTTCATCAAAGATGTCTTGATTCTTTCTGGTCAATAAAACATCATATAATTTAATGAAAAAGCTGGATGAGATATTGACCAGTTTTTCATATTCCACCTTTTCACGTTCATACATCTCCTGGACAGCTTCAAGATAATCGATGGCGAATTTTTTTATGACCTCCTTCAAATCTTTTTCATGTTCCGCCCAATCGTCGTCCATTTCATACTCGTGGTCTTCCTGAATAATGCCGTATATTTTCCATAAAATAACAGCCAGGTAGTAGGCGTATGGATCAAGTTTGGTTTTTTCGTCTTTAATTCGTTGATAGAGGTCTTTATAGCAAGCTCTTTTGTCAATTTTCCCTATTGCATCTATTACATTTTGGTTGGCGGCATTGCTTTCATCTTGGGACTCATTCTTGCAGATAAGGGCGAAAGCATATAGGCCAAGATAGCGAATATCGTTTATTGTCTTAAGTTCATTACATATCCCAAGAAGTTTCTCAATAATTGTTTTTCCTTTATTTTTATGGTATTCGAAACGGAGAAACAGTGCTTGGTTCTCCTCACCATTTTTCTGATAAATAAAGGAATAGAGAAGAGATTGCAGATAAAAATGTTTACCAACATAGAAATAAACTTCTTCAGTTACAGAAAGAGCCAGTTTTTCCACAATGGCACGGCCCAGTCTGGCAATATCGCCATGTATAGAAGACCTCAGAAGGTTTTCAGGCGTCGGTGGATTTTCTCGAAAAAATAAGTGCTTGGTTCGTGCGGCGAGCATATTGTTGAGAAAATACACCATGTTATAGCACTTCCATGCCTCGCTTCCTTTCTGCACTATTCCAGAGGCGTAGATACCGCTGTCCATCCGGGACAGGAGCCTATTGTAAAAAGCATGTAAGTTATAAACCGCATCGCCTAAGAGTTGTAAAAAGCGCTTGTCTGATGGCGAAATCTCTTTCTTTGGGATGCAGTACTCTTCTTCAAGTGCTAGTGATGCCGTTTCCCAGTTAGTGAGATGGTTTAATAAAGCTTCTTTGAATTCTTGCAGGGATAGGGAATTCGGATTTTTCTGTACGTTGGTTATCATTTTTATTCGGTAGATGGCGCAATAGCTTTCGCAAAAAAAGCTCATAATCGTGAATTGGCGCGCAGAATAATCAATTCACGTTTTCAGAGCCTTTTAAATAAATTCAGCCTCTTACAGGATCAAAATGTCCCTGTCAAGAGGTTTTTCCGTAAAATCAGAAATCAGGAATGTATTCCCTAAAAAGGCTATATTTTAAGGATTATAATTCCTGAAATACATGTTATGCTCGTGGCTGAAAACCATGACTGAAGGGAGCCGCCATGCGGGATTACATTGAAAGGGAACTGACGGAGACGGTGGAAAAACGGTTGTTTTCCGGGAAAGCGCTGATTGTGTACGGGGCGCGCCAAGTTGGCAAAACCACGCTGATGAACCGCCTGTTGGCAAAAGCGGCGCCAATGAATGCCGTCTCGCTGAACGGCGACATGCCGGATGACCGCGCCGTATTGGCGGACGCCACGCCGGAGCGGCTGCGTTTGTTGCTGGCCGGAAAGAAGATTCTGTTCATCGACGAGGCGCAGAATATTCCGAATATCGGCATGGCCTTGAAACGTATTGTGGACACCATGCCAGAGACGCAAGTATTGGTTTCCGGCTCGTCATCTTTCGATTTGGCGAACAAAACCGGTGAGCCGCTGACCGGGCGGAAGTTTGAATATACCTTGATGCCCTTTTCTTTTTCCGAACTCGTGTCGGCGGCGGATTTGGCGACCGAGCGCGCCAAAGTCGAAAGACGCCTGCTTTACGGTTCCTATCCGGAAATTGTCACCCATGAGGATGACGCGGAAGAACGGTTGCGGCTCTTGGCTGGCAGCTACCTCTACAAAGACATTTACGCCCTGCAAGCGGTGCGCAATGTCGCGGTTCTGGAGAAGTTGCTGCGGGCGTTGGCCTTGCAATGCGGTTCGGAGGTATCCAATAACGAGATCGGACAACTGCTTGGCTTGGACAACAAGACCGTTGCTCGCTACATTGATGTGTTGTGTCAGAGCTTTGTCCTCTTTGTTCTGCCCGCCTTCTCTCGCAATGCGCGGAATGAATTGAAGCGCGCGAAAAAGGTTTACTTCTTCGATTGCGGCATCCGAAACGCGGTCATCGGCAATTTCCTGCCCTTGGCGCGGCGCGCTGATGTCGGCCTTTTGTGGGAAAATTATTTGATGAGCGAACGCTATAAATGGCGTTTGTTGCGCGCGCCGGACACGCGGGCGTATTTTTGGCGAACACGCAGTCAGGCCGAGGTGGATCTTGTGGAGGAATCGGCCAGCGGCCTTGCCGCCTTCGAGTTCAAATGGAATGAAGGAAAACCAGCGCGATTCCCCGCCGCCTTTACTTCCGCCTATCCGGACGCCCGGCGCCTGGTTGTCAACCGCGCCAACTACGATATGTTTTTAACTGAATCCAAAGAAAACAGCGTAGTCGGCTGAATCGCGTTCTTCATCATGCCCCCGCTCGGACGATGAGATTTTTTCGAAATCACACAGCCCCGACGGCAGGCTGGGGGCCAATTCGCCTCGCCGACGGTCTTCATGCGTTTCGATTTGTCGCCGGATTCACTAAACGTCATCAGCTCGTCCTCGCCAAAGCCCTGACCCAACCGGGTGACAAAAGACTCCTTGTTGTCGCAAGCGGCGACGTTGATCCAGAAGGTTCGCCGCGTCGCATCCACCTGGAGCCATGCCGAAACTCCTTTTACAGGGTTCGGTTTTGCCGATGCCGCCGCCGCCAGACGTCGTCTGTGTTTCCCGGCGGCTGCTGATAGCCCAGCTTGGTTGCGACACGCGGGCGTTCTAACCGGTACCTCGCCTATCTTTCCGACCAATCATCGGTAAATTGATGATGATCCGGCTTTGGCGGTTTTTCCTCGGCCAGGCGTTGTCCCAGCCATTTGATAACCTTGTCGATCTCTTGCCGCAGTTCGACTAAAGCCTTGCCGCGATGGCTGACGCGATTTTTTTCTTCCGGCGTCAGTTCGGCGAAACTTTTGCCCAAAGCCGGAAACCAAAACAGCGGGTCGTAACCAAAGCCGGAAGCGCCGCGTTTTTCCCGCAGGATTTCCCCCTCGCAGACGGCCTCGTAGGTTAAAGCTGGGCCGGACGGCACGGCAATCGAAATGGCGCAGGCGAAATGCGCCTTGCGATTGGCGGTTTCGGCCAATTCGCGCAGCAGTTTTCGGCAATTGTCGTCATCGGTCGCGCCTTCGCCTGCGTAACGCGCCGAGAAAATCCCTGGCTCGCCGCCCAGCGCATCGACGCACAGGCCGGAATCGTCGGCAATCGCCGGTAGCCCCAGAATTTTCGCGGTGTGCAGCGCTTTTTTATAGGCGTTTTCCTCAAAGGTCGCGCCGTCCTCAAGCGCCTCTGGAATTTTCGGAAAATCGCCCAGTGAAGCGATCCGCACCGGAAAATCGGCGAGAATTTCACGGAATTCCCTGACCTTATTCTGGTTGCCGGTCGCCAGTACTATCATTGGAATCATTTCTTCTTCCTGTTCTGAAATTGTGGGTCGTAGCGTTCCTGCTCGCTGTAGATGCAGCCGCAGTATTGCTGCCGGTACATCGCCATTTCCTTTGAAATTTTTATCCCCTCCGACCAGCCTTCGCGGAAATCGTGGTAAAAAAACGTCAGGCCATGCGCCGCCGCCATCTCTTCGCCTATCTTTTTGATGAGTTCATGATTCTGGTAGCGGCTGTAAAGCAGGGTAGTGGAAAAATGGGAAAAACCGTATTTGTGGGCAAAGGTCGCGGTTTTCAGGAGCCGCTGACGATAGCATATCGGGCAGCGCTCATCTGGCGCGGCGGCCACCTGGGCGAGAAATTCCCGCATGGCGTAGGGTTTTTCTTCGTGATAGGCGATGGCTCGGTCGGCGCAGTATTTGGCCAACTGCGTCGTCCGGCGCTCATATTCCTGATAGGGATGAATGTTGGGATTAGCGGCGAAGACGGTGAAATCCTGCCCCAGGTCGCGCAGGTATCGCGCCGGATACAAGAGACAGGGGGCGCAGCAGGTATGCAGCAGCAGTTTCATGCCGTTTGCAGTTTGTATTTTTTCGGCTCGATCGCGTACTGATGGATCTTGTAGTTGATGATCCTGAGGCTGGTGCCCAGGTATTTGGCGGTCTTGGTTTGGTTGCCGTTGTTGCGTTTCAGTCCGTCGATGATCAATTCTTTTTCGTAATTTTCCACCACCGATTGCAGGGAAAATTGGCCGCCGTCGCGCCCGTTGTCACCGATTTGCAGGCTGGGCGGCAGATGATAGCCCTTCAGCGCGTCGCCGTCGCAGATCAAAACGGCGCGTTCGATGCTGTTCTGCAACTCGCGCACATTGCCCGGCCAGTGGTATTGCATCAGCATGTCGATGGCCGAGGTGGAAATGCGAGTGATGACTTTGCCGTTTTCCCTGGCGTATTTTTCGAGGAAATGTTCGGCCAAGAGCAGGATGTCGGTGCGGCGCTCGCACAGCGGCGGGATATAAACCGGAAACACGTTCAAGCGATAATACAAATCCTCGCGGAAGTCGCCGTTTTTGACCGCGCTTTCCAGGTCGCGATTCGTGGCTGCGACCAGCCGCACGTTGCAATGGATGATTTTCGTTGAACCCAGGCGCTGAAAATTACGTTCCTGCACCACATGCAGCAGCTTGAGTTGTACGGCGGCGCTGATTTCACCAATCTCATCGAGAAACAGCGTGCCGCCTTCGGCCTGCTCAAATCTGCCGATTTTTCGTTCGTGCGCCCCGGTGAAGGCACCGCGTTCGTGCCCGAACAACTCGCTTTCCATCAGTGTTTCCGGCAGGGTCGAACAGTTGACCACCACAAACGGTTTGTCGGCGCGGTTGCTGTTGTGGTGCAGCGCTTTGGCGACCAGGGTTTTTCCGGTGCCGGATTCGCCGCGCAACAGGACGGTGGCATTCGAGTCGGCGACGCGGTGCACCATTTCAAAGACTTCCTGCATTCGACTGGAGTTGCCGATGATCTCCTCAATGCGGTTTTTTTGCGATAATTCGCGCCGCAATTTTTGATTTTCCTGGTGCAATTCTTCTTTTTCCTGATTGGCGATCTGGATGCGCTGCGTGGTTTCGGCGATGAGTCCGCTCAAAATGGTTAGAAATTGCAGGTCTATGTCGGCCTGTTCTCCCAAACCTTCGGCGTAGAGACGGTCAACGCTCAATGCGCCGATGACCTGGTTTTTAATCTGGATCGGCACGCAGATGAACGAACGATTTTTTACATCGTCTTTGCTGCGCGATTGGGTGCGGTTGAGAAAGAGCGGTTCGGTGGCGATATGCGGCACGATGATCGCCTGGCCGCTGGCGACCACGCGGCCGGTGATGCCTTCGCCGATCTGGTATTTGCCGCGTTTTCTTTCTTCTTCGCTGATGCCGTAGGCGACTTCGATTTCCAGATTGCCGGTGACGGGATTGATGATTGTCACCGTGGCGTTTTCCATCTCTTTCATTTCCGAGAGAATTTTCATCGCCGAATACAGACAGAACCGCAGGTCTTGTGACGAGGCGAGCTGTTTGGTGATTTCATAGAGGCAGGAAATATCGCGCAGCTTGGCCTCGACGGTGTTCTTGTGCATACGGTTCGGTTCGTGGTGGTTTGGAATGAGGAAGCGGATGGTTCAAAATCGCCTCCACTATACTGAATTTCACGCCCAAAATGTCACTTTTTTGGGCAAATCATTCAGATATGTTTCCTGGCGATGAGGTTGATGCGGCCATCCCGCTCATCACGCCGAAAAATATTCCAGAATTTTTGGCTGTCGCTTTTTTCAGGATAATCGACGGTGTAGTGCAGGCCGCGCGATTCTTTTCTGGTCTGCGCCGCCTTGATGATTAAAAGGGAAACGATGCCGATATTGCGCAATTCTAACAGGTCGGTACTGATTTGGTAGTCGTCGCACAAGGAAGCAACTTCTTCGTCGATTTCCTCAATGCGTCGCCCGGCCAGAATCAGCCGCCGATCGCTCCGGACGATGCCGACGTAGTTCCACATGATTTTGCGGATCAGTTCCCAATTGTGGTTGATGACAACTTTTTCTTCGATTTCGTTTTTCGTCTGCCGCCAGCTTTTTTCAGCCGCCGCCGGGGCGCTTACGGTCGGCAATTCCTGGGCGCAAGCGGTGAAGGCGCGCGCGGCGTAGACAATGGCTTCAAGCAGGGAATTGCTGGCCAAACGGTTGCCGCCGTGCAAACCGGTGCACGAGCATTCTCCCAAAGCGTAGAGGCCCTCGACCGAGCTGCGTCCGAACTGATCGACCAAAACGCCGCCGCAGAGATAATGGGCGGCGGGGACCACCGGAAACGGTCCGGCGCTGATGTCGTATCCGACCTTTTGGCAAAAAGCGAAGATGGTGGGAAAACGCTTTTCGATAAAATCCTGGCCACGGTGACTGATGTCGAGAAAGACCGATTTGCTACCACTGGTCTTCATTTCATGGTCGATGGCCCTGGCCACCGTGTCTCTGGTCGCCAATTCCATCATACGCGGCGCGTATTTTTCCATGAACCGTTCCCCAGCCTGATTGAGCAAAATCGCGCCTTCTCCGCGCAATGCTTCTGAAATGAGGAAACTTTTAGCATCGTGATGGTAGAGGCAGGTCGGGTGGAATTGGAAAAATTCCATATTGCTGATTTTCGCCCCGGCCCGGAAGGCCATGGCGATGCCGTCGCCGGTGGCGATGTCGGGATTGCAGGTGTACTGGTAAACCTTGCCAGCGCCGCCGGTGCACAACACGGTGATCTTCGCGTGGATGCTGTGGATTTTGTCGGCGGCGAGCACCGTCGCGCCGATGCAACGATCATGTTCGATAATCAGGTCGATGCAATCGTGGTTCTCGCGCAGTTCAATGCGTGGATTGTTGCGGCAGCTTTCCAGGAGGGCGCGTTCTATTTCTTTGCCGGTCAAGTCGTGGGCATGAACGATGCGGCGTCGAGAATGACCGCCTTCGCGACCCAAATCGAATTCAGCGGCATTGTCCTTGCTGCGGGCAAAACGTGCGCCGATTTCGATCAACTCTTTCAGGCGATCCGGCCCTTCTTTGACGATAAACTCGACTACCTCGGCATCGCACAATCCGGCCCCGGCTTCCAAGGTATCCCTGATATGCAGGCCGAAGCTGTCGTCGGCGGCCATAACCGCCGCCAGCCCACCCTGGGCCAGATTGGTGGCTGAGTCGCAATCCGACTTTTTGGTGATTACCAGCACCTGGCCAATCTTGGCGGCGCGCAGGGCAAAGGACAGGCCGGCAATGCCGCTCCCGATCACGAGGAAATCCGTCATGTTCATCACTCCCCAGTGTTTCACGTGAAACATGGCGACGGTCAGCCGTCGCCGTGTGATTTATTCGTGGACAACGAACGGCAGAGTTGCCAGGAGTTCGCCGTCATAAAATATCTGCGCCTGCCACTGGCCATAGACCTGAGGCTTAAATTCTTTGCCGGTGAACATCTCTGTCACCGCGCCATTGGCCGTGAGAGACAGCCAAAAGAAAAATGTCTCTGGCCCGGCGGCTATGCGCTTGGTGATATGCTCCGCTGAACTAATATGTTTGCCGGCGGGTGAAATCCAGTTGACGTTGATGCGGACCGAACCGGCGGCCAGTTGCGGAAAGGCCACATGCAGGTACATGGTTTCCGTGGGGAAAAACGAATCGACTTTGGCCGTTACGGTGGCGTCCTCACTGTGCGAGAACCAGGCTCGGCAGGTCGGTAACGGTAAAGCCGTTTTGATGGTATTTGTTTGTTGGGTAATGCTGTTTGCCGTTTGGCCCGACGGTGGCGCGGCTTTGGTTGGTTTCGCCGCGCCACCGTCGTTATCCGCCATGATGTCATGCGGTGTGTTGCTTTTCAGCGGCGCGAAGAAAAACACATAGACGGTCGCCAGCGCGACGACCAAGCCAATCCAAAAAATAAGCTGATCGCGATGCCGCCGCCGCTGTTTGGCTTTACCAAAAAAAGACATAGCTCGTGGATGGATTCTGTGGCGTCGGGAAAAAAATCACAAAACGCCTGGCGGAAGAGATATACTAAAACGCTGATTCATTCCGATTTTACTTTGGAATCGCCTTCCATTTGGAGATGGAGCCGGTTCCGTCCCAGCCTCATGAGCCGGGGGATTACGTCGCAATGACGGATGGTCTGTCCGTCCCTTTGCCGGTAGCGTCAACGGATAGCATATTTTCGCGGAAATTTCAGGCGCAAGAAGCTACGCCCTCAAAAACAGTGAGGTTCATTTCGTCATGGCGAACAATATTTTTCTCGCCGCCACCGAAGCGAGGAGCGGCAAATCGGCCCTGTTGCCGGGCATGATGCGGATGCTGATGGCGTCCGTATCCAGGGTCGGTTTTTTTCGTCCCGTGATCAACGAAGTGCGGCCCGGTTGGGAAGATCAAAGCATCAACGTGGTGCTTGAACATTTTGAACCCAGCATTTCCTACGATGACGCGCACGGTTGCACCCTGAAAACAGCGCAGGAATTGATGCAGTCGGGGCGACAAGCTGAACTGTTCGACATCATCATCAACAAGTACAACGTCATCAAGTCCCGCCACGATTTCATCCTCTGCGACGGCACCAACTACCGTGGTCAAGACCCGGCTCTGGAAATGGAGCTGAACATGGAGCTGGCCGTCAATCTGGCCGCGCCGATGCTTTTGGTGGTCTCCGGCAAAGACAAATCGACGGCGGAGATCGGCAAGCATGTGCAAACGATCATCGAAAGCTGCCTCGACAAGGGGATTGATGTGGTCGGCTGCATCATCAATAAGGCTGAAGACGACTTGTCACTCAGCTCATTGCGTTTGAAAACGCCCGCCGCCTTGCCGGTCTTTATCATTCCGGAACGCGGCGAATTGTATCTGCCAACGGTTGCCGATGTGAAACGCTGGCTGGGCGGCTCGGTGATCTGCGGCGAAAAGAACCTGCGCGCCCTGGCTGATAATTATGTGGTCGCGGCCATGGAGGTGGGGAATTTCCTGCCGAAAATCAAAGAGGGCAGCCTGATTATCACGCCGGGCGACCGCAACGACATCATCCTGGGCTGTATCGCGGCGCGGCAGTCGGGCAATTATCCGGAAATTTCCGGCATCGTGTTAACCGGCGGTTTGCTGCCGCATGAGAATGTGCTGAATCTTTTGAATGGACTCGATCCGGAGACGATGCCGCCGGTGGTCTCGGTTGAGGATGCGACCGCCGAAGCCATCCAGAAAACGCGGGATATTCACGGGCAATTGGGCGTAGACGATAACGCGCGCATCGACCTGGCCATTCGCGATTTCAACCGTTCCATCGACCGTGATCTCCTGGGGAGGCGGTTGATCGCCAGCAAATCAACCCAGGTGACGCCAAAGATGTTCGAGTTCATGCTGATGGAGCAGGCGGCCAAAGACGTGCAGCGGGTGGTTTTGCCGGAAGGTCATTGCGACCGTATTCTGCGCGCCGCCAGCATTCTGTTGCGGCGCGGCGTGGCCAACATCGTGCTGCTGGGGCCGGAGGATGAGGTGAAGACCCGCGCCAAAGCCTGCGGCGTCGATTTGAAATGGGTGGAAATCATCGATCCCACTCATTCGGCGATGACCAAAGATTTTATTGCCAGATATATGGAGCTGCGGCAGGGCAAGGGTATAAGCGAGGAAGCGGCCCGCGAGCGGATGCTGGATACCACCTATTTCGGCACCATGATGGTGCACGAAGGACTGGCCGACGCCATGGTCTCCGGCGCTGAAAATACCACCGCTCACACCATCCGCCCGGCCTTCGAGTTCATCAAGACCAAGCCGGGCATATCGGTGGTTTCGTCGGTCTTTCTCATGTGTCTGCGCGACCGGGTGTTGGTGTATGGCGATTGCGCGGTCAACCCGAATCCGGATTCAAAGCAGTTAGCGGAAATTGCCCTCAGCTCGGCGGAAACCGCGCGCATCTTCGGGGTCGATCCGCGGGTGGCGATGCTCAGCTATTCCACCGGCTCGTCCGGCAAAGGCGAGGATGTTGATCGCATCATCGAAGCGACCCGATTGGCGCGGCAGCTGATCGCCGAAAAACAACTCAATCTGCCGCTGGAAGGGCCGTTGCAATACGACGCCGCCGTCGATCCGGGGGTCGCCGCCACCAAGATGCCGAATTCCGAGGTGGCTGGTAAGGCGACGGTGTTTATCTTTCCCGATCTCAATACCGGCAACAATACCTATAAAGCGGTGCAACGAACGGCGGGCGCGGTGGCCATCGGCCCGATTCTGCAAGGGCTGAGAAAACCGGTCAACGATCTGTCGCGCGGCTGCACCGTCGATGACATTGTGAATACCGTGGCCATCACCGCCATTCAGGCGCAGGCGGAAAAAGGAGCGATTGTATGAAAATCCTCGTGATCAATTCCGGCAGTTCCTCGATCAAATTACAGCTTCTGGAGATGAAGGGCGAAACCGCCCTGGCCTCATGCCTGGTCGAACGTATCGGCGAGGAGATTGGTTTGTGTCGTTGCGTCTTCAGAAAAGGGAGCGCGGCGGAGCAGGCCATCGAGCGGCGGCAGGCTATCGCCAATCATAGGGAAGGGATGCGTCTGGCTTTGTCCATTCTCACCGATGCCCAGCAGGCGGTTCTGGTCAACCACGATGAGCTGGTCGCGGTCGGGCATCGAGTGGTGCACGGTGGCGAAGATTTCCATCAACCCTGTTTAATTGATGATGCCGTTATCCAGGCAATTGAAGCGGTCGCGCCGCTGGCGCCCCTGCATAACCCAGCCAATCTCGACGGCATCCGGGTGGCGATGGAATTGTTGCCGGGCCTGCCGCAGGTGGCGGTCTTCGACACCGCCTTTCATCAGACCATGCCGCCACACGCCTACCACTACGCGCTGCCACGCCGCCTGTACCTGGAAAATCGCGTGCGGCGTTACGGCTTTCACGGCACATCGCATCAATATGTCGCTGGTGAATGCGCCCGCCTGATGGCCAAGCCGCTTGATGAAACGAACCTGATCACCGCGCATCTGGGCAATGGCAGCTCGATGACCGCCATCGAAAAAGGAAAAAGCATCGACACGACGCTCGGCCTGACGCCGCTGGAGGGCCTGATCATGGGCACGCGCTGCGGCGACATCGACCCGTCGATTCACGCCTTTCTCGCCCGCGTTCGCGGCATGGACATCGCCGAAATCGACGCCATGCTCAATAAAGAATCCGGATTGAAGGGCATCTGCGGCTTAAACGATATGCGTGACATCCACGCGGCGGTAGAACAGGGCGACGCCGATGCGGCCCTGGCTTTAGACATGCTGACCTATCGCAACCGTCGCTATATCGGCGCCTACATGGCGGTGCTTGGGCGGGTGGACGCCATCGTCTTCACCGCTGGAATTGGCGAAAACGATGCGGTGGTCCGCGAGAAATCGCTTGCCGGGCTGGAAAATTTCGGCATTGTTCTTGACCCGGAAAAAAATCGCGGGCGACAATCCGGCGCGCGGGAGATTGGCGCCGCCGCCAGCAAAACCCGGCTTTGGGTGATTCCAACCAACGAGGAGTTGGCGATTGCCCGGCAGACGCTAGCCCTGACTGGCGATGGCGAAAAAGGTGGCGGCGGAAAAAGCGTTGATTGAATAACGTGAAGAATCGCCCTAACAACGAGAAATGAAGAGAGGAGCATAAAGAAAAGTATGTGGCAAAACGTGCAGGCCGCCCCGGCGGATGCGATTCTCGGTCTGGCTGACGCCTTTCGTGGCGATACGGATCCGCGCAAGGTCAATCTCGGCGTCGGTGTGTACAAAGATGAATCCGGAGTGACGCCGATTCTGCGGGCGGTGAAAGAGGCGGAGCAACTTCTCGTTGAACGGGAAGTCAGCAAAGATTATCTGCCCATCCCCGGCGATATGTCGTTTGCCGGGCCGGTCAAGGAATTGCTTTTTGGCGCGGGCCATGCGGCTGTGGTCGAAAATCGCGTGGTTACGGCGCACACGCCCGGTGGCACCGGCGCTTTGCGGGTCGGCGCTGAACTGTTGCACCGTTTTTTGCCGAAGGCCACGGTCTGGGTCAGCACTCCGACCTGGGTCAATCATCGCGGCATCTTCGCCGCCGCCGGTTTTCCGTTGCGCGAATATCCCTATTACGACGCGATGCGCATGGGGATTGATTTTTCCGCCTTGCTGGAAACGCTTCAGAACGTGCCCGCCGGTGATATTGTCGTCTTGCACGCCTGCTGCCATAATCCCTGCGGCTTCGATTTGAGCCGCGCCGAATGGGACGCGATCATCGAGGTGGCCAAGAAGAAAGAATGGCTGCCTTTTCTTGATTTCGCCTATCAGGGCTTCGCTGAAAGTCCGGAGGCTGATCGCTACGCCGTGGCCGGTTTCGCCGCGACCGGCCAGGATATGCTGGTTGCCGGTTCGTTTTCCAAAAATTTTGGCTTATACGATGAACGCTGCGGCGCTCTCAGTCTGATCGCGCCGACAGCCGCCCAGGCCGAAGTGGCGATGAGCCACATGAAAACCGTGATTCGCGTGCTCTATTCCAATCCACCGGCGCACGGCGGTTTAATCGTCGCCACCATCCTCGCTGACCGGCGTTTGCGCGCCGCATGGCGGGAGGAATTGGCGGCTATGCGACAACGCATCGTTGATATGCGCCGTCTTCTGGTCGATGGCTTGAAGGCGCGTGGCGTTAACCGCGATTTTTCCTTCATCAACCGGCAGCGCGGCATGTTTTCCTATACCGGCCTGGATAATCGCGTCGTTGAGCGGCTGCGCGGCGAAAAACACATCTATATGGTCGCGGGCGGTCGGATCAATCTGGCCGGTCTGACCAGAAAAAATATTGATTATGTCTGCGATTCGATTTGTAAGGCGCTGGCTGATGAATAAGCGCTGACCCGCTCGCGATTTCAGCGGGCGATTGGCAACTTGCGGCGCAGGCAGAGACCAAGCCGACTCTCGTCGCCGCCGCAGGTGACGACACAGCTTTCCAGATAGCGGACGTTGTTTTCGATGCACTCGGCGTAGAGATTGCGGTCAATGTTCCACCAGACGCGGAAATGGTCGCGCATCGCTTCGCCGATGTTGTCGAAAGCCGTGTGCAGGCGTTTGTCGATCACTTCGTGGTAGAAACTGGTGGTTTGCGCGAGTAAGTCCATCGTCGTGTCATAGCGATCAACCCCGGCCGAGCGAAATTCTTTGAACAGAATCGGCAGACTTTCGAGATAATAGCGGTCGGCCATTTGCGCCATGATGTCGGCGCTGCCGACAACCTGGCCGACCATCATCTGGTCATAGCAGGAAAAGGGCAATTCGCGGGGATCAATCATCAGGTTGGTGCAGTTGATGATGGTTTCGCAGCTTTGGTAGTATTCAAGGCACAGGTCGTTTTTCAGTAAATATTCACGCATGAAGGCGATTGAGCGCTGCTCATGCTCTTTCAGATAGGCGGTGCCGGTTTCGGCCTGATCGTCGTCGCGCAGCAACATGCCGGTATCGTGAAAAAAGGCGCAGACCATTCCCAACTGCATCATGTCTTCCGGCAGATGGACGCCGCAGCAGTGCAAACCGTGCATCAGACGCACGGTGGCCAAAGCCACATTGCGGGTGTGGCGCAGGTCGTGGTAGCCGCAGGGGACGCAACCGCGAAAGCCAGGGTATTTGCCGGCGAACATAGCGGTAATGTCGTCGTACAGGCGGTCAAGAAATGACACATCGCCCTCGCGGGCCAGGGCTTGGTATATCCGCCTGATTTCAGCCAGGGGATGCCAATCCGGGCCGCCCGCGAGAATGTCGCTGAGCCAGGTATAGTTGGCGGCCTCATTGTGCCTATCCGCCATCTGATGCATTGTCGCGCTGTTCATCCGCTCATTATAGGGAAAGCCAGGGAGAAAAAGAATTGAAAAAAACGCGGTTTGTTTTTTTCTCTGGTCAGAGGAAGCTATGGTCATTTTCTTGCGCAACAGCGATGAATACTGTATTTCCCTGTCACGCTGATTCGCGTGTGATGGCTTGGATTTGAATTTTTTCGGAAGGAGTTTCTCCATGGAAAGCGGCGCGGGAAATATAACGATTTTGGTGGTGGATAGTGATGAGCTGGTGCGGATCACCATCAGCGTATTGGTCGATTCCTTTTCTTATCGTTGCCTGGTGGCGGGCGATGCGCCGGAGGCTTTGGCCATTCTGGCTACCACCGATGTCGATATTGTCATTGTCGATCTGCGGTTGCCTGAGATTGACGGGCTTGAGTTGCTGGCCACCATCTGCGAACAATACCGACGGGTTGGCGTGATCATCGCCGCCGATTTGCAGGAGCGGGTTAATTATGTCGATATTATCCGCCGCGGCGCGATTGATTTGGTGCGTAAACCGATTGATCCGGAAGAGTTGGAGGCCAAACTGTTGCGGGTTGGCCGCGAGCGGGAGATGTTGCGCAAAATGGCGGTTTTGTCGAGCCACGACGAACTGACCGGGCTAAGCAACCAGCGTGGCTTTGAGGATGAGTTGGCCAAAGAGATGGAGCGGGCCTTCCGGCAACGCTATACGACTTTTGCCGCTTTGATTGTTATCGAGGATTTCCGGCAGTACATTGAGCGCTATGGCCACGCCGCCGGCGACCATGTGCTCCTGACCATGACCGAGATTCTGCGTGAATGCACGCGCGAGATGGTCGATACCTTGGCGCGGCTACGTGAGGATGAATTCGCGGTGGTTTTGCCGCAAACCACGCCGGATCAGGCGGCGGAAATCATTCAGCGGGTCATGCTGAGTTTTGTTGAAAACGGCTTCGCCGGTTTATATCTGTCGATTGGCGTCGTCTCCTGTCCACGGAATGAGAGCAACACCCTGACTGGAGACATGCGCGCTTCACTGGCTGAGATGCGTCACGCCCTGGCCGATGCGAGAAACGACGGCAAAAACTGCGTGATTTTTCGCTCGTAAACATCCCGGATTTTCATGCGGTCGGGCGCGGCGCATTTTCGCGCCGCGCCTGTCATTTTTATCGCACGGCGGCGCAGACATTGGCCAAGGCGTTTTTGTGAAACGACTTGTCGGGCGCTATCGGATAATTCCCGTCAAAGCAGGCCAGGCAGAAATCCTCTTTGTTCAGGCCAGTGGCCTCGACTAAACCTTCCAGGCTGAGATAGTGCAGCGAATCGAGGCCGATGTATTTGGCGATTTCGGCAACGGTTTTTTCGGCGGCGATGAGTTGCGATGACGAGGGGAAATCTATCCCATAATAGCAGGGAAATCTGGTCGGTGGACAACTGATCACCATGTGGATTTCCTTGGCTCCGGCGTCGCGCAGGGCGTGCACCCGGCTTTTGCCGGTGGTGCCGCGGATGATCGAATCTTCGACGATGATGACGCGCTTATCGCGCAATAGCGAGCGCACCGGGTTTAATTTTACTCTGACATTAAAATCGCGCATTGATTGCGTCGGTTGGATGAAGGTGCGTCCGACGTAATGGTTGCGAATGACGCCCATTTCCAGCGGAATGCCGGATGCCTGCGAGTAGCCGATGGCGGCGTAGTTGCCGGAATCGGGGAAGGGCATGACGAAATCGGCGTCGATTTTCGCTTCCCTGGCCAGAATTTCCCCCATCCGCTTGCGGGTCGAATAGACATTGATGCCGAAAATATCCGAATCCGGGCGGGCGAAATAGACCTGTTCAAAGATGCAGAAGTGGCTGTTTTGCTTGGGCCAGGGGAAGAGCGAACGCGGCTCGTCGTCATCGGAGAAGATCACCACTTCGCCGGGCGCGACATCGCGCAGATAATGTCCGCCGACCAGATCAATGGCGCAGGTTTCCGAGGCGACGATGTAGCCGCCGTTATGCAGCCGACCAATGCACAATGGCCGAAAACCATCCGGATCGCGCACGGCGATCATTTTGCCCCTGGTCAGCATCAGGGCCGAATACGCGCCTTGTAGAGCGGTAAAGGTTTTGGTCAGGGCATGGTCGAGTGGCAGTCCGGCGTTTCTTGCCATCAAATGCAGCACGACTTCGCTGTCCATGGTGGTTTGGAAAATGGAACCCAGCTCTTCCAACTCTTGCCGCAGGTTGATGCTGTTGACCAGATTGCCGTTGTGCGCCACCGACAGAACCTCGTTTTTATGGGTGACGACCAGCGGTTGGGTGTTGGTGACAGTTGAAGCGCCGGTGGTTGAATAGCGGACGTGGCCGATGGCGGTGTCGCCGGGTAGCCGTCGTAGCGTATCTTCGGAAAAAACATCCGGCACCAGGCCCATGGCCTTGTGCAGGTGCACCGACTGACCGTCACAGGCTGCGATACCGGCGCTTTCTTGGCCGCGATGCTGCAAGGCGAACAGGCCGAAATAGGCCAGCTTCGCGGCGTCCTCATGGTGATAAATGCCGCACAAGCCGCATTCATGGCGCGGCTTGCAGGCGTCGTCGCAGAGCATGTGTTCTGTCTCCGAAAAAGGTCGATGCCCATAAAAAGCGAAAAGGCATAAAGACGCGCTTCATGCCTTGTTGCCGGTTTTCCCATCCTACAAATGTCAGCCCGCACGATAAGGGCGGCGCGTTTATTCAACAAGATACCGGGGCGTCGCACAACAGCTTTCGTCATCAATAATGGCGATGGCGATGAGCAGCCGGGTTAATTCCAGCAAATCGCCGAACCGCAAACGCTCGCCGGTGGTGTGCACCAAATCCATGCCGGTGGCGACAATCGCCGTCGGAAGTCCCTTCTCATTGAAAATATTGGCGTCGCTGCCGCCGCCGGCGATAACAAATTCAAGCTCTTTGCCCAGACTGCGCCCAGCTGTCTGAATGCGCCGGGCCACCGGTGAATCGGGCGCGAGCCGCATGGCCGGGTATTCGGCTGCGAGCTTGATGTCTACGGTGGGTCTTCGCGGGCCGCTTTCGGTCATCGTTTCCGGCCAAGCGGCGGCGACGCGGGAAAACGCCTGCGCAATCGCCTCGCTGTGCGCCTGTAATTTTTTCGGATCGTGGCTGCGGACTTCGCCGTCGATGACCACGCATTCCGGCACGATGTTGGTGGCGACGCCGCCCGCGATGACGCCGAAATTGGCCGTCGATTCGGCATCGAGCCGCCCCAGTTTGATGGCGCTTATCGCCTTTGCCGCCACGGCGATGGCGTTGATGCCCATTTCCGGTTGCAAACCGGCGTGCGCCGATGCGCCGGTGATGCGAATAGAAAATTTGTTGGCCGCCGGCGCGCCAATGATAACGCGGTCTATTCCTGACGAATCAAGGGTGTAACCATATGTGCCGCGCACTTTGGCCGCATCGAAGCATCTCGCACCGAGGAGGCCGATTTCCTCGCAGGTGGTGATGAGAATTTCAATATCCGGATGGCTGGCCTGGTGTTCTTTCAGTAGCCGCATGGTCTCAATAATCGCGGCGATGCCCGATTTGTCGTCGCCGCCTAAAACGGTGTCGCCCATGCTGGTGAACATTTCACCATCGAAACGCACGCGGACGCCTTCGCCGGGTTGCACCGTATCCATGTGGCAGGAAAAGAAAAATCCGTCGCGCTCCGGCTGGTCGCCTTGGAAACGGAAATAGAGATTGCCGCTGTCCGCGCCGGTTTCGGCGGCGGAATCATCTTCTGAAATGTCGGTCGCGCCCAGGTCGGCGAACAGTTTTTTCAGATAATCGGCCATGGCCCGTTCGTGGCGCGATGGACTGGAGATTTCGCACAAACCGATAAATGTTTTGGCCAGGCGTTCCCGGTTGATGGTGATATTCATATAAGTGATCCTTGCTGAAATTTTTAATTCGGATGTTAGCGTGTTAAAAAATTTTCTCTTAAATCGAAAATTATTTCAGCAAAATGAACAGAGTGAAGTTGAAGTAAAATCCAGAAAGAGTAACCAAATATGGCCAAACTCGAATAACAGAACCATATTTTTCCAAGGAAAAATCATAGACATAAGAGATGGAAAATAGTCCAAGTATTTCTTCAATGCGTTTGGCACAATCCCGGTAAAGCCTGATGGAAATTCTGAATCTGTTGAACAACAGTATCCAGGTAATAAAAAGAATAAAACCGATAACTATAGGAGATACGATGGAATCTTTCTCATTCAGCCCAATAGCGGTTATCGTTAAACTCGCAGGCACAAATATTGCCCCAATTAGCCAAGCTATTTTTTCATAAGAAAGTTCGTTTTCAATGCATATTTGATACTGCATTATAAGATTTTTGATGGTTTCATCTTTGCCAAATTGTTTGATGGAACGATTTATACGGTGAGTAATTTCCTGTCTGGCTTTTTCTGGCAAAGCAGTTCCTTTTAAGTAACGAGTCCATTCGTTAGCTTTGAATTCATAAATATCGTCATTTAATGATAAGGAATCTTCATTGTAAATTTTAATCTTATTTTTGGTTGGACGATCGGATATGGCATTGCGATAAATGATGAAAAAAATAACAAAACTAGAGAGAATAAATACGGAACCCACCAACTGGTGATAGTGGTATATGCCATTATTATTTTTGAATAATTTTAGATATAAAATTAAAGAAAACAGTAACGAATTACAATATGTTGAAAACAAACGAAAAATAGTATCATATGTGTATAATTTCATATTCATTTACGTGTGGCGGTAACGATTGACAAAACCTGAATTCCCTCACCTCTACCAAACGCCGTCATATATTCACCTGATGTAGCAGTGATGCCGATGTCCTCGGAATTGATTTTGAGAATGCGGGATAAAGATAATTTCATTTCCTCTATTTTAGGAGAAATTAGTGGAGTCATACATTCGATACTTATTGAAACGTGATTTATTGTATAATCCTTAAAATGTTTGAGCGCCTCTTTCAAATATTCTTTGCTGTCTGTTATATTCATTTCCTTGCACATATGATCACTGACTTTGCCAATAATATTGACGCCAGTAATACTGGAAATTGAATTAGTAATAGCATGTAGAACGACATCCGCATCGCTATTACCTTCTAGCGGAGTCCATCCTTCAAAAATGACCCCGCCCAAAATAAGATTTTTTTTTCTATCGGCTATCTCAAATTTATGACTATCCTGCCCTAATCCTGTTTTAATTTTCATTTGCGTTTTAGACTTGGCGCTGAGTAATGTCTCGATGAGTGTCAAGTCCTCCGGACGAGTGATTTTGATGTTGGTTCGTTCGCCTTCAACCAGCGCCACCGGAATCCCGGCCATTTCCAAAAGAGCCGCTTCGTCGGTGACATCCGCCTGACCGTACTGGGCGAAGGCGTCGAGCAGGAGCGATAGTCGCGCCGCCTGCGGTGTCTGCACCCGCCATAAGCCCTCGCGGCTGACGGTGGCGGCGATGCGTTGGTGTTCGTCCTGGCGCTTCAGCGTGTCGTATTCCGGGATGGCGGCAATCGCCGCGCCGTCTTGTCGCGCCGCCTCAATACAGCGGTCAATCAGCGCTTTGGTCAGCAGTGGCCTGGCCCCGTCGTGGATAAGAACGATTTCGTCGGTGGCGGGCACTGCCTTCAGCCCGGCCAGCACCGAATCCTGCCGTCGCTGACCGCCGGGGATACAGGCGACACGCGGGCCGACGCAGTCATACGCGGCAAGAAGCGAGGCGGTTTCATCAAGGCGATCCGGGGGCGCGACAACCACAATCCGGTCAATGGCGGAATGAAGCAGAAATGGGCGGATGGCGCGGACAAGGACCGGCAAACCGGCCAGCATGGCGTATTGTTTGGGAATAGACATCCCCATGCGGCTGCCGGAGCCGGCGGCCACAATAACGGCGGCGCAGGTCATGATTTCAGGAGAAGAAAAAAGCGGGAGTGGGTTGTAAGCCGGATTCTGTACTCATAAAGAGCCGCGATCATTTAACTGGGACGCCGGTCGCCCGGCGTCTCATGCAACCTACCCGAAGACATCGGACGGGCCGCCCTCAAACGTCTTCTTATTTGGTCTTGCTCCGGATGGGGCTTGCCATGCCCCGACTGTCGCCAGCCGGGCGGTGCGCTCTTACCGCGCCGTTTCACCCTTACCCGCCGCGTTCACGGCGGGCGGTTTGTTTTCTGTGGCGCTTTCCCCCGGTTGCCCGGCGTTCGTGTTACGAACCATCCCGCCCTGCGGAGTCCGGACTTTCCTCTTTGGCCGAAGAGCCGCCAAAGCGATCACGCGCCCACTCCCGCTACGGCGGCACTGTACCGATGATGCGCCGGACGCGCCAGGGAAATCACGGAAGAGAGACGATTGGCCGCGCGGCCATCACTTTTACAGGGTATTGAAAAGCTTTCCACCGGATGTCGGCCTGCTTGAGGATACCGGTAAGAGTCCCAGGTGGCTCCATCGCGGTTTGGGTCGCTTACGCTCCGCCCTCCGCTTGATAATAGACAATCCTTTGGCAACTGGGACATTCGTAGATGCTGTCGCCGCGCAACAGCAGATTAAACTGCTGCGGCGGCAGCTTCATGTGGCAGCCTTGGCACACCGCGCCTTCAACCTTGACGATGGCGATGCCGTGGCGGCGTTTGCGTAGCATTTCGTACTTGCGCAAAAGCGCCGCATCAATTTGGGCCGCCTCCTGGGCGCGGCGCGACAGCTTGTCCTTTTTCGCGGCGTTGGTATCGGTCACCGCTTTGCGCACCCGCTTGCTTTCATCGGCGATCAGTTTGGTTTCGCCGATGATTAGATTTTCTTCCTCGGCGATGCGGGCGTGTTTTTTTTCCACGTCCTGCATGATGGTGAGGATGCGCTCTTCATTTTCTTTGACTACCTTTTTCGCCTCTTCAATCTCCTTTAAGATGGCCTGCTGCTCGCGACTGGTCTGCACCCGCATCATTTTGGCCTGGCGTTCGCGCACTTGGTCTTGCTTGTCGGCCATGTTGTCTTCGAGGAGTTTTTTCTCTTTTTCCAGCTCTTTGATGGCGGCGGTGATTTCCTCGATGGTTTCTCGGCGCAGGACGATGCCTTGCTCACGGCGGGCCAGAGCGTCTTCTTCGGCGCGGATGCCGCCATCGATCCTATCGAGTTCCAGGTCAATCCCCTGGAGTTGCACCAGCTGCGCGATATGTTTGTTCACATTTCTCTCCTTGCGATGGGGTTACAGGGTTTTCAGCAATCCACAAGATTAAACGGTGATTGTTCGTTCGTGGCGCGGCGCGCGTCGATGCCCGCGCCACGCAGATGATCAGTGAGAATATCGACGGCCAGACGTTCGGTGCCGTAGTGGCCGCCGTCAATCAGGCAAAAACCGGCGTCGCAAGCCCAGCGGGCCATACTGTGCTTGATTTCGCCGGACAGATAGACGTCGGCGCCTAAATCGCGGGCCAATGGCGCGAATTCAGAACCGCTGCCGCCGCAGAGGGCGACGGTGGTTACCGTTGTCGGCATCTTTCCCGCCACTGCCAAGGCGCGGTTGGCGGTGGCTGCGGCGACCCGGCGCAACAATTTGTCGCCGGGCACAGCGTGGTCGAAGCGACCGATACGTCCGAGACCGGCGTCGGCAAAACCAGTTTTTGTTTGCAACGGGCGGCAATGTTCTAGGCCGAGCGCCCGCGCTAAAGCGTCGCTGACGCCGCCCTGGGCGCTATCGAGATTGGTGTGGCAGGCGATGAAGGCGATGTCGTGGCGCAGGGCGGTTTTGACAATCCCGCCGAGGGGATCGCGGGTGTCGATGCGGGCGAGTGGTTTGAAAATCGGTGGATGATGACTGACGATGACCTGACAGCTATTGAGAATGGCTTCATCCAATATGAGCGGCGAAACATCGAGGCAGACGAGAACGCGAGTGGCGCGCTGTGTGTCGTCGCCCAGCAACAGGCCGACATTGTCCCAGGGTTCGGCCAGCTCTGGCGGCGCCAGCGTGTCGAGATGCTCAAGCAGGTGGCGAATGCGGATACTCATTGTGAAAGATGCCGGATATACAAACAAAAAAGGTACAGCCGTTTATGGCTGTACCTGGGTGGGCGAGACTTGGCGCGACAAGGCCGTATCGGTATGGACAGACAATTTGTGTGTGGAGCGAAAACGACGTATTCAAAACGGCTGATGCCTTACGATTATGCGCCTTGCGCGCTGACGCCAAGCCATAACTGGTGGGCGCAGCAGGGGTCGAACCTGCGACCGACCGGTTATGAGCCGGTGGCTCTACCAACTGAGCTATACGCCCTTTCCAATGAACCCTTTATTAGAATGCGTATTAAGACAAAGGTCAATCGGAAAGATTTTCCCCCTGTCGCCCGTCTTTGTGAAATGCGGCCATTTGGCTTTTGCGCCCTTGTTTCTTTTTTGAGAATGATTATCAAGTGCAATTCCAGCCGTCGCCACGCGCCCGGCCACGCTTGTCAAGGCTCTGGATGTCCTGTAGAATAACCAGATTTGGCAAGTGAGAATATCATCGGCGAGTCGCCGGTGTTGGAATTTTGAAACCTATTTTCTTTATGGAGAACATCAATGGCTATTACGGAACTTGCCAAAGGGGTGTATTGGGTTGGGGCGATTGATTGGGATGTCCGCAGCTTCCATGGCTATTCCACTAATCAGGGCACCACCTATAACGCCTATCTGATTATCGACGAAAAAGTCACCCTCATTGATTGCGTGAAAGCGCCGTTTTTTGACGAGCAGGCGCGGCGCATCAAGGAGATCATTGACCCGGAAAAGATTGATTATCTCATTGTTAACCACGTTGAGATGGATCATTCCGGCGCCCTGCCAAAAATGATGGAGCTAATCAAGCCGGAGAAACTGTTCTGTTCGCCGATGGGACAAAAGGCGATCATCGAGCATTTTCATCGCGAGGATTGGCCGTTTGAAGTGGTGAAGACCGGCGGCGAATTATCTTTAGGTAAGCGGGCGGTGCAATTTCTTGAAACCCGGATGCTGCATTGGCCGGATTCGATGTTCACGTATCTGAAGGACGAAAAGATTCTCTTTTCCAGCGACGCCTTCGGCCAGCACTACGCTTCCAGCGAGCGCTTCGACGATCAGGTCAACCTGCCGGTGGTGATGGAGCATTGCGCCAAATACTACGCGAATATTCTTTATCCCTATTCACAACTGGTGCAGAAACTCCTGAAAACCGTCGCTGACCTGAAGCTTGAGTTCAACATCATCGCCCCGGACCATGGCGTCATCTGGCGCGATAAACTGAATACGATTGTCGCCGCCTATGATGAATGGAGTTCCGGCAAATGCGCCGATAAGGCTTTGGTCATCTTCAACACCATGTGGCATTCGACGGAAGCCATGGCCCAGGCGGTGATGCGCGGTCTGGAAGACGCGGGCGTTCAGGCCGAGTTGCTGAATCTTGACGCCTGCCACCGCAGCGATGTCATGACCGAGGTTTTACGCGCCAAGGGCGTGGTGTTGGGGAGTTCGACCATCAACAACGGCCTTTTGCCGGAAATGGCCGGTTTTGTCTCGTACATGAAGGGCTTGAAACCCTTTGATAAAATCGGCGCCGCCTTCGGCTCGTTCGGTTGGAGCGGCGAGGCGGTTGGTCTGCTGACCGCAGTGATGACCGACCTGCATTTCACCTTGGTGGATGACGGCGCGATCAAACATAAATATGTCCCCACCCCGGCAGCGCTCGACCAATGTGTCGCCCTGGGTAAGCGGGTTGGCGAAGCGATGAAAAGTCACTGACGATTTTCCCGAAACTTTGGACGAATCATGATTTTCCCACATACCCTGCTGGTTTCCGGCAACGATTTTGAAGCCTGCTGCCAGCAGGCCCGCGATTTCCTTAAAACCAGCAAAGTGCTGGATTATGAACACCTGGAAATCGTCGAGGCGGAAAGCTGTTCCGGCGGCGATCCTAATTTCTGTCGCCGCCTCAACGCCTCAATCAAGAAGCACCGTGAGAATATCGCCTTTCTGGTCAACGAGCTGAACCAGATGGGCATCCATTCAGTCGAAGACATCGAGAATATGGAGCAGGGCTATCCCAGCAAAATTCTCCATATTCTCGGCCATTTACTTGACGGATACGTCTGCGTCGATTCCCGTTTTTACAATCTGGTTGATCGCAGCCACCATGTGCCGCAGGCCACGGTCGCCAATATCAAAAGTCTACCGCAACTGTTCTGGCTGGTTCGCGTTAATGGCCACCGCGCCTCCGACCTTGAGGCGTCGCTGCTGCACTGAAGCGCTCGGTATTCCACCAAGGCGGCGGTTTCTCTATGCCTGACGACTATGAAGATGAGCCGCCGGAGCTATTCCAGCCGCTTTCACCCGGCGATTACGCCCGCTTTTATGCGTTGGAAATGGGCGCTTACGCCGATGATGTCGCCTTTTACCGACATTTCCTCGGTCGGCGGGAGGCGATTCTTGAGCTGGGTTGCGGCGACGGACGCTTGGCGCGGCGCTTGACAGCCCTGGGTCACACGGTGATTGGCGTTGATAATTCCCTCGCCATGCTACGTCTGGCCGGGCGCGCCCCTGGTTTTGTCGCCGTGGCCATGGATATGCGGCGCTTGGCCTTTGCCGCCGCGCCGTTCTCTGTGGCGATCATCGCCCACAACACCGTCAATCTTCTGGCCGATGAAGATGAAGTCCGGCAAACGCTCCGCGCCTGCCGCGCCGTCCTGCGTCCCACAGGCAAGCTGCTCTTGCAACTCTTCAAGCCGGACGAGCCGCCGCCGGAGCGCAGGCTACAATTCACGATCATGGATTTGCCGGAAGGCGGCAAAGTCGTCAAAGAAATTATCCGCGAATATCCGCCGTCCGGCGAGACCATGCGTTTCGTCGAACGCTACAAATATCGGCCAGACCAGCAAAACGGCGGACGATTCGCCAACTACCAACAGGAGATGACGCTTCTGGCCTGGAAGCCGGAGCGTTGGCGGCGGCTTTTTGTGGCAACTGGCTGGGCGCGTCCTTTTCTTTTCTCCGGATGAACCAGAGCGCTTTCCTTTCGCCCAGAATCGGGCCTTGCTGGCGGCGCTGGAACCGGTGGCTGATGATTGCGCATCGCCCGCGAACGGCGCGGTCATTTCCCCCGCTGCTCGCTCTTATCCTTGAAAATCATTTGCAGGGCGATCTTGTCCAGTCCCAGTCTTTCGCGGTATTGATTGGTCAAATATCGTTGATAGGAAAAGTGCACGCCCTTGCCGCTGTTGGTCATGATCACGAATTTGGGCGGGCGCTGGCCGATCTGCGCGGTGTAGTAAAATTTCAGGCGCTTGTTTTTGTAGATGGGCGGTGGGTGCGCTTCGGTCGCCTCTTTCAAAACGCGGTTCAACGCGGCGGTGGAAAAGCTGGCCGTGAACTGCCGATGCACCGCGCCAATTAGCGGGAACAGTTTTTTGACGCCGTAGCCGGTCAGGGCTGAAGCGGTGGTCAGCGGCGCGTAGCCGACAAAAGGCAGGGCTTCGGCGATTTCGGCCAACAGCTTTTCCCGCGCCTTTTTGTCGTCGGCCAGCAAATCCCATTTATTGACCAATAGAATCAGACCGCGCCCGCGCTCCAGGACGTGGCCGACCACCTTGCTGTCCTGCTCGGTGACGCCTTCGCCGGCATCGAGCATTACCACCGCCACTTCGCAGCGCTCTAAAGCGGCCAAGGATTTCAAGATGCTGAATTTTTCCAGCTTTTCCTTGGTCTTGCCGCGTCGCCTAATGCCTGCGGTATCGACCAGCAAATAGCTGTGATTGCCGTGGGTTAAGAGTGTATCCACGGCGTCGCGGGTGGTGCCGGCGATCTCCGAGACCACCATCCGTTCTTCGCCTAAAATGCGGTTGATCATCGACGATTTGCCGACATTAGGGCGGCCAAAAAAGGCCACCGTCACCGTTCCTGCCGGGAGCGGCGGCAATTCACCCGCGCCTAAGGTGGCGGCGGTTTCGGCCACCGCGTCCATCAAGTCGCCGAAACCGTAGCCGTGCTCGGCGGAAACCGGCCACAGCGCGTCGCAGCCCAGTTCGTAAAAGGCTGGCAGCGTTTCTTCTTCGCGGGCTGGCGAATCAACTTTGTTGACCACAAAAAACAGCCGCTTTTCGCTTTTGCGGACAATCGCGGCGATTTGTAGGTCGGCGGCGGTGAGGCCGTCTTTGCCGTCGAGGATGAAGAGCAGAATATCGGCCTCGTCGATGGCGGCCATGGCCTGCTCGCGAATATGGCCAACCAGCAAATCTTCGGGATTGTCGTCGATGCCGCCGGTATCGACCACTAGCATGGCCCGGCCTTCCCACTCGATGCGATCATAGTGGCGGTCGCGGGTGACGCCGGGCGTTGGATCGACCAAGGCTTTGCGCGATTTGGTGATGCGGTTGAAGAGCGTCGATTTGCCGACATTGGGACGGCCAATTAACGCGATGACGGGCAAGGCGGCGTTTGGGGCGGTGGTCATGAATCGGTCACGGGGTAACACGGGAAAAAATCAGAAAAACAGCGGGATGAAGTCGCGGGCAGGGTAAACGATTTGCCGCCGCGCCGCCAGAGGAAAGGGCGGAAGTCGTTCTTCATGGAATTTTCGTCCTGTTGTCGGTAAGCTTTTATCACTGCCTCGCGGCTTTGTCGCCGCCCGTAGCCAATATCTGTGGCAAAACGTTTCGGGCCGCTGAACCGGAATATCCGCACGCAACCGAATGGGGAAAATTCTATGCTGAAGCATCTCTTCGCGCCGGAGTCGGTGGCGCTCATCGGCGCTTCCCACAAGGCCGGCAAGGTTGGCCATGACATTCTGCGCAATCTCGTCGCCGGTGGTTTTCCCGGGCCGATTGTCCCGGTCAACCCGTCGGCTGGCGAGGTGCTGGGGTTGCCGGTGTGCGCCGACCTGGCTTCGTATCCGGAAACCATCGACCAGGCGGTGCTGGCCGTGCCGAAAACTATGATCCTGGAAGCGGCGCGGCTGGCTTTGGCCAAAGGGGCGCGCAGCGTCGTCGCCATCACTTCCGGGTTCAAAGAGAGCGGCGAAGCCGGGGCGGTGATTGAAGAAGAACTGGCCGCCGTCTGTCGCCACCAGGGGGCGCGACTGGTCGGGCCGAACTGCCTTGGCCTCATCAACACCCGGCATCAATATAACTGCTCGTTCGCCGGGGACATGCCTTTGACCGGCGGCATCGCGGTCTTTTCCCAGTCGGGCGCTTTGTGTTCGAGTATGCTGGATACCGCCGCCGAACGGCATCTGGGCATTTCTAAAATGGTCAGCGTCGGCAACAAGGCCGACATCAACGAGAACGATCTTCTGGCCTATCTGGCCGACGACGATGACACCACCGTCATCGTCGGCTATCTGGAAAATATCGTCGATGGCGGCGAATTCATCCGCACCGCCAGCCGCGCCGCCGCGAAAAAGCCGGTGATTCTGCTGAAAACCGGCAGCACCCCGGTCGGACGCCGCGCCGCTTCCAGCCATACCGGTGTTTTGACCGGCGCTGATACCGCCTATACCGCCGCCTTCCAGCGTTCCGGCATCATCCGCGCCGACAGTTTTGAATCGCTTTTTGATTATGCCGCCGCTTTTTCCATGCAGCCGCCGCCGAACGGCAAACGGGTGCTGATTATTTCCAACGCCGGCGGACCGGGCGTCATGGCCGCCGACGCCTGCGAGCGCGAGGGTCTTTTGGTCGCCGAGTTGCCGACCAACGCCGCCGCGCCCTTGCGTGATCGCCAGGCCATTCCGCTGCGTGAATACAATCCCGTCGATGTCCTGGGCGACGCGCCGCCTGAACGCTACGGCCAGGCCCTGGCCGCGGCCCAGGCCAATTCAGAGGTGGACGCGATTCTCATTTTGCTGACGCCGCAGACGATGACCGACGGCGCGGGCGTTATGCGGGCGATTCTATCGAAGCTCGACGGCGGCAAGCCGATTCTCCTCTGCTGCATGGGGCGGCGCGACGGCCTGCCGGATCACGCCGAATTGGTAGCCGCCGGTCTGCCGGAATTCTCCTCGCCGGAGCAAGCTGTGGCCACCCTGAAAGCGATGTACGAATACGGCAGGTGGCGAGCGCAGCCGCCCCGGCGCATCACGCGCTTTCCGGTCAACCGGCGGAGCGCCGCCCATATTCTCGCGCGTTGCCGCCACAACAGCATCTGCCAGCTCACCGAAGTGAAAGCGAAAAAGGTCATGAGCGCCTATGGCCTGACCGTGCCGGAAGGCCGCCTCATCCACAGCGCCGACGAAGCGGTCGAATACGCCCGTCTCCTGGGGTTTCCGGTGGTGATGAAAGTAGCCTCGCCGGATATCGCGCACAAAAGCCAGCTTGGTGGCATTGTCCTGGGTTTAACCTCGACGCGGCAGATTCACGACAGTTTCGATTCGATGATGCTGCGGATGCGCGAATTGCAACCGCAGCCGCGCATCGACGGCGTTTATGTTGAGCGGATGATCGAGCCGGGCCTGGAGCTGATTCTTGGCATGAACCGCGACGCGCAATTCGGGCCGATGCTGATGTTCGGCCTGGGCGGCGTGTACGTCGAAGCGCTTCAGGATGTCAGCTTTCATCTCGCGCCTTTAACCCAGGGCGAGGCCGAGCGGATGCTCGCGGCCACTCGCTCGTTTTCGATTTTGCGCAGCCGCCTCGGGAACCGGGAAATTGATGTCCGGCCCGTCGCCGAGGCTTTGCAGCGGCTTAGTCAGTTGGCGATTGATTTCCCGGACATCATGGAGTTGGACATTAACCCACTCATTGTCGGCGAATTCGGCAGCGCCCCGGTGGTTGCCGACGCCCGTATCACGATCGCCTGCTTTGAACCGCGGTGGGACGACCAATTCAACCGCTGAGATGCGAGGGTATCTATGAACACGCAGAATTTCGCAGGCTTGGATAACAATTGGCAGGATCGCTACGCAACCATGCTCTGCCGCGCCAGACGGGCGCTGCGCCGCGTGCGCTCCGGCGACCGGGTATTCATTGGCACCGGCAGCGCCGAGCCGTTGCGCCTGGTCGAAGCGCTGGTCGCCCGCGCCCCGGAACTGGTCGATGTGGAAATTGTCCAGTTGTTCACCAAGGGCGAAGCCGCCTACGCCGATGAAAAACTAACCGGCTCGTTTCGTCTGAACTCGTTTTATATCGGCAAAAATGTCCGCGAGGCGATTCAGGCTGGTCTTGGCAGCTACACGCCGATTTCGCTTTCGGCCGCGCCCGCGCTCTTTCGCAGCGGCAAATTGCCGCTTGATGTGGCCCTGGTGCAGGTCAGCCCGCCGGACGCCGATGGTTGGATGAGTCTTGGCATTTCCGTCGATATTGTCAAAAGCGCGATTGAAAACGCCTCGCTGGTCATCGCCCAGGTCAACAAACTGATGCCCTGGACCGAGGGCGACAGCCTCGTCAATATCCACGACCTTGATCTGCTGGTCGCTGCCGATATGCCGCTTTTGTTGCGCGAAAGCCGCGCCGCTCATCCCACGGCCCGCGAGATTGGCCGCCGCGTCGCCGCCTTGGTGCCGGATGGGGCGACGATTCAGTTTGGCTTGGGACGCTCCAGCCATTTCGGCAGTTTGCCGCAGGCCACCTGCGAATTTCTGTCCGGCCACCGCGACCTGGGCATTCACACCGAGATGATCACCGAAGATATTGTGCCGCTCATCGAATCCGGCGCGGTCAACGGCCGCTGCAAATCAAGTGATCGCGGGCGGGTGGTCACGAGTTTCTGCATCGGCGGCGAGCGGCTTTATAGGATGGTTGAACGCAATCCACTGTTTTGCTTCCGCCCGACTGAATTTGTCAGCAACGCCGAGATTATCGCCCGGCAAACCAGAATGGTCGCCATCAATACCGCGCATGAAATCGATCTGACCGGGCAGGTCTGCGCCGATTCCGAACAGGGGCAACTGACGGCGGGCGTCGGCGGCCTGGTCGATTTCGCCCGCGGCGCGTTGCAATCCCCCGGTGGCCGCAGCATCATCGTGCTGCCCGCGACCAGCCCCGATGGGCAGCGTTCGAATATCGTTACCCAGTTGCCGCCCGGCGCCGGCGTCACCTTGGGGCGGGCCGAAACACAGTTTATTGTCACCGAATACGGAGTAGCTGACCTGTTCGGCAAAACCATTGAGCAACGGGTGCTGGCTCTGATCGGTGTCGCCAATCCCCGTTTCCGCGCCGGGCTGTTCCAGGAGGCGATGACGGCGCGGTTGCTGCGTCCGGAGATGTCCTCGCTCGCCGATTGTCTGCTGCCGCCGCTGGTTGAAACCTCGGCGCTGTTGCTGCTGGATGACGGTACCGAAATTCGTGTCCGTCCGCTCTTCTTGGCCGACCTGACTGACCTGCGTCTTTTTCTGCACCATCTATCGCCGACCAGCCGCCGCTATCATTGCGCCGAGGCCGATGAACATAAACTGCCGTTCAGCCTGTACGCCGATAGTGGTTTGGGGCAGGCGGTGGTCGCCACCATTCCCGACGCCCATGGCGAGGAAATCGTCGCCACCGGCAAGTATTTCCGCGAAGTGGATGGCCCCTACGCCGAAATTTCCCTGCTCGTCCGCGACGACTGGCAAAACCGGGGCATTGGCGGCTTCATGTTCCGCAGGCTGTGTGAATTGGCGAAGGGTGAAGGTCTGGCTGGTTTGAAGGCCAATATTCGTCGGGAAAACCAGCGGATGCAGGCGATTTTGCAGCACGCCGGGCCGACCAGCGGCATCCCGGAAGGCGACGTTTATCGCTTTCAGGTCGATTTTCGCGACGACGCGCGCTAAGCAATCCGTCGTCGGCAAATAAAAAAACCCCGGCCAGGCGCGGAGCTTGACCGAGATAACGTTGATGAAGAAGAAATGCTTACCGTCACAATCGGAGCCGGTTTTGTTCTCATTTCTGGGAGATCTGTCATGCCCGCGCAGGCGGGAATCCAGGCAGGATATTGCAAAAACGACGGAGTGGATTCCCGCTGGCGCGGGAATGACGGGGGAAAGCGCGGGAATGCCTCATAACGTCATGCCCGCGTGTTGTCAGCGGGCATCCAGGGGCATCGAGAAAATGCGGAGGAACGGGCAGTCTGGATTCCCGCTTGCGCGGGAATGACGGAAGAAAGTCACAATTGGAACCGGTTCTGTTCCCATCTCTGGGTTATCAGTAGGGGGGTGGAATCCCCTATTGTCACAAAGTGGGCCGTGTATCGTTGTTTCTGTAAATTTATTTTTAGTTAGCCGCTGTGTCGGTAATGAGCAGGATTAAATCATACTCATTAAAATCGGAGGCGCCCATGAGGAGCACACAACAGTTTAGTATCACCTTGCCGCACGATATGGCGAACCTGGTGAAATCGAAGGTTGAGACCGGAGAGTATGCGACGGAAAGCGAGGTGATCCGGGATGGATTGAGGACATTGATGGCGCGAGATCAGGCTATTGAAAGCTGGTTGCATACCGAAGTAGGCAAAGCCTACGATGCGCTGAAAGCCGACCCTTCACGTGGTCTCACAGCAGAGCAGATACGAGAAACTCTTGCGGCTGAATACGACAAAACGCGATGAAATACCAGGTAGTCTTTGCTCCTGAGGCCAGGGAGCATCTTCTTGCGCTGTACGGCTATCTTGCTGATGCCGCATCACCGGAGGCCGCCAAACGCTATACTGATGCCGTTGTCACCTATTGCGAAGGCTTGAGCGATTTCCCGCATCGAGGAACAAAGCGGAATGACATACGATCTGGCCTGCGCGTGACGAACTACAAAAAACGGACAGTGATAGCATTTTTTTTGGAAGAGAATGTTGTCTCAATTATCGGCATCTTCTACGCTGGTCGGGATTACGAAAGACTTCTCCAAGCAATGTCATCACTCCCGCAATGCGGACATAATACTTTGATATAATCCATATTTCACCTCGTTATTGATTTTTCGTCAATCACATCACAAATTAAGATTACTCTTCAATCATTCCATGACATCACCCACAATTGGAGTCGGTTCTGTTCCCCTTTCTGGGAGAGCCGTCATGCCCGCGTAGGCGGGCATCCAGGGGCTATCGAGAAAATGCGGAGGAACGGGCAGTCTGGATTCCCGCTTGCGCGGGAATGACGGAAGGAGGTCACAATCGGAACCGGTTCCGTTCCCATCTCTGGGCTTCCTGAACATGGAGGCTATCGCAACGTTACAGGTCACAATCAAGAAAATGCAGTCTACAGCCGTCATGCCCGCGCAGGCGGGCATCCAGGCAGGATATTGCAAAAACGACGGAGTGGATTCCCGCTTGCGCGGGAATGACGGGGGAAAGCGCGGGAATGCCTCATAACGTCATGCCCGCGCGTTTTCAGCGGGCATCCAGGGGCTATTGAGAAAATGCGGAGGAACGGGCAGTCTGGATTCCCGCTTGCGCGGGAATGACGGAAGATGGTCACAATCGGAACCGGTTCCGTTCCCATCTCTGGGCGTTTATAGGCTATATGTGTCGCACGACAAAGTCACAATCGGAACCGGTTCCGTTCCCATCTCTGGGAGTAAATGGCGGTGGTTTTACTTGGCACATATTGTCACAATCGGAACCGGTTCCGTTCCCATCTCTGGGTAAGATAATTACAACTGTTTCAGTGAATAACATGTCACAATCGGAACCGGTTCCGTTCCCATCTCTGGGCCTGGGCGTCAAGATAGCCAACAACGGCGCGGCTTGGCAAGTGCCACTTTGTAGTATGTCACGCCGCCTATCGCAAACCACGGGTAGTTTCCAGGACATCCTACAATGTGGTAGCGATTCCAGGTCTGGCACGATTCTTGCTTAACCGTAAATTCACACGTTTTTTCAACATGATATTTGGTTTCTGAATTTTTCATTTTCCTGGTAATCATTAGCATCATAATCGCCTGGGCCGTCCGTTTGACCTGGAAGCAAAAAACGCGCACACGTTTTATCATTTTGTCTGCCAAGGCTGACCCGCTTGATCAAAAAGCAAGGCTTATTGTTTGGTAGGATTGTCTTGCGGTTGATCCGGAAGAGACATTCACTATCCCGTAACGTCCGTCGGCCAAAAAATCGTCAGCCAACACGTCCTGCCGACGTTTGTCCACATCTTCACTGGTCATATATCGCCCGCTTTGCGGGGAGACGCTACCAGGCGCCTGGAAGGAGCGCGCTTCACTGGCACGATTTTCCTTGCCCATCTCCAATTTTTCCCGACTAGGCGATGGAGAATAAGAGCGACCAAGCAAACGAATCGTCTTCAGGATTGTCGTGAATGAACTGATGGAAGTGTCCTGGGGAGAAACCGCCCATCTTGGCGGGGAGATAAGGCATAGATCAGTCAACATTTCAACAAAAATAGCCTGGGGCAAGACAGCAGTCAAAGCAAAAACCCCCGGTCAGGCGCGAGGCTTGACCGGGGGTTTAGTGTTTGAAGAGGGGTTGTTTTGGGTCGAACCCCTCACAGGCGCAACGAGATATTCCGGAATCAGAAGTGAATCATCAGGCCAGCGCCGAGGCGACCGGTCAGATCCGGCTCGTCCATATTCTCCATGTCGCAACGGCCTTCAACGTAGACCGACGGCTTCATGCCGAACCAATCGGTTGGCAGGTCGTAGTAAGCGGCCAGAATCAGGTCGAAGTTTTTATCGTCGCCATAATCATGGTCACGTCCCCAGGCATCCCTGGTCTGGAGTTCGCCATGCCAGTAACCGACGCCAATGCCCAAGGCCAATTCTGGCATAACGTAGTAGCTGGCCAAAACGTCGATGACTGGGAAGGAAGTCTCGCCGTCATCGCCCTGCACCTGGCCGTACAGGCCCAGCGAAGGCAACACGTGGAACTGATCGGTGATGGCGAAATCATAGCCGACTTTGCCGAAGATGTATTCGCTGGGGTCCCATTGATGCGAATAGCCGATGATGGCGAACGGAGCGCCTAGCGCTTTCGCCGGGGCGGGCGCGACCGGAGCTGGAGCCGGGGCGGGTTCTTCAACCGGCTGCACCGGCTCAACGACGGCGACTGGTGCGGCGGTGACATCTAAGAGCGCGATGTTGCCGCACACCAGCGGCACGATGAAGTTATACTGATTGCCGTCTTTTTCGATGGTGAATTTGAAGGCTTCAAACGGCGCGCCTCCGCCCCAAACAATGTTTTTGGCCGCGGCGACCTGGCCCTTGCCCCATTTGCGGAACAGCATCCAGTCGATGCTCTGGCCGGGCTGCACCTGCACGCTTTCGATCTGGGCGTTCGGGAACTGCTCAACAAAGGCCGGATAGAGATCGGCGGCCCCGGCTTTGGTGAAGCCCTCCTCAATTTTCGCGCCGCGTTTCTGCACCATGGTTTGCAGGTCCGCGACCGAGGTTAAGGGCGGCGTATAAAACGGATGGCTACCCATTTTTTTCAGGGTAGTGGCGGACATGGCCGGCGAGGCGCAGGCCACCAACATAAAAACTCCCAACAGCAATAACAATTTGCTCTTTCTCATTTCCTCTTCCTCCTGGTTTTTCCGCGACTGGCGGATTTTTCCATTCCCGCCGGATTTTTTAATCCGACGGACATGAACAGCGAACACAGACTTTGATATTACCACGTCTTAGAGAAAATACGGAGATTTTTTCTAGAAACGCCGAAACGCCACGATGGATTGACCGATTATACACTCTTTTCGGCATCGCCTTTATGCGCCGCTCCTTGTTTGGGCGAAAAAGGCGTCGATAAGCCGTCGAGCGATGCTCATTTTATCGGGCAATCGCGGCGGATTTTCGGCGGTGAACCAACGGGCGTCGGAAAGTTCGGTATGGTCGAGGCGAATGTCGCGGCTTCTGGCTTCGGCGACGAAGCCGATCATCAGCGAATTGGGAAAGGGCCAGGGCTGGCTGGCGAAGTAGCGGACCTGGCCGACGGCGACGCCGGTTTCTTCGCGTGCCTCGCGGCGCACGGCGTTTTCCAGGGTTTCACCCGGTTCGACGAAACCAGCCAGGGCGCTGTACATGCCGTCCGGGAAATGGTGGGCGCGGCCCAAAAGAATTTCGTCGCCGCTGGTTACGGCCATGATCACCGCCGGGGCCAGGCGCGGATAGTTTTTCAGGCCGCAGCGCGGGCAGAGCATGGCGAATTCGTTGGTCTGTTCCACGGCCTTTTCTCCACAGCGACCGCAAAATCGGTTCTGCTCGTGCCAATCGAGAATCTGCAAAGCGCGTCCGGCCTGTACCCAATTTGATTCGTCTAGATGAGCATAGGCGGCGCGCAGGCTGAGGGCCAGGCAATCAGGCGGCATGGTCATGTCATCGGCCACAAGATACGCCGTGCCAGAGCCAGAGCCGAGATTTCCCAGATTCCTTTGGTAGAGAATCCCAACCGCCTCGCGTCCGTCATAGAGGCGCAAGCCACTGTTCCCATCCTGGATAAACAGCAACCTGCGCCCTTGAATGAAGAAATGGCGGTGATCAGTTTGAGCCGTCATGCGTGCCACGTGTCAGATTTTGCAATCGTCTACCAGACTTTTCGGTTCCCTGGCCATATTGTGGAGCGCTCGGCGTGGCTGCGAACCTGAAGGCTGTTGCCAGCAGAGCTTTTTGGCGAATTGCCGAAGGAGTGGGCAAAGTTCTCTTTGCCGGTCATTGATGAGGTTCAGGGATATGCGAGCGGACGTGGACGCCGCCAGTTGGTATCAAAGCCTAAGTCGGCCAGGATGGCGATGCCGCGCTCCATATTTTGGTGGATATTGGCGAGGCCGTGTGAATCGTCGCCGGGCGCGACGGCGATGCCCAATTCTTTTGCCCGCACAAGAATTGGCCGGGAGATGTAGGGTTCGCTGGCGCCTTTGTACAGCGCCCGCAGATTGAAATCCATAATCAAATCAAGCTCTTTGATGCGGCGCAGATTGCGCTCGATTCGTTCGGCCACGGCGGGCAGGGCCAGATGTTTCGGGTAGTCCCGGTCAAAAATCCTGACCAGGTCAAAGTGACCAACCACCGCTGGGCGCAGGCTGTCAATCATCGCCAATTGGTCGTCAAAATACTGGCAGTACAGATGTTCGACGCCGCCGACCGTGGCCGCCGCTTCCGCATATTTTTCCGGGGAATAATCAAAATTTATATCGCCGACAAAGTGCACCGAGCCGACGATGTAGTCGGGGCGGAATTCGGCGATGAGTGTTTTGATGTGTTCTTCATAGCCGCTGTAGGTTTCCGTCTCCATGGCCGCGAAGATCGTGATTTCATTGGCGTATTTTGCCTGCAAGCGGCGGCATTCCGGCATATAGCGGGCAAATCGCGCCCACAAACTCTCCGGGGTGAATCCGAGATTTTGCTGGTCGGTGTACAGCAGATTTTGCGTCAGGCCCGGTGCGTGTTCGGTGACGCCGACCCAGGCGTATCCGTGGCTAATGTAGGCCAGGATGATCTCTTCGAGCGAATTTTCGGCATGGCTGCAAAACTGGCCGCTGTGGCCGCCGTGCACTGAAACGAATTCCATGACGATTTCTCCTTCAGCGGTAGTACAGGCTAGGACTGCCCATGGTCATCAGCGCCTTGTGCAGGTGGCGGCGGAATTCGCGGCGATCCCAGATGCCTTGAATATGGCCGCGTTTTAAGGCGTTTCTCGCCGAATGGTAATCCGGGGCGATGTCGATGCCGGTGGTTTCGCGGATGACCTGCGGCCCGGCGAAGCCGATGCGGCTGGAACGGATGGCGAATTGGTAGGGCGAGCAACCGAGGAACGAGGCCACCGGCCCGGCGTAGCTGTTGTTGTCATAGACGACGATGTACAGGCCGCCCGCGTCGATATATTCGCGCACCGCCATGGTGCATTTCGGCATTTGGGTGACGCCGTAGGTTCCTTCCTGGATGCGGATGCCGCCAGTGGTGTGGACGTAGGCGAGAAACGGTCGCTTTTTGCGTTTGGCCAGATTGCAGGCGAGGACGAATTTTTCCCCCTCAGCCGCGCCGACCGTGCCGTTGCGGAAATCGGCGAACAGCATGGCGACGATGATCTGAATGCCGTTGATCTTGGCGTGGAAGGTCAGATTTCCGGCGGGATAGCCGGTCTTTTCCCGCGCCGCCCGCAGCCGATCGGCGAAACCGGTGTAGTCAAGCGGATTGCCGGAGGCGATCTGGGTATTGAAAAAGCGCAGCGAGCCTTTATCAAAAATATTTTCCAGATACCACTGGTATTCCAGTGGAAAATGATGGCCGCAGGATTCGCAGACGCCGGCGAATTCGCCGTACAAATCCGGCACCCAGATGTCTTTGCAACCGTGCCGCGCCGCGTTCGGACAACTGACTGCGCGGTCGGTTCGCGCCAACGGGCTGGTGTACGTGTCGGTGAGTTCCAGCGGATCGCGGCTGGGCGCGGTGATTGATGGCGTGACCGGCAACAGCAGCGGCGCTATCGGCGCTATCGGTTTTTTCCGCCATTTGTCGATGGCCGAAGTGATCGGCAAGGTCAGACGTTTGACCAACAGCGTGCTCTCGCCGCTTAAATCCAAAAGCGCTTTGCACGCCTGTTTTTTCTGCTTTTTCAGAAAATCGTAGCGCAGGTTGTAGTAGAGCTTTTCGGTCTTTTCCCTGGCTATGCCGAGCAGTTCCCTCGCTGAATCCGGGCGGCCCAGATAGGCGTTTTTGCCCATATCCAGGTATTTTTGCGAGCGCAGGGCCAAGAGCCGCCTGATCTCCGCCTGGTTTAAGTCCCAGGGAATATCCACAGTCAATTCTTTGCCGTCGGCCCCTTTTTGGCGGCGGTGCAACTCCCAGTTGCGGAATGAGCTGAAATTTTTCGTCGAAATCACCACGTGGTCGGTGGCGCGCAGCATTTCGGCGCGCAGCGTGGCGAAAAAGGCGAAGTCGTCGCGCCTGGCCCCCAAAGGCGGTTCCTGAATGACGCGGTCGATGACGCCGTGCCGCAGATTGTCGAAGGCGGTTAGTCGTAGGCGATCAGCGCAGACCTCGATCAGTTCACGCGGCACCTTGCCGCCCGCGCCGACGCGGCCCTCAATCGCCGCCGCGCCCTCCGGCGAAATCACCGAATAGTAGCCGTGGCTGGTCATGAGCCGATAATCAGAAAGACCGATGGCCTCGGCGCCGCCGGAGCCGCCTTCGGAAATGAGCGACACCATCGGCACCGGCAGTTTGGCCATGGTGTAGATATTTCTGGCGATCTGCTGCGCCGCGCCGGGGTATTCCTCGACCGGATAGGAGCCGGGCGTGAAAATATAAAAATGGATGGGAATGCCTTCGGTGGCCGCGACCTTCATGTAGCGCCTGGCTTTGGCGTTGCCCTCCGGACGGCAGGAACCGCCGTTGCGGTATTCCTCGCCGCGCCCGGTTTCCTGGCCGATAACCATCACCGAGGCGGTGCGCGATTTGTTTTTCACGTGGCGGATAATCGTCGCCTTGGCGCAGATCATCGCCGGATCGACGCTGGCCTCATCCTGACCGCCAAGCTCCGTATAATCCTCGTAGACGTTTTCTAAAATATCCTTCAGGGAAAAGCGTTGGGCGCTGCGGACGATGCGTACCCGCTCCATCGGCGTCAGGTGCTCTTCGGCGCGTTCCTCAAGAAAACCAATGGAATCGCCGAGTTTTCTGATTTCCGCGCCCAGACGCTCGACGCTGTAGTCGTACATCGTCTGTTTTAAGCGTTCGCAGGTCGCCTTGAAGCCGTCGAGATTGCCCCAGGAGGAATAGTCTTTAATCTGAAGAAGATAGCTGATGCGCTCTTCGATTTTCTGCAACTGCTGGAGGAGTTCATTCATGGAAATAGGGCCGGTCTTCAAAAAACCAGCAGGCGGTCAAGACTTTGCCGCAGATAATCAAGATTGGTGATGATCGGATTGCCGGAGGAATCCTGGCCGCGAATGCTGACGGCGGCCAGAAAATCCGCCGCCCGCTCTTTGGCCAGACTCGGGGTGTCGGCCCAAACCAAGGCCAGGGCCAGATTCGGGTCGTAGTCGCTGGGAATGGTGTAGGGGCGATCCGATGGCACATGGCTGTAGACCGCCGACCAGGGATGGCTGGGAAACAAAAACTCGTTGATCGTGCCGATCCACGGGGCAAACCCGCGACGGGTGTCTTCGGCGACGATGCGCAGCTCAATCGCCGCGCCGTGAAAGAGGATGTCTTCCTGCCGGTAGCCCATTGTCTCGCCCAGGGCCAGGCGGATTTGCTCGCGGATTAAATTTGGTTGTTGGCCGCGCAGAAAGCTGATGCGCGCCGAAATGTCGTTTTCGACCTGGATGCGGGTGTTGACCTCCAGCAGATAGGGGCGGCCCTGGCGGGTGACGATCCACTCCCAGGTGCCGACCGAATCGTAGCCGACATGGGCGGCCAGCCGCAGCGAATAATCGACGATTTTCTTCAGCACGCTTTCTTCGTCGAAGGCATAGTTGAAGCAGGAACGATGAAAACCTGGCGCGGCTTCGACCCGCTTCTGCCGCCCGGTTGATTGAATGGTGCAGTTGCGCGAGCTGAAGTGGATGCGCTCGCCGTGTTTTGAACAGAGAAGCTGCACTTCAAGATGGTTATAATCGCGCAGGCATTGCTCGATCAGCACGCCGCCGTCGCCAAACTGCCGCTTGGCGTAGACCTGAAGCTGGCGGTAGGTGCGGCGGAATTGTTCGATTGCCGTCACTTCGACGATGCCCATGCCGCCGCCGCCCGCCGCCGCCTTGACCAGAATCGACGGATTGGAAATGCCGTCGGCTTTCTGCTGCAACAAGAGGGCCAGGGCGATTTCCTCGGCCTCCATTTCGTTGTAGATCGGCGTATCGGTGCCGGGGATGGTTGGTATCCCCAGGTGGTTGGCCAGGCGTTTGGTGTTGATCTTGTCGCCCAACTCTTTAATCACTTGCCAGGATGGGCCGATGAAGGTCAGCGCCCGGTCGCGGTTGACGGCGCGGCGGGCGAAGCGGTAATCCTCGGCGAAAAAGCCGTAGCCGGGATGAATGGCGGTGCAACCGGCGTGGTCGGCCACCGCGAATAGATCGTTAGGTTCGGTATAACTGGTGATGCGCCAGGCGTTTTGCTGGTCGCCCGACGCGCTGTTGCGTCGGACATGTTCCGAATCTTTATCGGCCTCGGTGTAGACCACCGCGTAATCAAGACCGAGGTCGGCGCAGGCATTCATAATCCTGATGGCGATCTCGCCGCGGTTGGCGATGAGTACCTTTCCTTGCACAGTCTGCCTCTAGGGTCAAAATGGCGAATTGAACGGGAAAAAACACTGAATAACGCCCCGAACGGGCGACGAGAGTATAGCCGCGAGGTCGGCTTTCGCAAAGGGGAATCGGCGAATGGCTTGCCGGGGCTGTTGGCGTGGCCTGGTTGAATCGCGGTCTTATCGCGGCCCGGTGGCCACTTCCGCGCCCTGACGGGAGATGGTGACGACCTTGAGTTCAAGGGCGCACGCGGCGTCTCGCGCCGCTTCGCGCGCAATGCCGATAAAGGCCGAGCAGCACGGGACATCGATGATGACCAGGAGAATGTTCTTCAGGGCGTCGCCGCGAAATATTTCTGTCAGGCGCAGGCGCATGGCCTCTTTGTCTTCAAATTTCGGGCAAGCGGTGACAATCACGCGGCCATCCAGGTATTTCTCATGAAAATCCCGGCAAACCACCGGGCCGCAATCGGCGGCGATCAGCAGCTTGGCGTCGCCGAGGAAAGGCGCAAGCGGCGGCCTCAGACGAAGCTTCACCGGCCAGTTATGCAAAGCCGAACCGTCAGCGGCGCATCCAGCGCCCAGCGCTTCCGGGAACGCGACTGACGGGCGCGTCGGCGACGGTTCCGCCGCCCGGTTTTTCAGATGCGCTTCGACAGCGGTTTCATCAAATTCATCCGCTTGCCGCTCGCGGATTGTCAAAGCGCCGCGCGGGCAGACGCCCAGGCAGGCGCCCAGTCCGTCGCAGAGATGTTCGGCGACCAGCCGGGCCTTGCCATCAACAATGGTCAGTGAGCCTTCGGCGCAGTTTGGCAGACACTGGCCGCAACCGTCGCAGCGTTCTTCATCAATCTCAATAATTTTGCGTAGCTGTTTCATGGATATTGATCTCCGGGGCTTGATTGCCGATCCATTCATTCTTCCCGGCCTGATGCCGACCGGGCCGACCGGGAGGAAGATAAGCATCGACGCGCAATCCGTCGCTCTTTATCGCTGCTGGCGTTCAGGGCGCGGCAGATTTTGCCGCCATCGTTGGTCTCGTTATAAACCGGGATTCCTGTTGTTCTCCCCTCTCCCGCTTGTGGCAGAGGGGCGGGGGTGAGGGTTTCAATACATCAAATGCGCCCTCACCCGGCGCTGACGCGCCACCCTCTGCCGCAGGCGGGAGAGGGGAATCAATCAGCGCTTGCCCAATCTGTTGTTCCCCCCTTTCCCGCAGGCGGGAGAGGGAATCAATCAGCGCTTACCTAACCTACCGTTCTCCCCTTTCCCGCAGGCGGGAGAGGGGAATAAATCAGCGCTTCCATAAGCATCGACGCGCAATCCGTCGCTCTTTATTGCTGCTGGCGCTCAGGACGCGGCAGATTTTGCCGTCATCGTTGGTCTCATTATAAACCGGAATTCTGAATTTCTGGTTCACGATTTTCATCGGCGGGATGCTGCTGTCGGCCAACAAGCAGGCCGCTCTTTTCATAGGGGCCACAGCCCATCCGCCGCGGCGTCGGCATAAAGAATTTTTTCTCCTGCCGGTGGTTTGGAAAAAGCTATGGATATCACAGTATTTATTCTGATTTTTCCTGCGCCGCGCCAGGATATGTCATGGCCTATCAGCGCTTTTTTCCGCCGGTTTCTGGACAAGGGAAAATTTTGTGTGCCACAATTCGATATCAATTCGCTTGCGCGGTTTTCCTTGGCTGGCATTTCGCCGGATTGAGCAAAAGGCGCGCTGGCGTTCACCATGAATTTTCCCAGCAACATCAAAGAAAAGGATTGACAAAGCCATGGAACAAGAAAAGAGTCTCGTCTCGTCTCGTCTCGTCTCGTCTCGTCTCGTCAAGCTGAATCCTCGCCCGCGAAACGAAGTTTCTTCCGTGTTGACGCGATGCTTCTCGCTTCGCCGCTGCTGTCGCTGTTGCTCACCCCATGCATCCCGCTGACCGATGCCGCCGCCGAGCAGACCTGGACCGGCGTCACCAGCAACAACTGGTTCGAGGCCAGTAACTGGGATACCAACCAAGTGCCAACTTCCGCTCTGGGCGCCGTGTTCAATAATACCACCGGCGCGGTCAGCGTTAGTGGCGGCGCGGCGGAGGTTTACAGGATACAGATCGGCAGCGTCAGTGGCAGTAACGGCAGCCTCATTGTGACCGGTTCTGGTAGCTCTTTAAGCGCGAGCGGCGACCTGTCGGTCGGCGATTTTGGTACAGGCAGCCTGAACATTGCAGATGGCGGTGGCGTTGAGGGGCAAACCGTGAACATCGGTGTCAACTCGGGCAGTGTCGGCACCGTCACGGTGACCGGCGCGGGCAGCTCTTTGAGCGCGAGCGACCAGCTGTATGTCGGCAATTCCGGGGAAGGAAGCTTGACCGTTGCCGACGGCGGCCTGGTCAGCGTGACCAACAACGCCATTATCGGCTACGACAGCACAGAAGGCGAGGTCACGGTGACTGGCGCGGGTAGCTCCTTGACGACGAACAAGGCCCTGTATGTCGGCCAGTATGGCCAAGGGACGTTGCGGGTTGAAGACGGCGGCAAGGCCAGCGCCGACACAACCTATGTTGGCTTCAATGACGAGGGCGCGGTCACGGTGACTGGCGCGGGCAGCTCCTTGACGACAAACAATGACCTGTCTGTCGGTGTGGGCGCTCAAGGTAGCCTGAACATTGAAGATGGCGGTGGCGTTGATGGGAAAACCGTGACCATCGGTTTGGGGTCGGGCGGTGTCGGCACAGCCACGGTGACCGGCGCGGGCAGCTCTTTGAGCGCGAGCGGCGACCTGTCGGTCGGCAGTGATGGCAACGGGACGTTGCGGGTTGAAGGCGGCGGCAAGGCCAGCGGCGGCACAATCCATGTTGGCTTTGGTGACATCGGCGGGGGCGTGGTCACGGTGACTGGCGCGGGCAGCTCCTTGACGACAAACAATGACCTGTCTGTCGGCAATTTTGGCCCAGGCAGCCTGAACATTGAAGCTGGCGGTCGCGTTGATGGGCAAACCGTGAACATCGGTGTCAATTCAGGCGGTGTCGGCACAGTCACGGTTTCTGGCGCGGGCAGCGCCTTGAACGCCGGGACGGATTTGGTGGTTGGTGGTCTCAGCACTGGAAATCTAACTGTTAAAGATAGCGGTGCGGTCAGCGCGGCCAGGGTCACCATCGGCCAGGAAGCGGGCAGCGTTGGCGTGGCGCGAATCGAGAGCGGCGGCGTGGTTGTCACCGGCGGGGTTTCCGGCGGCGCCGGTGATTCGAGCCTGGTGTTTGACGGCGGTGCATTGAAAGCCAGCGGCGATAATCCATCCTTTATCAGCGGCTTGGGCGAGGCCCGTTTGGAGGCGGGCGGCGGCGTCATCGACGACGGTGGCCATCGCATCGGCATCACGCAAGCCCTGAGCGGGCCGGGCGTTCTGACCAAAACCGGCGCGGGCGTGGTCTCGCTGGACGCGGCCAGCTCAATCGGCGGCCTCGACATCACCGCAGGCACCCTGGCCTTGCGCGCCGATTTGAGCGTGGCGGACAGCGCCACCGTGCGGGCGGGCGCGACCCTTGACGCCGGTTGGGGCGACCACAGCATCTCCGGCGATCTGGCCAACGCCGGCACGCTCAATCTGCGCGGTAACGCCCTTGGCAACACGCTGACGGTTTCCGGCGATTACCGACGGCTGGGCAGCCAAATTCTCATCAATACTCAGTTAGGCGACGACAATTCCCCAACTGATAAATTGGTCGTTGGCGGCAGCGTCACGGGCGACCCCGGCCAGCCGACGACTTTGGATGTGCAAAATAAAGGCGGCGCGGGCACGGTCACCATCAACGGCATTCAGGTGATAGAAGTCGGCGGAACCTCGCCCGCCAACGCCTTCGCCTTGGCCAACGGCCCGTCGATTCCGGTCGGCATCTACGAATACGCGCTGCAAAAGGGCGGCGCGGTCACCGGCGGCGAAAGTTGGTATCTGGTGTCGGCGGTCAGGCCAAATCCGCCGCCGCAACCGCCAAATCCACAGACACCAACGCCGCAAAATCAACCAATTCCACAGCCGCCAACGCCGGGGTCAACGACGCAAAATCAAGCAAATCCAAACCAACAAAACCATCCGATTTCCCACCCGCCGACGCCTGCCGACATGCAGCCGATTTACCGACCCGGCGCCGCCAGCTATGCTGCGGCGCAATTTCTCGGATCGGCGCAGGGATTCCGCCAGCTCTATACGCTGCATCAAAGAGTTGGCGAACACCGCGATCTGCCGGAGGAAAAACAAACCTGGGCGCGAACTTCGTACTTCACCAGCAAGGAAGAGGGCGAGACCCGATTCGGCTACGATCAGGACACCATCGGTTTGCAGATTGGTCAGGAATTTGTCGCCCGCCGCGACAAAAACGGCATGAGCCGCGCCGCCGTCGCCTTTGATTACAGCGCCACCGAAGCCGACCTCAGCGACCGCATCCGCCCGTTAGTCAGCTTGAACGAAAAAACCGGCGAAACCGAGGCGAAGTCCTATGCTCTGGAGGGCTATTACACATTTATATTCAATAATAACGCATATTTAGATTTAGTCGGCCAGGCGGCGGTTTTGCGCAACAATTACGTGGTGTTTGAGAGCAACGGCGGTCGCTACGGCGCGGATCAGGACGGCTGGCGCGGCGGCGTCTCCGGCGAAGTCGGCTATCCGTTGTGGCGAACCGAGCGCTGGGAGCTGGAGGCGCAGGGGCAGCTTGCCTATCAATACGCGAACTATGATGGTTTCCGCGATGCGGTTTCGGCCATTTCCGACACCGACGCGCACAGCCTGCGCGGGCGCGTCGGCACGAAATTAACCAAACAATTGGTCAAGCAAGAACAACGGTCGCTGGCGGTTTACGGGATTTTCGGGCTGGTCGCCGACCTCATCCAGCCGGACGGCGTGTCGGTAGATAACGGCGGGCAATATGTAAAGATTTCCGAGGATTACGACCCCTTCTACGGTGAAGTCGGCGGCGGCGTCCAAGGTTATGTCAGCGGTCGCATCTCGCTCTTCGCCGACGCCCGCTATCAACAGGGCTTCGACTCAGACAACGACCGCCACGGCTACGCCATCAACGCAGGATTGAGATTCGACTTCTAAGAAAACTCTATGATGTGGCCTGAATCGGAGCCGCCAACGACGGGCGGACAGCCGGAAAACCGACGGTTATTTCCAGGGCAGAATGCGTAATGGCGCGGTTTCTCCTGTTGGGGACGACAATGACCAACCATTCGCGCCGACAACCAACTGCCTGGGCAATTCAACCCGCCAAAATCCTTCCACGTTGGCAGCCACGATTTCCAACGCCAAAGGACAAGATCGGCAGGGCAACTTGGCAATGGGAATATCTCCTTGAAAACCTATCGCCGACAAATCGCTATTGCCCAGATACGCAGCCACGTTGGGACGTTTCACGCCATAAAAAAGAGGAACGCTCCTGCCGCCAATCTTGATTTGAACGGTTCGCGCGGCTGTGCCGTTTTCATGGTCGAAGGCCCAGCCGCGCAATTTCAGGGAAGGTTCACTGTTCATGACCGATTGTTCCACTTCAAGTGTTTCCAGCGCGAAACTCCGCTTGTCCGGCTCTCCAAGATTTTTCCCCGAAAAAAAACGACGTGTTTCCGCCGTGTCAGCGAAGGCGTTCAAATTATTGTCACGGAGAATCGCCGCGCGCCTTCTGGTTTCCTCCACAGTGGAAAAAGCCATCAACTGTTTTACTTTTTCGTCCGATTGCTGATCTATTGTTAGGAGAATATGGCGCTGGTTGGTTGTGTATGCATGGAAATAACCCAAATGTTTCCAGACCGCAGGCATGTTGAAGCACAGAAAGGACAAAGCGACAAGACAACCCGAATATATGACGACTTGTTGTCGGGCCTTTCCGAATTGTCTGGCGCATAATATCGGATAGAAAAGCAACGTCCAGACAAGCGGTAGCGTAAATGTGAGATAGCGACCAGCCACGCCATTTATCGGCAATAAAGAGGCGCGTCCATAAGCAATAAGTAAAGCGACCGTCACTGACCAGAGAGTGACTGCTATTGGGAATAAAGTTTCTTTAGGCCGTTTGATGAGAAAGTGAATAACTATTGCAGAGGCGGCAATCAGAATGCACCAACCACATGCTATTGAAACTGGTGCCAGAGAAGAGGGAAAAGTAATATTCGCTCCGGATGACGCGCCAAGCAGAGCAAGAAAATAATTCCAGACTTCTTGTGGATGATTCAGGACATACGCCATCTGGCCGCTTTTTTGTGAAAGGCCATAAAAATAAAGGATAATAGTCAATCCACTGCAAAGGCAGAACAGCCAGAAACTGGGCGAAAGAAGCGCCTTTTTCTGTGCGGTCACCAACCAGAGGCCAATGAGAATCGGCCAGACGAGAAGCCCTTGCCCACTGGAAAACGTAGCAATGAAACCACATAAAACGGTAGTGTAGAGCCAGATGGAATTCTGGCATAGACTTTTCTCATCCCAGGCTTTTTGAAAACACAGAAAAGCCAGCATGGAAAAACAAAACGCCATGTAAAAAGTAATACCAAACCCGAACAGAATGTTCTGATCCTGCGCGGGATGAAAAAGCGCCAGACCAATAATCAGACAGTCAGATGGGGGGGGGGGCGGGGGGGGGGGGGGGGGGGGGGGGGGGGGGGCGGGGGGGGGGGGGGGGGGGGCGGGGGGCGGGGGGGGGGCGGGG
>JAITSS010000069.1 GCA_031287565.1 Desulfobulbaceae bacterium
ATGCCCGCTGACAACACGCGGGCATGACGTTATGAGGCATTCCCGCACTTTCCCCGTCATTCCCGCGCCAGCGGGAATCCATGCCCGGAGATGGGAACGGAACCGGTTCCGATTGTGACTTTTTGCTGTCATTCCCGCGCAAGCGGGAATCCAGACTGCCCGTTTCTCGGCATTTTCTTGATGCCCCTGGATGCCCGCTGAAAACACGCGGGCATGACATTATGAGGCATTCCCACGCTTTCTTCTGTCATTGCCGCGCCAGCGACAATCCAGACGGGCGAACTAACCTGCCTTTCTCCCCTCTCCCGCTTGCGGGAGAGGGGCGGGGGTGAGGGTTTCAACAAATCAAATGCGCCCTCACCCGGCGCTGACGCGCCACCCTCTCCCGCAAGCGGGAGAGGGGAATTCACATATCGCGTGTGTAGAGACTCCTGCTATAGACAGGCGGAATAAATCAGCGCTTCCTTAACTCCCAGAGATGGAAAGGGAACCGGTTCCGATTGTGACCTTTTGCTGTCATTCCCGTGCCAGCGACAATCCAGACGGGCGAAACACAGTTCGCCCCTACAAATCACCCCTGGATGCCCGCTGAAAACACGTGGGCATGACATTATGAGGCATTCCCGCGCTTTCTTCTGTCATTCCCGCGCAAGCGGGAATCTATGCCGTCGCTTTTGCGCTATCCTGCCTGGATGCCCGCCTGCGCGGGCATGACGGCTGTAGACCGCATTTCCTTCCGTCATTGCCGCTTGCGCCGGAATGACACATGCAAATGAAACTCTCCCGCCGACGGGCGAGGGGAATTCACGTATGGGTTGTGGAGAGACTTCTGGTTTGCTACAGGCAGAGGCAGGCGGCAGACAGCGCCGCTGTTCTCCTCACCCCGACAAATGGAAGCGGCAATATGTTGTTATCAAACCGCCTCTGGTTTCTAAAAACGCGACACTGTTCCGCCAATCCGTAAAGTAAAGAAACGGTAAATTCCATAGATATTTGAGGTCGCGTTTTTCGTCCCGTTCCGAACCGTGGCTGGTTCGGGTCTGTCGTTCAATCTCGTGTTTTCGTATCAATTTTATCTCGTAATATTCACATCTTGCATGAATGCCGCGCCATCGCCTCGTGCTCGTTTGTCAGCGCGACGAAGCCAATTCCAGCCAAGGGCAAAACGCCGTCTCATCTTTCCAGATTCGGAGCAAATCCCAGTCGAAGTCCGCGATTTCACGAAGAATATGTGGCGACAGGCCAGAGCGAACCGACGAAATCGGCGCTGCTATAAAGAAAATCGCCGGATCAGCCGAAAGGCCATGTGGGCGATTTGACAAGGGTGGAAGCCTTGTACCACAATCGTCCTATCTGGATAAAAAGCGAGCATCGATGCCCGCCCCATTCGCCAATCATCAGGAGGATTTCTCATGGCGTCACAGCGTATTATTGGCACGGTTTCCATTGTTCACGGCGCGGTTAAGGCGGTTTCGTCCGCAGGCGTCGAACGCATTCTGGTCGTGGGCGGCCCGGTTTTTGTTGGCGAGCGCATCGTGACCGGCGCCGATGGCGTTGTTTCCATCGCCTGGCTCGGCGGCCAAGGGGTCAGCCTTGATTTGGGGCGGATGAGTGAAATCCTTGTCGATGACAGCCTGTTCGATGGGGCGGCGACCGTGGCCGCATTGCCACAGGACGAGGCGGCAATCATCACTGATTTCGAAGAGAATCCGGAACTGCTGAATACCTTGCCGCCCAGTTCCAGCGGCGGCGCATATTCCGTCACCGAAGCCGGCGGCAGCCATCACTACACGGTGGCTGTGGCGGCTGGCCAGGAGGTTTCGCCCGATTCTGGCGCGGAAACCCGTGGTGTCCTTGGCTACAGCGCCAATGAGGACGAGGGCTTTCATCTGACCTTTCTTGACCCGCCGGGTGGCGAAGGCCAGCGCCTCGATACGGCCAATCCGGCAATTGGGTCCGACAACACAAGCTCAGTCGCGCCAGAGCCTTTCGTCGCCGAGCAAAGCGCCGTCAACATCGACCTGGCCGCCAGCATCAGCCAAGCCACCGTCCCCGACACCGCCGCGCCGGTTAATCCGGTTACTCCTGCGCCAATCGATTTCGCGCCGCGTCTCGCCGCCGCCGCCGTTGATTTGACCGACGGGGCGTATGAATCAGGCAAGATGAGCATCGACAGCCCGGATGGCATCAAGGCGATTGCCTTCACGACTGACAGCAGGCAGCTTTCCGGTCTGAAATCCGACGGACAAAATCTGGTTTGGCGACATGAAACCGGCTCAAATATCTGGACAGTCGTCACAGAACAAGACGGCAAGGAGATTCTCACTGTCACCGTCGATGGCGGCGGCAACTATGCCGTTATCCAGAATCAGCCGCTGTATTCGGAACATCGGGGCCAAGACACCTCAATCATCACCTTGCCTTTTATCGTCACCGATGACGACGGCGACGCCGCCACCGCCAATCTGGCCATCACCGTGCCGATGACCGAGCCGCCCGCGCCGGTTCTTTCCGCCGAAAGCGTCAGCGCCAGCGCCGTGGACGCGGGCGGGGCGGGAAAATTCGCTGACGCCGCCAGTTTCGACTTGACCTCGCTGGTTTCTTCTTCCGGCGTCGTTGATGATGCGCTGACCTTCAGACTGGCGCAACTGAACGGTCAGGATTCCGGCCTGAAATCGAACGGCGAAACCGTTTTCTACAAAACTGAAAACGGCGTTCTCACCGCCTACACTGAAAACGCCGCCGGCGAGCAAGCGACCATCTTCACCTTCACGGTGTCGGCAAGCGGCGAAACCGCCTTCAACATGATTGGCGCGATTGACCACGCCCAGCCAACTCTCGATCCAAGCGGCATGTGGGTTCAGGCGGAAAGTCCTGAAAGTCAGAATCTGACCATTGACCTCGGTCAATACGTCGAGGTGGCGAACGCCTATGGCGGTGCCACCGATTTCAGCGGCAAGATTCCCGTCACCATCGAAGATGTCGCGCCATCCGTCGATACCGGTCTGCGCATCACTGGCTTGTCGGTCGGCGAAACCGTGACCCGGCCTTTTGTGACCAGCGCCGAAGCCGTTTCCTCCGCTCGTTTTTATGAACTTGATTCGGGCTATGCCGACGACATGGTGTCTCGCTTTGTGTCCGACGGCCAGACTCTGCATTGGCTGGCGGGTCAAGACGGACGTTCCTGGCGGCTGGTTACTGATACGACCGGAGATGATGTCCTCTCGATTCGCATTGGCGAGGACGGCGCCTTTTCCACCACCTTGCATCAGAACATGCAGGATAAAAACAATCCTGACGCCAGCTATGAAATTAGCCTTAGCCTGGGCTTTGCCGTGTCCGACGCCGACGGCGATTTGGCGCAGGCCCTGTCGTCGGGCAGCGTCGGCATATCCCTGTCTCTGAATCCGCCGGTGGTCGCCGCCGACAGCCTGGTTGGCATCGCCATGGACGGCGGCGGCGCGGGCAAATTTTCTGGCCAGGAAAGCTATGACCTGAGCGCGCTGGTGACTTCCACCGGCATCGCCGATCAGGCAATGGGTTTTTATCTCGCCGATTTGTGGCAGGAAAATTCCGGTCTGACCTCAAATGGCGAGATTGTTTATTACCAGACGAGAAACACCAACCAAAACAGCGTGTTGACGGCCTATACCCAGGATCAATCCGGACAGCGCCACGATGTGTTCACCTTCACGGTTTCCGCCAACGGCCAGACCAGCTTCAACATGATCGGCTCGCTCGATCAGATTGATGACCCGACCACCCCGGAGAATGAGGGCGCGGCCATTACCGTTGATCTGGGCCAATACGTTTTCGTCAGCAACGCCGGTGGCGGTTCGGCCAATTTTGCCGGACGCATTCCGGTGACGATTGCCGATGCCGCCGCCGCGCATGTGACCGACGCGGGCGGCGAGGCGAGTTTTTCCGGCGCGAACAGCTATGATCTGGCTTCGCTGGCCGCCGCCGCTGATCTTGCCGCCGCTGGCGCGACCTTCTCGCTAGCGGATATGAATGGCCAGGATTCCGGCCTGAAATCAAATGGCGAGACCGTTTTCTACAAAACTGAAAACGGCGTTCTCACCGCCTACACTGAAAACGCCACCGGCGAGCAAGCGACCATCTTCACCTTCACGGTGTCGGCAAGCGGCCAAACCGCCTTCAACATGACCGGAACGCTTGACCACGCCCGTCCAACCATGGACCCAAGCGGCATGTGGGTTCAGGCCGAGAGCCAGGAAAGCCTGAGCATGATCATCGACTTGGGTGAATACGTCAGGATGACCGACGCCTCCGGCACCACCGTCGAGTTCACCGGCCATATTCCGATAACTATTGATGACGTCACGCCGACGGCCGATACCTCGTTTCGTCTTGATTTGACCGACGGCGCGGTCAGCGAGCAGCCGGGTTTTATTACCAGCGCCGAAGCGTTCACCGTGAACTTCCTCAACATCAATTATGAGGAACACGGGGATATATCTCATTATATGAGCGGCGGCCAGGCGCTTTCCTGGCATCAGGATGAACAAAAGCAAAACACCTGGAGCATCGTCCGCGAAGACGGCGAACAGGTGTTTACCTTCACGATTCACGGTGATGGCTCGGTTAGCGCCGAATCGTTGCGGGAGATGTACGACGCCAACCCCGATAACTGGGGCGCGCCGCCGGAATTCTCCCTGGAGTTTCAAATCACCGACGCCGACGGCGATCAGGCGGTGGTCATGAGTTCCGGTAGCATGGTGGTTGATTTGCCGGTCGCCGTGACTCCGCCCGCGCCGGTTTTGGCGTCAGATATGGCTACGATTGACGCCACAGATGGCGGCGGCGCTCTTTTTAACGGCGACGACAATTCGGCTGATTTGTCCGCGCTCTTTTCCGGCAACGGCTTTGCCGGGGAAGGAAAACTGGACCTGACCTTTCGTTTTAAGGAGATAGAAGGTGAGGAATCGGGCCTGACCTCAAATGGTGAGACCATCTACTACCGCGCCACAGGCGAGACGCTCACCGCTTATACCCAGGACGAATCCGGCAATACCCAGACGATTTTTACCCTGACTAGCGAGAAGTCCGGTCAAGTCGCTTTCAATATGACTGGCACCGTCGATCATATCGACAATCCGCATACCGAAGCCGACGAGGGCCAATCCCTGACCATTGATCTTGGCCAATACATCGTCGCCACCAACGCCCAGGGTGGTTCCGTGACGCTGGATGGCCATGTGCCCTTAACCATCCACGACGCCACGCCGACAGCCGGTGAGCTTACGCTCAGCCCGTCCCAGGCCGGGGCGGTCAACCTTGATTATACATGGCACATGGATGAAGTCCTGGCCAATTCGCCTTACACCAACTATGGCCAGTACCACACCGCTGACGGCACTGTATACTACGAAATGTATGCGATAACCGAATGGACGCAGGTTGGCGGTCACACTTGGGTTGAGCAGGGTCTGCCGACCGGGCTGACCTCGAACGGCCGCGAGGTGCTGGTTATCAACGACGATTGGCATGAGGAAAGCCCGTACACCCACCATATTATTGGCTATGTCGAAAGCGAAGGCGGCAAGCGCGAGACCGTCTTCACCCTGAGTTTTGACTATTACACCGATCCAAGGCTGGTTGAAGAGGGTGGTTCTGGCAGTGTCAACGGCCTGGTGCAGTTACACGTCACCGGCGCGATTGACCTGGATGCTTCCGGTCAGGCCATGCCCTTCGACATTGGCCAGTTTTTTTATGTTGGCAATCAGGACGGCCTGTATACCGATCCGGAAGGCGACAGTTATGGCCTCGAAGCCGGTCTGTTCGCGCCGCCGATCGGCGACCCGTGGGCTGGTTTCGTCAATGCCGACGGCGCGTTGCCCGTTGATAGCGCCGACGCCATTGTCGCCGCCGCCTTTGACATTGATGACCAGCAACTGGCCGGGCTGAAAGCCTGCGGTCAGACTCTGGTCTGGGAGCATGAAGAAGGCAGCGACACCTACCGCGTTGTCACCAGCTACGACCAGACAACGGTATTAACCGTCACCGTCAGCGCCGATGGCCAATACGCCGCGCGGCAGAGTGAGAGTATCTATCTCGCCGCTGGCAGTGGCGCGACGGCTCAACCCACCTTGACCTTGCCGTTCACCGTCACCGACCAGGACGGCGACCAGGGCGCGGGCAATCTGCATATCGCCCTGGGGTTGGGCCAGCCGTCCAGCCCCAGCCTGACCGATGCGTCCGCCGCGATCACGGCGACCGACGGCGGCGGCCAAGGGGAAATTGATGGCGCGGCCAGCTATGACTTGTCGGCTTTGGTCAAGGATGACGGCGGCGGCATCAGCTTTCAGCTCGCTCACTTGACCGATTTCAAATCCGGCTTGACCTCGAATGGAGCAGCGGTCCTGTACACAACCGACGGCGACACCTTGACCGCCACCGCCGATGGCGAGACCATTTTCACCTTGACGGTGGAGGCGGATGGAACCGCCGTTTTCAGCATGGTCGGGGCGCTCGACCATTTCAAAGCAAACGACGAGACGCTCAGCGGCCTTGACCTGGGCCAATTTGTGCAAGCCGTCAACGCCGACGGCGGCCAAACCAAGCTTACGGGCAAAATCCTGGCCTCCATCGCCGATTCGACGCCGGAGGTCGCCTCGGACGCGGCCATTACCCTGACCGCCACCGAACCAAGCGTCAGCGAAGCGCTGGCGACAAGCGCCGACGGCGTGGCCACTATCGCGCTGCAACCCAGTGACGACCAACTGGTCAATATCCGCAGCGAAGGTCTGGAACTGTTTTGGAAACAGAGCGGCGACGCCTGGAAAATCGTCAACGAAAACGATGAAAGCGTCATGACGGTTATTCTCGGCAAGGATGGTTCGGTTCACATCGACCAGCATCGGCAAATCCATTACGCCGAAGCCGGACACGAAGCCGAAAACACGGCCACAATCACCATTCCCTTCACGGTGACGGACGCCGACGGCGACAGCGCCAGCAATTCCTTCACCCTGACCGCGCCGGTGGTCGAAATCCCGACACCGCCGCAAATCACCGGCGTCGTCAACCAGGCGATCACCGAAGACGTTTTGGCCCCGGACGGCCTGATCGCCGCCGGTCAGTCGATTTTAATTTCCACCATCACCGCCGTTGATACGGATGGGGCGCAGCAGGTGATTTTCTCCATCGATGGCGACAAAACCGCGATTTTAAAAGGCGTGAATGGCGAGGAAATCCAGTTGGGCGTTTACCGTGTCGAAAGCGACGGCTCGTTGTGGCTCGACATGGATGCCGGTCTGGATGAAGCCGCCCAGGCCGCCGTCAACGCCATGCATCACGGCAACTCCTATCAATTGTCGGATGTCATGGTGACGATTTCCGACGGCAAGGACAACACCTATCTGAAGGCGCAGCCGGGCGTCACCGGTGTCAACGACCGGCCGGAACTCCAGAACGCCACCGCCTATGGTGATGAAGACGTGGTTCTGCGCGGTAGCCTCGCCGATACGATGAGCGACGCCGACGCCGGTGATAAGCACACCTTCGCCATTTCCGGGGAGATTTTCTTCAACGAGGAAAAATACAGCGCCGACGAGTTGGGCTTGAGCCTGGGCAAAGACGGCAGCTACAGCGTTGATACCACCAAAGCGATCTATCAACGGCTGACCGAAGGCCAAACCGGCGAGCTGCAATTCAGCTATACGGTCAGAGACAGCAGCGGCAGCGCCACCGCCACCAGCGAAGCGGCGACCATGACCATCGAGATCGCCGGACATGCCGAAACCTTGGGCGAACACGACCTGACCGAAGCGGCCGTCGGCGGCGCGACTCCGACCAACATTGCCCTTGATTTGGAAAAGACCGTTAGCCACGACAACATCGTCAGCGTCGGCTTTACGGTGAGCGATACAAACGGTGAAATCGCCGCCGGCGTCGATACTCTCTACCTGCATTACGATGGCGCGACCGGCGCGGCGACTTGGAGCGACCTGGCCGACGGCGCGGTCGGCCATATGGCCTATGACCAGACCAGCGGCAAAATCAATGTCGCCATCTACGACCAGAAGGACGGCGCGGGCCATGCGCTGCCTGGCGATTTCAGCCATGAATATCAAGTGACGGTGACGCCGAACGACGGTGGTGGCAGCGCGATCGAAGCCGTGCCCCTGACCTTAACCATCAATGGTAGCGACGACACGGCGGTTTTCGCTGAACGGCCTTTCAGCCATGACAATCCCAACATGGTGCTGACCCCCTATGTCGTCGAGGGCGCCAGCAATATCCTGACCGGTTCAATTGCCGTTTCCGATGTCGATGACCCATCGGGCAGCGAGCGTTTCGCCATATGGAACGGCAAGCACGGCGCGGCCTCCGAATATCTTCAAGGCGTATGGGATGAGGCGAGCAACACCGGCGTCTTCACCCTTGATAACAGCCAAATCACCCTATCTTTTTCTGAAGAAGACGGCTGGCGCTACGAGTATGAATCAAACGCCAAAGCCAACGCCGGCGGTGGTGTGATCAACGATATTATCAAGCTGCGCGCCTACGACCCCGATGTCTATGACGCGAATGATCCAGCGACCTACAGCGAGAAGGGGTTCACCGCGACGGTGGTCACGGCCCAACCGGTGGACGGCGGCCCGAAGGCGGTCTTGGACCTGCTGACGGTACAGGCTGGGGCCGATGGCGCGGCCAATGTCGCCTTGAGCTTGAACGGCTTACCGATTGACGACCGGGGTATCAATGTCCTGGATAACGACCTGACGCATACCGGGGCCGATGGCGCGGTTTGGAGCGGTTCATCCTGGCAGACTAACGCCTCGATGACGTTGCCGCAAAGCGTGGCCGCTGGCGGCGAAAAAGTCTACGCCGGTTTGTACGGCAATCTGATTATTGCCGCCGATGGCGTCGCCCGCTATGAGCTTGATCCGGCCAAGTCGGCCAATGTGCGGGCTTTGCTACCCACCGACGACAGCCTGCGCGACAGCTTCACCTATGAAATCGTCGAGAACGGCAAGACCGTTTTAGGCGTCATGATCGTCAATATCCAGGGCGTCAACGACAGCCCGTCTCTGGCCTTGCCCAAAATGTCGCTCAACGTCAGCGCCAGTTGGAATCCCGGCTACGAACACCCAGAAGCGGGCGTCATTAAAGGGACGGTCATCGACCCGGATATCAATGACAGCCACCACTTTGTCTTCGCCACCAAAGTAGACGCCGCGTCCGACTCGACACTGCGGGAAGTGGGCGAAGCGGATGGCTACGGCAACATGGTGCTGCATGTCGATAAAAGCTTGGCCCAGGTATTGACCACGGCTGAAAACAACACGGTCAACAACTACGGCCTGACCAACGCCGCTTTCGACCCCGACCACAACGGCCAACAGGGTATTCAGATTGATCTCATCGCCAAGCATATTTATGAAGCGCCGCACGGCTGGCTGCTCGACCACGGCGACGGTACCTTTTCCTTTGTCGTTGACCGCTCGAATCAGCAGGTGATGGATCTGACCAGCATTGATTCGAGTTATCTCACCGACACTTTTTATGTCAAGGCGGTGGACGCCGCTGGCGCCGAGAGCGCCTGGAGCGAATTATCCGTGACCATCACCGGGGCCAACGACAAACCGATCGTCAAACCCTTTGGCAGCGACAGCAACGACTTTTACGGCAACATGTGGCGCGTCGATGACGCAGGCGAAAAAGTCGTCTTCATTGGCCAGAACACTGCCACCATGGCCAGCCCCGGCGCGCTTGATTTCACGCCGGGTTCGCTGAATAACATCTCGTATTTGTATGACAATGTTTACACGCCGGATAGCGGCGGCTCGGTCTACCTGTATAAATCCGCCACCGAAGCCAGTCAGGGAACAATCCCGATATACGCCCGGCTGGGCGCGGATGGCGCGATGGTTGGCGTCGGCAACCTCTATCTTTCCCAGAGCTACGTTTATTTTTATCCGAGCACCAATTTCGGCGACCTCCTGAAGCTGCGCGGCGAAGTCAGCGAGTTGTTCACCGACGCCGCCGGAACCAAGCCGTTCACCGGCGTGTGGGCCGCTTCGGCCTACAGCGACCAAACGACCGATATAAGCCGGGCCGAACACAGTTTCATCCCGATGAACCTGAAACTGGTCTTTGCCGATGAAGCGCCGACGCTCTATTGCGACGGGAAACGGGTGCCGACCACCGATGCCGCCATCGACGCCAGCGGCAAAATCCAGTTCAACGACCTGGAAGGCGAGGGCTTGACCCTGCAAGTCTGGGATTTCACCTTGAACGACTGGCGCACCATTGAGGCCGACAACACCAAAATCGCCACCGAACACGGCAGTTTGCGCGTCGATCAAGACGGCTCGTGGCGTTTTAACGCCGATACCGGCGCGACCGGCCTGGATAATATCCGCGTGCGGGTGCTGGAACAGGATGATCCGCGCTATGCCGCCGACACCGAAAACCAGAGTACCGAAAGCGTGTTGTCGCTCGAAATCGGCGACTATGAGGGGCAAAGCGTGGTGCGGCTGGTCGATGACATCGTTGGCGGCACCTATGCTGGCAACAGAAACACCATGTCCATCAACCTGCTCGGCAACGATCAGGGAGCACAAAATCTGCACATCATGAACGCCGGGGTCTACGAGGTGTATCAGCAGTGGATCACCGCCGACGGTCACAGCGCCCAGGCGAGTGTCGCTGACGGCCAAGTGGCCAAATATCTGGTGAGTGGCGCCGAGCGGTTTGAGTTTTTTGTGCAGGAGATGAATATCGCCGTCAATGAAAACGGCCAGGGCCAAGTCAGCGAATATATCGGTTCCGGCTATATCAGCGGCAGCCAGGTGTATAGCGCGATTGTGTACGACCGCGAAACCGGCAGCCGGTTTGCGATAAACGACCAGACCGCGCCCGGCATTTTAAGCTGGATTAAGAACAACATTACCGGCAACGACGCGACGGGTGATGCGGCGGCCAGGGAAATGCTGCGCGTCCAGCTTCCCTATCAGGTGCAGGACCCGGCGACCGGCGAGGTGCTCCAGGCTAATCTGGTCATCGACTTCTCGAAAATTTTAGTCAATCACTCGCCGACGCTGTATTCGACCTACACCTATTATGTCGGCCAGTACGAAAACCTGAACTATTCGGTTGGCCAGTTCTCCTATGACCAGGATTTGGGCGATATTTATGGCAGTCAGGTGAGCATTGGCGAAAATCCGACGGTCAGTAATGGCAAGCTGGTTTTCGACGCCAATCACCGGCAGCCGCTGGTGACGGATGGCCAGGCGAATACGCTTGAGAACTACATCCTGCAACAGGGCGGAAGCATCAATTACACGACTGGCATCGTCACCGGCCCGACTGACTCGACCACCGGCAAAACGACCACCATCACGCTGGACGTTCCGGTGTATCGCAATGTCGGCGGCGTCGCGGTGGAAGTGGGCGTGGTGACATACTCAATCACCAGCCTGGGCGGCCAGGTGCAGATCGGCGTCGATGTCAATGGCCAGCCAATCATGGTTGGCGGCGGCACCACCTTTGGCAACAGCGGCGTGTTCACCTTGCATCACGCTGACCCTGACGCGCCGGAAGACGCTCTTTTGCGTCAGGCTATAAGCGAAATCACGGCGGCCATGCGCGATAGCCATGAAAACAACTCTGTCGCAATCGGGCAAACCAATATCACCGTTCTTGACCCGCAGGGAAGCGGCTACAACGGGTACAACAACACCGTGTATTGGTCTGGCAAGGATGTGCTGATGGGCAACGGCGCGGGGACGCAGCTTGCCTATAACGCCCCGGCCCCGGATTTTTCCGTCGGCACAGCCGAAGATGTGGCCTCGCAGGCGGTAAATATCATGGGCGGCACCCAGCACACCGCTTCAACGAATCGCGTCGATGCCAGCGGCTGGGATCACTTCATCATCAATGGCGTCGAACAGGCGGTGAGCGCCAGCGGCGTCACCACCTGGAACGGCCAGTATGGCGTCTTGAAATACGACCCAAGCAAGGCCGCCGCCGCGCAGTGCTTCAGCTATGAGCATTACGACGTGGCGACAACCAAGGCCGAGTTGCAAGAAGCCAGAGAAGCGCTGGCTTTGGCGCGGCAGCTGGGCGCGGACAATATTGATGAGCTGGCGACGGCGGTGACGGCCCTTGAGGCGCAACTTGAGGCGGCGCGGCTGGTGGTTGGTCTGCGTGGCGATTCCGACCCCTTGATGGAGCGTTTTGATTACACCCTGGTCGATAAGAACGGCGAATCCGGTTCCGGCGCGGTGACGATCACCGTGCAGGGCAAAGACAGCGCTTTCACCTATGACAAGAATTATACGCGCGAGATGACCGAGGGCCAGGGTTTGGTTGCCGGCAGTATGGGCGAGGTGGTCGCCAACCCGGATATGGGCTACATCTCACGCTATATCCTGACCTACGGCGGCGTGACCTACGGCGAATCCGGTGGCGACGTGACCATTGAGACGGAATACGGCAGGCTCTATTTCAACGCCGATTCCGGCATCTGGTCGTTCCAGGATGACGGCGGTTTACAGGCCGGGGAAACAGCCAGTCTGAAGATTTCGATAGAACTGCAACTGGGCCACCGCGAAAACGGCATCTATCTGGTTGACCGCGAGTCGGGGACGGTCGATTGTCGGCTGGAATTGCAGGGCGTCAACAACGCGCCGACGGTCTTTGTTGGCAATCAGATCGTCGCCGGTCTGGATGAGGCCGTCCGCACCGCTGGGGCCTTCAGTTGGACTGATGTCGATAACACCGCTGGATTCAACCTGACCGCCAGTCACGACGGCCAAAGCGGCCAGGTATTGAACGGCGTCTATACGGTGGCAGGCGGCTATGGCTCGTTGAGCTTCCCGATGGTCGGCGACGGCGGCGCGTCCTGGGAATACGCGGCCAATGCCCAAGCAGTGGCTGCGGCGGCGGCTTTGGGTGATCATCGGGTCGCCGATAATTTTGAAGTTAGCGTCACCGACGCCGGCGGTGCGACGTCCAGCAAAACCATGACCTTCTACGCAGTGGACGGCGAGCATGTCACGGGCACGGCGGGCAATGACACCCTGGTTGGCGCGGCGGATAAGGCCAATGTCATCCAGGGCGGCGCGGGCGACGACGTGATTGATTTGTCGGCCAGTCTGCAAGACATTCTGGTCTGGGATTTTGACGACATTGGCACGCCGGAGGCCCCGGCCCACGACACGGTGATGGGCTTCACCGTCGGTCTCAATCAGGACGCCGACATGATGGATCTGCGCGGCCTGCTCGGTAGCGACAGCGAAAAATTCAGCGATTTGCTCAGCTATCGGGTTGAAGACGGCAACACGACCATTTCGATCAAGGCCGGAGTCGATGATGAGGCCGCCTCGCAGGAAATTACCCTGACCGGCGTCGAGCTGAATGCCGCCGACAGCGGCCACGGCACCTTCGACGAGCTGAAAGAGCAGGTGCGGCTGATTGATGTCAACGATAAGGAAGCCGAAGCCGATGATGTGGCGGCGGCACCCGCTTTGACAGAAAGCGCCGCGACGGGGCCGGAAACGCCTGGCCTCGATACTGGGCATGAACAAGCCGCCGCTGGCGCGGCGCCGGGCGATTCCGAATCGAGCAATGGGGATAAATCCGACCTTGAAGCCGCCGAACCCGGCGCGGAAGGTGACGCGGAAAGCGGCGCGGAAAGTGGCGATAGCGCGGAAGATGATAAATTTGGCCAGGACGATCTGGAGAGCGCGATTGGCGGCAACGGCTTCGATGAAGGCGGTGATGCCGTGACTGGCGGCGACAGCGCCCTGCCGGATCACGATGACCTGAATAGTCTGATTGGCGGGAATACGGAAAACGGCGCGGCATAGCGTCCGGAAACACCCAGACTGAAGCCTTCGTTGCGCTCGTAATGATATGAAATAATTAAAGAATATCATTTCGAGCGCCGCGAGAAATACGTAGGGACACGGCGCGCCGTGTCCCTACTCTACTTCCGTCATTCCCGCGCAAGCGGGAATCCAGACTGCCCGTTTCTCTGCATTTTCTTGATGCCCCTGGATGCCCGCTGAAAACGCGCGGGCATGACGTTATGAGGCATTCCCGCGTTTCCTTCCGTCATTCCCGCGCTTTCTCCCGTCATTCCCGCGCAAGCGGGAATCCAGACTGCCCGTTTCTCTGCATTTTCTTGATGTCCCTGGATGCCCGCTGAAAACGCGCGGGCAGACGGTGCTAGCGGCCCGCCGCGCCTGTGGTAGGGACACGGCGCGCCGTGTCCCTACTCTGCAAGCCATACATGAAGCGGGATAAAGCGCCCGTTCGTGGTGAGAAGCCTGTCGAACCACGAACGGTTTCGCCCTTCGATATGCTTCTCAGGGCGAACGGAAAAACAACTTGCGCAGATATTCATGGCTATAAATAGGTGAATAAGGGCCGGGTATTCCGGTTGTTTCCTCACTATTATCTTCTCTTTGTCCATGCGCGGGTCACAATCTCGGCAAAGCGCGTCGCCGAAAATCCGGCCAAATCAGTCCGGCGAAATCCATCAATCCGCGCCGGAAAAAAGCGCTTGACGCCGCTTGCCCACGCCTGTATTTTCACACAAAATTATTTTCAATAACACAAAACGGTCGCAACGACCGCTGGACGTTCAGCGGGTCGCAGTGAAAAACGCCACATATTTTTTCTGCTTATTTCTTGTAACAAACTGATTTCACGATTTTTTCGTCATACCGTTCGCGGTCTCTCTATCAACCTCTGCCAATTGGTGCCAATATGGGAATGAACATGTCGATTTTCTCTCGCGCAAGTCTAGCTTGTTCCTGCCTGGTCGCGGCTTCTGCCTGCCTGCCGCCGCAAACCGCCGAGGCCCATTTCGGCGCGATCATTCCCAGCGACAATATTGTCAGCGAGGCGGCGCAAACCACCCTCATTCTCGATGTCGAATTCCTTCATCCTTTTGAGCAAAATTTTATGCCGATGGCCAGGCCGAACGCCTTCGGCGTGCTGCATCGCGGCCAGAAAACCGATCTTATTTCCACTCTGAAGGAACGAAAAATACAGGAAAAAGATGGGGAGGTCGCCGCCTGGCGAGCCAAATACCCAATCAAGCAGCCCGGCGATTACACATTTTATGTCGAGCCGCAGCCATATTGGGAACCAGCGGAGGATTCTTACATCATTCATTACACCAAGGTTTGTGTGCAGGCTTTGGGTATGGAGGATGGTTGGGATGAGCCGGTCGGCCTGAAAACGGAAATCATCCCGCTGACCCGCCCCTATGGATTATGGAGCGGCAATCTGTTCACTGGCAGGGTGTTGCGCGACGGTAAACCCCTGGCCGGGGCTGAAGTTGAGGTGGAATATCTCAATGCTGACGCCAAAGTTCACGCGCCCGCTGACGCCTATATCACCCAGGTGGTGAAAACCGATGAACGAGGCATTTTCAGCTACGCCATGCCGCGCGCCGGTTGGTGGGGATTCGCCGCCTTGAGCGAGGACGACCGGAAAATTAGGCATGACGGGGTGGAAAAATCGGTGGAAATCGGCGCGGTGTATTGGGTGCGCGTCGCCGACATGCGTTGAAAAAGGTGGAGAAAAGATGAAGCGAATCGTCCGCTTTTGTTTGCTCGCGTTGTTTGTCGCTTGCTGTTGGCCGCCGACCGCCGCTTTGGCGCATAAGGTAACAATTTTCGCCTATACTGAAGGAGATACGGTTTATAGCGAAAGTTATTTCTCGGATGGCGATCCGGTTCTCGGTGGCCTGGTCACGGTGGCCGACGCCCAAGGGAAACAAGTCTTGTCAGGCAAAACTGACCAGGACGGCCATTTTCATTTCCCGATGCCCACGCCGAAAAGCGATCTGGTTTTGTCGCTTGACGCCTCAATGGGGCACAAGGCGATCTTTACTCTGAAGCTGGACGAGGCGGCGCCATGAAATTCGCCAAGACCGCCATCCGTTGCGCGGTGTTTCTGGGGCTGTTTGCGCCGCTGGTTTTGATCGCCCAGGTCACGGCGGCGGCGGAACCTCCATCATCCGATTCCGACAAGGCGGTCGAATCTCCCATTCCCGCCGTGACTGACGGCGGCGATTGTCCGACTTTAGCGGCGATGATGCGGGAACACCAGGCCGCCACCGCCCGCGACCTGCGCCAGATCAAACGCGATATGGCCATGTTGCGGCAAAGTCTCGATAAGCCGGGAATCGCCGCCATCTTTTCCGGCATTGGCTACATTTTCGGCCTGTTCGGTGTCGCGGCCTTTGTCGCTTCACGAAGCAAAAAAAACTGAGGGTCGCTCATTATGCACATTTCCGATGGCGTGTTGCCGATCAGCGTTTCCGTGGCCGCCTATGTCGCGGCGGGCGCGGGCGTGGCCGTCAGCCTGCGTTTTTTACGTCCGGAGGATTTGCCGAAGATCGCCGTCGTCACCTCGGCTTTTTTCGTCGCCTCGCTCATTTCCGTGCCGATGGGACCAACCAGCGTGCATCTGCTCTTGCCGGGAATTGTTGGCATTTTGCTTGGCCCAGCGGCCTTTTTGAGCATTGCCGTCGGCCTCATCTTGCAATGTTTTCTCTTCCAATTCGGCGGCATAACCGCTTTAGGCGTCAACGCCCTGATGATGGGCGTTCCGGCCCTGGTTTGCGCCGGTCTCTTTCGTTGGCTGCAAAATGGCGATAGGCGGCGGGCGATGTGCAGCGGCGCTTTGGTCGGCGGCTTAGGCACGGCTTTGGCCGCGTGTTTTCTCGCGCTGTTTCTCGCTACCGCCGGGGAAAATTTTTTCGCGGCCGCCAAACTGGCGTTGGTGGCGCACGCGCCGGTGGTGATTCTGGAAGCGGTGGTGACGGCGGCGATGACAGGATTTTTGTTCCGCGTCAAACCAGAGCTTCTTTGCCTGCCGCCCCGGTCTAAGTGGCGAGGGAAGGGTGACTGTTCATTGTGAATGCCGCGCTTTCCTGGCTTGAATCGCTCCTGGTGTTGGCGGGATTGTTGTCGCCGCTGATGCTGCCGATGCTGTATTTTCTCCTGTATCGTCCGAAACGTCGCGACGGCTTGGCCTCGCCGATTGATTCCCTTGATGCGCGGGCGGCGCGGCCATCTTTTTTTCAGCGCTGGCACTGCGGCCTCAAAGTCGCTTGCCTGCTTGCTACCTGCTTTTTGTTCATTTCGCCGCGCGGTCTCGCCGTCTGTCTCGCCGATGTGGCCATCGCCCTGTTGGCGACGGCTTTGTCGCGTCCATCCTGGCGGCGGGTTTTGGCTCGCTTGGCCGCCATGTCAGGTTTTTTGACCATGCTGTTGCTCATGCTGCCGTTCAGCGGTGCGGTTCAGGCGGGCGAACCGACCTATTCGCTGGCCTTTTTGCCGGATTCCTTGCCGTTGCGGCTTTCCGGTTTGGGCGCGGCGACGCTGATTATTTTGAAAGCGACCGCCGTCGCCCTCTTGATGGAGCCGATGCTTTCGACCGCCACTCTGGCTGACACTCTGCACGGATTCAGGCAGTTGGGCGTTCCGGCTTCCCTCACCCAAATGCTGCTTTTATGCCATCGCTATATTTTTGTCTTTCAGCACGAGGCGGCGCGGATGTGGCGGGGAATGCGGCTGCGTGGTTTTGTCGCCGGGGCCAATGCCGCGAGTCTGTTTGCTATCGGCAATTTCCTGGGGATGCTGTTCGTGCGTTCATTTGAGCGCACGCAGCGGGTTTACGAAGCGATGCTCTGCCGTGGGTTCACCGGTGAAATGCCGCGAGCCGCCGCCCCGCCGATGACGGCGCGGGATGCGCTGAAGGCGCTTTTCTGGTTGGCGCTGGCCGTTTCGCCGCTCGTGACCGAGATGTATTTCGCTGATTTTATGCGATTTTTGGGCGAGTGAATGGACGGATACGAACAGCATAGTGGCCATATCGCCTGCGAAAACTTGCGTTTTTGTTATCCCGACGGCGCTTTAGCGATTGAGAAGGCGACGATAGCGATAAACCATCACGAGCGGGTGGCGCTGGTTGGCCGCAACGGCTCCGGCAAGAGCACCCTGATGCGCCTGTTGTCCGGGCTTTTACCGTGTCAGGATGGGGCGATTTTTTATCGCGGCGCAATCGTCGCGAAGAAGAATACGCCGACGCCGCTCGCCGGTATGGGCATCCTCTTTCAAGACCCAGATGACCATCTGTTTTGCAATACGGTGTTTGAGGATGTCGTTTTCGGTCTGTTCAATCAGGGAAAAAGCGCGGAAGAATGCCGAATTATCGCGATGCGCCAACTGACTGCCGTCGGTTTGGCCGACAAAGCCGATATGCCGCCGCATGTTCTCAGCCATGGCCAGAAGAAACGGGCGGCGCTGGCGGCGGTGTTGGCCATGGCGCCGGAACTTTTGCTTCTGGATGAGCCTGCCGCCGGGCTTGACCCGTCGCAGATCGAGGCAATCGCCGCGATTCTGGCTGAATACAGCGGCACTTTGATCGTCATCGACCACGATTTGCCCTTTCTGGCCCGGCTGTGCTGTCGCGCCGTGGTGCTGGCCGATGGTCGGATCCGGCACGATATGGATATGGCCGAATTGATGCGTCATCCCCATAATTTGCGCGAGCACGGTCTCGATTTCACCTTTCGCCTTACCGCCGACCAGCCGCCGGAGCGCGACAAACGCCATCGCCACTATCAACCGCGCCATGATCATAGTAATGGTTTGGCTCATCAGAACTGCCAAGTCGAAGTGCCGCCGATCATCGAATTGCAGCATTTTTCCTACCACTATCCGGACGGAACAAGGGCGCTTTTTGACATCAATCTGGGGGTGCAAGCTGGGGAAAAAGTGGCGCTGATCGGTGAAAACGGCGCCGGTAAATCGACGCTTGCCGCCTGTCTGCTTGGATTGCGGCTGGGGAACGGCCAGTATTTTCATCATGGCCAGGAAGCGCGGCCGCAAAATCGCCGCGACTTGTGGCGGCGCGTCGGCATGGTTTTTCAGGACAACGCCGACCAGCTCTTTTGCCCGTCGTGCCGCGAGGAGGTAGCCTTCGGCCCTCGCTGGATGCGGCTTGCTCAGGATGAAATCAGCCGCCGCGTCGCCGTCGCGCTCGCCGCTGTCGGCCTGAGTGGTTATGAAGAGCGGGTGCCGCTGCATCTAAGCGGCGGGGAACGTAAACGGCTGGCAATTGCTTCGGCGCTGGCGATGGAGCCGGAGCTTTTGATTCTCGACGAACCAACCGCCGGTCTCGACCCGGCCGGTCAGGAAATTCTGTTGCGCATCCTGGAAAATATTCGCGCCGCTTTCCTGCTCATCACCCACGATCTGTTTTTCGCCCGACGCCTGTGCTCCCGCGCCGTGCTGCTACACCACGGCGAAATTATCCGCGACGACACCAGCGCCGATTTTTTCAACAAAATCGATAACAGTTACATTTTAAGTTAGGAAAATGCTGATTGAATCCGTTCGCTCACCAGGCGCGGTGGAAGCGTCAATCCACGTTTCGCCAAAAAAAATCCCTGGCCAGTTATGGGCCAGGGATTTGTCGGTTTTCAGGACGTCGGTTTTCAGGACAATTGGTACGATTTCAGCGAATCGGCTCGCCGAAAGGATTGGTGCGGGTGCCGGTGGCCAGATCGCTGGTGACGTACAAGGTGGCGTAGGTGCTGCTGAAAAAGCCGCCGTCTTCCAGGGCGATCAGACAGGTGCGGGCCGGTTTGGTAAAGGCCAGGATGATTTTGTCGGCGTATTGGGTGTCGCCGACCATTTTCCATTTGTTATTGGCCATGCTACTCAAAAGAAAATCGCGCAGTGAATTGATTTCGACGCGACCGGCGTATTTGGCAATGCCGCCTTGAAATGAGCTGGTGTTGACGGTGATGCTTTCGGCAGTGTCCCATTTCATTTCCACCGGCATTTCAATATCTTTGAAATTGGCGGCCATCGCGCCGACGGTGGCGGGAGTGGCCAGGCCATCGTCCGTTGTTTGCGCGCTTTTCGACGAACAGCCGACGGTGGCGAGAAGTGCGCAGGCCACAGCGGCCATGACCAATTTTTTACTGAATTCGGCTATTGCCATTGTCTTTACCTCCAGCGGTTGTGTAAAGGATGCGCCGTCATTTGCGCATGATTTGGTGGACGCGACGGCTTGCGCCGTAATTCGATAACTGAATACTAATAGAATACTTTTCGGGCGCTGTCGAGGGAAAACCGGCGCATAATCAGTGGCCGACCCGTGTACGTTTCGGCGACATCAATGATAAATCGGAGAAAAACATGAACAATGCTAGGATTCGCCAGATCGACATCGCCAGATTCCCAATTTCACTGGGGCAATTTCTCAAACTGGTCGGCCTGGTCGATTGCGGCGCGGCGGCCAAAGAATGGCTGGCGCAAGGGAAAGTTTTGGTCAACGGCGAAATCGTCCATGAACGCGGCAGAAAATTGCGGGTCGGCGACCAGGTGGCGGCGGGCGAAACGCGGTTCGTGTTGCAAGAAAACGAGGGGGACATAAAGAAAGGTTGATTATTTCTGTTCAGATTGTAGGGGCGCGGCCTGCCCTTACCTCCGCGCATGGTGAGTGAACGGAATCAATCAGCATTGCCATAAGCGACTGTCGCATTTGAGGTTTTTCCGTGACTTCAGAAAACGTCAGTCATGCGTCGCAAACGCAGCGCCGTCTCGGCTATATCTTTGGCGCCGACTATTTCCGTGACCAGGCAGACGGTTTTTGCGCCATGGGCCAGAACCTGTCCGATATTATTCTCCTTTATGCCGCCGATGGCGACGAAGGGCAATGGCGAATTTTTAACCACATAATCAAGATAGGCAAAGCCCACCGGAGCGCAGACGTCGCTTTTGGTTCGCGTGGCGAAAATCGGGCCGACGCCGATATAGTCGGCGCCGGATTTCCTGGCCGCAAGTTCTTGTTCTGGCCCATGTGTCGATAGACCTATTATTTTATCAGGCCCGATGAGTTTTCGCACTTTGTCGGGCGGGAAATCGTCCTGCCCGACGTGCACGCCGTCGGCGTCAACCAGCATGGCTAAATCCGGATAATCGTTGACAATGAATAGCGCCCCGGCCTCGCGGGTCAGGGCGCGAATGGCCAGGCATTCGTCCAGCATAGCGGCGAATGTTTTGTCAGGTCTTTTTTCACGGTATTGAATGATGCGGATGCCGCCCGCCAGCATGGCCCGCGCCACTTCCCGATTGTCGCGTCCACAGGAGAATTTTTCCGCCGTGATGCCGTAGATGCCGACGGGCAGTGTCGGTTTCATATGGTTTCGCCCAGTTTCCTGGCTTCCGACAGCTCAGGACGACCATCAATTTCACCGGGTTCATGGAGATTGGGCGCGACAACAATGCCCGCCTCCCGCCATTTTTGATACGAACCAATGGCGCGGAACATGAAAATTACCGATTCAACCACCCTCGTCGTAGGCGCGCCGCAGGTCAAAAGAAGCGCCGACTCACGGATAGGCATCCCCGCCTTTGTCATGGCATACAGCCGATCAATCGCGGCCTTTAGTTGTGCGGAAACGGCGAAAAAATAGATCGGCGAGGCGAACACTATGGCGTCGGCTTTGCTGACAGCGGCGAGGATATCCGCCATATCATCCTTTTGGGCGCAGACGCCGGGGTGTTTGAAGCAGGCGTTACAGCTTAGGCATGGGGCGATTTTCATGTCGGCGACCCGGAATACGCGCGCCTTTTTCCCGGCGGCGTTCGCCCCTTCGACAAAGGCCGCGACCAAACGGTCGGTGTTGCCATTTTTACGTGGTGAACCGGAAAGTAAAACGATGTTGTTGGCCATGGTCGATTCTCCTTGTGATAGTTATCGACCCGCGCTGTTGGTGTTTTTTCTTGCTCTTTTTTCGGGCGACGCGCGGGCGGGGAATGTGAAGTATTAGCACGAATTCCCAAAAAATTCCGCCGATTTCCGCAAAAAGACGGGTCGCGGCCCGACCGGGGCGTTGAGGTAAAGAAAAGGTAAATACTGGCAAAATGAGGGTGGAAAAATTTTGACTTTTCCGATTTTTATTGGCGATAATCAAAAGAGTCTGTTGCCTTAGGCGGTGGAATTTCGTCAAACCGAAACCAATACTCCGGAAAGCAGGAATAAGTTCCGCCGGTTTTCCGGATCGCGCACCCGTGATTGCCACATATGATTGCATTCGAGAATGTCAGTAAGCAGTACAACAAAGAATTGTTTCAGAAGGTTGCGCCCGCCTTGGTCGGCCTGTCCTTTTCTTTGAGCTACGGCAAAACTCTGGGACTGATTGGCGCGAACGGCGCCGGTAAATCAACCTCGATTCGTCTGCTGATGGATTTTATCCGCCCCGATTCCGGCCAAATCACGCTTTTCGGACGCCCGGCTGGTGATTTGGCCAGCCGCCATTTGATCGGTTATCTCCCGGAAACGGCAAGTTTTCCGGCCAACCTGAATATCCTCGACATGATTCGCTTCACCGCCGCCACCTGCGGCATGAGCGCCAAAGACCGCAAAGAGCGCGGCGAAACGCTCCTGCGCGATCTCAATCTCTGGGAAGCCAGGAAAAAGCCCTTGCGCAACTATTCCAAAGGAATGCAGCAGCGGGCCAATTTTGTCCTGGCCCTTCTGAACGACCCGCGCCTTCTCATCCTTGACGAGCCGATGAGCGGCCTTGACCCTCTGGGGCGCAACCAGATTATCACCCTGATTCAAAACCTTAAAGGGCAGGGCAAGACCATTTTGTTCTGCTCGCATATTTTAAGCGATGTTGACCGTCTGGTTGACGAACTCTTGGTGCTGCATCAAGGACGTTGCCTGTTCCACGGCGCGCCGGAGACCTTTCTTCAGGCCGAAGGCCAGGAAAATGTCGAGGCTGCCTATCTCTCTCTGATTGCTAAAGAAAGCGCGAAGGAACATCATGCTGTCTAAGATTTGGAGTCTTGCCCTGTTGGTGATTCTCGACGGCCTGCGCCGCCACGCCTTGATCGGTCTTCTGCTCTTGGCTTTGCTGCTCGAAGCCGCCGGTCTGTTCTTCTTCCAATTCATTCCGCGCGATATTGGCCGGGCTTCGGCTGATTTCATTCTGTCAATCGGTTGGCTGACGGGTTTTTTGTTTTTGTTCTTCCACGCCGTCCAGGTCATGGCTTGGGATGAAGAGCGCCGCACCATCCACACCCTGTTGGCACGGCCCATTTCGCGTGGCCAATATGTGTTGGGCATCTATCTGGCCCTGGCCCTTTTGATTTTAGCCTTGAATATCATTTTGGCGGGCATTGGCTACGGCATTTTAGAAATGATTCAAGGCTCGGTGAAACCGATCTATTTCACCAATCTGTCGCTTGGGCATTACGCCTTGGCTTGGTTGGGATTGTACTTCATGGAATTGGTGATTCTGTCGGTGATCCTGTTCTTTTCCGGCCTGGTGCGCGGCGGTTTTCCAGTGCTGCTTTTGTCAGTGAGCTACTACTTCATCTGCGTCGGCCTGCCGGTGGTGCGCGAGGCGGTGAAACGAGACGGCGACGCGGCCATGTCCCGGTTTCTGAAGGGCATGACGGCGGTCTTCCCCGATTTTTCCCGCTTTGACTTCAAATCCCTTATCACCACGCCGTTGCAGCAACCGTTTTCCCACTATTTTGGTAGCGATTGTTTGCTGGTTGCCGCCTATGTCGCGGTGACGCTCATGATCACCGCCGTCATCTACCAAAAGCGCGACCTGCAATGAAGACGAAAAGACTGTTCATCTTCGCGCCGGTTTTGCTTCTGCTCTATGCCGGATTATTTATAGGTCAGGATCGACTGTTCGCCGGGCGTGAACAGACCCTGGGTTTCGCGCCGCCGGAGCCATTTATGCGCGCCTGCGTTGGCTATTGGCGGCAACTGGCCGCGGAAACGATTTTCGTCAAAACCGCCGTGTTTCTGGGCGGCGTTAAACCCGGTAGCGACAAGATGGCTTACGCCCCGGCCCTGGCCAATAATTATCGGCAGATTACCCTGTTGTATCCGGAATTCCGCGACCCGTATTTTTTCACCCAGGGCTATCTTCCTTATATCAATCAGGATGCGGCCAGAGCGGCCAACGAAATTCTGGCGACCGGCCTGACCGCCTATCCGGATAGCTACGAGTTACGGTTGTTTCGCGGCTTTAATTTTCTGAACAATCTCAACGAGCCGCTCAAGGCCGCCGAAGTTTTTCAGGAAGCGAGTAAACGCCCGGAAGCGCCGCCGATTTTTGCCTATTTGGCGGCGCTGTTTTCCGCTGACGGCGGTGATTTGCAGGCGGCGCTGATTACGCTACGCGCCTTACATCAAGCGGAGAACGACCCGCTGGTTACAGAACGCTACGAGAAAGAAATCGGCCTGATGGAAAGGGCTATCGGCCTGTTTGAAGCTGCCAAACGCTATCAGGCCGAGCATGGCGAATTTCCCGATATTCCTGAACGGTTGATTCCGGCATACGTCACCGAAATTCCGGAATTCATGCCCAATTTTGAACTGGTCTGGCAGCCGCCGCAGGTGCGATTAAAGCGCCCGGACCCGGCTAAGCTCCAGCGTTACAAAGAGCGGCATGAAAAGAAAGGCATTCCTTTTTTGTGACGATGGATGCGCGGCAAAAACGTAAACAGTGTGCGAGGAAATATGTCCCACCCCAAGACCGGTTTTTTTATCCCATGGCTTCTGTGAAATTGTCGCGCACATTGCGGGCCGCTGGCTTTACTCTCGTTGAGCTTTTGACTGTCTGCACGGTGATAGGCATTTTGGCGGCCATTGCCATTCCGCAGTTTCAGGGCTACCGGGCGAGAACCATGGACGCTATGGCGCTGAGTGACATAAAAAACCTGTTTAACTTACAGGAAGGCTTGTTCGCGTCGGCAAAAAGTTATGGCATGACGCAGCAGACCCCCGGCGGGTTTACAGTTTTTTGCCCAACCAACCCCAACAAAATATATGTCGTCGGCGCTGTCGGTGGCGGCCTGACCTGTTGCCCTCCTTTTGTGAATACTCCTGCGGGCGAGCCTGTCGGCGTCTCGAACGGCGTGGTTATCGCCGCCAAACTTGGCGCGAATGGCGATTATATTTCTGTCGCCAAGCATGGCGGCGGCACTGTCTGCTTTGCCATGGACAGCAACGCGGCGCTCATTTACCGCAATGAAGATCAGGCGAAATTCGCCCCTGGCAAAAGCATAGGGCTTGCCCCAGCGGAAGATGTCCTGGCCGGATTCACCACCAACGACGCAAACGATAACATCCAGGGCCAATCCGGCTGGTCGCCGCAATAACCGAATAAAGCGGTCGGGATGGGATTGTTATTTTCCCATATCGGCGCGCAGAAAACGAATCAGCGACTTTTCGCGGGCGCTACGCCGCTCTTCAATTCGTTCCGGCGACCAGCTATAGAGTCCTTGGCCGCTTTTCAGGCCCAGCTCGCCTGCCGCGATCAGTTTTTTCACAAAATCCGGGGCCTCACCCGCCGCGCTCAGTTCCTTGCCCAAGCCGTCCAAGAGCGAACCAAGAATATCCCAACCACCCATGTCGGCGCTTTCCAGCGGCCCGGTTTCTGAATAACGTCGTCCCAGGCTCAAAACCACCGCCGCATCGACGGTCTCCGGGCTGGCCCAACCGCAGGCGACGATATGGGCGGCCTCGCGCAAGACGGCGGTCTGAATGCGGTTGATAAGAAAACCCGGCACGAATTTTTCAAGAATAATCGGTCGGTTGCCTATACTCTCCACCCAATCTACCGCCGCCTGGCACACCGATGCCAAGGTATGCGCGGACGGGCAGATTTCCACGGTCGGCATCAGATAGGGCGGGGTGAAAAAATGCACGGCCAGAAAACGTTGCGGGCGTTTCAGCGCGGCGGCGATGGCGTTTATATCCAGACCGGAGGTGTCGGTGGCAAAAATGGTATCTTCACGACACACGGCTTCCACCCGCGCGAAGACCTGCCGCTTCACATCCAGGTTTTCGGCCACCGATTCCATCACCAGGTCGGCGTCCGCCGCCGCTTCTTCCAGGTTGGTGACGCCCTTGATGCGCGTAAGAATGGTTTCGCCCGCGCCCGCCGCCAGCAAAGCGTTTGCTTCATAGAGGGCGGCGGCCCGCGCAATGCTTGCCAAGCCGCGCTCGATACTTTCGGGCGAGCGACCGAAAAGACGCGCTTCATAACCGGCTTTGGCGGCGAGAAAGGCGACACCGTGGCCCATGACGCCAGTTCCCAGACAGGCAATTGTATGAATTGTTTTCTGCTCCATGTCGGCTCCCGCGCTGTTTTTTTAAGGACATGATTTGTGATTTTCCTAGAATTACCGCGCCCTTGTCAAGAAACAATTGGCCCGGCGTCCGGCAAATTTCTTGCCTTGTCGCGGCGCTGTCGGTATAAATTCCGCCCCTTGCCGCCGCCTGGAACACGGGGCAGTCGCAGGCCACGTCATCAAAGAGAAAAACATGAACAACGATATTGATTTTGAAGAAATTTTAGCCCAATACCGCGCTCAGCCTTACGAATTGGTGCCCATCCAGGCCGTGCATACCGGCGAAGTGCATTTCCTGGCGCGGCAGGACGATGAAGCCGCACCCGCTTCCGGCGAATGGTTGCAGATCCCCGGCACAGCGCTCTATGAAATAGTCAGAGAAAAAAACACCAAGCGAGTCGCCGCCACCACCAACGGCCAGGTCTCGATGATTCGTCACGAGCTGGAGGGGCGCTTCGTTGAGGCCGGGGAGACTCTCATGGAGATTCGCCATCCCCTGAAAAAAAAGGAAATTATCGAGGCGATTCTGCGTGAGGTTTTGCTCCTGTTTCCGGCCCCGGAAACGGCCAAGTATTTTTTCGCCATTGATGTGCAGAGCTGCATCGACAAGAAGGGCGCGCGTTCGGTCACGGTCGATCCGGGCGACGAAATCCTCACCATGTCTTTGATGAAAAGGGATACACCTTTGTACTACCACGGCGAGCGCGGCGTGCTCTATTCAATCTACTTTACGCCAGGTTTATCGGTGGCGCGGGGTGAGCCGCTGATTGGCGTGTGTCCGCCGGAAAAGTTGCCGCTGATTCAGAAGATCATCACGCGGGTCAAGGCCGAATGGGATGCCGCTGGACGCGCCTGACGATATTTTCATCCGGAAAACCGCGTCGTTCCTGCCTGATTTATTGCGGGAAGAGACGCGCCGCCGTCGGGGCGATTTCACTGATTCCGATTGCCAGGTCATTCTGAAACGCGGCGGCCATATTGGCGCGACGCTTCTCCACTATGACCGCCTGCCCCGCGCCATGGCGGCGGCGCGGCGGCGCATTATTGCGGCGGAAAGAGAAGGCCAGGCGAGCGACGGCGGCCTGGTGATAGTCGCTGACCAGCTTTCGGAGTCGAAGGGACGATTTCATCGCCTTTGGCACGCGCCCGAAGGCGGTTTGTGGGGATGCCTGGCCCTGGCCAACACTATGCTGCCCGAATCACGCGCCCTGTTGTCGCTGGCGGTTGGCGTCGCCGCCGCTGAAACCGCGCGCGTCTTTGCCGCCGACGTGGCCTTGCGCTGGGTCAACGATGTGCTTGCGCGCGGCCGCAAGCTGGCCGGGTTCCTCATCGAAAGCTTTTCCACACCGATTTATCGCGAGGAATTTGACCTGATTGGTTTCGCCTTCAACCTCAATAACCAGGATTTTCCCGCCGATTTACGCGAAAACGCCACCTCGCTCGCTTATGAAACGGGCCAGGAAATTTCTTTGCCGTATTTCCTCGCCGTGTTTCTGGTCAAATTGCGTTGGAATTGCGGCCTGCTGCTGCATGAAGAAGAACGGCTGCTGGCGGCGGAACCATGCCAAACCAGGCATTCATTGCTTGCCGCCTGGCTTTCCCTGACCGACACAATTGGACGTCGCCTGCGCTACGGTTTTGATGTCTTCAGCAATCCGCAATACGAGGCCACAGCCACCGGCATCGACGAGCGCGGTGGCTTGATCCTCGAACACCAGGACGGTTGGCGGCGCGTCGAATACAGCGGCGAAGTGCGCTATCTTGAAACGCCAATTCCATGCTAAGGAAACGCTGATTATTTCTTCCATCATTCGGACTGAGATTGTCTGTTACCTTTGACAATTCTAAAGTATCAATTTAGAATTGCCGCATGAATTATCAACAACGAACTCTTGAAAATGAAATTGCCCGCGCCGCCAAGTTTTTTCCTTGCGTGATTTTGACGGGGCCGCGTCGTTCAGGGAAAACCACGCTTTTGCGGCATTTGCTTCCGGATTGCCAGCACGTGTTGCTGGAAGACCTCGATGTGCTGGCGCGCGCCTCAGCCGACCCCAACGCCTTTCTCGATGCCTTGTCGTTCCCGGTTATTCTTGATGAAATCCAGAATATTCCCAGCCTGTTTTCTTACATCCGCTCTCGAATTGATGCCGACCCGACGCAGAAAGGGCGTTGGTTCCTGACCGGTTCTCAGGAAGCGCCGTTGATGAAAGGGGTTTCCGAGTCCATGGCGGGACGCGCGGCCGTCTTCACATTGCTGTCGTTTTCAGCCGAGGAATCGTCTGCGGTATCGCCGTTCCTCGGTGGTTTTCCGGAGGTGCTTGCCGCGCCAGAGGTCGCCGACATTTGGTTCCGCTCCTACATACAAACCTATCTTGAACGGGATGTGCGCGCCATCGCCTCCATCCGCGATTTGGCGACTTTTCGCCGCTTTCTCGGTCTTCTCGCAAGCCGTTGCGGTCAGATGCTGAACAAAACGGATATCGCCGCGCCGCTTGGCGTCAGCGTTCCGACTTTGACGCAATGGCTTTCCATTCTCGAAATCACGGGTCAGATCATCCTCGTTGCGCCGTGGTATGAAAATTACGGCAAACGGCTGGTCAAAAGCCCTAAACTGTATTTTACCGATTGTGGTTTGGCGGCCGCGCTTTTGGGAATCCGCAGCGAAGAAATGTTACTCAATTCGCCATTTCGGGACGCCTTGTTTGAAGGGCTTGTCGCGGCGGAAGCGCTGAAACTTCGGTTGGGGCGTGGTTTGGAGCGCGGGCTTTATTATTTCCGCGACCGACAGGGATTGGAAGTCGATTTCATTGTCGATAACGGCAACGGAAAACTTGTGTTGCTTGAAGCGAAAGCCACAAAAACGCCGATGCCAAGCGATGCTCGCAACATGACGCGCCTTTTGCGAAACATCCCGGCGAGCGCGCAATCGCGGAATTTTGTCGTGTGCGACATCTCCGCCACTCAGTCAATTGCCCTTTGTCCAAACATCCGCGCCTTGCCTTGGCGACTCTTGCGGGAAATCTTGCCCTTGGATTAAAAAGCGTGGGATGCGTCCTGGGATTCATCACGCTGTCGCCGTTCAATGGGCCGTCAGTTGCGTAAACAGTCGCCACGAGACGATTTCCCGGCCCAGGACCGCGTTGCCGTAACGCCAGAGGATATTCAGCGCTTCGACCAGCGGCGCTTCGGCGATTTTCAGGCGGTGTAAGCGGGGCAACGGCGCGGCGCGGCAGGAAACGAGGAATTTCGCCGTGCCTGGTTGAATTGGCTGGCCGCCGTGGTCGCTGGCGCACAGCGGGCAGATGATGCCGCCTCTCGCGGTATTGAACAGCCAGGAAGGGCCGGTGGTCATCGTTTGGCCACATTGGCGGCAATGTTCCAGTTCCGGGCGATAGCCGATATGCTCGTAGAAGCGGCTGAGAAATTGCGCCGTCACCACGCGGCAGTCCGCGCCCTGGTCAAAGCGCGCCAGCGCCCACAGCGTCAGGGCGAACAGTTCCGGGTCGGCGTCGCCCTCATGCGTGGTGATCAGCAGAAATTCGCGTAGGAGCGAGGCGGCGGCGTAGAGCGCGATATTCTGTCGGATATGGACAAAGCTGTTGACGAGTTCCGCCTCTTCCAGGAGCGCCAGGCCCCGGCGCGGCGGCCGCAGGAAGACATCCAGCAACGTAAATATTTCTAACTTATTGACGAATCGGCGTTTGCTTTTGCGGGCGCTTTTGGCGATTGTCTGGATACGTCCGAATTGTCGGCTGAACAGCGAGACAATCAGGTCAGCCTCGCCGTAATTGCGCTGGTCAAGGACAATCGCCTGGCAGGAAAACACCTGGCCGGACATCGAAATCAGCGCTCTCCGTTCAGAGTGACGAGTGTCTTCTTCTTTTCGTCGGTGCGGCGGATGACTTTGCTGGTGTTGGGGATGCGGAAATGTCGCTCGCGCTGCAACGAGCGCATCTGCACCAGGTGGATTTTTTCCCGGATAACCATGACCGGGTTGACTTCAAAACGCCAACAGAGCAGGGCGGCGAGAACGGCCAGCGCGACGATGATGATAATGAAGGTTACAAATGGTTGGGCATGTCTGGCGCTGGCCATGTGGTGGGTCGCCGCCGCCGCATGGATGGCTGAACCGCCTGCCTGAGTAGACAGGCCGCCGTGTTCTTCCGCCGCGCTGTCTGCGCGCCGCCGTTCTTCGCCATACCAGTTGACGATTCGCTGATCGTTTAAGGCCAGCGACTTGGCGTAGAGGGCGTAAAAACCACGGGCGAAGGCGTGCGCGGGCAGGGCCGCGTAGTTGTCCGCTTCCATCGCCCTGAGAATCGCCGACGAAATTCTGGTGCGCAGGCATAAGGCCTCGACCGTCATTCCGGCTTCTTCTCGTTGTCGGCGCAGATAATCCCCAAGACTCTGGGTTTCCTGGCTGTCGCTGTCTTCAAGCATGGCGATGGTCTCGTTTATGACTACATCTTGCGGATATAGGCGTTTTCCCGCAGTTCTTTAGCCCAGTCGGAAAACGCCTTTTTGATTTCCGCATTATACATCTCATTGATAATTTGTTCTTTGACCAGCGGAAAATCATCGACGGGTTTTTCTTTTTCCGCTGTGTCGGACGCCGCTTCATCCTCGCGCTCACTCTTAACCAATCTGAAAAACTGGAAGGCGTCAGGCGTTTCGATGATGCCGCTGATTTCGCCGTCATCAAGCTTTTTTACCGCCGCCAGCATGTCCTCGCCCAATTCGTCGTCGGGCAGAGCGCCGAGATTGCCCCGGTCGGCGGCGGAGGGCAGGTCGGAATATTGCGCGGCCAGATCGGCGAAATCGCCGCCGTCCTCGGCCATGCGGTGGACGCGCTCAATCCGATCCCGCGCCGTTTTCTTGTTTTCGGCCAGTTCTTCGGAGGAGAGTTCCCGCCCCTCGACATCGGCCCAGCGGCAACCTATCTGTTGCAGCGTGTAAATCGTTCGGTCGCCGTTCTTCTTCTTTTCCGTATCGTCGCTTGTCGTCCCGCCTTTCCGTCTTTGGTATTCTTTTCTCGCCATTTCTTCGGTGATCACCACCTTGTTGCGCAGTTCCTGGGCGACCAGTTTATTCTGCAACAACTGACTACGCAGGGTATTGCGGTAAATATTCTCGTTGACGCCGGATTCGGCGAGACCGGCCAGCAACTGCTCTTTTGTGATCTTGTTGCGCTCAAGCACCTGCTGCACCGCCTCGTCGATTTCGCCCTCCGAGACCTTCAGCTTCAGCTCCTTGGCTCGCTGCGCGACCAGGATTTTGTCAATTAACGAATCCAGCACCTCGCCTCTGACCTGCTCACGCATCGCCTGCCGTTGTTCGGGCGGCAAAGTGGCGTCGATCTGGGTGAACGCGCCCTGCGCCTCGGCGTTCAGCTCGGATTGGGTGATGACATCGTTGTTGACCATGGCGACGATGCGGTCAACCACTTCCGCTTTGGTTGCGGCAACGAGGACAAACGACAGAAACACAAACGCGGCAATGGCGAAAAATGGACGGCGCATAAGGCAAGAAATGGGGCGAAGGGAGGACGGAGCGGCAGGCGCTCCGAGTGTTGACTTTCGTCAGTCAAAGGATATGGTAAAGCGTTTGAACGAACCCAATTGTATACCATAATGCCGGGTGACTGAAAACGCCACGGGAGGCGAGGCCATGAAAAAAATTTTCCCATTGTTCACGCTTATTTGCTTACTGTTCCCGCCGATTTTCACGGAAAGACCGACCGATAGCGTCCAGGCGGCGGTCAAAATGCCGGGATTTACTTTGCCGGATGCGACCAGCGGTCGGGATGTGAAAAGCGACGATTTTACCGGCAAGGCCATGTTAGTAACCTTTTTCGCCAGTTGGTGCCCGACCTGTATACAAGAGATTCCGACGCTGGTGCGGGTGCACCAGGAATTCGCGGCCAAGGGTTTTTCCGTGCTTGGCCTGTCGGTCGATCAGGGTGGCGCGGCGGTGGTGCAACGCTTGATGCGGCGCACCGGGATTAATTTCCCGGTTTTGATGGCCGATATGTCCACCGCCGAAAATTTCGGCGGCGTCTATATGATTCCGGTTTCTTTTCTCGTCAACAAAGCGGGTCAGGTGGTGAAAAAATACCCCGGCCCGGCGCCGGAAAGCGTCCTGGCCAAGGATATTCGCGGCGTCCTGCAATAAAAATCAACGATACCGCGCTGTTTCAGGTGGAAACGCGCCGGATTTTTGTTTCTCGCATAAAGAAGGGGAGCCGGTTTCGCGCCGGTTCCCCTTCTTTCGTCATTACTCCACTTTCAATGTTTTGATGAGCGGCCTTGGCTGGGGAAACTCTTGCGGCTGTTTCTGCGCTTCCCGCCGATATTTCGTCAGCGTCGCCGCGCTTTCGACCAGACGGACGAACTCGCCGCGATAGCCGTCGGCATCGGTTCCCCGACTGGCGGCGGCCAGTTTTATGACCAGCGGATAATCAAGCTGGCCTTTTTGCTGGGCGTCGCCAAGCAGCATGGCGAAACCGGCGACAGCCGAGGCGAAACGAAAATCATCACTGGTTTTATCGAGGGCCAGCGGCGGCCCCGTCACCGGCTGTTCGACCAGCATGGAATGCTTGGCCCCTTTCGGCTTGTAGCGCAGTTTGATGGTCGCCAGTTCCGCGCCGCCAGCGCCACTCTGGCTTTGGTATTTCAAGGCATCGACCGTGGGCAGGTCTTTGGCGTCCGGCGGCAGGATTTCATAGAGCGCCGTCACCGTGTGGCCAACGCCGATTTCCCCGGCGTCTTTTTTGTCATCGTTGAAATCCTCGCTGGCCAGTCGCCGGTTTTCATAACCGATCAGCCGGTAGGCGCCAACCAGCGCCGGGTTGAATTCAATCTGAATCTTCACATCGTTGGCCAGCGTGAACAGATTGGCGATGCGCTCCTTTACCAGCACCTTTTTCGCCTCGGAAATCGAATCAATGTAGTTGTAGTTGCCGTTGCCCTTGTCGGCGAGAAGCTCCATATTGTCGTCTTTATAATTGCCTGTGCCGAAGCCCAGCGCGGAAAGATAGACGCCAGTTTGCCGCTTGCTTTCAATCAGCTTTTCCAGCTCGTCGCGGCTGGTGACGCCAACGTTGAAATCGCCATCGGAGGCCAGGATGACGCGGTTATTGCCGCCGGGAATTTTCCCCTGTTCCGCCAGTTGGTAGGCAGTGATGATCCCGGCGGAGGCGTGGGTTGAGCCAAAAGCGGCGAGTTGGTTAATGGCCTGGTGGATGATCGCCTTGTCGCCGCCGCCCGTGGACGGCAAGGCCACGCGCTCGTCGCCGGCGTAGGTGACAATGGCCATGCGGTCGGTTTCGGCCAGTTCATCGGTCAGCATGTGCAAAGCCTGTTGTAAGAGCGGCAGTTTATCCGGTGAATTCATCGAGCCGGAAACGTCGATCAGGAACACCAGGTTCGACGGTGGCGGCGCGGTATGCAGTTCTTTGGCTTTCAGGCCGATTTTTAAGAGATTCGCCGCCGCCCGCCACGGGTTTTGTCCCAATTCGCTATGGATGGCGATCTCGCCTTGTCGCGGTTCGGGATAATCATAGTGAAAATAGTTGATCATCTCCTCGGCCCGCGCCGCGCCTGGCGGCGGCATCATATTGTCGTTGATGAAGCGGCGGACGTTGGCGTAGGAAGCCGTATCGACATCAATTGAAAAGGTCGATAAGGGCGTTGTTTTTGCCAGGATAAAACCGCTTTGCCGGGTTGGATCGTAGGATTCGTGGCTGGTCGCGACCGGGAACGGCGAGTGATAGCCAACGGCCATCATCGACGCGACGGGTTGGGCCAGGCGGGCGGAGTCGCTCCTTATTTTGCTGTCGCCGCTTTTTGCCAAGGAGATTGGTTCAGCGACTCTCTCCAGCGCCAGATTGGCTTCGGCGACTGGGGCCGCCGCTTCGAGGGCCTTGGTTGGTGGCGCCGACGGCCTTGTCGTTTTCACCGTTGCAAGCTGTTTTTCCTTGGCGCTGCTCTGCGCGCCATTGTCGGGCGTCTGCGGCCTTGGGCTACAGGCGACAAGCGGCAGCAGCAGGGCCGCCAGGCTGATCGCCAATGCTGAACGTTTTGAAATCATGCGTCACCTCGTGTATGTATGATGATTTCCCGGTCGGATTGACCGCTTGCTTGTGTATACAAAAAAGAATGACGGACACCACGGGCGAATGTGTCGCCGGTGGTCAGAAAAAATTTCAACAACGTTGCCGCCGGAGCACAATGGAGCGCGATTATAAGGCCGAAGCGCACGCCCACTGGGACTTTATCAACAAAATGGCGAAAAAGCGCTTCTGGCACAATGTGGTCGCCGAAGAAGCGGCGCTGGCGGTTATGGACGCCTTGGCCAAAGATGACTGGGCTGTTTTGAAAAAATATCGAGGCGAGGCCTCGTTTGCCGGGTTTTTCCGGGCGGTGGCGGTAAGCGAGCTGGAAAATTTCGCCCGGAAAAAGTTTGGTCGTGGCCGCCCGCCTCTGTGGGTGACAAAACTCGGCGGCATCTGGGAAAAACTCCACACCGCCCTGTGCCGCGAACGCTTCCCTTTGCCTGACGCTCTGGAGATGCTGTGCGTCAGCCTGCCAGCGGCTGAAGGCGACAGAAAGGCGCTGGAAGCGGCGGCCCGACAGCTTTTGGCCCGCATTCCCGACTGCGGCGCGTTCCTGGAAGAAACGCCGCTGGAAGAAGCGCCGGAACTGGTCGCTCCGTCTTCGCCTGACCGGGAATCAGAGAGGCGTGAGCGGGACGAAGCGCTGACGACGGTTTTTGAATTGCTGCTGGGCGGTGGCCGCGAAGCCGTGAGCCATGCCCGGAACGCCTTTCAGGCCATATCCATCTCTCTTTCGTCGGAAGAGCGTCTGTTTTTGAAAATGTGCTATCAGGATGGTCTGTCGGTGGCCGGGGCCGGGCGAATGCTTGGCATGGGCCGATTTCAGGCGGCGGCGCGGATGCGGCGTCTGCTGGAACGCCTGCGCCGGGAGTTTGAACGGGTCGGCTTGTATCAGGAACTGTTGCTTTTGTTGCAAGATGGCCGGTGAGGAAGACGCATATGAAGGAGGATAAACATCTGGCGAAGGTCATGGCCCTTTTGGCTCTGGCGCGAGACGAACATCAGACGGGCGTTTGTCCCGCGCCAGAAGAAATCGCGGCCATGGCCGAAGAGCGGCTTTCCTGGGAGCGACGAAATCGCCTGACTCGTCATCTGGCGTCTTGTCAGGAATGCTACCGTGTCTGGCTGGAATCGGCGTGGCCCGGCGGCTTGTTTACGCAGACAGGCCGCCGGGCAATGGCGTGGACATGGCCGAATATATCCTGGAAATCATTGGCCTGCGCGGGCGGCGCTCTGCTTGCCGCCTGTTTAGTTGTGTTGCTGTATCGGCAGCATCCCGGCCAATATGCCCCGTTGGAGCGATATGCGACGCGGGCCAACGAACATCCGCAGGCCGCGACTGGCGCGGCCTCACGGAAGAAGGCGATTATCGAGGCGGACGGGGGAACGACCGGCGGTATTCCCAGCACGGTGAATGATGTGGCGAAATTTGGCGGCTCGGTGTTGGGTTCCGGCGCCGCCGCGCCGCAGCCAATGCCGCCGCCCGCCGCGTCCCTGTCCGCTGACGCCGCCGCGAGGTCGGTAGCGCTGGATGCCGCAAGCGGTGACGGTTCCAATGCCGCCGAGATTGCTAACCGTCTTGCCAAGAGCGCCGCGCCGCCTGTCAGTGCCAGTCTGCTAGCGCCAGACAGACAGGCGGCAGGCATGGATGCGAGCCTGGCCGCGAACACAGAGCAAAAAATTACGGCCAGTGGCGATCAGGCGGATGAAGCGGCGGGTGATGAAATGGACATGAAGGCGACCGACGCCGATGTGGTCGTTCCGTTGTTCAAGGCGAAGAAGAGCAAACGCATCGTCGGCATGGCCCGCGTCGCGGCGGACGCGACGGACAGCCTGAGCCTGAAGATGGAAAAGAAAACAAACGATGCCGCGCCATGGGCCGAGAGAAACGACGGCAGCATCCGCATCGGCGCGGTCGAAGTGCGGCGCTCCGCTGACCAACTGACTGTCTGGTACAGCGACCTCAAGGAAATGTGCCGCCTTTCCCGCTTCGTGCCCGGACAATGGACTTCGCTTTACGCTAGGGGCGTGGATATTCTTGAGAGCCTGCCGGAAGAGAGCCAGGCCGAGGAAATTGATCGCATGTGGCTGATTTTGGGTCAGATGGAAGGATTGACGGCGGCGCGGCGCAAAAGCTTCTGCGCCTGGTCGGACAAAGAACTGCGCCGTGACAAACCACGACCTTAGGGCGAATCATGCGCCATCGATGAAACGGGACGAAACTATCTCTTCCGCCCCGATGGCGCGGCCCAGGTTTGCAAATGGTCGTTCAGGCGGTCAACCGGCGCGTATTCGTCGGTGAACGGCGGCCAGACGCCGGTGGGCGCGGCCAAACGGCGACTAAGCATGTCGCGGAGAGCCGGGTCATCGGGGCGCCGGGCGGTCGGCTCATTTCCTCCAGCTGCCAGAATGATGTTTTGCCACAAATGGAGCGCCTTCGGGTCGGTGACGGCGTAGGCGTGGATTATCGGAAAATCAGCGGCCAAGGTAGCTCGCAGGGTTTTGTAAAAACGGCTCGATACCCCTTCGGGCGAGGCCAGCAGGTTGACCAGTAGCGCGCCGTCGGGTTTCAGGGCGGCGCGGAGCAGGCGCGCGGCCTCGACGGTGACTAAATGGAAGGGAATGGAGTAGTGGGAGTTGAACACGTCGCAGAGAATCAGGTCGTAGGGTTGCTTTACTTTGCCGAGAAATGTGCGGGCGTCCTCGGCAACGATGCGCAGGCGAGGATGGTCGGCGAGGCCGAAATAGTCGCGGGCCAGCGCGGTGACGCCGGGGTCGAGTTCGACCACATCAATATCAAGTTCGGGATAGTGGGCCAGGGCGTATTTGGGAAAGGAATAACCGCCGCCGCCCAATACCAACATGCGCCTGGCGTTCGGTCGGTAGTATTCAAGCAGACGATAGAAGCGGGTGTAGGGCAGGGCCAGCTCGACGGGATCGTCGAGGTACATGGCTGACTGCCGTCCATGCGGGCCGGTGACCATCTCGCGGGTGAGCCGACCGCTGCCCTCTTCCCGCCCAGTGTACACCAGAATCCGGTTATAGCGGGTGTCGCGGTCGAAAAAGCCCTGCCGGGCCAGCCAGCCATCCTGCTGATGCAAAGCGTAGAGCGCCAGTAGGAACAGCGCCAAGGAGACCGCCTTGAGCATCTTGTCTTCCGGGGCGGCCATGCAGGAAGCCAGCGTTAGCGTGGCGGCGGTGATGAACAGGATGGCGGTGCTACCCACCCAGGCGATGAGAACGAAACCGGCGAGAAAGGTGCCAACGATCGAACCGACGGTGGAAACCGCGTACAGGCCGCCAGCGGTGCGGCCGCCGTGTTCGCGGTCAGGCAGACGCAGGCGGACGGCGAACGGTGAAACCATGCCAAGCAGGATCGACGCCGGCGCGAACAGGGCCACGGTCGCGGTCAGGGCCACGACATGCGGGTCGCCGACGTCCTGGAGCGCCGTCAATATCCAGGTTTTCGAGATGCCGATGGCGGCGGTGGCCCAGGCGGCGAGGAGAACGATGCGTCCGAGCGCCCGCGCCTGTGGTCGCCGATCGGCAAGCGCGCCGCCCCACCAGGCGCCGAGGCTGAGACTGGCCAGAATGACGCCGATCAGACTGGTCCAGACGACCAGAGATGTTCCGAGCAAAGGGGCCAGAATGCGCGAACCGGTCAATTCGATGATCATCAGGGCCGCGCCGCAGACAAAGATGCAGCAGTGGAGCATGACAGTTCCTCGCGTGGAAAAAAGCGCGGCAAGCGCGGATGAACACTTCAATCGTTCGGACTGTAGGGGCGCAATTGGTCGCGCCCGAACCAACAAAAATTTACAGCACGGTCATCAGCAGACTGCCGACGCCCTGTTTGTCCAGAGAAAGCCGCTTGGCGACGCCATAGCTGAGGTCAACGTCGCGCCCCTCAATGAATGGGCCGCGGTCGGTGACGGTGGCGACGACTTTTTCGCCGGTTTCCGGGTTTTCCAGACGCACCTTAGCGCCCAGCGGCAAATCTTTGTGGGCGATGGTGGCGGCATACATATTGAAAGGTTCGCCGTTAGCCATGGCCCGGCCATGGTGGTATTGGCCGTACCAACTGGCGACGACTTTTATGGCCTTGCCCACCGCGTTTTCGACGGCGGCGCGGGCCGTTTCCCACTTGAAGTCCGAAACGGCGGCCAAGGTTAAGGCGGCGGCCTTGTCCACAGTGGTCTCCGCCGCGTTTTCAGCGCTGTCGGTTTCGTTGGGAATGTTCGTGGCAATAGCCGCATCCGCTGGTTGAAACGCCGGTAGTCGCTCCGGAATGCGCAGCGTCTGGCCGATTTGCAGGCGGCGCGGGTCGTCAATCTGGTTGAATTGCTGAAGGGCGTCCGGATCGACACCATATTTTTGTGTGGCCAGCCCCCAGATGGTTTCACCGGCCTGGACGGCATGGATGATTTCCTGTCCGTTCTTTATATTCACTTCGCCGCTGATCTGGGCGGACGGGTGAGGCTTGCTGGCCGTATTCGCCGCTGCGCCGAGTTCTTTGGCGAATGAGGCGTCGTCCACCGACACCGTCATCCCTTCGCGCAAAAACCAGTTGCCGTTTTTCCGCGACTGACCGACCGCCTTGGGGTTGGCTTCTTTTAGGTCTTTCCAGAGGCAACCAAGTCGTTTGCTGACTTCGGCGATGGTGTCGCCTTTTTGCACGATGTAATCCATAGCCGTCCCCCCTGACAAAAAACAAAATCAAAAAAACTATTTCTCTTTCACGGCTTCCAGATGCGCGGCCAACTGCCGATACATGGCCTCGCCGATGCCAAGCCCTTGTCCTTGGGTAGTTTTGCGGACGGTTTCCATATCCAGCATTTCCTGATAGGTTTCGACGGCCATGCTCTTTTTTACCAGGCCGCTGTCGGGCACGGTTTTGCGCATCGCCTTGAACATTTCGCCAACAAAAATCGCTTCGAACTCGCGGCAGGATTCACGCAGGGCGGCCAGATTTTTCGTTTTTGTTTCCAGCGTTTTTTTCTCCGAGATATTTCCGGCGGCCTGACTGATAATAGTACGTGGATCAATGTGGGTGTACATACAATTTCCCCTTTACAGAATAATCAATTCGCCGTGCATCGAGCCGGAAGCCTTGATCGCTTGGAAGATGGCGATCAGGTCGCGCGGCGTCGCGCCGATAGCGTTGAGGGCGCTCGCGATTTCGCCGATGCTGACGCCGTTTTTTCCCTCTTTCATATCAAGCAACATCAGCTCGCCTTCCTCTTCCTCGACCGACACGTCGGTTGAAGTGATGGTTTCGGTTTCACCCTGACTGAATGAGTTGGGTTGCGCGACTTCTTTATTTTCGCGGATAACCAGACTTAAGTTGCCGTGCGAGACCGCCACCGTCGAAAGCCGGACATCTTTTCCCATGACGATGGTGCCGGTGCGTTCGTTGACCACCACCTTGGCGGCGGTATCGGCCTGGACATCGAGGTTTTCTATCGAGGCGACAAATTCGACAACATGTTCGCGCAGCGCTTCGGGAATTGTCACCTTGACCGAGCCGGAATCGTCGGGAAAGGCGGTGCCGACGCCGTATTCGGCGTCAATGGCTTCGGCGATGCGGGTCGCGGTGGTGAAATCGGCGTCGCTCAATTGATAGATCAGGGAACCGTCGTTGCCCAAGGCCACCGGCACGGTGTTTTCCACCAGAGCGCCGCCGGGGATATTGCCGACGGTCGGATGATTTTTCTGCGCCCGCGCCGCCTTGCCGCCATAGGAAAAGGCACCGATAGTCAGCGGCCCCTGGGCCACGGCGTAGACTTCGCCGTCAGCGCCGCGTAAAGGCGTCATCAAGAGGGTGCCGCCGGCCAGAGACGAGGCGTCGCCGACCGACGATACCTGGGCGTCGATGGTCGCGCCGGTTTTGGCGAACGGCGGCAGTTGCGCCGTCACCATGACCGCCGCGATGTTTTTCATCTTCAGGTTCCGCATCTGCGCGGCGTCGATGATGATGCCGTTGCGGGCCATCATGTTGTAAATGGCCTGCGTCGTGAACAGCGACTTTTTCATGTCGTCGCCACTGCCGTTCAAACCGGTTATGAGGCCGTAGCCTATCAATTGATTGCTACGCACGCCGTGCAGTTTGGCCAGGTCTTTGATGCGGGCGGCCTGGGCCGCGTCAGTCAGAAAAATGACACCGAAGACGACGAGCGCAAGAAAAAAGCGGGCGGAGAAGCGGCGCATATCGACTCCTTAAAATGGCCAGACATTATCAACGATGCGCATCAGCCAGCCCGGTTCCTGCTTGTCGCTCAAAGCGCCGTCGCCGGTATAGCTGATGCGAGCGTTGAGTATTTTGGTTGATTGCACGGTGTTGGCGGCGCTGATGTCCACCGGGCGGACGATGCCGGTCAGATAAATGACTTGCACTTCGCTGTTGACCATCACTTCCTTGCCGCCGCGGATTTTCAGATTGCCGTTCGGATAAGCGCCGATGACCTGCACGGCCAGCGAGGCGTTCAGTTGCCCCTTGCGCGAGGTCGAGCCGTTCCCGGCGAAGCTGTTGGAAAAATCAGCGCCCAAAAGCGTATTCAAATCGGGATTGCCGGGCAATTCGCTGACCAGCTTCGAGTTTTCCAGGCCCAGGAGATGCGGAAGCGCCGCCGAAACGCTGCTGTTGCGGTCGGTTGAGGTTGAGGCTTCTTTGGAGGCGCTGTCTTTTTCCTCAATTAAAACCGTCAGCATATCGCCAACTTGCCGCGCTTTCAGATCGGCGAACAGCGAATCGCTGGCGCGGCTGTAGAGCGAACCGGCGCTACGCGGCTGCGGCGCGGCCTGCAAACCTTCTTCCAGCGGCTCCGGAATATCCATCTTTTTCGGCGGGGCGGCGCGGCCGCAGGCGGCAAGCGCCAAAGAAATGGCCAGCAACAAACCGACGGCGCATATTTTGCTTTTCACAGCGGCACCTCAACGACGCCCGGCCCGCTGACCTGGCCCCGGACGATTTTTTTGGAATTGCTGTTTTCAACGCGAATCATCTGGCCCAAGGCGCCATCCGACTGGGCGACGCCCTGGGCGGTGACGAGCATCGCGCCCTGCCGAGCCACCAATTTGACCAATTCGCCGCGATGAACAACCGGCGGTGTTTGGGCGGCGCGGTTGGTCAGAATTTCGCCAGCCTTCAACGAGCGATTCAGTTTCAGCCCGGCGACAGTCTGCAAATTCGTCACTGGCGCGTCCAAACCGCTCAGGTCGCGCTTTTCCAGGGAGAATTGCTCTGGGCTAAGCAAATCGCCCTTGGCCAGCGCTTCTTTCGCGACCGCCACCGGCGCGAAGACTTCGAGTTTGCCGGGAATCGACAGATTTTTCCGCACCTTACCATCGACTTTCAGCAAAACCGCGATACGCGACGAGCCGAGCAGGCCGGGCGAGGCCGGGATGATTTCCCAACTGATTTCTCCCTCCGGCAACATGAAGGGCAGAGGACGTTCGGTGGGCGTAAAGCGGATTTCCGCCTCTGGAAAACGCGCCGCCTGGTCGCGCAGATATTCATCAATCCGTGTCAGAATATCGTCAGCGGTGATTTGCCGCCCGACGCGCCGAATGTCGATATTGGCCGCGCCAGTCAGCTCCAGTTCGATTTCTTGTGGCAATAAACGGCGGACAGTTTTGCCGACTTCCACGGCGGCGAGGCGCATCAGGCCGCCGGGCGCGGGCGCTCTCGCCACCTCGCGGTCAAGAAGAGCCTGGCAAATTAGCTCACCATCGAGGCAATCGGCGACATCGCCCACCGTCACTCGTGGGCCGCCGACGGTGGTTTCGCGGTGAAAATCGAGGGTGAGGGCGGCGGCGGGCATGGTGACAGCCAAGGTCAGGACTGAGACCAAAAACGAAAAAAAGGCCAGTCCGAGGCGCATCGCTTACACCAGGTTATTGGTGGTCTGCATCATTTCGTCCGAGGTCTGAATTGTTTTCGAGTTGATTTCATAGGCCCTTTGCGTCGTGATCATACTGGCCATTTCCTCGACGATGTTCACATTCGAGCCTTCAATATAAGTTTGCAGCAGCGTGCCGAAGCCTTCATCGCCGGGCGCGCCCAAAACCGGCGGGCCGGAGGCGTCGGTTTCCTGAAACAGATTTTTGCCCATGGCGTTTAGTCCCGCCGGGTTGATGAAGGTGGCCAACTCGATATTGCCGATTTCGACATTTTCTCCGCCTTCGCCCATGAGAACGCTGACGATGCCGGTATTGCCAATGGTAATGCTGGTGGTGCCGTCGGGGATGGTGATAGCCGGGATGATCGGATAACCGTCGGAATTGGTGATGCGGCCGTCGCTGTCGCGTTTTAAGGAACCGGCGCGGGTGTAGGCGGTATTGCCGTCGGGTGTCTCAATTTGCAGAAAACCGCGTCCCTCAATGGCTATATCCAGCTCGTTTTCGGTATGGATGATGTCGCCTTCGGTGAACACTTTGGTCACAGCCGCCGGTTTGACGCCTAAACCAATCAGAATTCCGGTCGGCGATTGGGTATCGGCGGACGTCTGGCTGCCCGGCACCTTCATGGTCTGGTAGAGCAAATCTTGAAAATCAGCGCGGCTCTTCTTGAAGCCGTTGGTGCTGACGTTAGCCAGGTTATTGGCGATGACATCAATATTCAATTGCTGGGCGTGCATTCCGGTGGTGCCGGTCCACAGTGAGCGTATCATAATCGATTCCTGTTAGTTTGATTGTGCGGTTTCCGCGAAGCCGAATTAACTCAAGGTGCCTAAGGCGTCCTGCTGCTCGCCGAGCGCTTTATAGCTCTCGATAACCTTGTGATAATTTTCATAGGCGCGGTAATTATCAATCAGATTGGTCATTTCTTCGGTCATGTTGACGTTGGCGGTTTCCAGGCTGCCCTGCACCAGACGAAAAGGCGTCGCCAGCTCGGTTTCCGCCGCGCCTTCGCCCAGGCTGTACATGGTGTTTTCCTCCTGCCTGAGATTCCGCAGGTTGTCGATGCCGACCACCGCCACTTGCCCAACCTCATCGGCGCCGCCGTCGGCGTTGACGATGGCGACAATGCCGCTTTCGCCAATCGAAACCTGACTGGTATCAGCGTTTGGAATGGTGATCGGTCCGCCGCCGTTATCCAGCACCATCATGCCGTTTGATGTCCGTAAAATCCCGGCCTGGTCGGTGACAAAATCGCCGCGCCGGGTGTAGAGCGCGCCGTTTGGCCCCTGAACCTTGAAAAATCCCTCGCCGTGAATCGCCACATCGAAGGGATTTTCGGTATGTTTGAGCGGGCCGGGACTGAAATCGGTGTTGACGGTTTTCACCCGGCTGTAATTGATGCCTTTGGCCTTATTGGTTTGCTGTTCGCCGCGCAACATTGCCTCGAAACTCAAACCGCGCCGCTTGTAGCCGGTGGTGGAAACGTTGGCCAGGTTGGCCGAGATATGGGCGATGGCCTGGTCGCGGGCGATGGCCCCGGACAGGGCGCTGTATTTACCGGATGTCATGGCAAATCCTTTGCTGTTTTCTTTTCCCTGACGCGCCAATTTTGTGTTGCGCGTCGTTTGTGCATAAACCGCGCTACTGATCACCAAGCGAAAGCATTAAACCGGATAGGCGGTCTCCCAGGAAGCGCCGATTCTTTCTTCCACCGCCTGCCTGGCGGCAGACAGGTTCGGCTGTCGGGGCACGGCGCGCCGCGCCCTGGCTCACCAGGGTGAACGAATAAATCAGCGTTTTCCTGGCGCTCAACGAAACGTGAATTTTTGAGGTTCCCTATGGATGCTACAAACATCGCGCCCCTCATCCGGAGACGAGGAACAGCGGACAGAATCCATCAATGATATATCGGCATTTCCGCCGCGTTCTTTAGACCGCTTTCGCCGCCATGCCGCCGTTCGGCCAAACGGGCCAGGGCCACCAGTTGTTCGGCTTCCTGACGGGATAATGACAATCCTTCGGCCAGTTGCCCGGCCTCGACGCCGCAGGCGATCAGCGAGCTGGCGTAGCGGTAGCGCTCCGGCGGCTGGGTTTTGAAAAATTTCCGGTTTTCGCCGTGCGTCTGGCGCAAACGCTGGGAAATCTCCGCCGCGCCGAAGGCGTTGGCAAAGCGTTTGGCCTCGCGTTGTTCCTGGCGCAGTTCACGCAGACCAGCCTGCGCCCGCGACAGCTCGCGTTCGGTCTGGTCAAGTTTTTGGCGCAGGTTGCGACGGCTCTTTTCGTACAGCAACACGGCGCAGGTCAGGGTCAGGGGCAGAATAGTCAACGAGGCGACAGAGAATACGGCGTGCATGACGGCTCCTGTTCAGTATGGGGTGATTTGATTGCGCACCTTGTTTTTCAGCTTGATTAAGGCTTGGCTATGCAATTGTGATACCCGACCTTCCGACAATCCCATGACTTCGGCGATTTCTTTCTGAGTCAGCTCTTCATAATAGAGCAGAGAAATCACCTGCCGCTCTTTTTCATTCAGCGATTCCAGCACTTCGGCGATGACCCGCGTCAGCTCCTCGGCTTCCAGACGGTGTCCGGGCGCATGAAAAGGATTGGTGGTTTCCAGTTGGTCGAGAAAGGTCGCGCCCTCTTCGGAGTGGTCGAGGGTTTCATGTAAACTGACGCAACCGAGGTGGCTGACCTGCGCCAGTTGCGATTGGTATTCGTCAAGGCTGAGTTCCAGCTCTTCCGCCACCTCGTAGTCATCCGGGTCGCGGCCAAGCCGGTTTTCCAAGTCGGAAATCGCCCGGCTGATTTTCGTGTATTTGTCGCGCAGGGTGCGGGAAAACCAATCAAGTTTGCGCATTTCATCCAAAATCGCGCCCCGGATGCGGTGTTCGGCGAAGGTCTTAAACTGGATGTTTTTCGTCGCGTCGAATTTGTTGGCGGCGTCGATTAAGCCGACCATGGCGGCGCTTTTCATGTCGTCGCGGTTCATAAAGGCGGGCACTTGCGTCATCATGCGGCCAACCAGAATATCGGCCATATACATGTGTTCGCGGATCAAACGCGATTTGTCGTCCGATGCCGGTGGTTGCGGATAGAGCATGTCAGACTCCCGTGCCAAAATGCAACAATTTTTTCCAGAAAAACTGCAATCCGCCCTTCGGTTCCGGGCTGATTGGCTCCAGACAGAGGCGGGCGGCCAGATTGGCGAAGGCGATGGCGCTTTTGGCGTGCGGATAGAGTTCGCTTATCACGCGCTGGCGGCGAATCGCTTCAATCAACTGCCGGTCGTGCGGAATTGAGCCTAAAAAATCGAGTGACACGTCAAGATAGCGGCTGGCGACCATGGTCAATTTTTTGAACACGGTCAGGGCGTCGCCATCTTTTGACACCTGGTTGACCACCAGGTTGAAATGCTTTTCGTGGTATTGCGTTGATAACAGCTTCATCAAGGCGTAAGCATCGGTAATGGCCGTCGGGTCTGGCGTGGTCATGACGATGATTTCCTGCGCCGCCGTGTTGAAATAGGTGACGTTTTCGGAAATGCCCGCCTCGGTGTCGATGAGGAGAAAATCAAAGGTCATCTGCAACGAATCGAGGGCGTCGAGCAGGCGAATCTTCTGCTGGCTGTCGAGATGTGTCACCTGCTGGATGCCGGAACCGGCGGGCAGAATTTTGATGCCTAAAGGCCCGTCGGCGAGAATGGCGGCGAGTTCCTGTTCGCCCGCGAAGAAATGGGACAGATTGTACGAAGGCGCGAGGCCGAACATAACATCGATGTTGGCCAGGCCCAGGTCGGCGTCGAGAATCAGCACCCGTTTGCCTAAAAGCGCCAGATTGTAGGCCAGATTGGCGGTGAGCGCGGTTTTGCCGACGCCGCCTTTGCCGCCGGTGATCGCATAAACGGCGGTGCCCGTTTCGGCCAGAGCGCCGCCGCTCATGGCCCCCATGTCCGGGGCGTTGATGGCCCGCAGGGTATCGGCCTGATCGTTGGTGCGGCGTGGACTAGACATGGCGCGCGGCTCCTTCGGACAAAATCAATTCGGCGACTAGGCGGCGGTCGATTTCCAGCAAATCTTCCGGCACTCGCTGGCCGTTGGTGAGAAATGACAGCGGCTGGGCGTTATGAATCTGGACGTTTAAGAGGGTGCCCAGATTCGAGCACTCATCAATCTTGGTGAAAATGGCGCGCTCGACCGCCAGCGGCGCGAAGGCGTTTAGGCTGTGCAATAACTCGTTTTCGCGGGTGGTCGCCGACAAGACCAGATGTTTTTCAATGGCCGGGGCGGCGGTGAAAAACTGGCCCAATTCGGCCACCGCTTCGGCGTTTTGCGGGCTGTGGCCGGAGGTATCAATGAGGATCAGGGCGGCGTCGCGGTGCTTGTCCAGGCAAGCGGCCAAGTGTTCCGGGTCGATGACCACCTCGACCGGCAGGCGCATGATTTCGCCGTAGACCTTCAGTTGTTCAACGGCGGCGATGCGATAGGTATCAATGGTGATCAGGGCCAGCTTGCCGGAATGGCGGGCCATGTACCAGGCCGCCAGCTTGGCGATGGTCGTGGTTTTGCCAACGCCGGTCGGGCCGACCAGGGCGATGCGCCGCTGTTCGTTAGGATTGGAAAAATCGGGCGGCGCCACCGAGATGAAATTTTGCACCGCTTCGATCAGACAGGCGCGCGCCGCCAGCGGGTCGTCCTCCGATGCTTTGGTGAGACGCCCGGCGGCGTAGCGGGCCAGGCTTTCGGCGGTCGCCGTTTCGATGCCGCATTGGCGCAGGTAGGCGAGAAGGCGCGGCGGCGGCGGCAAGACCGGCGCTGCCGTTCGCGCTTCGACAGGCTGGCCATGAACGGGTGCGGCACGCTCGTCACGAATCGTCTTTTCTCCGTTTGCGCCGCCTTTGCGCCGCGCGCTTTTGCTGGCTGTGGTCGCTTCCTTGTCCAGCGGTTTTGCCGCGTTCGCGCCGCCTTTGCCGCCGCGCTTTCTGACAACAGGTTTGGCCTCCGGCGTCGGCGTCGCTTCAGTCGCCGCGTCGTTTTGGGCGGCCACCGCCAATTCGTCAAACAGAAGGCGCATCTCTGGCTGAATCGCCGTTGGCTTCGGTTTGAGCGCTGATTCAGACGATGATTTGCTTGAGGCCACCGCCAACGAAACGTCCGGATTTTTCTCCGATGCCGATAATTCCGCGAGCAGATCATCATCGGCGCCGATGGTGAAGTCGAGTCGCCCGCCGCTGGCCTGGTCGTTCGCCTGGATGCCGCGTGATTTTTTCTTCGGCATCGGCCCGCCGCCGGTGAGCAGTCCGCGTTCATCTGGCGTCACCGCCTGGCCGCCGCCAGCCGGGCCGTCGATGGCCGCTGTGATTTCCAAAATTGGTTTTCCGAGCAAACCCAAAGGGCCGTCGCGCCGTGTGCGCGTTGATAAAATCAGCGCGTCCGGGCCGAGTTCTTCGCGGATGCGCTTGAGACCGGTGGTCATATCGGGGGCTTCGTAAATTTTCACTTGCATCAGAGCGTCACCGTGGCCAAGGAGCGGATTTTCAGGTTCGGGGCAATCTCATTATGCGATAAAACGAAGAGACTGGGGAAGTAGCGTTCAGTCAGACTGCGCACATGCGGACGAATCTGCGGCGCGGCTAAAAGCACCGGCTTTTGCCCGCCTTCAAACAGCGGCAATCCCTGGCCGATGGAATCGAGAATATTCTGGGCAAGTTTCGGGTCGATTGACAGATAGCTACCGGTTTCCTTGTGCTGCACGGCGGCGGCGATGGCGTCTTCCACCGGTTTCGATAAGGTCAGAAGCGGAATCACGCCGTCCACCGCCAGTTGCAGGCTGATGGCGCGCGCCAGCGCATGACGGACATATTCGGTGAGGACTTCCGGGTCGCGGGTCATCGGCGCCCAGTCGGCCATGGTTTCGAGAATCGTGCGCAGGTCGCGAATCGGAATTCCTTCCTTTAAGAGCCGCTGCAACACCCGCATCACCGTGCCCAAAGCCAGGATGCCGGGCACTAAATCCTCCACGAGTTTCGGGTAGGTTTTGCCAAGATTTTCGATCAGTTGCTGGGTTTCCTGGCGGCCAACCAATTCATCGGCATGCTGTTTGATCACCTCGCTGATGTGGGTGGCCATGACGGTCGCGGCGTCAACCACGGTGTAACCGGCGATCTGCGCCCGTTCCTTCTTGTCTTCGGTGATCCAGATGGCGGGCAGGCCGAAGGCCGGTTCGGTGGTGGCGACGCCCTTGATTTTTTCCGTGACCATGCCAGGGTCCATGGCCATGTAATGGCCGGGCAGAATTTCTGAATCGGCGAGCCGCACGCCTTTCAGGGAAAAGGCGTATTGATTCGGCGAAAGTTGCAGATTGTCTTTGATATGCACCGGCGGCACGATGAAGCCCATCGTCTGGGCGAATTGCCGACGAATTGCCTGGATGCGCCTGAGCAGCTCGCCATCCTGGTTGGCGTCAACATAGGGAATCAGACCGTAGCCGACTTCGAGCTGCAACAGGTCAACGGTGAGCATCCGCTCATAATTTTCTTCCGGCGCGACTGGCGCTTCCTCTGGGATCGCCATCTCTGGCGCGACGACCGCTTCTTTTTGCTGCTTCTGATAGATATGCAAAGCCATCATGCCAACGCCAATCGACAACACGGCGAACGGGAAAAAGGGCATTCCGGGGATGAAGGAAAAGAGCAGCACCATCACCGACACGACGAACAAAGCCACCGCGCTCTGCGAAAATTGCTTTTGCAGATCGCTGCCGAAATCCTTTTCGCCGGCGGCCCGCGTCACCAGCATGGCGGCGGCGGTCGAGATGATTAAGGCGGGAATCTGGCCGACCAGGCCGTCGCCGACGGTTAAAATGGTGTAGTTGGCGGCGGCCTCGGCGATTGGCATCCCATTTTGCACGACGCCGATGACGAATCCGGCGCCGATATTGACCAGGGTGATGATAATGCCGGCAATGGCGTCGCCCTTGACAAATTTGGAAGCGCCGTCCATCGCCCCATGAAAGGCCGATTCTCCGGCGATTTCCTCGCGGCGGCGGCGGGCGGTTTTTTCGTCGATCAGCCCGGCGTTCAGGTCGGCGTCGATGGCCATTTGCTTGCCAGGCATGGCGTCAAGGGTAAAGCGGGCGGCGACTTCGGCGACGCGGCCCGCGCCCTTGGTGATAACCATGAAATTGATCAGCACCAGGATGCAGAAAATAACCACGCCCACCACATAGTTACCGCCGACAACGAATTGGCCGAAGGCTTGGATGATATGTCCGGCGGCGTCCGGCCCCTGGTCGCCATGCAGAAGAATCAGCCGCGTCGAGGCGACGTTTAAGGCCAGGCGGAACAGGGTGGTGGTGAGCAGAAGCGCCGGGAAAATTGAGAATTCGGCGGCCTTGACCGTGTAGATGCTGATGATCAGGATGAGCAACGAAACGCTGATGTTAATAGCCAGAAAAAAATCGAGCAGAATTGACGGCAGCGGGATGATCATGACCAGGAGAATCGACACCAAGCCAAAGGCGGCCATGATGTCGCTGCGGGTGCCGAGCGCCTTGATGTTGTCTTTGGTGATGAGTTGCCGCGCCGCCGCCAGTTCCATAGAAAATTATTCCACCGTGATTCCTTTTAAGCTGTAGACGTGGGCCAGGATTTCGGCCACGGCCTTGAACATTTCTTCCGGGATGGTCGCCCCAAGATCAAGTTTATGCAAGTATCGCGCCACCGGCGGATTTTCAACAATCGGCACTTGATTTTCTCTGGCGACTTCTTTGATTTTTTCAGCCAGAATATCCATGCCCTTGGCGATGACCGTCGGCGCGGCCATTTCGTCGGGCTTATAACGAATGGCCACCGCGTAGTGGGTCGGGTTAGTGATGACCACATCGGCCTTCGGTACCTCGGCCATCATTCGTTTGCGGGCCATCGCCTGCTGAATCGAGCGAATCTGCGCTTTGATATGTGGGTCGCCCTCGGTCTCCTTGTATTCCTCCTTCACCTCCTGCTTGGTCATCTTCATCTTTTCTTCCATTTCAAAACGGACGAAGAAAATGTCGATGGCGGCCAGGACGATCATGATCGCGCAGACCTTGGCCATGATCAGAATGGCGGTTTGCGCGAGATAGGAAACGGTCGCGCCGATTGAGGCGTCGATCAGGAGCAAAGCCTCGCCGAATCGGCCTTCGACGGTGGAAAAAGCCAGCCAGCCGATCAAAAGCACCTTGGCCATTGATTTGACCACTTCAAGCAGCGAGCGTTTGGAAAAGAAACGCCCCATGCCGCTGATCGGATCGAGTTTTTTCAAATCGGGCATCAGCGGCGTCGCCGTCACCAGCCAGCCGATTTGCAGAAAGGTGGCGAAAAAGGCCACCAAAACGATGAAGCAAAAGAGCGGCGCCACGAGAATCGCCGAGCGGAGGACGAGAAAGACGAAGAGGTTGACGGTGGCGGCGTCGGCGCCGTTGAAACTGTCAATATTTTGAAAGATGTGGCGCAACAGGTCCAGCAGTCCATGCCAGAATGTCGGCATGTAGAAAATCCAGAACAGCAGGCCCATGGTGAAAATGGCCGCCGTCTGCGCCTCGCGGCTCTGCGCCACCTGCCCTTTTTTGCGAAAATCGTCGCGCCGCTTGGATGTGGGGGACTCGGTGCGTTCGCCGCTCGATTCTTCCGCCATGCTGTATTTTCCGCCTGCTGGGGCCGCGCCAGTCGTTTCCCGCCATTGCAGCGGCGGGGACGCATCGTCAAACTTTTGTCATGCGTTCAAGCAAGAATCGGGCCGGGAATTGGATTCTTCTCGTCATCTTCGTTTTTGATCAAAGACAGCATCTCCCGCGCCGACAGTCGGGCCGGGGCGTCGCTGTCTTCAAGCAGGCTTTCGGCGAGGTCCCTTTTGACCGCGTGCAGATCGACGATTTTTTCTTCCACTGTGTCTTTGGCGACAATTTTATAGACTGTGACCGGGCGATTCTGGCCAATGCGATGCGCTCGGTCCGACGCCTGTTCCTCAACCGCCGGATTCCACCACGGGTCCATGTGGACGACGTAATCGGCGGCGGTCAGATTGAGACCGACGCCGCCCGCTTTCAGGCTAATCAGAAAGCAATCGCCTTCGCCAGACTGAAACGCTTGCACCCGCGCCGTCCGTTCAGCCGCCGGTGTGGCGCCGTCAAGATACTGATAACTGACGCCCATTTCCTGTAATCGCGCCCGCAGGATTGTCAGATGGCCGACGAACTGGCTGAAGACCAAGGCGCGGTGGCCGCCGGCTTGCAATTCGGCCATGATCTCCGTAAACGCCTCAAGTTTGGCCGAGGGCGCGGGCCGGTCCTGGTTCAGCGCCAAGGCCGCGTTGCAGCAGGCCCGGCGCATTTTCACTAAAGCCGCGAAGATTTTTATGCGGTTGTCCTCACCGTTATCCGTCGCCAGTTCCGTTACGGTTTGCCGACGAATCGCCTCGTATGCGGCGCGTTCCGCGTCTTTTAATTCAACCCGCAGGATGATTTCTGTTTTCGCGGGCAATTCGGTTAAAACCTGACTTTTCCTTCGTCTTAAGACAAATGGGGCGATCAGACGTTTCAGCCGACGTTTGGCGGCCAGGTCGCCTTGCCGTTCGATGGGCGCGGCGAAACGCTTGTTGAAGCGCTCAATCGAGCCGAGGTAGCCGGGGTTGATAAAGCGGAACAGATTCCATAACTCGCCGAGATTATTTTCAATCGGCGTTCCGGTGGTGACGACGCGGAAATCCGCCGTCAGTTTCATGGCGGCGGCGCTGCGTCTGGTGGCCATATTTTTAATCGCCTGGGCTTCATCAAGGATTATTGTATGCCAGGTTTTTTTCGACAACATTTTGATTTCGTTCTGTAAAATCCCGTATGAAGCGACCAGAACATCACCGGCGGCCAGAGAGGCGACGGTTTTTTCTCGGTCGCCGTCGCGCAGTTCGAGGCACGAAAGCGAAGGCGCGAAGCGCGCGGCTTCGGCAAGCCAGTTGGCGCAGACCGAGGTCGGGGCGACGACAAGAGCCGGGCCGCCTCGACGCCGCGCCAAGAGTAGGGCGAGAATCTGGATCGTTTTTCCAAGACCCATGTCGTCGGCCAGGCAGGCGCCAGCGCCCCAATGGGCCAGGCGCATCAGCCAGTGATAGCCATCGATCTGGTAATCGCGCATATCTCCTTGAAAGGCGGCGGCAACTGGCGGGCTTAAGGTCTGCGACTCGTCGATTTTCGCCGCCCAGTCGCGCCATTTTCCCTGTTGGTCTGTGAAGGCGCCGACCTCTTCGGGCATACCCGTTAAAAGCGCCGCCGCCAGGGGAGGAAGCCGCGCCCCGTCTCCTTTTGGTTCGCTTAAGGCCAAGATATCGTCGAGGCGACGGCGGAAATTTTCGCTCAAGGCGATGATTTTTTTGTCGTTAACCGGGATGAACAGCCCGTCACGGGCGGCGGCCAGCTTCAACAACTCTTTTAACGTCAGAACCAAGTCTTCATCGACCACGCATTGGCCGGACAACTCAAACCAGTCGCCGACTCGCGCGGCCGCCATACTGACCGCTTGCGTCGGCAATTGAAAAACGCTTTTTTCACCGCCTTTCGGCCATTCGACGATAATATTTTTCCCCAGATTTTCTTGGTCATCAGTCCCGTCATCTTGCCGTAGCTGACTGATTTGTAAGAGGAATTCCATAGCTAGGCGGCTGTCGGCGACGTTCCAGCGATTGGCGGCGATCTGCTCGCCCTGGGCCAGGGCCGGACAGCGCCTGGCGAAGTTGGCTAGCAATTCGGCCTCCCGGCGTACATCGCGTTCAACCCGCGCCCTTTTCCCGTCGCGCAGGCCGAAGAGGTGAATGCCGCCAACGCCCGGCGCGCAGGAAACACCGCCCGCGCCCAAAGGTCGGCTTTGGGCTTCGAGCGTCAGGCCGTCGCCGTCCGGCTGAATCTGGATATACAGTTTGCTATCGGCGACCAGGTTGGCCAGGTCGGCGTTTTGCCCGGCGACATCGGAATGAACAGTGACGATTTTGGTTAGGCCGCCGACGATGTTCATCAGATTATCTTTGGCCGCCACCGGCGCGGTCAGTCCATTTTTTCCCAGAATTTGCGCCAGCCGCAGATGCTTTTCGCTGAAACGGGTGACGGAGAGGGCGCAGGCCGCTATCTCTTTGATTTCAATCGGATTATCAAAACCGAGGTCAGGAAACGGAGAGATGGTCAGGCGAAAATCATTTTTGCCCGCGTCAATTCTGACCACCGGCTCGTCGGCGGTGATTTCGACGCGCTCGCCGCTGTTCGCCTTCAACACGAAGGGATGCCCGACCAGATTCCAGAGCATTTCATCCTCGTCGATCAGGTATTCCGCGCCGCCGTAGTAGCTGTTGCTGATACGGATCGCCTTGCTCGCTTTCGCGTCCAGCTCCGACGCTTCGGGGACATCGCCGTCTTTTAAGCGCTTCAACGAGACTGGCCGCCCTTTGGTCCAAGTCTGGCCTTTGGCGCTCTGAATCAACGGACGTATATCGTTTATGCGCACTGATTTTTGACGCTTTTCCCAAGATAGCTCCCAAATCAGACGTTTCTCCGCCTGCTTTTCCGCCTCGCCCGCGCCGCAGATTTCCGCCAGAGCGGCGAACGAAAGCTCCCAAGCGGGTATTGGGCGGATGAGATTTTTCAGGGGATGGGCCGGTTCCGGCAAAGCGGCCAGGGCTTGCGCCCGCTCCGGCGCGATTTCTCTGATGATCGACGCGCTTTCCTTGGCCCAGAAAAGCAGGCCGTTTTCCATCATCTTGACCGTCTTTGCCGTCGCCGTTTTGCCGTAGACGGCGGCGGTCTCTTTGGGGTCAACCCAGTAGGCGAGCAGCAAGAGGAAAAAGACTTCGAAAGCCGGTCGGTCAGTTCGCAATTTGACGTGACGTTGGTCAAAAATGGAATTCCGGACATCTGTTTGTTCCGACAAAAACAGACTCAGCGGATTGCCGACCATGCCGTTGCCGGATTCCCGGATGAGATCGATAAGCGTGAGGATTTTTTTGCGCGGCGCGGCGGCCCACAGCAGGAGCAGGGGGTGAAAAACGCCATAAGGGTGAAGCCAGATGGCTTTTCGTTTGCCAAGGGCCAGGCGAAGTATTTTCAGGCCGCTTTCCAAGCTGGAAAGGGCCTTTTCATACTCGCCGCGGGCGAGCGCCGCCCAGGCGAACAAGGGCGCGGATTGCGGCGCGGTGGTGACAATTTTCGGTTTGAATATGTCCGGGGGCGTAAAAACCCGGTCTTCTTCGAGTAGGCGTAAGAAGAGAAGTCCCTGCAAAATATGGTTGTCGGGATCACGCGATACCGCCTGTTCGAGAGCGGCGTTGATGGTTGCGCGCCATCCGCCGTCCTCGCCGAAAAAAATCGCCGCATGGTAGAGGACCCTCGCCACTGTGTCGGGCGGCAGGGTGAACAGAATCGTTTGCTCAAATGGGTTGAAGAGGATTCCCACCAGGGCCGACATGGTGCCGCCAAAGCGCTCGTTATTGTCGGCGCTCTCCAGCAATTCCTGAAAGGTGTGCGTATTGCCCAGGTACAGAGCGAAACGCAGCTCGCGCAGAAAATGTTCACGACTCTTGAAGCTCTGTTTGTGGCTCCATATCATCGTTGTGTACGGACTGAGTTCTGTCACCTCCTGGCGCAGCCGACCAAGACGCGGATATTCCTTGAGACGTATCGCCTCGCGGATCAGCAACTCGACGATGAGCGGATGACAACGCCAGATCACCTGCTTACGGTTTATGGACTCGTTTTCGATCAGGCCGAGTTGTTTCCATCTCTCAAAGGATTCGCCGATTCCCCCTATCATGCTTGGCAAAGCCTTCCATTTTTCATCAGGATGGCCGAGCGCTTCCATGGCTCTTCCAACAACGCGATTGATGGCGGTGATGTTGGTTTCGCTACAAAAAACCGCCATAATCCGGCAGGCTCGCCGCTCCCGCTCTGGCAGGGCGTCATAAAGCCGCATCAGGGTTTCGCGCGCTTTATCCGGACAGGCTGGACGCGGCTCTTCGATGGTTTCCGGCGCGGTTTGCGGGGCGGCGTCGGGGAACAGCGGCAGTTGTTTGATTGCTTTCATTGACGTGTCGTTTGTGGGTTTTTTTGGCGAAAATTTTGCCAAAGTTTTTCCCGGTTACAGATAATTTGGTGATGTTATGGAATGGTTATACAAAAATTTTAATTATTATGTAATTGACGAAAATCAATAACGAGGTGGAATATGGCTGATGTTATGGAATGGTTGAAGAGTAATTTTATAGTAAACGGCATAAATAATCGTGCTTGAAATATATTTGATGGTATTGCTCCACCAATTAAATCTCGAAAGTGGCACAATTCATAATGTCGTTTACTATAATTTGTGATATGATTGACGAAAATCAATAACGAGGTGGAATATGGTTTATATCAAAGTATTATGTCCGCATTGCGGAAGTGATGATATTGTTTTCCATGGTAAAAATACGAAGGGCAAGTAGAGGTTATTGTGTCGAAATCCAGAATGTTCACACAAGATATTTCAGCTTGGTTATGCTTACAAGGTCTGCCAGCCTGAGATAAAACAACAAATTATTGATATTGCTCCACCAATTAAATATCGAAAATGGCGCAACTTATAATATTGATTTTACGTAATTCTTTTTTCGTAATTTACCAGATTTAAGTGGTGGATCAATAGTAAGATTGCAAAAGATACCGGCGATATATTCCGCTCCAGCATGGCCAAGGCCAAGCCAATGCCCAGAATTTGAATCGGGACTTCGCTGATATCAGAGAATTTTTGAGGAAACTCTGAGGCAATGCGACCATAAACCGATTCGCGGCCTCTTCCCCTCACCGCCGTTCCCCCAATAAATCGGTCAGGCGCTCAAGTTTCGCCAAGTCGGGCTTAGTGGCGAAGACGCCCGCGCCGGGCCGATCGTGGCGCATTCCACGCACAAAAAGGTAGTATACGCCAGCGAAATCACGTTCATAATTGTAGTCTCGTTGTTGCCAGGCAAGCCAGCGATGGGCGGCCAGCGTGTAGAGCCAGTATTGCAGGCCATAATTATGTTCGGCCATAGCCTGGACAAGGGCTTGCCGACGGTAATCGGCCTGACAGCCGCCGAGGAAATTGGTTTTGTAGTCGAGGATATAATATTTGTTGCGGTATCGGCAGAAAAGATCAATAAAACCGGTCAGATAACCGGAAATTGGCAAGCCGGACACCGGCGATGCGGCTTCCTCGTCAGCCAGAATTGCGCTGATTTCTTCCGGTTTAATTTTTCTCATGGCGAATGACCACGGCATTTCTTTCATGAATTCACCGGCTTGCAAATCAGCCAGCCGCCAGCCGTCGTCGCTTCGCCCGCCCTGAGAGTCGATGCTTGGCAGTGATGTAGTAACGATTTCACCCAGTAATTCCGCCACGTCTTCCGCCCGATCTTCAAGGCCGAACAGGGTGGATTGTTGCCTGGCCAGTGTCTGGATATGCTCCGGTGGCGCGGCGAAATCCATCATATCGAGGCAGGCATGAATCAGATTGCCGAAACGTCTTCCTTTTGGCAAAGAGGGCAGAGCGATCTTCGCCGTTGATTCCCCCGGAGCCTGATGAGCTTCACTGTTGCTAGGAAGATCGGACAATTGGTCCGGCTCGTTGTCGGGAGCGTCGTCGCCGCGGCGGGCCAGTGAAGAAAAGCTCGCCACCTGCCACGAGCGGTCGAATTGGCCGTGAAAAACGCGGGCGGCGGCGTCTTGGCCTTCTTCCTCGTTGCGCGTGGGTATCGGCGTGTCGCTCCGCTCCGCTTCTTCCGCCGTCACCCCGGTTTTCTCCTGGCTACGCGCCAAAAAGAGCCGCCGCATGGTCGCGCCTGTGGGTTCTTCTTCTTCGCTCGCCAGCAGATAACAAAAAGGCGAGCGCGGCGCCGCCAGCGCATCATCGGCAAAGAGCGGCCAGAACACCACGTATTGTAGCTTCGCTCTTGTCAGGGTTACGTAGAGCAGGCGCAATTCTTCGGCGTGTTCCTCGGCGGCGGCTAGGCGCAGGGCCTCGTCGAATCGCGGTGAGCCGAGGTCTACCACCGTTTGTCCGGCATCGTGACAGGTGACTTGCGCCGGATTTTTTCGCTCCATCGCGCCTCGCCACAGCGACGGGCAGAAGACGATGGGAAATTCCAGACCTTTGACACCGTGCATGGTCAGGATTCGCACCGATTTTCTGTCGCTTTCAAGACGCAATTCATACTCTTCGCCGCTGCCTTCGTTGCGGCGCGCCGCCAGCCATTCTAGGCATTCGCCGATACCAGCGCCGCGCTCGTTTTCCAGCACGGCGAGCAATTCAGTCAGGTGCAAAATGTTGGCGATACGCCGTTCAAAGCGCGGAAGAACACGCAAATACCGATACACGGCTTCGCCGGAAAGCAGGGAATGGATCGCCGATTCCGCTCCCTCCGCCAGCCAAGTCCGCTGGTAGCCATACCAGCGTTCCAGCCTTGCGGCCAACATATCTTCATTTTCCTCGCTAAAGAGAGTCGCCAGTTCCACCCCATTCAATCCGAACCAATCACAGGCCAGGGACAAACGCAGGGACGCCGCATCGCCCGGCGCGGCGACGGCGGTCAGAATCGCCAGCAAATCCTGACATTCTTGGCTGGAAAAAATCGAAACCCGGCTGTCGAGCGAGGCGGCGACGCCGACTTCGGCCAAAGCCTGGGCCATTGCTTCGGCTTCGGCATTGGTCCGGGTTAGGACGGCGATATCGTCGGCAGTGATCAAGCGATTGATTTCCTGGCCATTATTCTGGTATTTATAGACCACTGGTTTGTTGGGATCGAGCAGGTCGATGATTTGTCGCAGGCAGTCGTCGCGCAGGGTGGCCGCGATTTTTTCCTGACTCTTTTCTCCTGTTTTCAGCCGCGCCAGGCGATAGCGACAAACCGGCAATGGCTCGCCGTTGCGCCACAGCGAGCCGTCGGCCTCGGCGCGGGCGGCTTCCGCCGGTTGAAAAGCGATCTGTTCCTCACTGAAAAAAAACGGTCTGGACCGCCCGGAAAAGAGTCGGTTGATTTCAGCCGTCAAAAGCGGATGCGAGCGAAAATTTTTTGTCAGGGAAAGATGCCGGTTCGCCGCTTTGGCCGCCTGAAAATACGAGAAAATATCCGCGCCGCGAAAGCGATAAATGGCCTGTTTCGGGTCGCCGATGAGATAAAGATAGTGTTCGCCGGTCGCAAATAACCTGGCAAAAATACGCCACTGCCAGATGTCGGTGTCCTGAAATTCATCAATGAGCGCCATTCGGTAGCGTTCACGCAATTCTGAGGTTAGGTTTCGCTGCGCGCCGTCATTGTGGTCGGCGCAGGCGGCATGAGCCAGGCGACGGGTCAGCTCGTTGAATGAAACCTGGCCTTCGCGGCGGAGCCTGGTGGCGGTTTCTCGGCGCATAAATATGGCCAGGTTAAGGCGCAGAGCCAGGAGAAATCGGCTGGACGCCCGCGTTAGGTTGTCAACCGGCGCGTCAGCGAGTGGCTTCAATGTGGCGAGGAAATCGGCTTTCTTCTGGTCGCCACGCATTTTCTGGCCGTTGATTAGGCCGAACAGGCCGCTTTCAGTCAGCCACGGGAAAAATTGTTCTGGCCAGGCATCCATGCCATTGGCAAAATCTGTCAGGCATTGTCGGCCTTCGTGCCACTTTTCAGAGAATTCTTTCTTGAAATATCCGGCGCTTATCGCTTTTTCGAGCGCGGCTAGCAATCCCTTGGCCCGCTGTCGCCACCACAAACCAAAGGCGGCGCGGGCGGCTTCCAATTCCTGGCATGATTCGTCAAGAGAATCATTGTCAGGGCGAATGGCGCCGTCTCCGTCCAAGGCCACCGCGATACTCATCGCAAGCGCCTGCGGGTCGGCGTATTTTCTGGTCGCCACCGAGGCGATCCAGGCTGGCAACGGATAAACGCTTTGTCGCCAGAAATCCTCGGCGATTTCACGACGGCATTCTTTTTCGTCAGCGAGTTCGTTGTCAGGCGGTTCGCCGCAGGCCAGAGCGTGTTCCGCCAGCGTCTTCTGGCAAAAACCGTGGATGCTGCTGATTTCCGCTCGGTCGATATCGCGCAAAGCCAGACGAATGGCCGCCCGCGATTTCTCGATATTTTCAAGATTATCACGCCAAGCAATTAAAATATCGTCATAATTTCCCTCTTCATAAGCCAAGGCCGATTGCGCCTGGCGCAGGCGGTGGCGCACGCGCTCACGCAATTCTTCGGTGGCGGCCCGCGTGAAGGTGACGACGAGAATTTTTTCCAACGGGATGAACAGTTCGGCTACCGCCCGCAATACCAGCATGGCGATAGCGAAAGTTTTGCCGGACCCGGCGCCGGCTTCGATCAGATTGACGCCGGTCGTGAGATGTTCCCGCGCGACATCAAAATTATGACCAATCATGGAGGCGTATCGTACATGAAAGAGGGTGGTGACGGTTCAGTTTGAATTTCTACAAATCATAGTGATTTCGGCATCTTTCGCGCCGCCAGACAATAGCCGTAGCCACGGTCGCCGCTGTAAAAAACCCGTTGCAGACGACTCATAAATCCCAACACACTATACGGTGTAAAATGGCTGAAACGCCAATCTAATTTGCGGTCGATGCCGCTTTCCAGGGTGCGCTCGTGTTTGGTCAGGGATTTTTTGGCTGAGAATTTGCGTCGGTGCAGCAGAAGATTGACCAGCGGTTGCAGAATATTGGTGAATGGATAGCCAAAACAGTAAATATTCAGCGGCTCCAGGCCACAATCAGCGCAGAGTTCGATAAGCTGGGCTTTTTCGTAGCGGCGGACATGGCCGGCGTAGTCATCGACATGGTTCCAATATTTTTCGTGCGCGGGCACTGAAAGAAAGAGAACGCCGCCGGGTTTCAGGACATTGGTCCATCCGCGTAGGGCCGCTGCGTCGTCTTCGATATGTTCTAACACTTCATATAGGCCGATATAATCGAAAAATTCGCTATCATTTTTATCAATTTTCGCTTTAATTTCGATTCTTTTTTTGTCGGTATTAAAAACATCATCGACCAAAGCCAGCGCGTCTTGGTTCAGGTCGTGCGCCGTCGCCTGGCAGCCGCGACGATAGGCTTCATAGGCGAAGACGCCGGTGCCGCAGCCGATTTCCAGATAGCGTGGCCGCGACTCGGCGTCGGGCGAGGGAATGTATGTATCCATCAGGTCGAGGATGGCGCGCCGACGAAAGGTCTGGCCGACGCCGGGAACGATGTGGTATTTGGCGCAACGCACGCCGCCCAGGGCGTCGTTGTAGGTGAAGAGTTCCTCTGGTTTTGTCATGCCGTTTTGTTGGTGAATGGGAAAATTTTTGCTGGATAAGGCCGCGACGCCTGGCTACCATACGAAAGTTTTATCCGTCCGACAAGGAGCGCGGACGAAAAACCGGGTGGAAATCCCACCTGTGTTGCTTGGGTAAAGGTCAAAAAATCATGCGCATTCCCTATCTGAAAATCGCAGGCGGCCTGCTGATGCTGGTTTCGCTTATTTTTATAGTCAGAAAAATTCTTTTTTTCGACCTCGATTTTGGTCGTTTGCTACTTTGGCGCAATCTGACGGCATTCACTTCGGCGCTTTTGGGCGCGGTGGCGATTGTCGTCATCGGCGCGGCCATCTGGCGAAATTTTCTGTCTTTTTTCGCCGATATGCCGGTGTCCTTCGCCCCAGCCTTTTCGACATTCGCCAGGGCGAATTTGGCCAAATATCTGCCGGGCAATGTCGCCCATTATGCCGGGCGGCAGCTTTTCGGCGCGGCTCTGGGCGTGAAGCAGCGGCATCTCGCCCTGGCTTCGCTTCTTGAAGCCTTGTGCGCGGCGGCGGCGGCCCTGATTTTGTCGGCGCTTTTAGCGGGTGGCGACGCGCCGACGCTCGTCTCCCGCTATAACCTGAATATAAAATGGAGTGTATTGGCGGCGGTTTTGGCAACGGGCGCGGTTGTTGTTACTATGACCATTATTTTTGCCAGGAAAAAGATTTATGATACCCTTGGGCGTCTTGTCGCGATGGCGGGATTTTATCGGATATGCGGCGTCAATATTCTGTTGACTATGGTTAATTTACTGGTTATTGGCGGCACCCAGACCATTCTGTTTCATGCCTTGGGCGATGCGGTTTCGCCGCCGCCGACCCTGGCCATTATGACCGCCAGCGTGGTGTCCTGGTTTATCGGCTATATCGCGCCAGGCGCGCCCGGCGGCATCGGCGTGCGCGAGGCGGTGTTCACGCTGATGCTCGCGCCATTTTATAACGAACAAACTGTGCTTTTAGCGGCGGTGGCGCAGCGTCTGTTTCTCGTCTTTGGTGATGTGCTGGCCGCGCTCCTTGCCTGCCTCACACAAAGAGCTTATGCAGCGGCAAGTGTCTGAGAAAATGACCGAGCGCCTCGCCGCCAGGCTTCCCGGCGCGGCCAAAGTGGATAATAATGCGCGGGGCGGCTGGTCGGCTGGGCCAGGCTGCTTGCTTGTGGATTGAAGCAAAGGGAAATACATGAAAATCAAATCGATGCACCTGGAAAATTATCGCTGCTTTGAAAATTTCGACATTGATTTTGATGATCAGTTGACGGTTTTGGTTGGCGTCAACGGCTCCGGCAAAACGGCGGTGTTGGATGCGCTGGCGGTGTTTTTGCAAATAGCCATAGAGAGAAGCGCTAAGGCGCCAATTCCCACTTTGATGGCATCAGATGCGCGCATAGATAGCGATAAAATCATAGTACTGTGTTTGGAAATTTTTTTCGGTCAGAACCCGCAGGAGAGTCAAAGAGTTTTTGTAAACTTGAATACTGGTCTTCTTTTAGAAGGAAAATATCTTGACTGCACTCAGAAAATGCCTGAGAACCGACGCTGCCGTTTGAAAGAAAAAGGAGGATGCCCTGGGCAGAAACAGATTAAGTTCGATAAATTCCCTCAAAAATTTTCTAACCGTTCCAAAGAAGGGATAGAAATTCTCAATCCTTCAACGCCACTATTTCTTTCAGCATATTATGGCGCTGGCCGTTGCCTGCCGACAAGTCAAGCAAGTGCGGAACAGGCTTTGACGGGCAGAGAAAGCGCTTTCAAAAAAGCTTTCGATTCCAAAATAAATTTCAATACGACATTGAACTGGTTCGACGCCAAAGACGCTGAAGAAGCTCGCGCCCGCAGTAATAACCCTGACAAAAAAGATTACAGAAATCCTGTTTTGCAAGCTGTTCGCGATGCCGTCGCTTTAGCGCTTGGTGATGGTGATGTATACGAATTTCCGCATATGGACGGCGTCCCACCGAGACTCTTCGTGAACCATAAAACCACGGGTATTGCTTACGAAGTAAACCAACTCAGCGACGGCTACCGCACCATGCTGGCCCTGGTTATGGATTTGGCGCGGCGTATGGCGGTGGCCAACGAACATGTCAAGTGGCCAGAAGGTCAGAGCGCGCTGCACTCCCCGGCCATCGTCCTGATTGATGAGGTGGAATTGCACCTGCATCCATCCTGGCAGCAAACGGTTTTACCAAGTCTGATGAAAATATTTCCGCAGACGCAATTCATCGTCACCACCCACAGCCCGCAGGTGTTGACGACTGCGCGTAAGGAACACATCAGGATTCTTGCTGACAATCACAGGGATGCGATTATTCCGGAGGATGGCACCTACGGCGCGGAAAGTTCGCGGGTTTTAGCTGAAGTGTTTAGCGTGTCTCCGCGTCCGGAATCGGCGGCCTCAGTCTCAATGCTACACAAATACTGGGAACTGGTGGAAAAGGGACAATATGACTCATCAGATGCAAAAGAATTGCGGGCAGAATTGGAAAAAGATTTAGGCGCTGACGACCCGGATTTGAAGATGGCGGATATGCGCAATTTACAACTGCAAGTTCTTGCTAACAAAAATGCGAACAATCAATAAGAGGCAAGCTCCCGATTGCTTGGCGAGACAATTGGCTGGACAAGCTTGGGAATCTTTCGTGACAAACGAAGATAGCCGCTGCTGTTACGAGGAAACGCGCCAAGCCTTGTTCGAAGAACAGCATGGATTATGCTGCTACTGTGAGCGTGAGATCGCCGCCGAAAATAAAAAAAATTCTGTCGAACATCTTGAGCCGCGAAGTAGCAATAAGACCAGGGTTTACGATTATGCCAATCTAGCGCTTTCCTGCACAAAGTCCGATCATTGCAATAACTACAGAGGAAACGAATACGATGCTGGAAAATTTTCTTCACCGCATGATCCAGTGACGAAATCTTTGTTCCGTTACATGCCGCATGGACTCGTTGTGTCAAGCGGCGTTGATGACGATAAAGCTGACTATCTTATCAAGACTCTACAATTGAATTGCGCATCCCTTTTGCATGAGAGGCGCTCTCATGCGAAAAGACTGATTGAATCCATGCACAATCAAGCGCCGGAAGTCATAGATGCTCTGCGTAAGTCATATCTGTGCCCGGATGATAAGACAGGATATTGTCAAAGTTTTCCTTCTCTTTCTCAAACGATTCTTCTTCCATAATCAGAACATTAAATAAGAAATCCCATGAAAACAGTCAGTTCTCTGCTCGACGCCGAGTGGTGCGCGCGCTACAAAAGAATTTCGAAATTGAATATCCGCAGCTCAATTTATGATGTGACTGATCGCTGCAATTTACGCTGCAAGGGTTGTTTTTTCTTCTCGTCCGGCGAGCATGAGGTGGCGCGTGAGGAAAAAGACCTGGGCAAATGGGAGAAATTCGTCGAAAAAGAGATGGTCAGAGGCGTAAACCTGGCCATTCTCATCGGCGGAGAACCGACGCTTTGTCCGGATCGCATCGAGGCGTTTTACCGCCGTTTGCCGAGCTTTTGCGCCACCAACGGCCAGATTAAGGTGGATCGCGGCCGTTTTCCCGATTTAATGGTCGGCATTTCGCTATGGGGCGATGAAAAGGATGAAAAAATTTTGCGCGGCAAAGACACCTTCGCGGTCTCCAGCAAAAACTACGCGGGCGACCCGAACGCCTACTATTTGTATACTATCACGCCGAAACAATTGGGCAAGACCGAAAAAATCATCGAAAAAATTCGTGATGTCGGCCTGAAAGTCCACGTGCAGTTGTTGTCGAATGACGAGGGCGTCGATGGTTTTTCCTGGCAACCGCAAGAGCTTTTGGCCGTGCGCGACGAGATGGACGCCATGCTCGATGCCTATCCGCAAACGATGATTTCATCGAAATATTATCACCGAATTATCACCAGCGGCGAAATGCTGGGGCGGCCGTTTGGCTGGCTTGAATGCCCGTCCGTCACCGAACCTCTCGACAAACGCAGCCCGAAACCAAGAAAATTGATTGGCTTTATCCGCTGGGCCTCGGATTTGCGCGCCATGCACCGTTGCTGCACTTCCGAGACTCGCGACTGCCGCACCTGCAAAGATGGCGCGGCGCATATGAGTTGGGTTATGGTCAATAAACGGGCGCACATGACGACCAGCGAAGACCTGCGGAATTGGATTGAGGTCTACGAAATGTTCGCCAAATTATACCGCTTTATTCCGTGGTAAGGCGGCGTGGCCTATCTCGTTCATTCATCCTCGCGGTTGCCCCAGCGCAATTTGCCGCGCAACACCGAAAAGTAGTCGCGATTCGAGGCGGCGAGCAGCGGCAAAGGATGCTCGGCGGCGCGGATTTGTAGCCGGTCGCCGTTTTTCATGGTGACGAAATGTTTGCCGTCGGCCAGCACCTGGGCGCATTCGTCGTCGCCGCGCCCGATGAATTCCGTGCTGATGGTCAGGTTCGATGGCAGGATGATCGGGCGGCTGCTCAGCATAAATGGGCAAATCGGTGTGATAATCACGCATTCGGCGCTTGGATGCGCCAAGGGGCCGCCCGCCGACAGGTTGTAGGCCGTTGAGCCGGTTGGCGTGGCGAAAATCAGGCCGTCGGCGCGGTAGGTGGTGATCAGGTCATCACCGGCGAATGTTGTCAGGTACAAGAGCCGGTCGGTGGTGTTTTTGTTGATAACGATGTCGTTTAAGGCGTAAGCGGCCTGGTCGGGCGCGGCGCCCACAGAGACGCGCAGCATCATGCGGCTTTCGATGACCACTTCTTCGCTGAACATCCGCGAAATCGCCGATTTCGCTTCGGCGACCGTCAGCTCGGTCAGGAAGCCCAAACTGCCCATGTTGACGCCAATAACCGGGATGCCGTGCGCCGCCGCCCGTTCGGCGATACGCAAAAGGGTGCCGTCGCCACCCAAAACCACCAGCAAATCCTGACCGGCTTCGATGCGGTCGCGCTCGACCCGAATGCCCTGTTCGCTCTGAAGCCAGCGCGTCAGTTCGCGGGCGAATGCGTCGGCGGCCGGGTCGTCGGGCTTGTTGATCAGGCCGATGCGTTGTAAATTCAAGCGTTTCGCCACACGAAATGATTCTGCGCCGCTCATTTTTCGTTTCAAAATTAAGAAAATTAAGAAAAAAATCGACTGAGGTCTTACCCAATGCCGCTCGCCACATCGACGCGGCGCGGGCCGTTTTCTAATGGAAAAACCAAGGTCCGGCAACGGAAATAGCGGCTGGACACGTCGCTGGCCGCGATGCAAGATAAATGACGCGCCACAAGACGCGCTTGGTTTCATCGTAAACTGGAGGCATCCATCAATACGCTCACCGCCGACAAAGCCCGCGCCAATCTTCATCATTTGATGGAGGAAACTCTTTTTCTTCTTTCCGCGTCGGCTTGTCTTGACAAAATAGGCGCGAAAAGACGCCTGATGTCATATGAAAGAACATATGCGATGAGCGATGTATCGAAATCCCATTGAGTTACAGGACAATATTTGGCTATCTGTCGCGCGATGATTCGTATTCGATGGAGCGTTCACAATCACTCAACATGAAGGGGAAATCATGATTGCCCAGGAACTGATCGATATTCTCGCTTGCCCGAAGTGCAAAGGCGCGCTGCGCTTGCTTGATGATGGCTTGCTCTGCGAACCGTGCTCGCTTCTGTATCCGATTCGCGACGATATTCCGATCATGCTGATTGAGGAAGCGGTGTCCCAGGCCGTCGGCGAACGGTCGGTGGAAGAGCAAGAACTCTTCGACCATTTCGTCAGGCCGGGCGACCATGGGAGGAGCGATTACTTTTCTTTGATTAACGAGTTGGTCAAACGCCGCGCCGAAACCGGCGCGAAAAAGTACTGGCAGGCGGCCATTGACCGCGCCTATGACTTGTTACGCGCCGAAATCCGCGACAACGCGCAGCCGCCAAGCGAGGCGATAAGTTTCGGTACTTCCGGCTGGCGTGGAAAGTTAGGAAAAGATGTCTGCCTGCGCACGGTGGCCGTCGTCACCGAGGCGATTATCGCCATGTACCGCCAGGCCGACGCCGAGGCGGCGCTGGCTGAAATTCTTGGCGTAAAAAATTTCGCCGAGGCGCGAAAACGTGGTTGCGTCGTCGGCCACGACAACCGTTTCGCCGGTGATATGCTGGCCGATGTGGTGGTCGAGATGCTCTGCCGCGCCGGTTTCACCGTCTATCAGGCCGGAGAAACAACGACCGGCGTGTTGTCGGCGGCGGTTCTCGAATTACGCGCCGCTTTTTCCATCAACCTGACGCCCTCGCATAACCCTTTGCAATACGGCGGTTTCAAATACAATGCCGCCGACGCTGGCCCGGCCGCCAGCGACCTAACTAGTCGCATCACCGAAAACGCCCGCGCCCTGCTGGACGACGCGGCTTTCGCCTCGCCCGCGCCGTTCGCCCGCCATGAAGCCAGCCGCGAGCACGTGATTCCGCTGGATTCGCTGGCCTGCTGGCAAAACCTGGTTGAAAAAAACACGCCGTCGCACGGCTTGTCGCTGAAGGCAGTGATGGCAAATTTCGCCGCCCGCGTTGATATGGCGGTCGTCATTGATTCGGTGCACGGGGCCAGTCGCTCGCATCTGCCACGTCTTTTTGCTGGGCAAGGCGGCGAGCGGGCGCGATTTCTTCGCGCTGACGCCGATGTGACTTTTGGCGGCATCGCGCCAGAGCCTTCGGCGGCCAATCTGCATGGTGTTGTCGCCGCCCTGCGCGAACGGAAAGAGCCTTTGAAACTGGGGGCGATTATCGACCCGGACGGCGACCGCATCCGTTTCACCGACGGCCTGCGCGAAATCACCATGAACCAGTTCGGGGCCATGGCCTACCACTTTTTGCATCAGTACAAGGGCAAAAAAGGCATGGTGGCGAAAACCGTCGCCACCTCGAACCTGGCCAACGCTTTGGCCAAGGCCTTCGGCGAGGAACTGTTTGAGCCGAAGGTCGGCTTTAAAGAATTCAAACCGGTCATTGGCAAGGCTTTGGTGATTTTTGAAGAATCGGACGGCATTTCAGTCATCGGCCATACGCCGGAAAAAGACGCCTATATCGGCTTGCTGCTGGCCATGGATATGGTCGAAACCACCGGCAAGGGTTTGGGCGATTATCTCTCTGAAATTGAACAGGAATTTGGCGCCTACTATCCGGAGCGCGACGGCGTGGCCGTAAAACTCAAGGGCGAGGCCCTTCTGGCCGAGCTGGCGAAACTGAAGAAATATGATGTCGGCGCCGAAGTCACGGTGGCCGACCAGGCGAAAAAAATCGCCCAGGTTATCACCATTGATGGCCGCAAAATGGTGCTCGAAGATGGCTCGTGGTTGCTGATTCGACCGTCTGGCACCGAGCCGAAGATTCGTCTGTATGTCGAATCGCGTGACGAAAAAGGAGCGGCGGCGCTCTTGGAAACGGCCCGGAACATGTTGGTCGAATTGGGGCTTCTGTGAACATCGTCGCCTTTTTTGATGGCCGCCCTGGCCACGAAAAACAGACCAGGGGCCTGCTGCGCGCCTTGGACTCTCTCTGTCCTTTGCACGTCGAGGACGTGTATCTGCCGGAATGTTCTTGGTTGGAAAACATGACGCGGACCGGCGACGCCTTTCTCTTTGCCGACGCCGATTTGTTGCTGGGAACTGGCTCTGGCTGCCACGCGCCGATGCTGGCGGCCAAATTCCGCCATCGTATTCCGGCCGCGACGATCATGACCCCGGATTTTTTGTGGCGCTGGGCCTTCGATTTGTGCTTTTCGCCGATGCACGACGGCGCGACCGGAACAAATATCTTCCCGACCATCGGCCCGCCGAATCCACTGTTTGATCAGGGAAAACATGACGTACAACGCGGCCTGATGCTTGTCGGCGGCCTTGACCCGAAAAGCCACATCTGGCATGACGAGGAAATCGTCGCCGCCGTCACAGAAATCCTGACACGTGAACAAGATATTACCTGGCATATTTCATCATCTCCTCGCACCCCAGTGGCGACGGAAGCGCTTCTGGCCCGCCTGCCGGAACGCTTTCCGCCTTGCCGGTTCTTTTCTTATAAAGACACGCCGCCCGGTTGGGTGGAGCGCGAATACCACGAAAGCGCCTGGGTCTGGGTGACGGCCGATTCCATTTCCATGGTCTACGAGGCTTTGAGCGCCGGTTGCGCCGTCGGGCTGATTCCGGTCGAGTGGCGCAGGGCGGACGACAAGTTTCAAAGAAGCGCGACCCACCTGGCCGAGCAAGGCTTGATTCGTCGGTGGGCCGATTGGTTGCAAGGCGATAACCCGCATCCGCCGCCCGTTCCGCTGAACGAAGCGCGGCGCTGCGCTGAGGAAATAGTGAGGCGCTGGTGTCAAACAAACTGACCATAGTCCAGGTTGTTCCTGAAATGGAAGAGGGCGGTGTTGAGGGCGAAACCCTTGACCTCGCGGTTTTCCTCGCCCGGCAAGGGCACAATTCAATCGTTATATCCGGCGGCGGCCGCATGGTGCCCTATCTGGAGCAGGGCGGCTGCCGCCACGTGCTGTGGCCGCACATCGGCGAAAAAAGTATCCGTTGCCTGAAATATATCGGCAAACTCAAGCGTTTTCTGCGCCGCGAGCGCGTCGATATTCTGCATCTGCGTTCGCGCCTGCCAGCCTGGATCGGCTATCTGGCCTGGAAGTCGCTGCCGCCGTCGCGACGGCCTGGCCTGGTTACGACCTTCCATGGTTTTTATTCGGTCAATTTTTATTCGACGATCATGACCAAGGGTGAATTGGTCATCGCCGTTTCCCACACCATCTCTAATCACATTCGCAAAAATTATCAGGTGGACGCCGCCCGCATCCGTCTGGTGCACGGCGGTTTCGACGGCCGTTTTTTCAGCCCGGAGCAGGTGTCATCCGAACGTGTTGAAACGCTGCGTCGTTTGTGGCGTCTTGAGGACAGGCAAAGTCCAGTGATTCTGTTGCCGGGGCGTTTAACACAGTGGAAAGGTCAGGATATGTTCATCGACAGCCTGGCTTTGATGAAGGATCAACCTTTTCTCGCCTTGTGTGTCGGCGACACCGGCGAAAATTCGTCCTTCACGAAAAGATTGCGCGACCGGATTCAATCGTTGGGTCTGGGCGAGCGCGTGCGCCTGGTCGGCCATTGCAGCGATATGCCCGCCGCCCTGACGCTGGCCGATCTGGTGGTTTCCGCCTCTTCAGCGCAGCCGGAAGCCTTCGGCAAGGTGGTGATCGAGGCCATGGCCATGGGCAAACCGGTGGTGGCCACCGCGCATGGCGGCAGCCTGGAAACAGTGATTGACGGCGAGACCGGTTGGCTGGTGCCGCCCGGCGAACCGCGGGCCATGGCCCAGGCCATCACCCAGGCGCTGGCCCAGCGCGAACAATTGCCGAAGGTCGGCGAAAAGGGGCGTCGGTGGGTGAGTGAGCATTTTACTGCCGAAAGCATGTGCCGCAAAACGCTGGACGTCTATCAAGAGCTGGCCGTGCGACGGCGGCGCGAGAAATGTGACAAACCCCTAACAGTTATGCAGCTTTTGCCGGAACTGGATGGCGGCGGCGTCGAACGCGGCACGCTGGAAATGGGCAAATATCTGGCCGAACACGGTTGCCGGTCGCTGGTGGTGTCCGCCGGTGGACGTCTGACGGGGCAGTTGTCGTCCGAGGGCAGCGAGCACATCACCATGAGGATAGGGGATAAATCACCTTTGACCTTGCGTTATATTCTGCCGCTACGCCGGATCATTCGCGATGAACGGGTGGATATTTTACATCTGCGCTCGCGGATGCCGGCCTGGATCGGCTATCTGGCCTGGAAATCGTTATCGGCGGAAGAGCGTCCGCGCCTCATCACCACCTTCCATGGTTTTTATTCGGTCAACGACTACAGCGCAATCATGACCAAAGGCGAAACGATCATCGCGGTTTCCGAAAGTATCGCCCAACATATCCACAAGAATTATGGCAAGAAAGAAAACGTCCGCACGATTCTGCGCGGCGTCGATCTGAATGTCTTCTCGCCGGAAAAAATCAGCCCGGAAAAACTCGCCAGCCTACGCCGCGCTTGGCATCTGCTCGAAGGCGTTCCCACCTTGATGCTGCCGGGTCGTATCACTCGCCTTAAAGGCCAGGATATGTTTCTCCAGGCCCTGTCGATGTTACGCTGCGCACGTTTTCAGGCGGTTCTGGTCGGCGATTACGATGAAGGCGGCGCGTATGTCGGTGAGCTACGCGAACTGATTGAGCGACTGGAGCTTGTCGGTAAGGCGCGGTTGGTCGGCCATTGCGGCGACATGGCCACCGCCTATCTGCTGGCCGATTTGGTGGTGTCGGCCTCATCGAAGGAGCCGGAAGCCTTTGGCCGCACCAGCGTCGAGGCCATGGCCATGGGCAAACCGGTGGTGGCCACCGCGCACGGCGGTAGTTTGGAAACAGTCATCAATGGCGAAAATGGTTGGCTGGCGCCGCCCGGCGACGCCCAGGCCATGGCTCAGGTCATTGATGCGGCCTTGGCCATGGGCGAAGAGACGCTGAAACGTATCGGCACCCAAGGACAAAGCCGGGTGCGCAACAGTCTCAGCACTGAAAAAATGTGCGAGCAAACGCTTGCCGTCTATCGTCAATGTCTGGGCGTGTGATAGCGCTTCGAGGAGGCGCGGCGCGGCCTTGTAAGAGGGGATGATTTTGCAATACGGAAAAGGCCCGTCGGATGCGAAACCGACGGGCCTTTTTTGTTGTGATTTGTCCTTTGGTGGAGCTAGACGGGATCGAACCGACGACCTCTTGAATGCCATTCAAGCGCTCTCCCAGCTGAGCTATAGCCCCACATCGCCAAAGCGCGGGCAAAATACTCGCTTGATTCGGGCGTGTCAAGCGTGATTGCTGGCGTGGCTCGCTTTTTTTTACCGATGTCGGCGCGCCATGCCGCGCCAGTATAACCTTGCGTCGATGCGGTCGGTCTGGTATTTTCGACTGGCTTTCGGCGCGGCGGGCGAAATCGCGCAAATTCTCCCTTCATACCTCGTCATTTTTGGCTCGCCGCCTGGATTCGCGTCATTTTTTCCATCTCTCCACCGCTATTATTCCTGTACTTGAGGCTGAGCGCATGTTTTCGCCATTTGGTTTTCTTTTTCGCTGGCTGTCCAACGATCTGGCCATAGACCTTGGAACCGCCAATACCGTTTTGTATGTCAAAGGCAAGGGCATCGTCCTGCGCGAACCTTCGGTGGTTGCCGTGCGTCGGGAAGGCCGGGTCAGCAAAGTCCTGGCCGTTGGCCACGAAGCAAAGATGATGCTCGGCAAAACGCCGGGCAACATCGTCGCCATCCGCCCGATGAAAGATGGAGTTATCGCCGACTTTGAAGTGACCGAGGCGATGCTGCGTTATTTCATCAACAAAGTGCATAATCGCCGCACCTTGGTGCATCCGCGCATCATGATTTCTGTGCCGTCGGGCATCACCCAGGTAGAAAAACGCGCCGTGAAAGAATCAGCCGAATCGGCGGGCGCTCGCGAGGTGTTTTTAATTGAAGAACCAATGGCGGCGGCAATCGGCGCCGACTTGCCAATCACCGAGCCGACCGCCAACATGATCATTGATGTCGGCGGCGGCACCACCGAAGTCGCGGTCATTTCCCTGGCCGGTATCGTCTACGCCAAATCGGTGCGGGTGGCCGGCGACAAAATGGATGAGGCGATTCTGCAATACATCAAGCGCAAACACAATTTGGCCATTGGCGAGCGCACGGCGGAAATGATCAAAACCACCATTGGCAACGTTATGCCGGAAGAACCCTACGAAACCATGGACATTAAAGGGCGTGACCTGGTTTCTGGCGTGCCGAAGATGCTGACGATCACCGCCGCCGAAGTCTCTTCCGCCATTGCCGAGCAGGTCGATGTTATCGTTGAGGCGGTGCGGGTGGCCCTGGAAATGACGCCGCCGGAGCTTGCCGCAGATATTGTTGACCAGGGAATTGTCCTGACCGGCGGCGGCGCGCTCTTGAAAAATCTCGACAAATGCCTGCGCGAAGCTACTGGAATGCCGATTGTCGTCGCCGACGACCCGCTGTCGTCGGTGGTGTTGGGTTCGGGTCGGGCGCTCGACAATCTTGATATTCTCCGCGAAGTAACCATTGACTGAAGGCGGGGACTCGCCCGCGTTCATATCCGCCTCCCTGCCAACCGGCTGCTTTTTCGATGAAGCGTTCCTGACAGGCTGTTGAAAAATCCGATTCGATATCTTTTCCCCATAGGACATCAAGGCCGGTACTGACTTATCGTCACACGGTCTCGCACATTTTATGTAAAAACAATGCGATACATTTCTATTGCCGGGGGGTTGCCTACCGGGTCAGACCCGATGCGGGTTTCGCCTTCACAGATGAGCCGACGCAAGACGTTTTTTCAACAGCCTGTCAATCCGGATGCGCCGTGAATAAAGGTAAAAAAAAGATCGAATCCAGGCGGGGAAGCTCGTCGCTGGCCTTTCTGCGCGTTCCCGTGGTCGCGGTCATTTCTCTGCTGTTCTTTGGCTTTTTCCTGTTTTGGTTGCTGTTGGGCGAACGATTCAGCGTGCTGCACCAGTTGACCTTGGAAACGATTGGCCCGTTGCAATCGTTTGCTACCCGCATCGGCGACGGCATGGGGCAGGTGGCTGATTCGTTCCGTGGAACAGCTTCAATTCGCCAGGAACGAGATCTGCTCATGCGTCGTAACACCGATTTGTTGCAGCAGTTGAGCCAATTTCGCGAAGCCTACAATACCTATCGCTATTTGCAGGATCAGTTGCGCTACAAAGAGCAGGAAAAATTTCCGGCCATTGCGGCGCGGGTTGTTGGCCGCGACGCCGAATTTTTCACCATCGTCCTTGACCGCGGCAAGCGCGACGACGTGTTGGAAGGCATGGTGGTACTAACTCCGGACGGCGTGGTCGGGCAGGTGGTGCACGTATCAGAAAATTATTGCAAGGTGCTACTGGCCAACGCGCCGTCGTCGGCGATTGACGCCCTGGTGCAGAAGAACCGGGTCAGCGGCATCCTGAAGGGACGGGGCGCGATTGGCGACTATTCCCTGCAATATGTCTTGAAAAATGTTGATGTGGCGGTGGACGACATGATCGTCACCGCCGGTATTGGCGGCGTGTATTCGTCTGGTATTCCGTTGGGCAAGGTTTCCCATGTTGATAAGCAGCAGCGCGGCATGTTTTTAGACATCAAAGCGCAGCCGACGGTTGATTTTCAGCGATTGGAATATGTCCTTATCGATCCCACTGACCGCAGGAAGGCGATGAAAGAATTGGATGTCAACGCCGGACCATCTGGATTTCAGCGATTGATTGAAGCGAGAATTGAGGCCATAAAGAAGGAAGAAGACGAGGCCGCGCGGAAGGTCAAAGCAGATTCTTCACGTTAGGTGTCTGGCCATGCCCATTTTGGTTTTTTTCCTGGTCGCGGTCATGGCCGTGGTGGCGCAGACCACCTTTTTACAGGCGTTGCCGTCCTTTTTGGGTTGCCCTGATCTGGTTTTCACCCTGGTGGTTTTTATCGCCTATCGTTTTGCCTGGTTGCCGGGACTGCTGCTGGTCTTCTGCACCGCCTGGATGCTGGAAGCGACGGTTGGCTACAGGTTGGGCATCTACGCCATTCAATGTTTGGTGGTCTTCACATTTCTTAAAACCATCACCCGCAACATTCCGATTCGCGAATCGTTTTATCAGGTCCCTTTGGGAATACTGGCCTTTGTGCTATCGAGAGTGTTTTCTTCTTTTCTCATCTCCATGACCGGCGATGAACCGACGGCGGTTGTCAACTGGTGGCCGCTTCTTCGCGATACTCTGTGGTTTATTCTGGTGGCTTGCGGCTTGTTCAAAGCCTTGGACGCGCTGCTTTCGTCGGCCGAGCGCTTTTCCCGGCGCGGGCGTCCGGCGGTGAAAAGCGCTAACATCCGGAGGGATTTGTGATGAAGAAGCCGGAGAGAAAGCCGCTGTTCCCGAAACTGGCCGAAATCATCGACCGCAACGAAGAAACGGTTGACCATCTGCGCCGACGCACCTTGAAATTCGGGCTGGGCATCATCTTTTTTTTCGCGCTGATTATTTATCGCTTGTACGACCTGCAAATCGGCCACGGCGAAGAATTTGCCCGGAAAGCCTTTTCCAACCGGGTGCGTTTGCGCAAGCTGGCCGCGCCGCGCGGCCAGATCCTTGATCGCAATGGCGAGGAAATTGTCACGAACCGCCCGTCATTCAACGTCGTGCTGATGCGTGAGGACGCCGTTGATCCGGAAACCTTGGTGAAAGACCTGGCGCCGGTGCTGCATGAGGAGGTTTCGGAGATATGGGAGCGGTTTCGCGAAGCCGCTGACGCGCCGCAGCACATGCCGGTCTTGTTGAAACAAGACATCGACTGGCGGACGCTCGCCTATATCGAAAGCCATAACAAACAATTGCCCGGAGTGGAAATTCAGGTGCAGCCGGTCAGGGTCTATGCCTACGGCAACCTGATGTCACATTTGATTGGCTATCTGGGCATCATCAACAAAGAAGAGCTGGCGCAGCTGTCCGAAGAAGAGCGCCGTTTCGCCAGCGGCGACCTGATCGGCAAAAGGGGCCTGGAGCGCCTGCGCGAAAAAGATTTGCGCGGCGAAAAGGGTGAGGCGCAGACTGTGGTCGATTCGCACGGCTTCGTGCAGCGGCGCGATAAAATCAAAGAGCCTTTTCCCGGCAAGGATATTTATCTGACGCTGGACGCGCACATACAGCGGATGGTCGAGGATATGATGAAGGCGGGCGATATGTCCGGGGCGGCGGTGGCCATGGAAGTCAATACCGGGCGGATTTTGCTTTCGGTATCGTCGCCTGAATTGCCGCTCGACCAGTTCGTCGGCGGTATTTCCAAGGCCAACTGGCAGGCGTTGCAGGATAATCCCAAACATCCGCAGATGAACAAAGTGGCGCAGGGCACCTATCCGCCAGGTTCCACTTATAAAATGATCACGGCGCTGGCTGGTCTCGCTTCCGGCATGATCACGAAGGATACGACCATCCACTGCCCCGGTTATTATCGATTCGGCAATCGCACCTACCGCTGCTGGAAGCACAGCGGCCACGGCATTGTTGACCTGCGACGGGCGGTGGCCGAATCCTGCGACACCTATTTTTATATGGTTGGCCAGAAGGTTGGCGTTGACCGCTTGGCCGAGTTCGCCAACAAAATGGGCTTGGGTATTCTCAGCGGCATTGAGATGGAAAACGAAAAGGCCGGCACCATCCCCAGCAAGGCGTGGAAGTTGCGGACGCGCAAAGAAAAATGGCATGACGGCGAAACTCTGTCGGTGGCCATCGGCCAGGGGTATAACACCGTGACGCCCTTGCAAATCTGTTTGATGACCGCGACGTTGGCCACCGACGGCGTGCGCATGAAACCGATGCTCATTGATAAAATCGTCGATATTCGCACCGGTCAGGTCAGAAATTTCCCGCCGCAGGTGGCTGAGCGCATTCCGTTAAACAGCGATTACATGCAGATGATTCGTCAGGGAATGATGGATGTCGTGCAGGGACCGCGAGGCACGGCGCGTAAGGTAGCGATCAAAGGATTGAATATCGCCGGAAAAACCGGCACCGCCCAGGCGGTGAACATGTCGAAATATAAAGGGATAGCGGAAAAAAATATTCCTTACAAATATCGGGATCACGCTTGGTTCACCTGCTACGCCCCGGCGGAAAAACCGGAAATCGCCGTCACCGTCATGATTGAACACGGTCTGCATGGCGGTTCGGCCGCCGGTCCCATCGCCAGAGCGATTCTGCGCGCCTATTTCAAAGACCGCCTGCCACCGGAAAAAGGCGACAAAACAGCGATGGAAACGATGCCGCCGCCGGAAGACGGCGCGCCGGTTGAAGGAGATTGAGGGTAGGCCATGAAGATGGACAGAAGCCTTTTCGCCCGCATTGATGTGGCGCTCTTGGTGCTGGTCGGCCTGATTTGCTGCATGGGCCTGCTCAATTTATTCAGCGGCTCGGTGTCGCTGAACGCCATTATGAGCAATTATGGCCAGTCGCCCTTTCTCAAACAGGCAATCTTTATGGCTGCGGGCTTCGGCATTTGCCTGGCCTTGCAGTTTTTTGATTATCAATTGCTGCAAAAGTGGAATTGGCTCATCTACGGCTTGGGTCTTGTGCTGCTGTTCGTTGTCGATGTCGCCGGTGACAGCGCCGGCGGCGCCCAGCGTTGGATTGATCTGGGCATCATCAAGCTTCAGCCCTCGGAAATGGAAAAATTGATTCTGGTCATTGGTTTGGCCAGTTACTATGCCGGCCGCGAGATGATCGACGGCTATGGCGTCAAAGACCTGATCGGCCCGGCGCTGGTGGTGCTTTTTCCCGCCGGTTTGGTGTTTGTTCAGCCGGATTTCGGCACCGCCGGCATTCTCCTGATCATCGCCGTGGCTATGACCCTTCTGGCCGGGGTGCGGCTTTCTACCCTGATTCCGGTGGCGCTTCTTGGCGTTGTCCTCTTGGTATTGGTTTGGGAAAGTCGGTCTGATATGGAAGAACTGCTCAAGCCCTATCTCAAAGCCTATCAGATAAAACGCATCACCACGATGTTTAACCCGGAAATGGCCGATCCGATGGGGCAGGGCTATCAGATATTGCAGTCGAAAATTGCCATCGGCAGTGGCGGCCTGGTCGGCAGCGGTTATCTTGAGGGCACTCAGGCGCAGTTGCGTTTTCTGCCTGAGCGCCACACCGACTTCGCCTTCGCCGTTTGGGGTGAAGAGTGGGGCTTCATCGGCAGTGTCTTTTTCGTCGGCGTCTACATGCTGTTTCTTCTGTGGGGCCTCTTGATCGCCGCCCGCGCCCGCGATCGCTTCGGAGTGCTGCTCGCCTACGGCGTCGTTCTGATGATCGCCTGTCAGGCTATTATCAATTTATTGATGGTGATGGCCTATTTCCCGGTGGTCGGCGTGCCGTTGCCCCTGGTCTCCTACGGCGGTTCCTCGCTGTTAACCACCATGCTTGGCGTGGCTATCCTCCTGAATGTGCGGATGCGCTGTGAGCCGGTCAGCACAGTTTCAAGAAGTCAGGATTGAACCGAAAGCGTCAGCTCGGCCAGGCAGGCGATAAAATCATCCCTGGTGTTCAACGATGGGCAGGCGATGAGGCGCATACCGCGTTGTGCCGCCTGCTCGGCAAAGAGAATGCTGATTTCATACAGGGTTTCGACGTGGTCTGAAACGAAACTTATCGGCATGATCAGAATCTCTTTTTCTCCGGCGCGGGCGCATTCTTCAATGACTGTCCCGGTTTCTGGCGTCAACCAGCGCACCGGGCCGCCACGGCTCTGAAAACAGAGCGTTCCCGCGTATTCGGTTTGTTTTTCTAATGCATTTATAGTGCGTCGCAGGTGTTCAAGATAGGGGTCGCCACTGTCAATAACCGATTGCGGCAGACTGTGGGCGCTATAGAGTAGGCGCGGTTTGCCGCTTCGGCATTGGCGCAATCCTTCGTCCAGGCAATGCGCAAGCGCCGCGATATAGCTAGGATGATCCGGCCAGGCGTCCACGACCGCCAGTGGCGCGTTCGGTACAATTTCTTCTTTGGCCCGCCGCAGGTCGGCAAGCGATGAGCCGGTGGTGGTCCGCGAATACTGCGGATACAGGGGCAGGGCGATAAGCTGGCGCGCGCCCAGTTTGTCAAGTTCACGCAGGCAATCTATGGCCCTGGGATGCCAGTAGCGCATGGCTACGCGCACGCGGTAGTCGCCAGTTTGCCGTAGCGCCGCTTCTAAAGCTGACGCCTGCGCCTCGGTGATTGCGCGTAGCGGCGAGCCGCCCGCTTGGGCAGACAGGCCGCCGATTTGTCGATACATGGCCTGACTGCGCGGGGCGCGGCGTTTGGCGATGAGACGCGCCAGCGGCTTTTGCAGAAAGGCCGGGCCGAGGCGAATAATATCGCGGTCGGAAAAGAGATTGGTCAGAAAAGGAGCGACATCCTCCTGACGCTCCGGGCCGCCCATATTCAGAAGAACGACACCAATTGTTTGTGTTGACACGCTTCCTCCCAAGAATATTTTCGCCTGACGGCTCCTGTCGTTTGTTTTTATGCCGACCGAAAGACGGTTAAAGATTTCGCAAGTGGTTTTTTAACGGCATTTTTTGGCCAATTGTGGTAAGAGAAACCAAACTTTCTCCTGTATGAAATTTCTCACCAACGAAATCATGCGCGCCACTCATTTTTTATCGCCGTTTTTACGATATGGCACGATTTTTGCTCTATCTATCTATCTATCTATCTATCTATCTATCTATATCCGTATCCGCCGGGCGTCTTTTCTCTGAAAGAACATTCGGTCGCGTCCGCTTGAAACGCCTTCGCCCGCAAGGAGCGGCGCGGCGTTTTCTTATTTTATGGGCTTCTGAATATCGGGGTCGGAATTATAGATTTTGTGGTATGCCAAGCTCTTCGTAAACATAGGGGGGTGTTTATGACCAAAGATGAGTTTCGATTTTACCGCAAAAAGCTGGGCAAAACCCAACAGGAGTTGGCCACCATTTTGGGGATGAGCCTCAAAACCATCCATAGCTATGAGCAGGGATGGCGCGCCATTCCCCAGCACGTCGCCCGCTATTTTCTTTTTCTGGTGATCAATCAGCGCAACGATGGGCAGAGCGCGATGCCCTGTTGGGAGAAAAAAGTCTGCCCGAAGAAAGAGAGATGCCCGGCCTGGGAATTTCAGTGCGGGCATCTCTGCTGGTTTATCCACGGCACCTTATGCACGGCCTGTGACGACAGTTGCAAGACCAAACTTGATTCCTGCAAAAACTGTGATATTTACAAAAGTCTGGTTGAAGACAAATAAATGTGAGGCTTCGGCATCATGACCGATGGGTGGCGCGGCTGCCCATCGGTCATTTTTTTTTGGAATAATCAAGAATAATTTCGTCCGGCTGCACCATGTTGAAGTCGGCGCGGGCCAGCCCCTCCATGAATTCCGGGTCTCTTTTCGATGAGTCGATTTGCTGCTCGGTGGTCTTGATGTCTTGCTCCAGTTTCGTATTGTTTTGTCGGCCTTCCTGGATGCGCCTATGCTCTTCCAGAAGCGCCAGCACCCCTTTGCCAGGAGCGAAAAGGACGCCGGAGACGACGACGATGGCCAGGGCGGCGAACAAAATGCACAGACGCTTTGTATTTTGTGGCGAAAGACGGTCGGCCTTGTTTTTGGCTTTTCGATATGAACGGTGACAACCGCAGGTGTTTTTCATCATGACTCCTCCGATTCTGGTCAGCGCCTGTTTGGTTGGTTTGTGCAGTCGCTACGACGGTGAAAGCCGGACCAACCCTGCTTGTTTGCACGCCTTAACAGGGCGGCTTTGGGTTCCCCTGTGCCCGGAGCAATTGGGCGGTTTGCCGACGCCGCGACCGGCGGCGGATATTTGCGGCGGCGACGGTGACGATGTTTTCGTCGGCGCGGCGCATGTTATAACGAAAAAGGGTGTGGATGTCACCGCCTCTTTTGTGCGTGGCGCGCGGCAATGCGAGCAGGTTGCTCAAATGCTTGATATTCGTCAGGCATTTCTTAAGGCGCGGAGTCCGTCCTGCGCCGTCACCGGCGTCGTCGGCGTGACCGCCGCGCTGCTGCGCCGTCGGGGACTGGCGCTGGTTGAATTCTGATTTTTTTTGTTTTCCCGTTTCCGCCTGTCACGGAATTCGCGCCAGTTTCATGACCACGATGCCGCTTTCGTACAGCAGGTACAGCGGCGCGCCCATCATCGCCATATTGACGACATCCGGCGTTGGCGTCAGCATCGAGGCGAGCACCGCAATCAGCAAAATGGCCCAGCGGCGGCTACGCTCAAAGAATTTTGTGCTGCATATGCCGGTTTTGCCAAGAAAAATCATCGTTACCGGTAACTCGAAAACCAGACCGAAGGCCAGGATGAACAACACGGTGAACTGCACGAATTTGTCGATAGAAATCACCGCTTGCAGCTCAGTCGATGAAAATCCCAACAGAAATTTAATACCGAGTGGCAGGGTGACGAAGAAGCAGAACAGCGCGCCCGCGTAAAAAAGCAAGGTTGTCGAAAGCACCATCGTCGTCACAAAGAGGCGGCTGACGTGAAAAGGCCGGGCCGCCGCCCGCCAGAAGACCAGCATGACCCACGGAGCGAGCAGGAAAAACGCCGCCGCCAGCGCCAGTTTGGCATGGGCGAGAAACGGCTCGGCGACCGAAAAAAAGTAGAGTTTACCGGCCAGACGTTCTTGCAGAAACTGGAGCAGTCGCGGTGACAGGATGAAAATCGCGCAACTGACAATCGGCAGGGCGATGAGAATGCCGCGTAGCGAACCGCGCAATTCCTGAAGAACAATACGGAGTGGCCGCTGATCCATGCCGTTTCCCTCATGAAAACAAAAACAAAAACAAAAACAAAAACGAAAATCCTGAACAAAATCCGACGGCGACGGTAACAAAGCGCCGCTTCCTTGGCAAGGCCGTCTCGCTTGCGTTTGCCCAGGCGGCGTGATACAAAAGGCCAGCATTTTCCCCATGTTTCAAGAGGATTTCCCATGCTTGAATTGCGTTTCATCCGCGAAAATTTGGATTTGGTCAAAGAAAAAACCGCCCGTCGCGGCGCCGATATTTCCCTGTTGGAAGAATTCGGCCAGGTCGATGAACACCGCCGCCAGATATTGGCCGAGGTGGAGGGCCTGAAAAATCAGCGTAACGTCGCTTCAAAGCAAATCGCCGAGCTGAAGCGAGCGGGCAATGCCGACGCTGAACCGCTGATTGTCGCCATGCGCGCGGCTGGCGACCGCATCAAAGAGTTGGATACGGAATTGGCGGCGATTGAGGAGCGGCTACAAACAATTGTCATGGCCATTCCCAATCTCCATGACGACAGCACACCGATAGGCCAGGGTGAAGGCGACAATCCGGTGGTGAAAACCTGGGGCCGTCCGCCCGAATTTTCCTTTACGCCGAAAGCGCATTGGGAGCTTGGCGAAGCGACCGGGTCGCTTGATTTTGAACGCGCCACCAAGGTCGCCCGCGCCCGTTTCGCGGTGTTGAAGGGATTCGCCGCGAAGATGGAGCGGGCGCTGATCAATTTTATGCTGGATTTGCATACGGAACAGCACGGTTATACCGAAATTCTGCCGCCGTTTCTCGTCAATGCTGCTTCGATGACCGCCACCGGCCAGTTGCCGAAGTTCGCCGAGGATATTTTTAAGATCGACGGCTGGGATCTGTACCTGACGCCCACCGCCGAGGTGCCGGTGACAAACCTGCACCGCGATGAAACCCTGGATGAAAAATCCCTGCCCATCCGTTATGCCGCCTATACGCCCTGTTTTCGCTCCGAAGCCGGTTCTTACGGACGCGATACCAGAGGGCTGATTCGGCAGCATCAATTTGATAAAGTCGAGCTGGTTAAATTCACCACGCCGGAACGCTCGATGGCCGAATTGGAAAGCCTTCTGGCCGATGCCGAGGCGGTGTTGCAGCGACTGAACATTCATTATCGCGTGGTGGCTTTGTGCAGCGGCGACCTGGGTTTTTCTTCGGCCAAAACCTACGACATCGAGGTCTGGTTGCCGGGGCAGGGGCTTTACCGTGAGATTTCTTCCTGCTCGAATTTTCTTGATTTTCAGACGCGGCGCGGCGGCATCCGCTATCGTCCGGCGGGCGAAAAAAAGAGCCGTCTGGCGCATACGCTGAATGGTTCCGGCCTGGCGGTGGGGCGAACCATGGTGGCGATCTTCGAAAATTATCAGCGGGCCGATGGCTCGATAGCCATCCCGGAGGCCCTGGAACCGTATTTTCGTAGCCGCCTGCAATGATTTTCTGTTTGGAGGAAAACCAGTGGATGATTTTGATTATCACACTGAAATCGCGCCCGGATTGTTTGGTAAGACCTTCCCATCTCTGTATTTTTACAGCTGTTTTCTGCCGATAGTCCTCCGCGCCGCCTGGCAAGCCAAACGCGGCGCCTACCATGATGAAGACTGGGCCGCGAGCAGCGGCGATGTCGTGCGCGCCTTAGAAAGGGCGGGCCTGCGTTTTGAGGTGAGCGGGCTTGAATATTTCCGACGATTGAGCACGCCCTGCGTCTGCATCGCCAACCATATGAGTATGCTCGAAACCATCACCTTGCCGTATTTTATGCAGCCGGCGCATCCCGTGACCTTTGTCATTAAAGACAGCCTGTTACGTTATCCGGTCTTTAAGCATGTGATGCAATCGCGTAATCCGGTGGCGGTGAGCCGCGTCAATCCGCGACAGGACTTGAAAACCGTGCTGGAAGAAGGCGGCAAGCGATTGGCGGCGGGCATTTCCGTGATCATTTTTCCGCAGACTACCCGCTCGCACAGCTTCGATCCGGAAAAGATGACCACCATTGGCGTTAAATTGGCGAAATCGGCGGGTGTGCCGACCTTGCCCCTGGCGCTGAAAACTGACGCCATGGAAAATGGCGCGATCATTAAAGAATTGGGAAGAATCAACCCGACCAGAACCGTGCATTTTCGCTTCGCGCCGCCCCTGGCCATCGCGGACAACGGCAAGGCGGCGCACCAGGCGATCAACGCTTTTATCCAAGAACAATTATCTGCCTGGGGACAAGGACAACTGTCCGCCGCCTAACTGGAGAGAAAATATGCGGGTTCACGTGTTGCAGCATGTCCCTTTTGAAGGATTAGGCAGCATTGACAGCTGGCTGCGGGCGCGTCGCGCCGAGGTGACATGCAGTCGCCTCTACGAATCGCCCGCATTACCCAACATTGCGGATTTCGACATGCTGATTGTCTTGGGCGGGCCAATGAGCGTCAACGAGAAAGATAAATACCCATGGTTGGTGGCGGAACAACAACTGATACAGGGGAATATTTGGGTAGGCAAGCCGACGCTTGGCATCTGTCTGGGGGCGCAATTGATGGCTGCGGCGCTGGAAGCCAGAGTGTACAAAAACCGGCAACGGGAAATCGGCTGGTTTCCGGTGACGCGGGTGGCAGGCGCGCCCATCTGTTTCCGGATGCCGAAGAGCGTGGAGGTCTTTCATTGGCATGGCGAAACCTTCGATTTGCCGTGTGGCTGCGCACGTCTTGCTCAAAGCGCCGCCTGCGCCAACCAGGCTTTTCAGTGCGGATACAGGAGCATCGGCCTGCAATTTCACCTGGAGACCACGCCGGATAGCTTGGCCGCGCTGATTGAGAATTGCCGCGACGAAATCAAGTCGGGCCGCTATGCGCAGTCGGAAAAAGAAATGTCAGCAAAACCGGCCGAACATTTCCTGGCCAATAACGCCCTGATGGGCAGGCTTCTTGATTATCTTGTCAGGCATTTTAATCAAGAGGAATAACCGCCCGGTTGATTTGCGATTACTCTTCCTGGTCTTCATCAATCTCTTCTCCCACATCTCCGACACCGCCTTCTTCCGCGATTTCGCCGTCGCTGTTCAGGGCTTCTCGGTCTATATCGTCGGCGAAATCCTCATCTTCATCAGCCGCCGCTTCCAGGGCCATTGCTCGAATCTGCTTGGCCTCAGGAAACACGATGTCGGTGATTTTTTCCACTTCCTCGCGCACCACCGGGTCTTCAAGGCAGACCGGACAGGTGGTGATATGTTTTTCCATGAAAGTGACCATTCGCGCCGGGGCCATGGTTTCTTCTTTGACGCTGATGTACCAGGATTTGACCAGGGCGATCAATCGTTCGCAACGCATGTTCAGGACTGTGGGTGGAAAAGACAGGATGGCCCCGCCGTATAAAATAGGGGCGGGGCGTTGGATACGACGACCAGAAAACGGAAAACGCGAAAAAAATATTCCCAAGGTTTATGGGAAGAAGTACTATACTGGGTTCACACGTTAAACGGAAGCGGAGAGGGCACTGGTGGCTCTCCCGGACTTCAAATCCGGTGTGGCGGGTTAATAGCCTGTCAGGTGGGTTCGATTCCCATGCGCTTCCGCCATTGTTATTCCGCCGCCCATTTCCCCATCAGCGGGTGCCCCATTTCGGCGCGTTGCGCCACGTAGGCTTCGGCCACTTTCCTGGCGATATTTCTGATCCGACCAATGGAGCGCGTCCGTTCGGCGACGCTGATGGCTTTTCTCGCATCGAGCAGGTTAAACGTATGCGAACACTTCAGGCAATAATCATAACCAGGCAGAATCAATCCCAACGCCACGAGACGCAAGGCTTCCTCCTCAAACCAATTGAAGAGTGTGGTGAGTTTCTCGACGTTGGCCTGCTCAAAGTTAAATGTGGAGAACTCAACTTCGGCCTGATGATAAATGTCGCCGTAGCTGACGCGGTTGTTCCAGGCCAGGTCATAGACGCTTTCCACGCCTTGCAGATACATGGCGATGCGTTCGAGGCCGTAGGTGATTTCCACCGTCACCGGGTGCAGGTCAATTGAGCCGGCGATCTGAAAATAGGTGAACTGGGTGATCTCCATGCCGTCGAGCCAGACTTCCCAGCCAAGACCAGACGCGCCCAAGGTCGGCGATTCCCAATCATCCTCGACAAAGCGGATATCATGTTCGAGCGGGTCGAGGCCAAAGCGTTTGAGGCTGCCAAGATAGAGCCGCTGCGCCTCGGCAGGTGACGGCTTCAGCACCACCTGGTACTGATAATAATGCTGTAAACGGTTGGGATTTTCACCATAACGGCCATCGGTGGGGCGGCGTGACGGCTGAATGTAGGCGGCCCGCCACGGTTCCGGTCCCAGAGCGCGCAAAAGAGTGGCCGGATGAAAGGTGCCCGCGCCGACCTCCATATCGTAGGGTTGTTGAATGACACAGCCCTGTTCCGCCCAGTAGGCGTTCAGCGTCGCGACAATATCCTGAAATTTCATGGGATTCCTCATCAGCTTGGCGAAATCTTTTCGCATCCCCGCGCAGGGAAACCGCTGACTATACTTCCTGGCTTGACATTTGTCCATGGGGCAAGCATTGTATCGCCGGTTTTGTCCCCGGATTTTTCCGCCGCCGCTTTCCGTTTTCAACGCCAAGTATGATTAGCCAACATATTGATTATAAAGCTATTTTTCAGAACACCGCCACCATCGCCGTGGTTGGCCTGTCGCCTAAAAACGAACGTCCCAGCAACATGGTGGCGCGGTATCTGCTGGAGCGGGGCTATACCGTGATTCCGGTCAATCCCGGTCACGACCAAATCCTGGGTCAGCGCTGCCGCAAAAGCCTGGCGGACATCGAAGAACAAGTTGATATTGTTGATATTTTCAGAAAATCAGCCGAGCTTATGCCCATCGTTGAAGCGGCTGTCGCCATCGGCGCCAAAGTCATCTGGATGCAGTTAGGCCTTGTTCATGAAGAAGCCGCCGCCTACGCCCGCGCCCATGGCTTAACGGTGATTATGGATCGCTGCCTGAAGGTTGATCATCAAGCAATCATGGAGCGCTGAGGCCATGGACGTTCAGGAATTTGCCGGCGAGCCGAAATTTTTGCGCATCCGCGGCGCTCGGATGCACAATCTGAAGAATATCGACGTTGACTTGCCGCGCAACCGTCTTGTGGTCTTCACTGGATTGTCAGGTTCCGGTAAATCGACGCTGGCCTTTGACACCCTCTACGCCGAAGGGCAACGACGCTACGTCGAGTCGCTTTCCACCTACGCCCGGCAGTTTCTGGGGCAGATGGACAAGCCCGATTGCGATTCTTTGGAGGGTTTGTCGCCGGCGGTTTCCATCGAGCAGAAAACGACCAGCAAAAATCCCCGCTCAACCGTCGGCACGGTGACGGAAATTTACGATTATCTGCGTCTGCTCTATGCCCGCTGCGGCCGCCCGCATTGTCCGGAATGCGGCGAGCCAATCGCCGCCCAATCGGTGGAAGATATGGTCAATACCCTTCTGGCCTTGCCGGAAGGAAAAAAAATTATGCTGCTTGCGCCCCTGGTGGCGGCGCGCAAAGGGCGGCACGAGCAGATCATCGAGCGGATTCGTCGGGAAGGTTTTGCCAGGGCGCGGCTGGATGGACACGTCTTTTCCGCCGAGGAAATTCCCGAACTGGATAAAAACAAAAAACATACCATTGAAGTTGTCGTTGACCGCCTGACCGTCAAAGCATCGTTGCGTCATCGCTTCAGTGAATCGGTGGCCACCGCCGTCAAGCTGACCGGCGGCCTGTTGCTGGCGTTCTTCCCTGACGACAATGAAGAGCGTATCTTCAGTGAGCACGCCGCCTGCCATCGCTGCGGCCTGTCGGTGCCAAAACTAACGCCGCAGTTGTTTTCTTTTAATAATCCGGTGGGGGCCTGCCCGGACTGCGGCGGCTTGGGAATAAATCCTTTTTTTGACCAGGAATTGCTGATTCCAAATCCGGAGAAGAGTCTCGCTCAAGGGGCGATAGCGCCCTGGAATTGGCGCGGCGCCCAGAGTTATACCGGACGAATTCTTGCTGGTTTATCGCGGCATTACAGTTTTTCCCTGGAGACGCCGTTTCAGGATTTGTCGTCGGAGCATCAGCGGGTGATTCTGTACGGCACGGGCCAAGAGCGGATCAAGTTTTCCTGGCAGAACGGTGAGAAAAAAGGAGCGAGCGAGCAAGCCTTCGAGGGCTTGATTCCGCAACTGAGCCGTCGCTTCAAAGAAACCCAATCGCCTTTGGTGCGCGAGGAACTCGGCCGCTACATGAATGAGCGAACCTGCGCCACCTGCGGCGGGGCGCGTTTAAAGCCGGAAGTGCTGGCGGTTAAAGTCGGCGGCTGGTCGATTCATCAGATGACCTGCCAGTCGATTTCCGCGCTTTTACTCACTGTGCCGGAATTTCCATTCACCAGTCAGGAACAGATGATTGCCGCGCCGATTATCAAGGAAATTTCCGACCGGCTGCGTTTTCTGGAAAATGTCGGCCTTGGCTATCTGTCGCTGGAACGCACCGCATCGACCCTTTCCGGCGGCGAGGCGCAGCGCATTCGCCTGGCCTCGCAGATTGGCTCGCGCCTGGCCGGGGTTTTGTACATCCTTGATGAGCCGAGCATCGGCCTGCATCAGCGCGATAACGAGAAATTGATTAAAACCCTCATTGATCTACGCGATTTGGGCAATTCCCTGATTGTCGTTGAACATGACCATGACACGATTCTGGCCGCCGACCATGTGCTGGATATGGGGCCGGGCGCGGGCGTGCATGGTGGCCAAGTCATCTATTCCGGCCCGGTCGCGGGCTTGCTGGCAGCGGAGCCTTCGCTGACTGGCGCCTATCTGGCCGGACGAAAAACCATCACTGTCGCCGGGCGACGCCAGACGCCGGAGCCGGGGGAAAAAAATTCCCTGCGCCTCTCTGGCGCCCGCGCCAACAATCTGAAAAATATCGCGATTGATTTTCCGCTCGGAACTCTGACCTGTGTCACTGGCGTTTCCGGTTCCGGCAAGAGTTCTCTGGTCATCGAAACGCTGTATCCGCTGGCGCGGGCTGGTCTGCGTCAGCGGCGCGGCGCGCTGGAACTGGCTGGGGCGCGGCTGGAAGGAATCGATCACATTGATAAATTGATCGACATCGACCAAAGCCCGATTGGCCGCACGCCGCGCTCCAATCCCGCCACCTACACCGGGGTCTTCACGCCGATTCGCGAACTGTTCGCCCAATTGCCGGAGTCGCGGGCGCGGGGCTACACCGCCAGCCGTTTCAGCTTCAACGTCAAGGGCGGGCGCTGCGAAGCCTGTGAGGGCGATGGCGTCATCCGCATCGCCATGCACTTTCTGCCAGACATTTATGTGCAGTGCGAAACCTGCCACGGCAGGCGGTATAACCTCGAAACGCTTGATATTTTGTACAACGGCGCGTCAATTCACGATGTCTTGCAAATGACCGTTGAAGAGGCGCTGGCCTTTTTCAAAAATATCCCGCCGGTCAGGAATCGCCTGCAAACGCTTTGCGATGTCGGTCTTGGCTATATCCGCTTGGGGCAGTCGTCAACGACACTTTCCGGCGGCGAGGCCCAACGAATCAAATTAGCGAAAGAGCTGGCCGGACGCGCCAGCGGCAAGACGCTCTATATTCTTGACGAACCGACCACCGGCCTGCATCCCGCTGATATTCAGTTGCTGCTCGACGTGCTTGACCGCCTGGTCGCCCAAGGCAATACAGTGGTGGTTATCGAACATAATCTTGACGTGATTAAATCTGCCGACTGGCTCATTGATATTGGTCCGGAGGGCGGCGATGGCGGCGGCCAGGTCATAGCCTGCGGCCCGCCGACGCGCGTGGCCAAAGTCGCGGCCTCGCACACCGGGCGTTTCCTCGCGCCGCTTTTGGTGGGAAAATGACAACATACGCAGGTGAATGCGGATGATAACTCGTATCTACCACGGCGACAGCGGTGAAAAACTGCGGGAGATCGCCGATGACGCCGTTGACCTGATCATCACATCGCCACCCTATGCTGATCAGCGGAAAAACACCTACGGCGGCATATCGCCAGACCAATATGTGGAGTGGTTTTCGCCAATTTCCTTGCAGCTTCTGCGCATTCTTAAACCGACGGGAACTTTCATTCTCAATATCAAGGAAAAAGTGGTCAATGGTGAAAGAAGCACCTATGTGATGGAGCTTGTTCTCACCATGCGAAAGCAGGGCTGGTTATGGACGGAAGAATTTATCTGGCATAAGAAAAATTGCTACCCAGGGAAATGGCCGAATCGTTTTCGCGACGCTTGGGAGCGGCTTATTCAGTTCAACAAAAGCCGTAAATTCAACATGTATCAGGAAGCGGTGATGGTGCCGATGGGCGACTGGGCCAACGCGAGACTGAAAAATCTGTCGGCGACGGATAAAACTCGCGACCCGTCTAAAGTTGGCAGCGGATTCGGTAAAAAAATAGCTAACTGGTTGGAAAGAGAAAAAGCATATCCAACAAATGTCCTGCATCTGGCTACCGAATGCGGCAACAGGGGGCACAGCGCGGCCTTTCCAGAAGAACTGCCGGAATGGTTTATTCAATTGTTCACCAGGGAAGACGACACAGTTCTCGATCCGTTCATGGGATCCGGCACAACTGTATTGGTGGCGCAACGAATGCGGCGTAACGCTATCGGCATTGATATTGTTTCCGACTATTGTGAAATGGCGCGAAGCCGTCTGCGACCTGTCCAATTATCCCTGTTTACCCCTGAAGACGGCTATGAAGAAGCTCAATTCTGATGATGTCATTCAGTATGTCGAACACAATATTGGCTTGTTTCATGAAAAACGTATCCAGAGCCTCAATGGATTAAAACTGACGCAAGTATTGAAACGAAAAAATCCATACCTATTCAGAGCGAAATATCTGTTGACGGCGGAACAAATTGTGCGCGGTCTGACTGATGCCCACATTTCATCACATGAAGAGACCATTTTCGGCGACTGGTTGGAGGGTTTGGCCATATTTATCAACGGGAAAACCTATGGCGGCTGGAAGTCCGGCATTCCAGGCATTGACCTCGAATTTGATCATGATGGCGCCAGAAATATTGTCACCATCAAATCCGGGCCGAACTGGGGAAACAGCTCGCAACTGGCGAAAATGGCGGCGGATTTCAGGACAGCCGGGAAAACATTGCGCACCAGCAATTCCGGATTGCGAATAACGGCGGTCAATGGTTGCTGTTATGGACGGGATTCCAGACCGGATAAAGGTGGATATTTTAAGTATTGCGGACAGAGATTCTGGGAATTTATTTCAGGGGAGCCAGAGCTGTATATTGAAATCATCGAACCGCTTGGCTATCGGGCAAAAGAGAAAAACGATGAATTTATCATGGCTTATGCGCGAATAGTAAACAAATTCACCAGGAAATTTATCGACGAATTCTGTCGTGACGACGGCGGAATCGATTGGCCGAAGATCGCGCGTTTTAATTCGCGGCGGTAAAATCGTTGTCGTAGCTTTTATTTTCTTGTGAGGAAAGCGCGATACCAGTAAAGAAAATCCCGCATCCTTGCTTGGCTGGCGGCGGCAAGACTGTGGAGCGTCACAGAGAGGCAAGAACAATCAACCAGCAGCAAAATCACGAGGAGCATCATGGCACAGGAAAACGCCACCCAGGAGCAGCCGGAATTCCGGATGCTAAAAATGTATGTCAAAGACCTGTCGTTTGAGAATCCGTTGGCGCCGCAGGTCTTTTCGCAGCCGAGAAAAAGCGAGGCGAAAATTGAGCTGAATCTTGATCTGAAAAATCGGAAAATTGACGATTCTCACTACGAGGTGTCGCTGCATATCCTGACAAAATTGGTCGCCGATGACGCCGAAAAGCCACTCTTTGTCATCGAGGTCGAGCACGCGGCGCTTTTTTTGATGAAAAACATTCCCACCGAGCATTTCGAGGCGATTATCGCCGTTGATTGCCCAACCTTGCTTTTCCCTTTCACACGACAAATTATTTGTCAGGCCGTGATGGATGGCGGCTTTCAGCCCTTCCTGATGGAGCCGATCAATTTTCTGGCCATGTACCAGAATTCCAAGGCGAAAAGGCAGTAATCCGGCCGATTAGTCTTGGATGGGTCGATGAACAGCGTGGTCAACTTGGGACAATCCATTGCCAGGCGATGCGCCGACAATGGGTTGTTCGCCATCCGGAAAACGGCGCTGACCAAGCCAGAACATATCCGCCAGATTTTTCGGCCTTGAGCGAATATGAGCGAAGAATATCAGGGCACGCGCTTTGTCACCGCGTTTCAAGAGCGCAGGCCACCCAGCCATCCCTTTGTGCCCGTGTTGTGTCATTGGTGCCGGGTTTTTCATGAACGAGGATTCGCGCCGCCGTATCCCGGCGGTTCCAGCGGCAACCTCAGCTTCCGCGTGGCGGCGGATGCCTTTATCATCACCGGCACCGCCATCGGCTTGAAAGACAACCTCGCCGCCGACGCCTTGGTCGAGGTTGTCGATTGTGACTTCGCCGCCGGGGTGGTCACGGTCTGCGGCCAACGCCAACCGTCCTCCGAGGCCATGCTGCACGCCTTGTTATACCGGCATTTCCCGACAGTGGGCGCGGTTTTTCATGGCCATCACGCGCTTATTACCAGCCAGGCCGAGCGTTTTGGCCTTCCGGTCAGTCGCGTAGCGCTTCCCTACGGCAGCATCGCCCTGGCTGAAGCCGCCCTGACTCTGGCCCGGCGCGGCGATTTCTTCGTGCTGCGCGACCACGGTTTTGTCGCGACCGGCGTTGATATGGCCGCCTGCGGCGCTTTGTGCCTGGATTGGTTGCGAAAAATACAAAATATACACCACTGAGTCGGCATGAATTTTTCTTTTCTGCACGCCGCCGATATTCATCTTGATAGCCCCTTGCGCGGTTTGGAGCGCTATCCCGATGCGCCGGTCGAGGAAATCCGCGCCGCCGGTCGCCGCGCCTTTGACCGATTGATTGAGCTGGCGATTGCCGAAAAAGTGGCCTTCGTGGTGATTGCGGGCGATTTGTACGACGTGGATTGGCGCGATTATCACACCGGCTTGTACTTCAGTCAGCGCATGGGCCGCCTGGAACGCCAGGGTATCCAGGTGCTGTTGGCGCGTGGCAACCATGACGCCGACAGTGTGATTAGCAAAAACCTGCCTCTGCCGGAAAATGTGCATCTGTTCGCGGCGAAGAGGCCGGAAACGAAACTGTTTCCCGAACTGGGCCTGGCGGCGCACGGGCAAAGCTACGCCCGCCGCGAAATGACGGAAAATCTGGCCGCCTCCTTTCCGCAAGCCGTGTCGGGTTTTTTCAACCTCGGCGTCCTGCACACCGCCCTATCGGGCCGCGCCGGGCACGACCTCTACGCCCCCTGCGCCGTCGCCGATTTGCTGCATAAAAACTATGATTATTGGGCCTTAGGCCATGTGCATCAGCGGGAAACGGTCAGCGAGCGTCCGTGGATCGTCTTTCCCGGCAATATCCAGGGCCGGTCGGTGAAAGAATGCGGCGAGAAGGGCGCGACGGTGGCGCGCGTCGTCGATGGAGCCGTGACGGATGTCAGGCATGTGGCGCTGGATGTCCTGCGTTTCGTTCATCCGCGCCTGGATGTTAGTGGTTGCGCGCGGCGCGAAGATGTATTCGCGCTGACGCGGCAGGCCATTATGCGAGCCTTGTCCGGGGCCGACGGGCGGGCGCTGGCCCTTCGCCTGACTCTTTACGGGCGTTCCCCCTTGTTGAACGCCTTAATCGCCCAGGAAGATGCGCTGCGCGAAGAGATTCGCGCTGTGGCCATTGCCTGCGGCCCGGTCTGGCTCGAAAAATTATCGCTTGAAACGGAAGATGAAGACGACGCGCAAAACGCCGATTTTCCCGGCGCCGACACCGTGGCGACACTCCTTACCGAGCTGCGCCATGGGGATTTTTTTGAAGAACTGTTGCGCGAGTTATCGCCTGAAATCGCGGTATTACGCGCATTTTGCTCATTTTTGCCCGGTGGCGGCGCTGACTTGGCCGACGCCGATGAGTTGCGGCGCGGCGCTCTGCGTCTTCTGGCTGCCAGGCTGGGAGGGGCTAGGACATGAAAATTCTGCGCCTCGACCTCCTGGCTTATGGCCATTTCGATAAACGCGAGTCGCTGGATTTTTCCGGGCCGACGCCGGGGTTGCATATCGTCTATGGCCGCAACGAAGCTGGGAAAAGCACCACGCTCCGGGCGGTGAAGGCGTTGCTCTACGGCTTTCCGCAGCGCACTGCTGATAATTTTCTGCATCCGAACGACCAGTTGCTTCTGGGCGGCTGTCTGGCTGATGAAACCGGCGATAAATTGGAATTTCTCCGCCGCAAAGGCATGAAAGAAACCTTGCGCGCCACCGACGGTCAGCCTATCCCGGACAGCGTATTGGATAAATTTCTTTTGGGCGTCGATGAAAAAATTTTCGACAACCTCTACGCCATCGACCATGAGCGACTGAGTCAGGGCGGCCAGGATATTCTTGATCAGAAAGGCGACCTCGGCCAGGCCCTGTTCGCCGCTGGTTCTGGCCTCCGCGCCCTGAACCATATCGGCGACAGCCTGCGCGACGAAGCGGCGGCCTTGTTTAAAAAGACTGGAAAGAATCCGGAAATTAACCGTAAATCCGCTGAATATCGTGAGAAAAAGCAAGAATTACGCAAAGTGAGTCTTGCCGCCGCCGGTTGGCTTGAGCTGCGCGACCGTTTGCATGGCCTGGAGGAAGAACGGGGCGCGCTTGAGGCGACGCTTTTGGAGCGCCGCGCCCAGTTGCAGCGACTTTCCTGTCTCAGCCGCGCCTTGCCGGACATGGAATTGAGTGAAGAGATAGGCGAGCGCTTGGCTTCCCTAACCGTTCAGTTGCCCGTGGCCCTGCGCGACAAGCCGCCGGATGCCGGGTTCGCGGCGGAGGCGCGTTCGCTCCGTGAGCAAATCCGCGAAAGTGACCGAGAAATCAGCCAGTTGCGCGAGCGTCTGGCCAATCTGGAGGCGGCGGCGCAAAAGCTGGTTGTGTCGGATAGGATTTTACGCCGTGAAAAGCCGATTGAGGAACTTTGGCAACGTTTGGGTGAATACCATAAGGGCCAGAAAGACCGCCCGCGCCTGGAAGGCGAGCGACTGGCTGGACGCCGTGAGGCGATGGCGGCTTTGGCTCGAATTCGCCCGGATTTATCCTTCGACCAGCTTGACGAATTGCGTCGTCTGCGCGGGCGGCGGCAAGGAATCATTCTTTTATGTCAGGAATATCAGGAAATTTCCTCGCGCCTGATGCAGGCGAATGACAATGAATGGCAGGCGAGCGGCCAACGGCGGCGTCTTCAGGCCGAAATTGATGGCCAAGAGCCGGTCGTTGTGCCGCTGGTGTTGGAACAACTCATCAAAAAGGCCAGGGAATCAGGCGATATTGACCAGGAATTAGCGCGGCGCGAAGCGCGAATCGCCGCCGCTGGGCGTGAGATACGACAGGAACTTGATGGATTACGCTTATGGTCAGGGAATTGGCGTGAGTTGCCGTCTCTGCCGTTACCCATGGCCGAAAGCCTGCGCCGTTTCGCCCAGAAGACCGCCGAGCGCGAGCAAGACCGGCGCGCCAATCGTGAAGATAACCGGCGATTGCGGGCCGAGGCGCGGCGTTTGGCCGGTGAACGGCAAAAACTTTTGGTGGACGGCGCCCTCATCGCCCCCGATGATTTGTCGGCGGCGCGTGAACGGCGCGACCGCTTGTGGCCGCTTTTGCGTCCGCGCCTGACATCGACGACGGCTGAAGTGGTTACGCCAGAACGGGTCGCGCAATACGAACACGAAGTGGCCTTGACCGACCGGCTGGCCGACCAACTGCGCGACGACGCCGAACGGGTGGCCCGTGATGCCGAGTTGCGGCTGGCGGCGGCGCGATGCGAACGAGAAATTGAAGAAAATGAACGTCATTTCAAGGAAATCAATGCGTCTTCCGAGAAATTCGATGAGGATTGGCGCACCCTCTGGCAGCCGCTGGCTCTGACGCCGCTTTCGCCGGATGAAATGATCGCTTGGCTCACCATCATGGACGGCTTGCGTCGGCGGGCGCGGCAATTGTTGGTTGAAGAAAGCGAGCGTGATGAACGACGCTTACTGCGTGACGAACTGCGCCAGGCTCTGGACGTCGCGATGCTCCCGACGCGGGAATCGGATCAACAGAAAAGAAACGCCGCCTTAGCCGCGAGTCTGTCGGTAGCGGAAGCTTTTGTCGCCGAGATCACACGAAAAAACCAGGTGATAGCCGAGAAAGCGTCGGCCTTGGCTTTGGCGATCGAGCAGGAACAAAAGGCCGGGGAAGAGGCCAAACGCTTGCAGGAAAGGCTGGCCGATTGGCAAAAACGTTGGCGGATTCACTCGCTTGGCCTAGCCCCGGCGGGGGAGGACGTTGAACCGGCGGACGTCCCAGCCGTTATCGAGCAAATCGGCGCGATTCTCGATAAAGAGCGCGAAGTCGCCGGTTGGCAAAGCCGCATCGAGGGCATCGACCGCGACGCCGAACTCTTCGTCGAAGATGTGAAGCGGTTGATGGCGGCAATCGACTTGGACGCCGGAGACGATTCGGTCGCGGCCATGGTTGAACGTGGCCGCCGCCAACTGGAACGAAATCGCCAAAACGCCCGCGCGCTGGCCGAAAATCAGGCCGAACGCGGGCGTCTGGCCGCGCTTTTAGCCGAGCTGGAAGCGCGGCACGGCGACCTCCGCGCCAGACTCGATGAATTGAACAGGCAGGCGCTTTGCCGCGATGACGATGAATTGACCGATGTGCTTTGCCTTTGCGAGCAGCGGGCGGCTTTGGAAGAACGGTTGCGCGTGGCCACCGAATCGTTCGCCCGCGCCCGCGAGGGCTTGTCGATTGAGGAAATCGGCGCATTGCGTCGGGTGGTGCCAGCGGCGGAATTGTCGGCTCGTATCGAAAACCTGCGCCAGGAAATCAGTCGGGAGCTTGAGCCGCGTCGGGGCCGGATTCTGGTCGCCATTGGTGAATGCCAAAAAGAATTCCGGGAAATGGATGGTTCTGGCCGGGCTGCGGAAATCGCCGAAGAGTTGTGCGAAATCGAAGCTGAGATCGTCCGTCTGGCCAATCACTGCGCCCAATTGCACCTGGCGGCGGCCTTTTTGCATCAGGCCGTTGAGCGCTACCGGCGCGAGCATCAGAATCCGCTTTTGCAAGACGCCTCGCGGATTTTTGACTGTCTGACTTTGGGGTCGTTTACCGGACTGGTCGCCGATTTCGGCGGCGATGGGCGGGCGGCGCTCTTTGCTGTGCAGAAAAACGGACGCCGGACGCGGGTCGAGGCGATGAGCGCGGGAACCCGCGATCAGCTCTATTTATCACTCAGGTTATCGACGCTTCGGCAACGCCAGGTCGATCGGCGCCCCTTTCCGTTCATCGTTGACGACATCCTTATCAATTTTGATGACCGCCGCGCCGCCGCCGGACTGGCGGTTTTAGCCGAGCTGGGCCGCGTCAATCAGGTGATTCTGTTCACGCACCACGAGCGCATTGTCCATGAGGCGGAACAAAACGCCGCGCTCGACCGCATTGTCATACATCGTTTGTAAGGAAGAAAGAAAAAGCTGGTTCGATAAATCGTTAATCGCCCATGTTCCTATCATTGCGAGGAACAAAGCGACGAGAAATATAAATGATTATACTTGTTGAGATTTGTTGCTGTGCTCGCAATGATATGATGTTATTGGTTTGATGGGTTCAACTAAGAAATCCTGACGCGGTAAATAAGGAAAAGAGGAAGAAGGAAAATCCGAGCGCCGTCTTGTTCACCCGCATATTCCGGATTCTGATTCGGAAAAAAATGGTATAGTTGCGGTTGCGGCGCTGGTTTTTTCCCGAATTCGCCGCGCAATCCGTGGTTTTTCATCGGTAAATTCACAGTGCGTATGAATATGGAAGAGACTGGCTGGGAGAGCGTCCCCAAAGAAGAGAGCGCCACCCGGCATTACCGTTATCGTCTGCGTTTTCGCGAGGATGGCTTGGTGGTCGGCGCGCGCGGCGATGACGACGTATTCAGCCGCAGCCAGGTGGTGATGGTGGCCGCGCCGCATGGTCTGGAGCCAGCGGTGGTCGTCGGCAAAGTGCCGATATGCTGTCAGGCTGGTGGCGCGTTGAAATCGGATTACGCCGTGCTGCGTTTGGCGACGCCGGAAGAATGCGCTGACTATCTTGTCTTGGCGCGTCAGGAGAATGAGGCGTTTAATATTTGCCAGGGATTGGTCGGGAAACACGCCTTGGAAATGCGTCTGGTGCGGGTCGAACGGTTTTTCAACGGCGCGAAGATTATCTTTTATTTCACCGCCGACAACCGTGTCGATTTTCGCGCCCTGGTCAAAGATTTGGTCCGTGAATTCCGCACCAGGGTCGAGATGCGCCAGGTTGGCGTTCGCCACGAAACCAAGATGCTGGGCGGCCTTGGCGCCTGTGGTCGCGAATTATGTTGTGCTTCGTTCATGAACAATTTTGATTCTGTGACCATTAAAATGGCCAAGGAACAAGATTTGCCGCTCAATCCAACGAAAATTTCCGGCTTGTGCAACCGTCTTTTGTGTTGCCTTGAGCATGAATACGAAACCTATCGGCAACTACGGCGGAACATGCCGAAAGTCGGTAAAAAAATTAAGATCGGCGGTGAACTGCTCCGCGTCAAAAGCCAGAACCCGCTACGCGAAATGATTGTCGCGCAGGCTGAGGACGGCACCGAACGGCAGCTGGCCCGCGAACAGTGGCAAAACTGCGAACGCGAGACGATACGCCCGGAAAAAACCATAAAAAAAGAAAAAACGGCGGACAAAACCCACAAAACGGAAGAAGAAGACGACGCCTGAAAACGGAAAACGGAAAACAGAAAACGTATTTTTGTATGCCTTTTAAGGGAGAATGTTGTTTTGACCGCTTACATCACCACGCCGATTTACTACGTCAACGCCGAGCCGCACATCGGCCATGCCTATACCACAATAGTTGCCGATACCTACAGCCGCTTCCGGCGTCTGTGCGGCGACCGGGCGCGCTTTCAAACCGGTACCGACGAACACGGGGAAAAAATCGCTGAGGCCGCCGCTCGCGAGGGGATCAGCGCCGCCGCCTACGCCGATAAAATCAGCGCCATGTTCAGAACTACCTGGCCCATTCTCGCCTGTGAACCGGACAATTTTATCCGCACCACCGACGCCAAGCATATCGAAACGGTGCAGCGGGCGCTGCAAGCGGTGTACGACCGGGGCGACATCTATTTTGACAGCTATACCGGCCTGTACTGTCGTGGCTGTGAGCGCTTTCTCACCGAAAAGGAATTGGTGGATGGTCTCTGTCCTGACCACCGTTCGGCCCCAAGGGAAATCGCCGAGCAGAATTATTTTTTCCGCATGTCCAAATATCAGGATCGTCTCATCGAGCATATCAAAAATAATCCTGATTTGATCACGCCGGAACGCTATCGCAACGAGGTCTTGTCATTTTTAAGCGAGCCGCTGGAGGATTTGTGTATCTCGCGGCCAAAATCCCGCCTGACTTGGGGCATTGAGCTGCCGTTTGATGCCAATTTCGTCACCTATGTCTGGTTTGACGCCTTGATCAATTATTTGAGCGGACTCGGTTATCCCGATGACGCGAAATTCGCCGAATTCTGGCCGGTCGCCGAGCACCTGATCGCCAAAGACATTCTCAAACCGCACGCCATTTATTGGCCGACGATGCTCATGTCTTTGGGATTGCCCCTGTACAAAAAATTACATGTGCACGGCTATTGGAACAATGAAGACGCCAAAATGTCGAAATCACTGGGCAACGTCGTGCGTCCCGGCGATTTGGCGCGCGCTTACGGCCTCGACCCGTTCCGCTATTTCGCGCTACGCGAGATGTCCTTTGGTCTCGACGCATCATTTAGTCGCGAGGCAATCATCGCGCGATGCAATTCCGACCTGTCCAACGATTTAGGCAATCTCTTCTCGCGCAGCCTCAGCATGGTCAAAAAATACGCCGAGCTGACGGTTCCGGTACCGACCGAGGTGGTTCCGGTTCCGGCGATTGATGCGGAATTGCGGCGAACGGCCCTTGATATGCTCGCGGCGTATCGCCAAGGCATGGCTGATTTCCGATTTCACCGCGCCTTGCAGGCGGTCTGGGAATTGGTCGGCCAGGCTAACAAATATATTGTCGTCGTCGAACCCTGGGCTTTGGCCAAAGACCCGAAGCAGCGACCGCGCCTGGATACGGTTTTGTATAATCTGTGCGAGGCGCTGCGTCTTCTCACCCTGGTTTTGCGCCCGGTCATGCCGCAATCCGCCGTGAAAATGGCCGATGCTCTGGGGTATGCGCCGGACGATGCGGCGATTTCCTCGCTGGCCGTGGGCGGTGCTTGGGGCGTTTTGGCGGCTGGGCAAAAGTTGCGTGATTGCCCGGCTCTCTTCCCGCGCCTTGAGTTGGTCAAGGATGAACCGATTTCGGGTGAGGAAATAGCCGGGAAGGTCGCCATCCCTCCGGCGACAGATGGCCTCGACATCGCCCAGTTCCGTGACTTCGATATTCGCGTGGTGACAATAACCGCCGCTGAGCGCGTAAAAAAATCCGACAAACTGTTGCGGCTGATCGTGCGGGCGCCGGAGGAGCGGGTCATCGTGTCAGGTATCGGCCAGCGCTATGCCCCGGAAGACCTTGTTGGTTGTCAGGTTGTGGCGGTCTGCAACCTGAAACCGGCCAAATTGATGGGCATCACTTCGCAGGGCATGATTCTTACCGCCAAAGACAGCGTGAACGGTCGCGAACGGCTGGCGCTGGTTACGGTCACGACGCCGACGGCGGACGGCGCATCCATAAGCTAGAGGAACGAATATGTTTGTTTTCGGCAATTTCATCGCGGCCTTGGCGACACTCATCGATTTGCTGCTCACTGCTTATATCTGGGTGATTATTGGTCGGGCGATTATTTCCTGGGTCAACGCCGATCCATATAATCCCATTGTGCGTTTTCTGTGTGAAATCACCGACCCGGTGCTGAACCAGTTGCGCAGGCGTCTGCCGTTTCTGGTGATGGGCGGCATTGACCTGACACCCATGGCGGTCATCGCGGCGATTATTTTTTTGCAAGCATTTTTGGTGCCAACTCTACGGCAGCTGGCGGTGGGCCTGGCGTAAAAGTAATACATTCGCCGTCGTGGCTTAGGCGATACGGCCATTTTTATTCGGATGCTTTTACCGAGACAGGAGACGGGTATGTCGATTACTCCCCAGACGATTAAGGACCAGGAATTTCAGACTAAATTCAGAGGATACGACACCATCGAGGTGAAAGCTTACCTCGATTTGGTGGCGGAAGAGTTTTTCGAGTTGCTTGAGTCGAAACGTCGTCAGGATGAGGCGCTTGCCGCTTTGAACAACCGTTGTCAGGGTTTGGCCGACGAACGCGAAGACCTGGTGGAGCGGTTGCGCGAAAACGGTTCAGCGGTCACGAATGACGAGGAATCGCGGCGGGCGCGGGATACGGAATTGCGCGCCTTGCGCGACCAGATTGCCGCTCTGATGAAGCAGGTCAAGGATGTCGAGGCTGAAAAATCAGCTCTTTTATTTGCCAGGGAAGGACGCGAGCGCGCTTTGGCCGAAGAAGTGCGCGGCCTGCGCGACAAGTGTATGCTGGCGCAGCAGGAAGCCGCGATGAAAGAAAAAGATATTGAGGGCCTGCGGCGACAACTGGCGGCCAACGAAATGCAGATTGGCGAGCTGAAAAAAGATGAAACTGCCTCAAAACATCTGATCATCGCCGCCCAAAATTTCGCTGATGACCTGCGCCGCAAAAGCGAAAAAGAAGCCCATGCCATGCTGGCGAAAGCGCGAGCTGAGGTTGATGCTTTTCGGCAGAAATCGCAGGAAGAATTGGCGAGGTTGCCGGTTGAAATCGAGCGCCTGCACAGGCAGCGCGAACAGGTTTGGGACGAGCTGCGCCGCACCTTGCAAACGCATCTCGAACAACTTGATTTATCAAGTAATTTCAAGGAAGCCAGCCCGGATTTGGCTGAAATGTTTCAGATATTCGGCCAGCCGCCAGAGGCGCGCGACCTGACCGTTGACGAATTGGAACCGCCGGGCAATGTCGGTCAGGACGTCAAATAATATGCCCTTTGTCCAGTCTCAGGCCGACGGCGCGGCGGTCATTTCCCTCTATGTCCAGCCGAAAGCCTCGCGCAACGAGATTGTCGGCATCCATGACGGCGCGTTGAAACTGGCTGTCACCTCGCCACCTGTAGATGGTCAGGCCAACGTCGCCGTCACCCGCTTCCTCGCCGACACTTTGAGTGTTGCCAAAAAAGATGTCATCCTGATGCGCGGGCACAGCGGACGGCGCAAACAATTTGTCGTGCGTGGCTTGTCTGCCGAGACCATCCGCCTGATGTTGAATATGACGGCGCGAAAGCTCGACCAGCTCGCGCCGTAACGGGAGCAAAGACAGGACGCGATTTCTTATGCGAGATTGTTTGTGCCAGCCACCCCGGCGGCTGGCAAAATGAAATCAGCCCGGAGCGATGACCGTATGCGGAAGCGGGTAGGCGAGTAATAACGCTACGAATAGCGGGTTCAACTCTCGTCCTCCGGGCTATCGCGCTTTTTTCAGGATATTCCGGCGATGATCTTTGCCGCCATGATTTTGATCGTCTCAAAGGAAAGTTCGATTCATTGATCTCGGCTAAAGATGAAGATGCGCCGCGATACCGCCCCGAGCTGATAAACTTCGACGAGCGGCTACAGGTGGCTAAAGAGTTGATCGACGCCTGCTTGCTCGATTGGGCGCAGTCGAGCGACCCGAAGATCAAGGCCCTGATCATGAGCGCCTTCCAGGTCGATAAGCGTGGGCGCATCAACACCGCCCGCATCCTTGGCCTGAGAAAACTTGAGATCGACAATGAGCGCTGGCACCAAACCATGGCCGCGATTGGCGAGGCGGTCAGCGTGCGCGATACGGCGGTGTATTTCCGCTTCAATCAGCAGTCAGGCGGATGGTAGCTGATGTTAGCTATAAGGCGCTGGAATTCCGGCTGTGAACCGGCAAAGGCCACGGCCTGGATTCCCGCTTACGCGGGCATCCAGGGATGATTGTAGTCTGGGTTCGCGCGACGGCACGGCGCTTGTAGAATGAACCCATGTCCTCACCCCTGCCCCTCTCCCGGAACGGGAGAGGGGAGAAGAATCTCCTTCCCCCGTGCTGAGGGAAGGCCGGGATGGGGGCCGCCCTACAGTCCGCCCGCACGGGCGCGACGGCGGCATAGCCACGCGCCAGGCGGAAATTATCGCGAATGGCCCAGGTTGCGCCGCGCGAGTGAAAAACATCGATACAATTCTCGCGGCGACCGCCACATCGGAAGTAGATATGCTGACGGAAGCGAATCGCTTATTCGCGTCCGTCCCTGATAATCAATATATGAATGAAATAGCGTTATGGCTGACGAATAAAACAGGCCGATCACAAGGCCACAATGAGGAAAATTCTGGTCGCGGCGGGGAAGGATACAGCCGCTAAACTCGCCGCCGCTCTTAAAAGATTATGATCGGAATCTGCGCGGAAGCTCAAACAGGTCAATTCCGACGTTTAGCCTGACCTGACTATCTTTTATCTCGTCCACCAGGTGTTCAGCTTCCTTTTTGTCGCCCTGGAGCATCGCCCGCCAGGCCATGAGCGACAGATTGAAGTCGGCGTTTGCTTGCGCTTCTTCCCTGTCCGAAGCGATTTCGTCCTCGTGATCGGCGAGAGTCTCCTTCTCGGCGCAATAGTACCCGACAAGATCATTCTCTGTCGCCACATCAAAGAAGTTTTCCATTAGCCAGTCCTCCTTCCTGTTTTCCATTTCCCGATACTGTTTCGCAGTGTCCAATTTAACTATGCCCTTTGCCTGGCGCGGGGTCAAGTAAGGGCGATGTGTTCCGCCCGTCTGGGTTCGCGCGACGGCACGGCGCTTGTAGAATGAACCCCCACCCTCACCCCCGCCCCTCTCCCGGAACGGGAGAGGGGGGAAGAGTCTCCTTCCCCCGTTCCGGGGGAAGGCCGGGAAGGGGGGAGGGGGAAGGCCGGGCGGGTGGGCCCTACGCGGCAAAGACGGCGATAGAAGCGGG
>JAITSS010000071.1 GCA_031287565.1 Desulfobulbaceae bacterium
TTTGGAGATATTGCCAAGTTCCGCCGCCAGATTGAGAAGTCCGGTCTTGTGTTTGATGACGTTTTGATTGAAACTTTCCATGAGGAAACTCCGTGGGCGCTGTGCCCGGTTGATGATTGATTCACACTCCCATCAAAACGGAGTTCCCCTCCTTTTTCAAGGGGGACTGTCAGATCAAGTTTGAACTACTACAGCTGAAAAGAAAAAAGAATAATAAAATCGCAGCCTCCGCAACACCAAGGCCGGGTATCGCTTTCCATACCGCCAATGTTCATTATACGGCTTTCGCTATAGTCTTGGCTAATCGGCGCGGGAAAAAGTCGCGGGCGAATCCGGCCTGGTTGAATTTTTTCGCGGCTCGCCTTGACTTGCCGCGCGCCGGGCGGTATCCTCGCCCCGGAATGAATGTTCAGTCCGCAAATTTTTTTCTCTTTTCCCTTGCCCCCATGAGCCACCAGACTGATCCGGAAAAACGCCGGGCGATTATCACCGCCACCATCGAATTGATCGCCGAACGGGGATTTCACGCCACGCCGACTTCGATGATCGCCGCCCGCGCCGGGGTTGGCGCCGGTAGCATCTATCGCTATTTCGCCGACAAAGAGACACTCATCCACGAAGCGTTTGCCGAAATCGCCGCCCGGATGCACCGGACGATCCTCGACGGCTATCCCAGGGGCGAATCGATTCGCCGCCGATTCGACCATTTTTTTTGCCACATGGCCAATTTTTTTATGAGCAATCCAAGCGATTTCGGATTCTTACGCCAATATTTCGATTCGCCGTTCGGGATCGCGCTGCGCCGCGATAAAATCATGGAGCAGGAATGCCACAACCGTGATTGCGAATCAATCGGTTGTCTGGTGCAGGAAGGCATCGAAAGCGGGTTATTCAAAGATATGCCGATGCTTGTGCATGTCTCGATGATTTTCGGCGCTTTGACCTCGGTGGCTCGCGACTATATTTTGGGTTTCGTCCCGCTCGATACGCCTTTGATTCACAGCATCAGCGATTCTTTATGGGAGGCGATGCTGCGCCGCGCCTGAGGAAGAAATTCACTGGAGGAAATGTCGGCGTTCGTCCGGCTTTTTTTTATTCTTATTCAAGGATGGTTTTTATGAAGAACAAACGTCTGTCCCGTTTCGCCTGTCTGGTCGCAGCTTGCGCCCTGTTGGCCGCCGGTTGTGAGCGGCAAGAGCAGGCCGCGCCCGGCGCTGGAGCGGAAAGGCCCGCGCCGGAAGTGACTGTCGTCATTGCCACGTCGAAGCCGACGCGCATGAACATGGAACTGCCGGGTCGCGCCTCGGCCTTTCGCATCGCCGAAGTGCGGCCACAGGTCGGCGGCATCATTCTGAAGCGTCTGTTCAATGAGGGCGGCAAGGTCAAGGCCGGGCAGTTGCTGTATCAGATTGATCCCGCGCTTTATCAGGCGACGTTAGCCAGCGCTGAAGCCGTTCAGGCCCAGGCCGAGGCCGCTTTGCATTCGGCTAAACTCCGCGCCGAGCGCTACCGGACTTTGGTCAAAACCAAGGCCGTCAGCGATCAGGAATGGGTTGACGCCGACGCCGCCTTAAAGCAGGCCCAGGCCGGTGTCGCCGCCGCCAAAGCCGCTGTTAAGACCGCGAAAATCAACCTTGATTACACCCAGGTGAAAGCGCCGATTTCCGGGCGCATCGGCAAATCAATGGTGACGGAAGGCGCGCTGGTGACGGGGCAGCAGGCCGCGGTTTTAGCGACGATTCAGCAACTTGATCCGCTCTACGTCGATGTCACCCAATCATCGGTTGAGCTTTTGAAGCTGGAAAAAGCCTTGGGCATGAAAAACGGCGAGCAGTTGAATCGAGAAGTTGAACTTCTTCTTGAAGACAATTCGCCCTATGACCATCGCGGCACCCTGGAATTTTCCGATGTCACGGTTGAGCCATCGACAGGTTCTGTGACCATTCGCGCCACCGTGCCCAATCCGGATCAGCTGCTTTTGCCTGGCATGTATCTGCGGGCGCGGCTGGCTTCCTCACAGGAAATGGATGCCATCGCCGTGCCGCAGCAGTCGGTTATGCGCGACCCGCGTGGCAAACCGCTGGTCATGGTGGTCAACGCGCAGTCGCTGGTCGAGTCGCGGCCGGTTTCAGTCGGTCAGAGCGTCGGTGATACGATCGTCATTACCAACGGTTTGAAGGACGGCGACCAGGTGGTCACTTCCGGCTTTCAGCGGATTGCGGCGGGTGGATCGGTCAACATTGTCACTGTCCCGACCAAGACCGCCGAAGCCGCCCACAGCGCCCAAACGGAGTGAGCCATGTCCAGATATTTTATTGATCGCCCCATTTTCGCCTGGGTTATCGCCATCGTTATCATGCTGGCCGGGGCGCTTTCCATCATGAACCTGCCGGTTTCCCAGTATCCGGAAATCGCCCCGCCCTCGGTGCGCATCACCACCCGCTATCCCGGCGCCTCCGCTGAAACCATTGAGAACAGCGTCACCCAGATCATAGAGCAGAACATGACCGGGCTTGACAACTTTCTCTACATGAAATCAGAAAGCGCCTCGACCGGCGACGTGGCCATCACCCTGACATTTAACACTGGCACCGACGGCGACATCGCCCAGATGCAGGTGCAGAACAAATTGCAGCAGGCCCTGAAACTATTGCCGGACGCCGTGCAACAGGAAGGCGTTCAGGTCAATAAATCAAACTCCACCTTCCTGATGGTCGTCAGCGTCATCTCCGACGACCCCAAATTACAAAATACCGATCTGACGGACTTCATTGTTGGAACCCTGCGTGATCCTTTAAGCCGGGTCGAGGGCGTGGGCAGCGTTCAGATATTCGGCGCTCAGTATTCGATGCGGGTATGGCTGAATCCGGCCAAACTGGTTGGTTATAATCTGACCGCCTCGGATATCGCCGCCGCCATTGGCGACCAGAATAACCAGGTGGCGGTCGGCGATCTGGGCGGCGCGCCGGCGATTCAGGGCCAGCAGATCAACTATTCCATGATGTCGCAGACGATGATGAGCACGCCGGAGCAGTTTGAAAACATCATCCTGCGCGTGAATCCCGATGGCAGCCAGGTACGGCTAAAAGATGTGGCCAGGGTGGAAATCGGCGCGGAAAACTACACCGGCATCGCCACCTATAACGGCCAACCCTCCGGCGGTATCGCCATCATGCTGGCCACCGGCGCCAACGCCCTGGCCACTTCGCAGGCGGTCAAGGCCAAACTCGACGAGCTGAAGCCTTATTTCCCAACTGGCTATCAGGTGGTGTATCCCTTCGACACCACCACCTTCATCAAGATTTCCATCGAGGAGGTGGTTTGGACTCTGGTCGAGGCGATTATTCTCGTCTTCCTGGTCATGTACCTGTTTTTGCAGAATTTCCGGGCGACGCTGATACCGACCATCGCCGTGCCGGTCGTTCTTCTCGGCACTTTCGGCATCATGTCGGTCTTTGGTTTCTCGATTAACACCCTGACCATGTTCGGCCTGGTTTTGGCGATTGGTCTGCTGGTTGATGACGCTATCGTCGTCGTTGAAAACGTCGAACGCATCATGCACGAAGAGGGCCTTTCGCCCTTGGAAGCGACCCGCAAATCAATGGATCAGATTACCGGCGCTCTGGTTGGCGTCGCGCTGGTGCTGTCGGCGGTCTTTGTGCCAATGGCTTTTTTTGGCGGCGCGACCGGCGCCATCTACCAGCAGTTCTCGCTGACCATCGTTTCGGCCATGCTCTTGTCGGTCATGGTGGCCTTAATTCTGACGCCCGCCTTGTGCGCCACCTTGCTGAAACAAATCCCGAAAGGGGCCAGGGATGAACGCAAAGGCTTTTTTGGCTGGTTCAACCGCAACTTCGAGCGCAGCGCCGATGGGTATAAGGGAATGGTGCACTACGTCCTGATGCGCGGTGGGCGTTTTCTTGTCATCTATGTGGTGTTGGTTGCGGCCATGGTCTATTTTTTCGAGAAATTGCCGACGTCTTTTTTGCCGAATGAGGATCAGGGCGTTTTCCTGACCTTGGCCCAGTTGCCAGCCGGCTCATCGCTTGAGCGGACCGACGCGGTGCTTTCCCGCGCCAGCGCCTGGCTGCGCGAGCATGAAAAGGATAATGTGGAGGCGGTGTTCACGGGGTCCGGATTCAGTTTCTCCGGGCGTGGCCAGAATATGGGCATGATGTTTGTCAACTTGAAAGACTGGAAAGAGCGGAAACGACCTGATCAGTCTGTCGAGGCTATTGTCGGTCGGACCATGGGTTTTTTCTCGTCGATTAAGGAAGGGATGCTCTACGCCTTCAATCTGCCGCCGATTCCGCAGTTGGGCGTCGCCACCGGTTTCGACCTGTTTTTGCAGGATCGCGCCAATCTTGGCCACGCCAAGCTGATTGAGGCGAGAAATCAGTTGCTCGGCATGGCGGCGCAGGACAAACGCCTGGCGCGGGTGCGACCGAACGGCATGGAGGATACGCCACAATATTTTGTTGATATTGATTATGAAAAAGCCATGGCTTTGGGCGTTTCCGTCGCCTCGATCAACTCGACTCTGGGCATTGCCTGGGGTGGACTCTATGTCAACGACTTCATTGACAAGGGCCGTGTCAAAAAGGTTTATCTTCAGTCCGACGCCCCTTATCGCATGACCGAGGAAGACATCAATCAGTGGTATGTGCGAAACGATAAGGGTGAGATGGTGCCGTTTTCGGCCTTCGCCAGCGGCCACTGGATTTACGGCTCGCCGCGTTTGGAGCGCTACAACGGCAACCCGGCGGTGGAAATTCAGGGTGAGGCCGCGCCTGGTCTGGCCAGCGGCGATTCTATGGCCGCCATCACCGAGCTGATTCATAAACTGCCTGCCGGCATCGGCTTTGAATGGACAGCAGCCTCGTTTCAGGAAGTGCAGTCCGGGGCCATGGCCAAACCGCTGTACGCCATTTCGGCCTTGGTGGTTTTTCTCTGTCTGGCCGCTTTGTACGAGAGCTGGTCGGTGCCGTTCTCGGTCATGCTGGCCGTGCCGATTGGCGTTTTGGGCGCTTTGGCTGCGGTCTATATGCGTGGAATGCCGAATGATGTGTATTTCCAGGTCGGTCTGTTGACCACGATTGGTCTGGCGGCGAAAAACGCCATTCTGATCATCGAGTTCGCCAAACGCCGCTACGACAAAGGGCGAGACGTCATTGATTCATCGGTACGCGCCGCCCGCCTGCGTCTCAGGCCGATTCTCATGACATCCTTGGCCTTTATGCTGGGCGTCTTGCCGCTGGCCATCAGCAGTGGCGCTGGCGCCAGCAGCCGCCACGCCATTGGCACCGGTGTTCTCGGCGGCATGTTGTCGGCGACCGTTTTCGCTATCTTCCTTATTCCGCTCTTTTTTGTTGTCATTATGAAGATATTCAAAACAAAACCGGCCAACCCGGATGGGCGGGGCGATGGACTGGGGGAAAAATGAACGCTATGAAACATCTGTCACAAGCTATAACCGCCGTCGCCGGCGCGTCTCTCCTGACGCTTTCAGGGTGTTCTTTGGCCCCGTACTTTCAGCGCCCGGACATGCCGGTGCCGCAGGCTTTTTCCACCGCGCAAGAGCAGAGTGGCGCGGCCAGCCAAAACGCTTCGGCCATCGCCCAATTGCCGTGGCGCGGCTATTTCACCGATCCGGTCTTGCGACAACTGATTGCCACGGCGCTTGAAAACAACCGTGATCTCCGACAGACGGCCCTGGCGGTCAAGAGCTATCAGGCGCAGTACCGCATCGCCCGCTCGGCCCAGTGGCCGATGGTTGTGGCCGGAGTCGGCGGCAGCAAACAGCGGGTCTTTTCCGGCGGGCGCTACCAGGATACTGAAGGCTACGAGGCGTCAGTCGGCATCACCGCCTTTGAGCTGGATTTCTTTAATCGCCTGGGCGACCTGAAAGAAGACGCGCTGCAACAGTATCTGGCCATGGCCGAAAATGAGCGGGCGGTGCGTATCAGCCTGATTGCCGAGGTGGCGCGAGCCTACTTGACGCTTCTGGCTGACCGGGAAAAGCTGGAAATCAGCCACGACACTTTGGCGCAGGAAGAGAAGTTCACGAAGCTGACGGAAATGCGCGAGCAGGAAGGCATTGTCTCGCAACTGGTTCTGGTGCAGGCGAAAACCGTGCGTGAGACCGCCCGCGCCAATCTGGCCATCGCCGCGCGGTTGGTGGCCCAGGATAAAAACGCGCTGGCCCTGCTCGTTGGCGCGCCTTTGCCGCCATTGCCCGATAGCCTTCTGAAGGAGCATCAGTTGCTGGCGGAAGAAACCGCCGATTTGTCTTCTCAGGTTCTTTTGAATCGGCCCGATATCGCCGCCGCCGAACATGAATTGCGCGGCGCTTATGCCGCGATCGGCGCGGCCAGGGCCGCTTTTTTCCCCAGCATCAGTTTAACCGCCAACGCCGGCCTGACCAGCGACGAGCTGTCGGATCTTTTTGACAGCGACAGCGGTGTCTGGCTGTTTTCGCCTTCGATCAATCTGCCGATATTCACCGCCGGACGGCTTTCGGCGCAACTGGATGTGGCGGAACTGCGCAAAGACAGCCTGATTGCCGCCTACGAAAAGGCGATTCAGAGCGCCTTCAAGGAAGTGGCCGACGCCCTGGCCGCCCGCGACGCCTACCGCGAGCAGGGCGACGCCCAGGAAAAAATCGTCGAGGCCGCCAGCCAGTACTATCAGTTGGCGCTTGACCGTTATCAGCAGGGTCTGGATAATTATCTGACCTTGCTTGACGCCCAACGCACGCTTTTTTCGGCGCGGCAGAATCTGGTCAGCCTGCGTCTGGCCCAGCTGGGCAATCAGGTTGATTTGTACAAAGCTTTGGGCGGCGGTTTGGTGGAAGACAAGGAAATTCCGCCGCCGTCGGCAGGTGATGATAAACCGGTCGCGCCTGGTCAATAAACCGCCACGCCGCGCTGTTCCCCTTGTCCCTTGTAAAAACCGATGCGATGCGGTAGCCTCGCGTCGGTTTTTTTCTTCAAGGCTGGCTCGAAAAATCGTTGCTCGCCTATGTTTCTGTCATTTTGCGGTCTCTCGCTTCGGGATAAACTCTGCGGCAGGCCAGGCAGGCGAGAAATGACACGGCGCTGTCTATTCATAATTGTCCCGCTTTTTCCCCGGTGTGAAAAACATGTCAGAAGACGAATCGCAGCCGCGTGGCAAGGCCGATGAATCGGCCCAGGCGTCGGCAAACGGCGCGGGCCTAAAAGCCGTCGCCGTTGAAAAAGAAAAAAACTGGTTTCGCGAGATTATCGAAACGCTAGTCATCGTCATTGTCCTGGTTTTTGTCATTCGCGCCTTTGTCGTCCAGGCTTTCAAAATCCCCTCCGGCTCTATGCTGCCGACCTTGCAGATCGGCGATCATCTGTTGGTTAATCGCTTCGCTTATGGCCTGCGGATGCCAGAGACCTTTGATATTCCGTGGATTTCCCATGGTGATTACGATCCATTCAAAATTCCGCTGCCGTTCGCCCGCCAAGTCCTGCTCCCGGTGGGCGAACCGAAACGTGGTGATGTCGTGGTCTTCCGCTACCCAAAAGACCGGAATATCGATTTCATCAAGCGGGTGATCGGCCTGCCCGGCGACACCGTGGAAGTCCGCGATAAAACGCTTTTTGTCAATGGCGAAAAAGCGCCGGATCCGCACGCCCATTTCACCGACGGCCCCGCGCCCGACCCCATTCGCGGCCCGCGTGACAATTTCGGCCCGATGACGGTGCCGGAAGGCCATATTTTTGTCATGGGCGACAACCGCGACAACAGCTACGACGGCCGCTTCTGGGGCTTCGTTCCGGAAGACGACGTGTTGGGCAAAGCCTTCATTTTGTACTGGTCGTGGGATTTGCAACAGACGTTCACTTCTTCCGAGCGCTGGCAATCAATCCGCTGGCGTCGGATCGGCGACCTCATCGATTAAACGAAAAGGATAGCCGCCGTGCAGACTGAATACGCCTTCCGGCACCGCCACATCTTCGGCATGGAGCAGCTTTCGTCGGAGGATATTCTCCACATCATCGCCACCGCCCGTTCCTTCAAAGAGATTTCCAGCCGCCCAATCAAAAAAGTGCCGACCCTGCGCGGCAAGACGGTGGTGAACATTTTTTTCGAGCCATCGACCCGCACCCGCCTGTCCTTTGAAATCGCCGCTAAAAGGATGAGCGCCGATACCTTCAATATCGCCGCCGCCACCAGTTCGACCACCAAGGGCGAAACGCTCGCCGACACCGCGAAAAATCTCATGGCGATGAATCCAGATGTGCTGGTTCTTCGGCATTCCTCAGCCGGAGCGCCGCAGCTTCTGGCTAAACACGTCGGCGCGGCGGTGATCAACGCCGGTGATGGCGCCCATGAGCATCCGAGCCAGAGCCTTTTGGACATCATGACGATCATGGAACATAAAAGCGATTTGGCCGGGCTGAAGATCGCCATTATCGGCGACATCACGCACAGCCGCGTCGCCGGTTCCAATATTCGCGGATTCACCAAGTTAGGCGCGAAGGTGTTTGTCGCCGGGCCGAAGACCTTTATCCCGCAAGGCATCGAAAAGTTAGGAGCGCTGGTTTGCCGGGAGGTAAACGAAGCGGTGGCCGAGGCCGATGTGGTCATGGCCCTGCGCATCCAGCGCGAGCGCGACCATGATTCGCTTATCCCCAGCCTGCGCGAATATTCGCGATGCTACGGCGTCAGCGCGGCGATGCTGAGAAACGCCAGGCCGGACGCCATTGTCATGCACCCCGGCCCGGTCAATCGCGGCGTTGAGATGAACCCCGATGTCGCCGACGGCCCGCGCTCGGTGATTTTAGAGCAGGTGACCAATGGCGTCGCCGTGCGCATGGCTCTTTTGTATCTAGTGGCCGGTGGTCAGGGAGGTCAGGAATGAGCGCGAACATGAAAATTCTTCGGGGCGGCCGCATCATCGATCCGAAAAACGGCCGCGACGGCTTAGGCGATTTCTGGATTCGCGATGGGAACATTGCCGTCGTTGAGGACAAAATCCCAGCTGATGCCGAAGTTATTGATTGCCAGGGAAAGTGGGTTGTCCCTGGCCTGATCGATTTGCATGTCCATCTGCGCGAGCCGGGACAGGAATATAAGGAGACCATCGAAAGCGGCTGTCTGGCGGCGGCGGCCGGTGGATTTACGGCGGTCTGCTGTATGCCGAACAGCAAACCGGTTAACGATAACGCGGCGATCACCCGCGCCATTGTCGATACAGCCAAAAGCTGCGCGGCCAGAGTTTATCCAGCGGGCGCGGTCAGTTGCGGCAGCCAGGGCGAAAATCTGGCCGAATACGCCGAGATGAAAGAAGCGGGCATCGTCGCCGTCACCGATGACGGGCGGCCGGTGGAAAACAGTCAGCTGATGCGCCGCGCCTTGGAATACGCCGACAGCCACGATCTGCCGGTTATGTCACATGCCGAGGACATGAGCCTGTCACGAAATGGCTGTATGCACGAGGGTGTGGTCTCAACAAGGCTTGGTCTGCGCGGCATCCCGGCGGCGGCGGAAAGCATCATGGTCTTTCGCGACGCGGCTCTGGCCGAGTTGACTGGGGCGCGGCTGCATATCTGCCATGTCAGCGCCGAATCGTCGGTCGCGGTGATTCGCGCTGCCAGAAGCCGGGGCATAAAAATCACCGCCGAAACCGCGCCGCATTATTTCACACTGACCGATGAAGCGGCTGTCGGCTACGACACCAACGCCAAAATGAATCCGCCCTTGCGCTCGGAGGCTGACCGCGAGGCAATCCGCGCGGCCTTAGCCGACGGCGTTTTGGACGCCATCGCCACCGACCACGCGCCGCATTCGATTCTGGAAAAAGAAGTGGAATTCAACCGGGCCGCAAACGGCGTCATTGGATTAGAAACGGCGCTGCCGCTGACCTTGGCCCTGGTGCGCGACGGCGTGATAACGCCTGCCCGTCTCGTTGAACTGATGAGCGTCAATCCGGCGGCCATCATCGGCGTTCCCGGCGGCTCTCTGGCGGTTGGCGCGGTGGCCGATGTGACGATTATCGACCCGGAGCGCCGCTGGCGTTTCACCGAGACGACGAACCATTCCAAAAGCGTCAATTCGCCGTTCTGGGGCTGGGAGCTTCAGGGTCGGGCGGTGATGACCATGCTGGCCGGGCGGATTGCCTATCAATTTAATGATTGATACTGATTGTGTGCTCTGTGCAAGGCATGAAACACTATGTCATTTCAGGTGGGTCTCACCCAAAACGGGTTGATCCTTTCGCGGCGCTGAAGAGCGACGTCACCGCGATGAAAGCGTTTGGTTCAAGTGTCAAGTTCCGCCTGTTTATAGACCTGTTTAACAAACAGATCAGGCTGTTGCGCGTACCATGATTTGAGTGCATCGATGGGGGATTGGTAGCCGATGGCCCGTTGCGGGATGAAG
>JAITSS010000036.1 GCA_031287565.1 Desulfobulbaceae bacterium
TGCAAACTCTCCTTGATGGAAAACAGATCTGGAACCAAAAGGTCGGACAGCTTAACTAATCGGACAGGCCAAACCAGCAAAACGAAGATGACTGTCAGATCAAGTTTGAACTACTACAAATCAAGAAATCCCCACACTGGATCTGCGCGATATAACCGCCGGATATGGCGTCAGGCGGGTGCTGCGCGGCGTCAGCCTGAATCTGTCGGCGGGCGAGTGGGTGGCGCTGATTGGCCCCAACGGCTGCGGGAAAAGCACCTTGTTCCGCGTGGTCGCCGGCTTGCTCCAGCCGGAGAAGGGTGAAATCCGACTGAACGGCCAACTCCTGACCAGGCGGCGCGAAACTGACGAACGCGCCCGTATCGGTGTCGCCTATCTGCCCCAGACCGGCAACATCTTCGCCAAACTCTCGGTGGCGGAAAACCTGCGGTTGGCCGGAATTCCCGGCGGCGACCAACGCGCCATAGCCAAGCGGACGCAGCTCGTCCTGGGATTCTTTCCGGAAGTGGCGGCGCGCCTAGATGTCCGCGCCGGTTTGCTCTCCGGCGGCGGGCGCCAGATGCTGGCGGCGGCGATGGCCTTGACGCGGCCAACCCGCCTGCTTTTGCTGGATGAACCAGTGGCTGGCTTGTCTCAGGCGGCGGGGAGCGCGCTTTTGCAAGCTATCCAAGCCCTCCAATGCTGGGAAGGTTTCGCCATCCTCATCATCGAACACCGCCTGCGGCGAATTCAGCCTTTTATCGACCGAGCGCTGGTGATGCGCGAGGGAAAAATTGTCCACAGCGCCACAGATACCAAGCATATTCTTGATGCCGCTTGGCTGGCCGCGCATTACCTTGGCGAATCTGCCCGGTCATGAAACGCATGTCTCAGCGGCGCGGAATTTTCATCATCGGCGACAGCCCAATCTTCGGGCGAGCGTTACGTTTGTCGCTGGAAGCGCATGGCCGAACGCCGATACGCGACGCCACCTATGAAACGCTGGTCCTCACCCCGGCGGTTTTCGCCGAAACGGCCCTGTTCGTGATCGAATTGTGGCGCAAGTACCCAACCGGTTTACGCGCCGAAGGTTTGGCGGTGGCGGAAGAATTGAGGCGTTGTGGAACGGCGGCGCTGGTGGTTTCCTCCCTGTCTCTCGGCAACGGGATATATGGAGCATGGTATTGGGATATCGCGTCGCCGGACTCTATGGCCGAACGCTGCCAGAGTCTCTTGCGCGCCCACTGGCAAGAGAATATGGAAAGCGATTTCGCGGCGCTGAAAAAACTGCTCGGCGCATATATGGGTAAACCAAGCGGCCACGGGGAGGAAAATGCGCCTGACTGATCATTAATTCATACGGAAATTAGGCATCGCGGGCGACAGCTTCCTCGCCGGGCAATGACGAAAATTCGTGAAAAATTGGCGTGGCCGCCGGTTTTCCCCAGTCGCGCATTGACAATATTTTCGTCCAACGGTAACGTGCCGTGGTCGCTTCTCCGCCAAACCGATTAACCACGCGGAAAACGGCGTCTGAACTTTTGTATGATATTGGTCTGATTGGAGATGAACAATTGTGAAAAGACGCGCCTTCATCCAATTGCTTTTCGCCGCCGCCTTAACGCCAACCGGCCAGGCGCTGGCCACCATTCAGCAATTCAACGGCTCTGGCAGCAAGAAAATCATTCGTCCCAGCGCAAATGACCAGATCGCGCAGGAAGACGATATTGCCGCCGACGCCGATGTCGCGCATGGAAAAATTGATGACGAGCGGATAGACGACGAGAACATCACGGATTATCTCTCAAAAATTCGCGCGCCGAATATCCCGCACCACGATGATATTTATGCCGACGCCAAAGAATTGCTGACCCTGAGCCGCATTGCCAGCCGATTTCGCGCCATCGTTTCGTTGGCCGGGGATGGCAATTTCTGCATTATGGGCTTTGATGATGTCCTGAATTTCGCCAAAACCCACGCCAAAATCGAGGCGTTCGCCAAAGATGAAATTGAGTTGATGGAGCGGCTTTTTGCCCGCAACGCTCATGATTACGGCTTTTACGGCGAAAAACAACAGACGAAAATCACCGAGCTGATTGACCGCCGTGACATCTATAAAGTGCCATATAGCGGCAATTTTCTGTTCAAAGGCGAGGCGATGGAGCGGTTTTGTCAGATTCGCAGAAACATGGGCGAAGACCTGATTCTCACTTCCGGCATTCGCGGCATGGCTAAGCAGTTTTATCTCTTCATCAATAAGGCGTTGCGCTTTGACGGCAATCTGTCTCTGGCTTCCCGCTCTTTAGCGCCGCCGGGCTATTCCTATCATGCCACCGGCGATTTCGATGTCGGCCAGCGCGGTTTCGGCGCCGGAAACTTCACGGAAAATTTTCTTGATACTTCGATTTACAAACGGCTGAGCAAAGAGGGATATGTGCAGTATCGGTACGGGCGCGATAATCTTTTAGGGGTGCGCTTTGAACCCTGGCACATCAAATTATGATCCGACTATGAAACGGCTATTTTCCTCTGTGTTGCTGTGTTGTTTGCTCTGCATTCCCGCCCAGGCCAGCAATTCGCCGCTGGCCTTTTCTTTGCATAAACTCGGCGACGGCAAAGGCGGTAATACCATTTTAGTCATTGGCGGCATTCAGGGTGATGAACCCGGCGGCTTTCATGCCGCTTCGCTGCTCATCACCCACTATACCATCGAAAATGGCAACCTCTGGATTGTCCCGAATCTTAATTTTCTCAGCATCGTCAACCGGTCGCGGGGTGAAAACGGCGATCTGAACCGTAAATTCGCCGTCATCACCGCCACCGATCCCGACCTGGAAGTCATTCAACGCATCAAATCAATCATCGTCAATCCGCAGGTGGATATGGTTCTCAATCTGCATGACGGTAGCGGTTTTTATCGCGAACAATATCAAGATGATATGCATGGGCCACACCGCTGGGGTCAGAGCGTCATCATCGACCAGGAAAAAATCGACGCGGCTAAATTTCCGGAATTGAGCAAGATTGGCCATGCCGTGGTTTCAACGGTCAATGAAAGTCAGGATAAAAAAACCGCCTACACTCTGAAAAACACCAAAACCAGGGAAGGCGACGAGGAAATGGCCAAGAGCCTGACTTATTTCGCAATCAATGAAGGCAAACCGGCTTTCGGCATTGAGGCCAGTAAATCGCTGAATAAGGCGCAGCGGGTCTGCTCGCATTTGCGGGTGATTGAAGCCTTCATGCGCTACGCCGGTATTCGCTTTCAGCGCAGCTTTTCCCTGGATGTGGCCAGCGTCGAACGCGCGTTGTCGGATAATCGTCAAATCGCTTTTTACGACAACCGCGTCTATCTTGAGATGGAAAATATTCGCAACCGAGTCAACTACTTCCCGGTTTCGCGCAAACGTGCCCTTGACTTCGCGACGTGGAATCCGTTGATCACCGTGGTGCCTTCTGACGAAAAGCTCGATGTTTTTCACGGCAACGAAAAGATTACCACGCTGTTGCCGCAATATTTTGATGTCGATGAGGAAGAGCGACAACCGAAGGTGCGTTTCTTGGTTGATGGCAAGGTTGTTGAGGCGAATATGGGCCAGGTGGTCCGCGCCGAGAAGCAGGTCACGGTGTTGCCGCTCGCGGGCTACCGCGTGAATTTCATCGGTTTCAGCCAACGCGGTGTCCGCGATGAAGCGGGAATCACCATCAGAGAAGCCGATTTTGTCCGTAGCTATTCCCTGAATACCCAGGGCAACAGCTTTCGGGTGGAATTTTATCGTGATGATGCGAAAACTGGTCGTGAGAAGTTCGCCGGTATGATCAACGTTAACTTCGCCGGTGACAGCGGCGCTCAGGTCATGGCGGCCATGTTGCCTTCTTCAGAAATCATCCGGGAAGTATCCATTCCGGAACGCAAGAAATAAATGGAATATCCTCACGTTCCTTGCCTTTTCAGGCTCGGCTGAAGTCTCTTTTTCCTCTTTCCTACAGCGTTTTCTCCACCACCTCTTTGATGATTTTCCAGCCGCCGTCTTCCCGGCGCAGCGACAGGGTTTTGATAACGCGGTCGCTCATGCGGTCGGAAGAATAGTCCTGCCGGAAAGTGGCGCTGGCCTGGTTCGCGCCGCGCAGCGTGATGCGAATGTCTGAAAGGTTGATTTCCATCATCGACGGCGTCTCAAGACTCCTGACTCGTCCGGCTCGCCAATCGTCTAGCGATGCGCCTTTGGCTGGCGTAAAGGCTTTGCTGTAGCAGGCCAAATAGAGGTCAGTTTCGGCGTTTTGCCAATGATCTCGCCATGTTTCAATAGTCTGCGCCACCGAGGACTCATCGGCTTTGGTCTCTGTGGCATCCAGAGCGACGACGCTTGGGCTTGCTTTCGGCGTGGCGGGCGGCTCCATTTGGGGCGCGGCGCGTCCGGCGGTGGGTAGTGCGGATATGCTGGAAACTACCTCAGTCTGGTTGCTGACGGAAATGCTCGCCGACGGCGGAGAGGCTGGCAATGGGCCGTCGGCGGCTAACACGCTGGTGGCGACGGGTTTGCCGCCCGCGCCGACTTCCAGACGCGCCCAGGCGGCGCGGTCAAACGGCAAAATCTTCTGCATAATGCGGTAGTCGGAGCCGGTCTGAACCACCACCGGCGGCGCGAAAGCCCTGACCGGGGCCAGCTTGTCGGCCACGTCTTCATCCAGTTCCGGCGCGCTGATCTGCCCAAAATCGGCATGGATGGTTTTGCTGTTTTGCAGTTCCATTTCCAGGTTTTCAAACGATTTGCCGTTGGCGATTTGTTTCAGAACGGCATCGGCATCTTGGCGATTTTCAACTTTGATGAAACGGAAATAGGTCGGCTGTCCCTGACTCAGCGTCTCTGGTCCCGCCAACGGCGGACGACCGCCGGTCATCTGCAATTTCTGCCGCAGCAGGTCGCCGTCCTGGCCGAGTTTATCCGCCCATTGCAGGCAAGCCCAGGCCATATTTTTCTGGCCGAGGGATAGATACACCTCACCTAAATAGATGAAGGCCAAGGTAAATCCGGGATCGATCTGCAACAGCGCCAAAAGCTGTTCCTTGGCCTGCTGATAGCGTTTGTCCACTAAATAAAATTTGGCCAGGTCGAATTTGTACCACTTGGTTTGCGGCGACAAGGCCACCGCCTTTTCCCCGGCGGCGATGGCGTCGGGGATCATACCCAATCCGTAGTATAAAATCGCCAGGCGCATATAAATGGAAGGGTATTTGTCATCGGACAGGCGAATCGCCTGCCGTAAAGCCATGGCCGCAGCGAAGTGCTGGTAGGAGCGGATCAGGGCGTTGGCCCGCTCCAGATACACCTCATGCGACACTTTGTTTTCTGCGGCACCGGTCGCGGATGACACAAACAGGAACACGCTGACGAAGGCGGCGGCGCTGATGTGATGGAACAGATTTTTCACTGATAAGGCTCCCAGCCGACGAAGGCGGCATTGTAAATTGGTTAGAAAGGATGAAAGCGGGTTGGATTCTCCGCGCCCGCGCACCCAAGATTTCTAACATAGCGATAAAAATGAGGCAATCGCATTGTCGGCGCCGCCGTCGCGCCCACAAAAAAAGAAGTATGTGAAAACAGATGATTATCGCGGCGCTTTTTTGAAAATGGCGACGAAATTTGCCGAAAATTTATCCCGGCCGCGCCATCAGAAATTAGTGCCTGCGGCGATAATTTAGGCTGAAGCGGCGGCGGGCGCGACCGGCGTTCGGATGACGCCGGAGTTTGCATTTTCAGGGCTGAAATGGTAACTTACCGGCTTGTCAAGTTTTTTTAGCCAACGTTTTCTCACAATTGCCGGAATCGGGTGTGACCTCCATGCACAAATCTTTCTACAAACTTGATTGCGAACCGTTTGACCTTCAGCCCGATCCAATGTTTTTGTGGATGGGTGAAAAATACAAAGAAGCCTTGTCGGTGCTGCGCTACGGCATTCTTGACAATAAAGGATTTCTCCTGCTCACTGGCGAAGCTGGCGTCGGCAAAACCACCTTGCTGCGCGCCCTGACCGAATCATTACCGGCGGATGTTCTGTGGGCGATCATTCCTAATCCCGGCGCGCCGAAAATGGAGATGTTCAACATCATCGGCAAGGGATTCGGCATGGATAAAGAATATACGTCCAAGGTCGAATTCATGCTCGATTTCGGCACGTTTTTGCAGGAGCGGCATGAGCAAGGCAAAAAAATGTTGCTGATCGTTGATTCGGCGCATTTGCTCGGCCAGGAAAATCTGGAGGAATTGCGTCTGCTGTCAAATATTGAACATGCCGACACCAAACTGATTCATATCTTCTTTTCGGCGCAGCCTTCCTTCGGCGCTATCCTGACCCGACCGCGCAACAGCGCTATTCGTCAGCGTCTGAGCCTGACCCACAGCATTGAACCACTGACGGCGCAGGAAACCACCGAATATATCGAACACCGCTTCAGCGTCGCCGGGGTGGAAAACCGCATCCTCACTGAAAAAGCGATTCGTTCGGTCCACCATTTTTCCGGCGGCATTCCGAAGAAGATCAACGTCATCTGCCAACAGGTGCTGATTGAAGGCGCGAAACAGGGGCGGCGCGTCATCGACCAGGGCGCGGTGCAAGAATGTATGCAGAAATTTGCTCGCTCGACCGACCCGAACCGGATGGATTTCGCCGCCGGTTCCATGCGCGGCTCGGCGGGCGAAGAGAGAAGCTCGCGCGCGCGGACGCTGCTCATGACGGTGGTGGCGCTGGCGCTTTTGGCGGCCATTGCTGTTGGTGGCTATTTCGCCTGGTCGCAGTGGCGCCGAGCCGCCAACTCATCCGCCCGGCCCGCCGCCGTCGATGTTCCCGCCGCGCCCAGTCGGACACAATCGCCCGATGTTGGCAAAAAAGCCACGCCACCCGCGCCGGTGATCGATTCCACAGCCGATAATAACGCGCCGCCTCAGCCAAGGTCGTCGCTGAACGACCAACAAGTGACGGATGACAGCCCAGCCAGCATGATTAACCGCATCGCCGCCCGTCCCGTGGCCCCGCCCGCGCCAAAAATTGGTGAAGCGCCCGACACCGCCTCCAGCCAGGAAACAGCGGCCCCGACCGTCACGATTTCCCCGGTTACGGGCTTAGCCACCGTGCATTCGGCGGATGGCGCGGCGGCAGCTCAGAAAACGCCGCAAGCCCGCCTGCCGGACGGGCAGGCCGCGCCGTCAACCAAGGCTGCCGTCACATCGTCCCCGGAACCTGATCGGGGTGGGACGGAGACGGTGGGCGAACAGCGGCCGTTGGGTGATGACGGCGAGCAAATTATCATCGACCCGCGCCAGGATACCGCGCCTGAAGAAAACCCGACGCCGGTGGCGCCGCCGCCGCAAACATCCGCGACTGCACCCCAGGCGGTGGAGCGGGCGTTGCCGCAACTCAAAGCGGCGCTGCCGCTCCGCGCCAATTCCCTGGCCTTAACCAACTCCGGCGATGCGGCGCTTACGAATTTTGTTCGCAAATTCAAGGCGGCGGGACGTGGCAGAATTGAGGTGCGCGGCTATGTCTCTTCCAGTCGCGATTCCGGGGAAAACACGCGGCTCTCCATGCGCCGCGCCGAAGCCGTGCGGGCCATGTTGCTAGGCGCGGGCGTCGATGAGGCCGCCATCGTCGTGCGCGGCATGGGTGTTCAAGACCCCTTGGGCGACAACAGCACCCCGGAAGGTCGCGATAAAAACCGCCGCGTCGAGTTGGAAATCATTCCCTGAGAAGAATGTTCTCCGCGCGCTGCGGATATGGAGAAGTGTTATGCGTGCTTTGACTATGGCTTTGCTGGCGCTGTTGATGCTGTCGCCGCGTCTGGTCGCGGCTGGTGATCACTATGATGAGGCGGCGGCCCTGTTGCAACCAAATATCCCGGTGATGGAGCGTTATCTGAAGGTGGCGGAGACCTCGGCCAAGCCGGATGAAATCGCCCAGGCCATGAATAATCTCGCCGACGCCATGGACGGCATCGCGCCCGGCATACAAAAATTGTCGCGGCAGCATCCGGGCATGGAGGCGGAAGACGCGATTCCACCGCGCTACACCGCCTTAAAAAAGCGTTTGCAGGCCCTGATGCGGCGCTTCGTCGCCTCGTACCCACGGGTTCTGCCCTTTCTCAGCTATCCGCAGGTTTTTCAAGCCAATCAGCGGGTTATCACCCACCTGACCACCATCGGCGCTGAGTGGTAAAAGCCGCGCCGCCTGGCGCGCTTCCGCCCATCCACTGATTCAATCTGTCTTCACGGCATCAGGCTGCGCCGCGCCAGGGCAACGGCGTCGGCGACTTCGCTGGCCAGATAGCCAATACCGGTTTTCGGCAACAGCATATCCGCCGCCAGGCCGTGCAGATATGCGCCGACCACTGTCGCTTTGGTCAGGCTCATATCCTGGCCGATAAGAGCGCCGATGACGCCGGTTAAAACATCACCCATGCCGCCTGCGGCCATACCAACGTTGCCGGTGGCGTTGATGAACAGCTGTTCATCCGGGCTGGCGATGATCGTGCCCGACCCTTTCAGCAACACCACGTGATGACGTTGGTTTTGGTTGAGCATCTCCGAAGCGCGGCGGACGGCGGCCAAGCGATCGCGCTGAACTTCGCTCGATGAGCAACGCAACAGCCGTCCCAGCTCGCCGGGATGTGGCGTGAAGACGCGCGGGTATTCAGCCTGCGGCAGTTCGTCTGGATGTTTGGCCAGAAGAGTAATGGCGTCGGCGTCAACCACCATCGGCAGCGGCGCTTCCAGATAGAGACGCAGCGCCAGTTCTTCCTGTGACGCGCCGAGACCCAGGCCAGGGCCGATGGCCAAAGCGCTTTTGCCGTCGCAAGCGGCCAGAATCGCCGCCAGATTCGCCTGCCCGATATGCGTTCCAGGGACGACCACCGCCATTGCTTCGACCAGGGCGGCGGCGTAAGTGGGTAATAAAACGCTGGAAGCGACCATGCTGACCAAGCCGGCCCCGGCCCGCAGAGCGCCACGCGCCGCCAGAATCGCCGCGCCGGTTTTGCCGGGAGAACCGCCGCAAATCAGCAGATGCCCGTGGTCGCCCTTGTGGCAATTGGCCGGGCGCGACAGCGGGATCACCATTTTTTTCGCCAGCGCTTCGTCAGCCAGAAGAATCGCGCCGCCTTCCTCACCACTATTCTGACCGGTCAGGCCAATATTCAATACATGCAGCTCGCCGCAGACTTCCTTGCCGTCAGCCATCAGGTGGCCCGGTTGCGGATAGCCGAAACAGGCGGTGTAGTCGGCTTTGACGCAGGGACCGGCCACCCGTCCGGTATTCAGGCGCAGGCCGGACGGACAATCAACCGCGACAATCGGCGTGTTATGGTCAGAGCGGACCCGGTTGATCCAGACAATGGCCTCAGCGAAAATGCCCTCGGTCGGGCGGTTCAGACCGATGCCGAAAATGGCGTCGATCACCGCGTAGCAAGGCCGTCCGGCGCTCTGGGTTTCGCGGAACATCGTGTCGCAGGCGCTCGCCAGCCGTTGCGGCTGCATTTGCAGCGTCGGAATGCCCATTTTGCGGATGGTGGCGTAGTTGGCGGCGGCTTCGCCGGTCAGTTGTTCCGGATCGACCAGCATCATAAAGAGCGGCTTGCAACCCATTTGCGCCAGACGCCTGCCAATGACCAGACCGTCGCCGCCGTTGGCGCCCGGCCCGATGAAAATGCAGGCGAAGCCACCACGACAATCGCCCAGACATTCCCGCATCATCTCGACGGCGGCGTTGCCAGCGTTTTCCATGAGCAGGGCGGCGGGAATGCCCAGGTTGTCGATGGCGTTCTGGTCGATTGCGCGCATATCCTCAACGGTGGGAATCTTCATGAATGGCCTCCAGATACAAAATGATTGGATACAGGATTATTTTTTGGCGAATGGTCAATCCCATCGGCTAAATCCTGACAAAAAAGACAGGGGCGATAACCGGATTGCCGGGCGATTTCCGCCGACTGAAATTCCATGGTGCATTTAGGCGAAAAATACTGGTCGCAGTCGGGAAAATGAAAAATTTTGCCTTTCGGTTCGCCGCGCACGGCCAGATTTTTTTTCTCGCCGATGACCGGCGCGTTTTTCCCCAGGCCGACCAGGCGGCGGAAAACCCGTGTCGCGGCGAGAAAAGGCAAGGTAATAAAACGAAAAAATCGACCCAGCGCCCGTGAAACCGGTTCCGGCAACAAAGGCTGCTCGTTGGTGACTCGTTGGATAAACAAGAGGGCCAGCATGAGAAAAAAGATATTCGCCGCCCACATGCAGGGCGCGACCGGCAAGGTGCTCTCTCTGGCCAGCATTTTCCCAACCGTAAAAAGCACATAGTAACCAATAAACACCGCCAAACCAAGTGGAATGCCGATGGCCTTTTTGCCTGGCCCAGCCTGAAGACCGAAGGGTAATCCTAACACGGTGAGAAAGAGGCAGCCGACCGGTAAAGCTAGTCGTTTGTGGTATTCGATCAGCATGACCCGCGCCCGCTCGCTGTCCCATCCGTATTCCCTGGCTTTTTCAATAAGTTCCGGCATGGTCAGGGTTCCACGGTGTATGGCCTCGGTGGTCTGCGGTGGTTTCAGGGGAATGTTGATGACATATTCCTTAAAACGCACCACCTGTGAATCAGGTGTGTCGGGCCGGTTCAAACTGCCGTCGTTCAGCGCGATGGTAATATTCATTTTGTTTAAGTCCGAGCGCATCGAGCCGGTGGCGGCCATGGTGATCGTCGGGTTTTGCACGCCGCGCATGTCGGAAACCCAGACATTTTTCCAGGCGCCGGTCTCTTTATCAATGTGGCCGACATGCACGACCAAATCGCCCAAAGCCTCGGTGAACTGGTATTCCTTGATGCCCTTATCCACCTTTTCCTTTAACAATTGGTAGGTGAGCTGACGCATGGCTGTTTCGCTGGTCGGAATCAAGCGCACCGAGAAAAATGCTGTGAGGCAGGTAATAGCCAGGGCAACGATAAGAACCGGCGGTAAAATCTGATAGGGGCTGATGCCCGCCGCTTTGAGCGCTAAAATTTCCGCGTCGCTCGAAAGCCGCGAAAATCCGATGGTGACGCCGATCATCGCCGCCATTGGAATGGTGTATAAAAACATATTGGGAAAGGTGTAGCTGAGCAGTCGGATAAAATCCGCCGCGCCGATGCTTAATTCGAGTGAAAAATTCAGAAAAGGAATCAGTTTGACCAGAAAGAAAATCGCATTCATGACGAGGAAGCTGGCGAAAAATGGGGCGAGCATCTCGGTAATCAGGTAACTGTACAACAAAAGTGGCCGGGAGGCGGTGCGATTCATGGATGAAATTGGCTATGGTCGGGGCGAGGCGATTCGCTGATTTTTTGTGGTGACAGCTCGAAAGCCCGCTGACCTTACTGAATTCAAAAAGGGTATACAAGCATGAAGTGGCAAGACGGGTGGGAAAGTCTCCTGCGACCGATTCTCGATGCGGAGGACATCGAACTGATAGAACTGTGTCTGCGAAGCTGGCTGCATCAATTGCAGGCGGAGTATCTGAGCATCAACGCGACATACCAACTTGGACTGACTCCGCCGGTGCTGGCCCTGACCGCTGACAAGAGCGGTGTCTACGGCTCGTGGCATAAGAGCGGGCGCGGCATGAATATCGACAGCCATTTAATTATTGAGCGCGGCTGGTCGGCCACGCTTTTGGTGCTGAAGCATGAGATGGCGCATCAACTGGTCGATGAAAAACTGGGCGGCTCGAACCGCCCGCACGACGAGGTTTTCCGCGCCGCCTGTCGAATGCTCGATCTACCCGCGGCCTTTTGCCGTGCCACCATCGACGCAAGGGCCTTCGACGAGGCGGAACAGGAAGGCCGAGGCGAACGTCCGTTTGTCGAGCGGGTGAAAAAACTCTTCGCCTTGTCGAAATCGGCCAATATGCACGAGGCGGCGGCGGCCCTGGCCAAGGCGCGGCAACTCCTGGCCCGGCATCAGCTGGATGAGGTCGAGGTCGCGGACGAAGCGGTCATTTATCTGCCGATAAACCTGACTACCTTACGCATCAGCGGCGTCACCCGCTCTCTGATCAGCATCATCAGCAAATTTTTCCCGGTCTCGGTAATCGAAACGAAAATGTACGACCCCTGGCGCAACGAATCGCTGCCGATGTATGAAGTATTTGGCCGCCGAGGCGCCGCCCATTTCGCCGTCCATTGCTATCATTTTCTCACGGAACGCATGGAAAGTCTGTGGCAGGATGAGCGGGCGCGGGGAGACCGGCTGCGCGCCGGGCGGCGTGAGCGCGACAGTTTTATGTTGGGGTTATTGCGCGGCGTCGAGGAATCGCTGACGAAAGGTCAGACAGAGCAACGGGAAACCGCCGAATCGCGGGCGCTTGCGGCGATGAATATCGATCCGGAGGTGCGGGAGCGCCTGAATCGTCGCTATCCGAACACCCGCAGACGGTCGATGGCCGGTCGCCGCGTCAGCCATGATGAATACGAAAAAGGCATGGCCGCCGGGCGGAAAATCAAACTCAACGCGGCAGTGAATCAGGGCGGGGCCGGGAAACTTCTGTCCGACGGCAGACCTGGGAGCGACAAAAAATCATGAACAACGAAATTTCTCCCGATTACGCCGGCTTCGAGCAGGGGCCGATCCGCCCGCCCAGTGAAGCGAACAGTCTGCTCATCCGCGTGACCCGCAATTGTCCGTGGAATCGCTGCGTGTTCTGCCACGTCTACAAGGGACAAAAATTCTCGTTGCGGCCGCTTGGAGAGGTGTTGGAAGACATTCGGCGGGCGCATCGTTTTGTCATGGCGATTCGCGAAGCCGCCGCCCTCGGTCGCCGCGTCTCGCCCGATCAGCTTATCCGCGACATCGGGGAAGCCAGGCCCGACCTGGCGGCCTTGCAGGCGGCCTGGTATTGGCTGGCGGCGGGCGCTGAATCTATTTTTATCCAAGATGCCAACAGTTTGATCATCAAACCGGAGCGGATGCTGACAATCCTGCGTTGTCTGCGTCAGAGCTTTCCGTGGGTCAGGCGCATCACGTCGTATGCCCGTTCGCAGACCCTGGCCCGTATCCCGCTACCTATCTTAAAAGAGATGCGTGAAGCCGGGCTTTCGCGCATCCATGTCGGCATGGAAAGCGGCAGCGACCGGCTACTGATCCTTACGCGCAAGGGCGTGACCAAGGATGAACATATTGTCGCCGGGCGGCGGGTCAAAGAGGCGGGCATCGAATTGTCGGAATATGTCATGCCGGGTTTGGGCGGCGCGGAATTCTCGCAGGAGCACGCCCGCGAAAGCGCCCTGGCCTTAAACGCGATCAATCCGGATTTCATCCGCCTGCGAACTTTCGCCATGCCCGCCGATGCCGATTTGTTCCTGGCCCAGTGGCCACAGGGTTTCGCCGAGCTGGGCGATGAGGGCATCGCGCGGGAATTGTCGCTCTTTCTCGAGACGCTTTCGGGTATCGAAAGCCATATCAAAAGCGACCACATTCTGAATCTTTTTGAAGATATGGACGGCATTCTGCCCCAGGATCAGGCTCGGCTTGCCGCCATGCCGAGGGCCTTTCTCGCCCTGCCGGATGATTTGCGGCTCATCTACCAGGTCGGTCGGCGTTTGGGGATTTTCGCCGGTCTCGCCGGGCTGGATGATGCGGCAAAAACGCGACAGGTACGGGAATATTGCCGGGCGGCGGGTCTCTGTCTCGCCAATGTCGATTCGTTCACCGGCGAAGTGAAACGGCGGTTTATCTGACTGTCTCTTGGCTTCTTGCCGCGCCGCTTATGCCCGCTTATACCAATTCAATTGTGCGCGAAAAAACAAAACGCCCGTCTTCCCCTGAACAGAGGGTGGGAAGACGGGCGTTTCGTTTTTCGCGCCGAGCCGAACGGAAAAAGAACGGAACCTCAGGGGCGGCGGGTGAATTGCTGCACCGGTTGAACGCCAATATTCTGCTGGCGCATTTGATGCAGAGCGCGCACGACGGCGGCGGCGCCGGTGATGGTGGTGGTGTAGGGGATGTGCAATTCCAGGGCGGCGCGGCGGATGGTGTAGGCGTCGTCAGTGGTGCGTTTGCCCAAAGAGGTATTGATCAGCCAGGCGATTTCGTGATTGAGAATGCGGTCGTGAATGTGCGGCCTGCCTTCGGAAATTTTATTCACCCGCTCGCAGGCGACGCCGTATTCCTGCAACCAGGCGGCGGTGCCCTTGGTGGCGATGATGGCGTAGCCCATGGCATCCAGTTCTTTGGCCACCGGCGCAATATTTTTTTTGTCAGAATCGCGGACGCTGATAAACACCGTGCCGGACATGGGCAGGGTCGCGCCGGCGGCCAGTTGTGCTTTGGCGATGGCCAGACCGAGATTGGCGTCGATGCCCATGACTTCACCGGTCGATTTCATCTCCGGGCCTAAGAGCGTATCGACCTTCGGAAAACGGTCAAACGGGAAGACCGCCTCTTTGACGGCCCAATGCTCAATCTTGGCTTCGGTCATGACGCCTAATTCATCCAAACTCATGCCCAACATAACCTTGGTGGCTAGTTTGGCCAGCGGCACGCCGGTCGCCTTGCTGACGAAAGGCACGGTGCGTGAGGCCCTGGGATTGACTTCCAGCACGTAGAGCACCTGATCTTTCACGGCGAACTGGACATTCATCAAACCAACTACACCCAATTCCTTGGCCATGGCTTTGGTGGCCTGGCTGATTTCCTCGCGCATGGATGGCGCTAAACTATGCGGCGGCAAGACGCAGGATGAATCGCCGGAATGAATGCCAGCCTCTTCAATATGTTCCATGATGCCGCCGATGATGGTCCGTCTGCCGTCGCAGAGGGCGTCAACATCGACCTCGATGGCCTCCTGCAAAAATTTATCAATGAGCGCCGGATGTTCGAGGCCGTTGCCGCTGACCGCCCGCATGAAATCACGGATGCCGTCGTCGCTGTAGACGATGCGCATGTCGCGCCCGCCTAGTACATACGAGGGGCGCACTACCACCGGATAACCAATGCGGTTCGCTGCGGCAAGCGCCTCGTCCACAGTCATGGCGGTGGCGTTGTCTGGCTGGCGCAGGTCAAGTTTTTGCAGCAGCTTCTGAAAGCGTTCGCGGTCCTCGGCGCGGTCAATGGCGTCCGGCTGGGTGCCAACAATCGGCACGCCCATCTTCGCCAGCGGCACCGCCAGATTTAACGGCGTCTGACCGCCGAACTGGACAATCACGCCGTCCGGCTGTTCCTGGTCGATGATGTTCAGCACGTCTTCGCGGGTCAGCGGCTCGAAATAGAGCTTATCCGAGGTGTCGTAATCGGTTGAAACCGTCTCCGGATTCGAGTTGATCATGATCGATTCAACACCGATTTCGCGCAAGGCAAAGGCCGCGTGCACGCAGCAGTAATCAAACTCGATGCCCTGGCCGATGCGATTGGGGCCGCCGCCCAGAATGACGATTTTTTTGCGCTCGGAGCGCGTCGCCTCGTTTTCCTGCTCATAGGTTGAATAGAAGTAGGGCGTGTACGAGGCGAATTCGGCGGCGCAGGTATCGACCAGTTTATACACTGGGATAATATTTTCCTGTTTTCGCAGGCTACGGATGTCGTCTTCCGTTTTGCCGCAAAGAAAGGCCAGTTGCCGGTCGGAAAAACCCTGTTCCTTGCAGTGGCGCAGGAATTCGGCGTCGAGTCCGGCGAAACCACGCCCGGCGATTTCGCCTTCGGTCGCGACGATTTGCTGAAGATTGTGGAGAAACCACGGATCAATGCCGGTCAGGTGGTAGAGTTCCTGAACGGCCATTTTTCGCTTCAATGCTTGGTATATATAAGAAATTCTTTTGGAATTCGGCTGCCTGAGGCCGCGCTCCAAATCTTCCTGGGCCAAGGCGCTGAAATCATCTTTGCCGTCGCCGCCAAAACCGGCCCGCCCGGTTTCCAGCGACCGCATCCCTTTCTGGAAGGCTTCTTTGAAGGTGCGGCCAATGGCCATGGTCTCGCCGACCGACTTCATCGAGGTGGTTAAAATGTCGTCGGCTTCCGGGAATTTTTCAAAAGTCCAGCGCGGAATTTTGACGACGCAGTAGTCAATGCTCGGCTCAAATGAGGCGTAGGTTTCCCGCGTGATGTCATTTTTGATTTCATCCAGGGTGTAACCGACCGCCAGTTTGGCGGCGATCTTGGCGATCGGAAAGCCGGTGGCCTTCGAGGCTAAAGCCGACGAGCGCGACACCCTGGGATTCATCTCGATCACCATCAATTCGCCGTCTTCGGGATTGACCGCGAACTGGACGTTGGAGCCGCCGGTTTCAACACCTATCTCGCGGATGATGGCAATGGCCGCATCGCGCATATTTTGATATTCGCGGTCGGTCAGGGTTTGCGCCGGGGCGACGGTGATCGAATCGCCGGTGTGCACGCCCATGGCGTCCATATTTTCAATTGAGCAGATGATGACGACGTTGTCGTTTTTGTCGCGCATCACTTCCAGCTCAAATTCCTTCCATCCGAGCAGACTGCGCTCCAGCATGATTTCCGTGGTCATCGACAAATCGAGGCCAGCGGCGCACAGCGTTTCCAGTTCCTGACGGTTGTAGGCGACGCCGCCGCCGGTGCCGCCCAGGGTGAAACTGGGCCGGACGATCACTGGAAAACCAATGTCGTCAGCTGCCGCCATCGCCGCATCCAGGGTGTGGACAATGGCCGATTCCGGCACCTTCAGGCCAATCGCTTGCATGGCGGCGCGGAATTCTTCGCGCCCTTCAGCCTTTTTAATCACCTCGATATTGGCGGCCAGCATTTCGACGCCGTATTTCTCTAAAGCGCCGGTTTCAGCGACTTTGATCGCGGTATTCAGGGCCGTCTGGCCGCCCAGAGTTGGCAGAATGGCATCCGGGCGTTCCTTCTCGATAACTTTTACCACCATTTCCGGGGTGATCGGTTCGATGTAGGTGCTGTCGGCCAATTCCGGGTCGGTCATGATGGTGGCCGGGTTGGAGTTAATCAGCACCACCTCGTAGCCCTCTTCCTTCAGGGCTTTGACGGCCTGCGCCCCGGAATAGTCAAACTCGCAGGCTTGGCTGATGATGATCGGCCCGGAGCCGATGATGAGAATTTTCTTTATATCTGTGCGTTTTGGCATGGCAAAAGTAAACCTGAAGGGAAAGGAATCGGATGAACGTATGCGAAAAGACGCAGCCTGAGGGCAAACCGCATATTTGTATTCATTTTTCGGACAAAATCAAAGCATCATCCGCCATCGGCGAGGGGCAAGGCGAAGGGGCGGATGGAGACGAACGCCGCCACGGCAAGATACGAGATGAGCGCGCGCTTGCAAAGCGGCAACATTTTGCCTGTGGTTTCGCCCGCGCCCGCTCAATCAGTTCTTGACGCGAAGGCCAATCCCGCCATTTTGATGTTGAAACGCCGTATTGCGCTAGGAGTGGCCGGATACGCGCCGACTTCACCGCGTACTTAAGGTTTTTCGGCAAACGGATTCATTTGGCAGCGGCGACCGCATCCAGTTTAGCGGCCATCAGTTCGACAATCGCGCCCTGCTCGTTCATCAGTGGACCGCCGGTTGCCCTGAAATAGCGGCAGCGATTTCTCGGGCGCGGCGCTGGACGGCCAGGGCTGCCGAAGACCCCAGCCGATTTTCTAAAAAAGAAATGGCGCTATCAAGGTCTTTTGCCACTTCTTCAGGCGGGCTGTTACTTTTAGCGACATAGTACCAAGCCAAGCCTTCCATTTGATCCATCGTCACGCCCCGGCCATTTTCGTACATCACGCCCAGATTATTTTGGGCGCGGGCATTGCCCTGCGATCCGAAGAGCGTCGTGTAGGGCAAGAGTGGGTCCGGGTCTTGTGCCACGCGGCGG
>JAITSS010000051.1 GCA_031287565.1 Desulfobulbaceae bacterium
CGAAAAGCCAGAGGCTATGGCAGAAAACACTTCGCCACCATCGCCTTCCTCCTGACAGGAAAACTCAACCTGCAAAAACTCAACCCTTTCTTACCCACCCGTTTTGGGTGAGAACCGAGGCACTATAATCAGCGTTTCTTTACGCGCATTCCCGCCGCGCCCAGCGTTCGCGAAAGCCTTCCATATAAATGTAGAAAACTGGCGTCACGTACAGGGTTAAGGTCTGCGAAAAGAGCAGGCCGCCGACCACGGCCAATCCGAGCGGCTGGCGCGATTCGCCGCCCGCGCCATAGCCGACGGCGATCGGCACAGCGCCCATTAAGGCCGCGAACGTCGTCATCATGATCGGACGAAAGCGGATGCAGCAGGCTTCGACGATGGCGTCGTGGGCGTTTTTACCCTCCTTTTCGCGGGCGGAGACGGCGAAATCAATCATCATGATGCCGTTCTTTTTCACCAGACCTATCAGCATAATGATGCCGACAAAGGCGTAGATCGACAATTCAACCCTGAACAATAAAAGAGTCAAAAGCGCGCCGAAACCGGCAAACGGCAAGGCGGTGAGAATGGTCAGCGGATGGATGTAGCTTTCATACAGAATGCCCAAAACGATATAGATGACAATGATGGCGATGGCCAAAAGCCAGGTCATCGACGCCTGCGATGACTGAAATTGCTGGGCACTGCCCTGAAACAACGAGGGCACCGTCACCGGCAGACTAGCGCGTAAGGGGTCAATCACCGCGATGGCGTCGCTCAGCGACACACCGGGCCGCAAGTTGAAAGAAATCGTCACCGATTGCAACTGCCCGGAATGGTTGATGGAAAGCGGCCCAAGTCCCATCTCCCAATCGGCGACGGCGGCCAGAGGCGTCATCTCGCCGGTGGCCGAAGGTAGGCGGATCGCCGCAAGCGCCCGGCTATCCAGTTGCCCATCCGGTGCCGCGCTGATGATGACGTCATACTGATCGTTGGTCGCGTAAATCGTCGAAATTGACCGCTCGCCGAAATAATCGTAGAGGCTCTGTTCAATCATCCGTGGTGAAATGCCATAAAGAAGCGACTGATCCCGCTTGATGCGCAGGCGCAATTCGCCGTTCTTCAACTGCAAATCGCTCGACACATCGGTCAGGGCGTCAATACTTTTCATCTCCCGTTCCAGGCGCTGCGCCTCCCCGTACAGCTCTTTAGCGTCGGTGCCCTGCAAGGTCAGTTGATACAGGCTGCGCACGCGACGGCCTGTCAGGTTAATCGGCGGCTGATTGACCAACATGGCCCGGATGCCGGGTATCGAATTCATCGGCGGCCGCAACTTTTCAATCAACTGGTCAGCGCTCAGGGGCCGCTCCTGACGCGGTTTCAGATTGATTCGCATACTGCCGTCGGTATCGACATCCATGACGAAGCTTTCGACGTTTTCATCTTTGCGGACGATTTCCGCCAGTCGCTCCATGCGCTCAACCAGGGCCGGAAAGGAAATATCGGCGGCGGTCTCGGTGGAAACGTTGATATAACCGCGGTCTTCCGACGGCAAAAATCCCTTGGGCACAATCATGAACAGCCAGATGGTGAGCGCGAGAACCAAGGCCGACAGCGCGAGCGTCATTCTTTTATGATCCAGCACGACCAGAAGACTCACGCGGTATGCGGCCAGCGCCAGATCGTAGAGCCGTTCCGTCATCAGATACAGGCGGCCATGTTGTTCCGTGCCATGTTCTTTGAGATAGCGGCTGCCCAGCATCGGCGTCAGCGTCAGACTGATGAAGCAACTGATAAGCACGGCGACGCCGATGGTGACGGAAAATTCGCGGAACAGGCGGCCAACGATCCCGCCCATGAAGAGCAGCGGGATGAAGATCGCCGCCAAAGAGACGGTCATCGAAATGATCGTGAAGCCGACTTCCCGCGCCCCATCAATCGCCGCCTGCAAACGCGGTTTGCCCATTTCGGCGTGGCGGACGATGTTCTCCAGCATGACGATGGCGTCATCGACCACAAAGCCGACGGAAAGCGTCAGGGCCATCAGCGAAATATTGTTGATGCTGAATCCAAACACCTGCATGGCGGCGAAGGTGCCGAAAATTGACATCGGCAACGACAGGGCCGGGATGATCGTCGAAGAGACATTCCTGATAAACAAAAAGATGACAAGAACAACCAGGGCCAGGGTTAAAAGCAGCGTGAACTGGACATCATCAACCGATTCCTGAATCGACTGACTGCCATCGCGAATAACTGACAAATGCAGCGAACCTGGCAGCGCCTCCTGAAAAACCGGCAGCAGATTTTTGATATTGCGCGCCACTTCCAGCGTATTGCTACCCGGCTGTTTCTGGATAAACAGGAAAATGGCCTTGGCCCGCTCCTCACCCTGATAAATCCAGGCGTCATCCTCAAGATTTTCCACGCTGTCGAGAACCGTCGCCACCTGCGACAGACGCACCGGCTGGCCATCGCGCACCGCGACAATGATTTTTTCATACTGGCTGGCCGCCTCCAACTGGCCGTCGGCCTTTAAGGTGATGCGACTGTGGCTGCCGCTGAGGTCGCCCATTGGCAGATTGACGTTCTGGTCGCTGATCGCCTGCGCGACTTCTTCCGAGCCAAGGCCGTAGAGCTGCATGGCTTCTGGGTCGAGCTGCACGCGGATGGCGAATTTTTTCGAGCCACGCAACTGCGCCTGGGCGACGCCATTTAACATCGAAATACGCTCGGAAAGCGTCTGGGCGTAGCGATCCATCACCTGCGGCGACAGCGACGGGCTGGTCAGGCCGAGGATGAAAATCGCCATATTCGACGGATTGCTTTTGCGATACGACGGTGGCGACGGCATATCGTCGGGCAAGCGGCGTTGGGCATTGCCAATCGCCGCCTGCACATCCTGGGCGGCGGCGTCGATGTCGCGCTCTAAAGAAAACTGGATGGTGATCTGGACGCTGCCGGTGGTGGACACCGAACTCATCGAGTCGATGCCGGCGATGGTGGCGAACTGCTTTTCCAAAACCGTGGCCACCGTCGAAGCCATGGTTTCCGGGCTGGCGCCAGGTAAAGTCGCGGTGACGACGATGGTGGGAAAATCGACATTCGGCAGGTCGGAAACCGGCAGAATTTTATAGCTGATTAACCCGGCCAGAAGAATGCTGACCATCAGCAAAACAGTCATGACCGGGCGCTTGATGCAGAGGTCGGAAAGGCCGCCGGTCATGGCGTGGCCTCCGCGCCCGCCGCCGGTTTTTCCACCTGCTCGCGGACAAGGCTGCCAGGACGCAACTGCATCTGACCTTCCGTCACCACTTTTTCACCGACGCTCAGGCCCTTGTCCACCACGGTTTCAGCGCCGAATCGCACGCCGACCGTCACCGGACGGTAGGCGACGGTGGCGTCATCCTTGACCACATAGACATACATTTCGTCCTGACCAATTTGCACAGCCTGACTGGGCACAAGCACCGCCTGGGGAATTATCCTGGTTATAATCGTCAGGCGTAGCATCTGGCCCGGCCAGAGTTCATCATGCTGGTTGGCGTAGCGGGCCTTCAGAAGAATCGCGCCGGTGTTTTCGCCAACGCTGTTATCCATGAAAAAAATTTCCCCGGTCAAAGGCGTTTGCTCGCGGCCCGCCACATAGAGGCTGACGGTCAGCGGTTTACCCTGCGGCCGCTGGCGCAGGTCGGCCAGATATTTGCCCGGCAATGAAAAGGCGATATGCGCCGGGCGGATGGCGTTGATCGTCACCAAGGGCGCGTCGGCATTGGCTTTGACCATATCGCCGGGATCGGCCTGTGACTCGCCCGCGATTCCGGAAAACGGCGCGGCAAGCTGGCAATAATCCAGGTCAAGGCGGGCGCTCTCAACGGCGGCCTGGTCAGCCAAGACCGTCGCTTGCAGCGAAGCGGCGCTGACGGCGGCGTTTTCAGCCTCTTCGTGGCTGACTAATCCTTTCTGCACCGCCCGCTGATAACGCGCCTGTTCTTTTTCGGCATGGGCCAGTTCGGCCCGGCTTTTGGCCAGCGCCGCTTCTTTGTTATGAAGGGCGGCGAGATAGGGACGGCGGTCGATGGTGAAGAGAATTTGCCCGGCTTGCACCGCCTGGCCTTCCTGAAAATGGATTTTTTCCAAAGCGCCGCCGACACGGGCGCGGATGCCGACGGTTTTCGAGGCTTCAATACGACCGGTGGCCTCGATAACCACCGGCGTATCGGCTGCCCGACTCGTGGCGGTGACGACGGCGACGGCGGCTTTCTGTGGCGGGGCGTCTTTGCCGCCGGAACAGGCGGCTGAAGCGGCCAGAAGAAAAGCAAGGGCGATACAACGAAAAGACTTCATGGGATTTCTCGTGGCGAAGATGACATTTTCTGCTGGACGCTTGGAAATGTTCCGAAAAAATAATGAGTTATTCTACCTGATGGACAAGGGCTTACGCCACTGGCATTGCCGGGAAAGCTTGCGGGAATGGGTAAAGAAACGATATGCTTGCGCCCTTTTCAACATCAGAAGGAGCTAATCCTATGCCAGAAAATCTTTGCGCCATGACCCCGGCCACACCAGTTCTCGTCACCGGCGCCACCGGTTTTACCGGCCAGAATCTCGTGAAAAAACTGGCCGCCGCCGGATTGAACATTACCGCCGTGGCGCGAAAATCATCGAATCTTCAGCCGCTGGCCAATCTGCCGATCACCTGGTTGCGCGGCGAAGTGTACGATGAAGAGCTGATACGCGAAGCGGCGAAAGGACAACAATATATTTTTCACATTGCCGCCGCCTTCCGCGACGCCAAAAGCAATTATCAGGATTATTGGAACATCCACGTGAAAAGCACGCGGCTTCTGGCCCAGGAAGCGGCGAACAATCCAAATTTTCGGCGGATGATTCAGGTTTCGACCATCGGCGTCCACGGCCACATCGAACAGCCGCCAGCCGATGAAACCGCGCCGTTCGCCCCCGATGACGATTATCAGAAAACCAAGCTTGAGGCCGAATTGTGGCTGAAGGAGTTCGCGGTGAAGCGGGATTTTGACTACACGGTGATCCGCCCATGCGGTATTTACGGACCAGGAGAACGGCGTTTCTTAAAGCTTTTCAAAATGGCGACAGGGCCGTTGTTCCCGCTGCTCGGCCACGGCAAATGTCTGGTGCATCTGGTTCATGTCGAGGATTTGACCGAGGCCATGATGCTGGCCGCCACCGCGCCACAGGCCAAAGGCCAGGCTTTTATCATCGGCGCCAATGAGGCCATCGCCACCGCCGACATCGCCGCGATTGTCGCCCGCCATTTTGGCGTGAAAAACCGCGTCATCCGCCTGCCAATCACGCCATTTTTCCTGGCTGGCGATCTATGCGAGGCGCTGTGCAAACCTTTGGGCATTGAGCCGCCGATTTACCGGCGTCGCGTGGCTTTTTACGCCAAAGACCGCTCTTTTACTATCACGAAGATGCAAAAAATCCTCGGTTTTCAGCCGCGCTACGACAACGAAAGAGGTTTGATTGAAACAGCGGATTGGTATGTGGAACAGGGATGGCTGAAAGCGCCGAAAAGGAGGTAGAAATTCGCGCGCAGGCTGCACGAAAAATCAGGATGAAACATCCGCCCCCCTCATTCTTTCCCAACATACACATCAACCCTATTTCTGCCGCCGCGTTTCGCCTGATACAGGGCTTGATCGGCATATTCCAAAAGCGCGCCGATATTGGCCGCTTCAGCGTCGGCCAGACCGATGCTGATGGTGACAGCGAAAGGCGGGCCGACTTCACCCTGAAATTGCAACGCGGCGACGCTGTGCCGCAGCTCCTCGGCCAGCACCAAAGCGCCCTGCCGGTCGGTGTTGGGCAGCCAGACGCAGAATTCCTCGCCGCCGTAACGCCCGGAAATATCGGTTATGCGCAACCTCTCTTTCAGCACAGCGGCGACACCCACGATCACCTTGTCGCCGACACTGTGGCCGTGAGTGTCGTTGACTTTTTTGAAGAAATCAATGTCCATCATCAGAGCGCAACCCGGCGAACCCTGACGGCGCATCAGGGCGTAATCGCGCTCGGCGGCGCTGAAAAAGGCGCTGCGATTGAGAAGCCCGCTTAAACCGTCGTGGCTGGCGGTATAGCGCAGCTCGCACATCTGCTTGAAGCTTTCAGCAAAGAGCCGGAATTCCGCATGATAACGGTCTGGCTCGACCAACACATGATCGCTGCCCGCCGTGATGTCATCAACAATTTCCCTGAGCGAGTCGAGCGGCGCGGAAACCAGGGTATTCAGGCGACTTTTTAGCATGATAACAATGCAGGAAATAATCACGGCAAAGGAGGCGACAATCAGGGCGACAACGGCGATAATCGGCTCTATCACTTCGCTCAATCGCACAACCGAGACGATGCGCCAACCCATCGAATGCAAGGGTGACGAGATGTAATAGGAGGGTTTGCCGTAAAGGTCGAAAACCAGAGTCGATCCGCCGCTGTTGATGATCTCCTGCCATAAATGCGGTGGCAGTGTGGTGAATGAACCATCCTGGCGCGGCATCAGAGCCGGATCGGGATGCATGATGATGCGCCCATTGTCATCGACAATGGCGAAGCGGGACTTTGGATTGGTATTGGCTTTGCCGATATAATCACGAATCTGGTCCAGGGTGATGTCAACGCCCATAACGCCGCGACTCCCATCATTCGGCGAAATGGTCTGGGCGAAGGTCATGCAGGTCTGGCCGGTGATGATATCAATATAGGGCGAAACAATGGTCGTTTTCCCCGGATTCTTCATCGCTTCAATATACCAGACGCGCCGGGTGGCGTCGAAACCGGCAGGCACAGTGTCACCGACGCCGGAGATGAATTCCTGTGGGCCGACCGAGTCGTAAATATCCAGATACTGTTTATTCGCCGCCACCAGCGCCTTGTAAACATGCCGACGTTCATCGACTGTCGAAACGCCGCCGTGGAAATCGTACAGCCCATCGACAATCCGCGCCGTCTGGGCGCAATCGGCCATTGCCCGTTGAAACCAGCCGTTGACGTCGGCGGCCAGGGCGTCAGAAGCGGCGCGCAACGAAGTGATGCTGCCATCCAAGGAAAGCTGATAGACCAGAACCGCCGTGCCCAAAGAAATCAAGGTAAAGGCCAGGGCGGTGATCCAAACCAGAAGACGGACTATTTTTTCGGAAACGGTTTTTTCCTGGTTCATCGACGCCACGCTCTCTCGTAAACCCGGTCTTCCCGGAGATTTTCCCGTCTCCACCGGACGGGCAAGAAGCACACCACGCCGTCCATTATGAGGCGTTTATCGACGGCAAATCAATGTCACAGGCCGAAAAAGAATAAAATTCGCAGGGTGAGGAAGGCATAAATCCCAGCCATGGCGTCGTCGAGCATGATGCCAAGACCGCCGTTCACGCGCCGATCAAACCACGAAACAGGAAAAGGTTTCCAGATGTCGAAGAGGCGAAAGAGGAGAAAAGCGGCGACCGCGACCGTGAGCTGGCGCGGCGCGGCGAACAGGGTGATGAACATGCCGAATATCTCGTCAATGACGACGCAACCGGGGTCGGGTTTATCAAGAATCTTTTCGGCCTCACCAGCGACAAACCAGCCGACGAGAAAGACCGCGACCAGCATGAGGCCATAGGCTGATACATCAAGATAACTGAGCAAAAACCACAGTGGCACAGCGGCCAGAGAACCCCAGGTGCCGGGCGCTTTCGGCAGATAGCCGCTGAAAAAACCAGTGGCAAGGAACATGGTGAAAGAAAACTTCATCGCTCGCCTCCCAAAAGAGCCGCCCGGTATATCTCGATGATCGATTCGCCGGTTTTTTCGGCCAGCTTGCGGCATTCCTCATACTCCGGATACAGGCGGCAACCGTCCGGCAACTCGACTTTTTTGGCGATAAGTTCGCCAAACGGCGTCACAACCGTCACTCGTTCCCGCAGTAGCACCCGCCGCGCTTCATCGCGGTAGCGCAAACCAATGGCCGTGGTTTCGCGAAAAATGATCTGTTCCAGCGCCGTCGATGTTTCAGCGCGGCATATGACCGTCAGCGCCTGGCCAGGACGCCCTTTTTTCATCAGGACTGGCGCAAGGGCCACATCCAACGCGCCCGCCGCGAAGAGCTTTTCGCACAGATACGGAAAGGTTTCGCTCTGCCAGTCGTCGAGGTGGGTTGTGAGAATCCGCACCCGCTCCGGAGTATCGAGAGCAGCGGCATCTCTCGCCTTTCCCAGCGACAGCCGCAGCAGATTCGGCGACTGCCCTGACGCCGACCTTCTCGCGCCCGCGCCGTAGCCCACCGATTCAAGGAACATCGACGGCATCAGCCCGAAATCATCAGCCAGAACCTTAATCAGCGCCGCGCCGGTCGGGGTAATCAGTTCGTGTTCCGACGAAACGCCATAAACCGGCAGACCACGCAGCAATTCGCAGACCGCAGGCGCCGGTAAAGGCAGGCGGCCATGGGCGCAATCGACAAAACCGCGCCCCACCGGCAACGGTGAAACCACCAGCCGTTCCACGGCGAAATAATCCAGGGCGATGAGCGCGCCGACGACATCGACAACGGTATCGACCGCGCCGACTTCATGAAAATGAATCTCGTCGCGGGACACTCCATGCGCCGCCGCCTCGGCTTCGGCTAAAGCGGTGAAAATCGCGATGGCTCGCTCTCGTAGCGCTTGGGAGAAATCCGCCCGCGCGACAATCGCCGTTAAGTCATGCAGATGCCTGAGTGGCTGCGCGTTGGCGCTGGTCACCATGAACCGCCGGGCGGCGATGCTCCGCTCGCGCATCGTCTCCACGCTCAGGTCGTAGCCTGTGAGCGGCAGCTTCGCCAATTGGCGGCGCAGATATTCTTCTGGTAAACCGGCGTCAAGAAAGGCGGCCAGTAGCATGTCGCCGCTGACACCGGAAAAGCAATCAAGATAGACGATGGTCATGGCGTGGACACAAAGCGGCTGAGGGCGGCGATTTTTCGGCCGTTGAGAAAGTGGATGATTGGCATACGTTTTTTGCCAGGAATTTGAATTTCATGGAAGAGCAGGCAGCCTTGGCCGCAGGCGACCAGGAGGCCGCGTTTATCGGCGAACAGCGCGGTTCCCGGCGTATGTCGCGCCTCTTGATGGACGATTTCCGGCGCGAAGAACTGAAATTTTTCACCATCAAGATACGAAAACGCCGTGGGCCAGGGATCAAGGCCGCGTATCAGGCAATGCAGTTCTTTTGCCGAACGCGCCCAATCAATCAGGCCATCTTCTTTCTGTAATGGCCGCGCCCAGCTTGCCTGACTATCGTCTTGTTGTTGTGGCTGGACGCCGCCGGATTTGAGCAGGGCCAGCGTTTCAAGCAAGGCCAGAGCGCCCAGATCGGCAAGCTTGGCAAACAGGCTGGCCGAGGTTTCATCGGCGGCGGGACGCATCACTTTTTGCAGCAGAATGCCGCCGGTGTCGAGTCCCGCGTCCATCTTCATAATGCTGACGCCGGTTTCCACTTCGCCGTTGATAATGGCCCACTGAATCGGCGCCGCGCCGCGATATCTGGGCAAAAGCGAGGCGTGGATATTCAGGCAACCTAAAGGCGGCAGGGCCAGAATTTCTGGCGGCAGGATGCGGCCATAGGCGACGGCGATGATCACATCCGGTCGTAAGGCGACCAGGCGAGCGATGAATTCGTCATCCTTCGGGCTTTGCGGCTGCATGATCGGCAGACCATGCGCCATGGCCACCGTTTTCACCGGCGTCGGCGCCAGGTGGCGGCCACGTCCTTTCGGGCGATCCGGCTGCGACACCACCATGGCGACATCCTCGCCATTATGCAGAAGAGCCGCCAAAGCCGTCGCCGCGAAATCCGGCGCGCCCATGAAAACCAGACGCGGTTTCGACATCCGGTTCAACTCTGTTGCCCACGCAGCCATTTTTTGTATTTTTTCAGGTATAAATTACGCTTCAGGGAACTTAAGTGGTCTAAAAACAGCACGCCGTTCAGATGATCGATTTCATGCTGTAAAACCACGGCGAATCGGTCTTCGGCAATAATTTCCTGGGGGTGACCCGACAAATCCTGATAACGCGCCGTGATTTTCCGGTAGCGATCAACCTTTGAGGTCAGATCCGGCACGCTCAGGCATCCCTCGGTGTCGCATTGCAAGCCCTCGACGGCGATAATTTCCGGGTTGACCAGAGCCAACCAGGCATTCGGCTTCTCTTCCTGGCGTGAATGATCGACAACTATCATTTTGATGGATTTCCCGATTTGTGGCGCGGCCAGGCCAACGCCAGGCGCATCGAACATGGTCGCGGCCATATCGGCAGCCAAAGCGCGCAGATCATCATTGAAAACCGTGACCGGCTCGGTGGCTTTTCGTAGCGCCGGGTCGGGAAATTCGTATATTTTCAGAATGGACATGGCGTTCGTCCCGTGAATTTGTCTTTTGGAAACACTGATTCAATTTTTATACCACAGTCCACGGCCAAGGTCAGCACCCGGCGACGGCTAATGAGCGGAGGAAAAAAAATGGCCCCGCATATCGCGAGGCCGCCTGAAACGAGAACAGTATGGATTGACCTTGGGCGCTTTCGTTTTCCCATCATCTATGAATATCAAAGGGACAAGCGCATTCCGGCGAGGAAATATCAAGCGGCAGATAACGCGCCTTGAAACCCAGGCGATTCAATTCATAGGCGGCCATTTTCGCCCGCGTTCCGGCAGCGCAGTGGATGAATATTTCTTTATGTTCCGGCAATTGTCGATAATGAGCAGCCAACTCATCCAGCGGCATCAGCGCCGCGTTTTTGAATACGCCTTGCGCCATTTCGTCGCGACCGCGCACATCGAGAATCAATACCTTGGGCAAGGTTCCGGCCAAAGCGGCGCGGAATTCTTCAGCGGAGATTTCCTCCGGCGCGGTTGGTTCCAGTTGGCTATTATCGGGTTCATCAGCATTCGCTACCGTTTCGGCCAGGCAGAAACCGTCCCGGCCACCACCTTTTTCCCAACAATCCGTCGCCACCGTCACCACCACAGCGCCGCCTTCATAGATACCTTCGGGAATCTGGTCGTGACGCAGTAATCGCGCTTCGGTTTTATCGCCCTCGGTTACAGCCAGCGACAGGAGCGGCGGCTGATCAATAATGGCCAGGATGCGACCGCGCGCGGTGATTGTCGCAGACGGTAAGGCGACCCGTTCGCCACCAGCGCAACCAGAAAGCGCAAGAGAAATCAGAAGACCGACGACAATAGGCAAAGGCATGGCATTTTCTCCTTGTTCCGCTTTTGACTCATCGCTATCGTGCCAGCCGCGAATTCAATCACTTGTCTGAAGGAGGAAGGAACTGTGACGATTTTCTTACTGATTCTTGCGAGTTACCTGATTGGCGCCTTGCCGTTCGGCCTGTTCATCGGCAAGCTGGCCGGTGTGGATGTGCGCAAGGAAGGTAGCGGCAATATCGGCGCCACCAACGTCAACCGACTACTTGGTAAAAGGCTCGGCACCCTGACCTTGGTCTGCGATGTCCTGAAGTCGTATCTGCCCATGCTGGCGGCGAATTTCATCGTACATGGACAGCCAAAGGCCGAATTATGGGTGGCTGTCTGCGGACTGGCGGCGGTAGTGGGACACATATTCCCAATATATCTGCAATTTAAGGGCGGCAAGGGCGTGGCCACCGCTTTGGGTATGTTTCTCTTCCTATCGCCGATGGCCGTCGGCTTGGCGCTTTTGTGTTTTCTTATGACAGTTTGGTGTAGCGGTTTCGTTTCCGCAGGCTCGCTGGCAGCCGCTACCGTGATGCCAATCATGTTGTGGCTGGGCGGCGAATCGGTGGTGAAGATCATTGCTTGTCTGCCGGTGGTGGCGCTTATCTGGCTGAAACATCACGAAAATATTCGCCGACTGTTGCGGGGGGAAGAAAAAAGCTGGCGTGGCGCGAAAAAAAGTTGAGGCGTTTTTTATTCCGGCTTCGGTTCGCGCATGAGCAGGTCGCGGGCGGCGGCGGCGCAACTTTTTCCCTCATAAAGAATCTGGTGCATCTGCTCGACAATCGGCATTTCAACGCCCATTTTCCGCGCCAGAAAAAAGGCTGATTTCGTGGTTTTTATGCCCTCGGCCACCATCTGTAAACACTGATGTATTTCTTCGAGATTTTTTCCCTCGGCCAACATCAGGCCGGTGCGTCGATTCCGGCTTAAAGCGCCGGTGCAGGTCAGAATTAAATCGCCGACGCCGCTCAATCCTAAAAACGTGGTCGAGTTAGCCCCCATGGCCACACCCAAGCGGGTTATTTCGGCAAGCCCCCTGGTAATCAGCGCGGCTCTGGTGTTCGAGCCATAACCCAGGCCGTCGCAGATGCCAGTGGCGATGGCGATGATATTTTTCAGGGCGGCGGAAAGCTCAAGACCGATCACGTCGCCGCTGGTGTAGACGCGAAATCCTGGCGCGCCGAAAATACGCTGCCAGCGAGCGGCAATCGCCAAATCAACGCAACCGATGGTGGTTGCGGTCGGCATGGCCCGCGCTACTTCCCACGCAAATGATGGTCCGGAAAGCACGGCGGGCGGATTATAGCCGCCGCCGGATTCGGCATTGAGCGATTCAATGAGCCGCGACATGGTGAAAAGCGTCTCGTTTTCGATACCTTTGATCGCCGAAACGATGAAGCTGTTTTTTTCGATATATGGTTGTAATTTTTGATAAATTCTTCGCAAACCGTGCGAAGGCGTGACGAGACAGATATAGCGGCTGTCGCGCGCCGCCTCGGCCAGCGAGGCGGTCGCCAGGATATTTTTCGGCAGGTCAATGTCAGGTAGGTATTGTTCGTTGCGACGGCTGTTTTGTATCGCCGCGACCCGTTCCGGCGAATGACCCCATAAACCGACGACATGACCATTTCGCGCCAGTTGCAAGGCCAGCGCCGTTCCCCAGGAACCAGCGCCGATGACCGCGATTCGTTCAGACGCCATCGCCTTCCTGGGTGTTTGGGTTTTCTTCCTGGGCATCGTCGGCGATCTCGTCGGATTCATCGGCGCTTTCTTTGGCCACGGTATCAAAATCGACCACTTTTTCGCTATCGGCAAGATTGATCAGACGCACGCCTTGCGTGGTGCGTCCGGTTTCGCGGATCGAGGAAACGTTGATCCGAATCATCTTGCCGGAATCGGAAATAAGAATGATTTCCTGATCTTCGCCAACTTGTTTGACGCCGATGATGTCGCCGTTGCGCTCGCTGGTTTTGATGGCAAATTTGCCTTTGCCGCCGCGCGATTGGTCGCTGTAATCAAGAATGGAACTTTTCTTACCAAAACCGTTTTCGGTGACGATCAAAACTGGATCTTCCGAGGTGACGACCACCGCGCCGACCACTTCATCGTCATCAGCCAGTCGCATCCCGATGACACCGGCGGCCTGCCTGCCCATAACCCGGATATCGCCTTCCGGAAAATGAATCGACATGCCTTTGCGTGAAACCAGAAGAATGGTGTTGTCGCCGTTCAACAGCGCGGCGGTGACAATTTCATCGCCCTCTTTAAAAGTCAGGGCGCGTTTACCAACTTTGAGCGGCCGCGCGAATTCGTCGATGCTGGTTTTTTTGACAATGCCTTTTTTCGTCACCATAAGAATGCTGCGATTATTTTCGGTATTTTCAAAACTCGTAATCGGCAGAATGGCGGCGATTTTTTCGTCATCGGCCAATTGCAGAAAATTGACGATGGCGCGACCGCGGGAAATCCGGCCGGATTCCGGCAATTCATAGACTTTTCGCCAATAGACTCGCCCGGTATTGGTAAAAAAGAGGAAGGTATCATGCGAGCGGGCGATATACAAATTCGATACAAAATCCTCATCAGCGCTCTTCATGCCGTTCACGCCCTTGCCGCCGCGGTGCTGGGCGCGATAAAGGCTGGCGGAATTGCGTTTGATGTAGCCGGTGTGGGTGACGGTGATTACCATATCTTCATTGGGAATCAGGTCTTCCGGCAGAATTTCATCCACTGCGTCGATGATTTCCGTCCGCCGCTCATCACCATATTCGCTTTTAATCGCCTCACATTCTTCCCGAATGATACCTAAAATGAGATTTTCATCGCCCAAGATTTCCTTCAGCCTTTTGATCTCCGTAAGCACCTGCTGGTGTTCATTGAGAATTTTCTGAATTTCCAAACCGGTCAGACGTTGCAGGCGCATATCAAGAATCGTCTGCGCCTGAATCTCACTGAAAGAGAAGCGCTCAATTAAGGCGGCCTTGGCCTCCACAGGGTTTTCCGAAGCGCGGATAATAGCGACAACTTCGTCAATATTTTGCACCGCGATCGACAAACCAAGCAAGATATGCTCGCGTTCTTCGGCCTTTTGCAACTCAAAGGCCGTGCGTCGGTAGACCACCGTTTTCCGATGATTAAGAAAATGCTCAAGTAACTGTTTGAGATTGAGAATTTCCGGTCGATTATCGACGATGGCCAGGAAAATGATGCCGAAGGATTTTTGCAGCGGCGTCATGGTGTACAACTGGTTGATAACCACTTCCGGGTTTTCGTCGCGCTTCAACTCAACCACGACGCGCAAACCATGGCGGTCGGATTCATCACGCACCTCGGAGATGGACTCAATCCTTTTTTCCTTAACCAAAGCGGCGATGCGCTCAACTAATTGCGCTTTGTTTTGCTGATAGGGAATCTCGCTGATGATGATCGCTTCCCGACCGCCATCCTGGTGTTTTTCTACATCGACGCGGCCACGTAGATTGATGATGCCCTTGCCGGTTTCATAGGCTTCGCGAATACCGGCGTGACCACAAATCAGGCCGCCGGTCGGGAAATCTGGGCCGCTGACCAGAGTCATCAATTCCCGGATTTCCATGTCAGGATTGTCAACCAGGGCCAGAATGCCATTTATGACTTCGTTGAGATTGTGCGGCGGAATATTGGTCGCCATGCCGACAGCGATGCCGGACGAACCATTGACCAATAAATTAGGAAAGCGGGTCGGCATCACCGTCGGCTCGCTCAGCGAATTGTCGTAATTCGGTATAAAATCGACGGTATCTTTATCGAGATCGACGACAATTTCGCGGTCGATTCTGGTCATGCGCGCTTCAGTGTAGCGCATCGCCGCCGGTGAATCGCCATCCAGCGAGCCAAAGTTTCCCTGACCATCAACCAGAGGATAACGCATGGAAAAATTCTGGGCCATGCGCACGATAGTGTCATAGGCCGCGATATCGCCGTGTGGATGATATTTACCGATTATATCACCGACAATACGCGCCGATTTGACATAGGGACGATTATAAACAACGCCCAATTCGCGCATGGCGAACAGGGCGCGGCGATGCACAGGTTTCAGGCCGTCGCGAACATCGGGCAAGGCGCGGCCAACAATGACGCTCATCGCGTATTCAAGGTAGGACCGTTGAAGCTCTTTTTCGATCGCTACCGAATTGTATTTTTCTTCGTTCTGCTGCTGCTCAATCGACATGTGTTTCTCAAATTATATATCTAGATTCGTTACTTCCATGGCGTGACTCTGAATAAAATCACGCCTTGGTTCAACCTTGTCACCCATCAGTGTCGTAAACATTTCATCAGCCTGTTCGGCGTCGGAAATATTAACCTGAATCAGACTTCGGTTGTGCGGATTCATTGTCGTTTCCCAAAGCTGGTCCGGATTCATCTCGCCGAGACCTTTGTAGCGTTGTAGATGAAATCCCTTAAACATTTCATCTTGAATGGTATCAAGAATTTTGCTCCAGGATTCCACCTTCAATTCGCGGTCAATGATGCCTTCTTTACCGACAAAACGGAAAGTGGCCGTGGAATTAAGATATGGTTTCAATGTCGGATACATATCAAGCGCTCTTCGATACTCAGGCGATAAAGGGATATGTGGTCCGATAGAAAACTTTTTCTTACTCTTATCCTTGATAACCACGTCGGCTTCGTGCGCGCCGCTTTTCCACTGACAATTTTTGGCTATGCCCGCGCTATACTTTTCCGTCGGCAGCGCTGACAAAAGCGCGTCGAGAAAGGCGACATCATTGAATTGATCCGAACTTTTCACCTTTTTGTCTAAAAGAGTCAGGATAACGTCATCAGGAATATTGAGAAGCGACAAATTGCGCAAGATGTTCCGGAACCGGGAAAGCGCGTCTAAAACCGCGACAAGTTCATCGTCCGCGAATTCTTTTTCTTCGTATTCATGAAACACGATTTTCAGTTTACCCTTGGTTTCATTGAAGAGGTAAATGCGCAATTCATCATCATACTGAAAATAGAGTTCCCTTTTCCCTTTACTGAGCCTGAATAAAGGCGGCTGGCCAATGTAAATAAAGCCGCCCTGCAACAGAGGTAACATCTGGCGATAAAAAAATGTCAACAATAACGTGCGGATATGGGCACCATCAACATCGGCGTCGGTCATGATAATGATTTTGTGGTAGCGCAGATTTTCGAGGGCGAATTCGTCTTTACCGATGCCGCAACCAAGCGCGCCAATGAGATTTTTTATATCGTCGCTGGCCAGAATTCGATCAAATCGCGCTTTTTCAACATTTAGAATTTTTCCACGCAGCGGCAGAATAGCCTGAATTGAGCGGTCGCGCCCCTGTTTGGCCGAGCCACCCGCCGAATCACCCTCGACAATAAATATTTCTCGTTTTTTTGGATCCTTTTCTTGGCATTCAGCTAACTTACCGGCCATCAAAAGAGTTGCCGAACTCTTTTTTCTTGATAAATCTCTAGCCCTTTTGGCGGCCTCGCGAGCGCGCGCCGCCTCGACCACTTTTTCGATGACTTTTTTGGCGACGGCTGGATTTTCTTCAAAAAAAGCCGTGAGCTTATCGGAGCAAACCGATTCGACGATAAATTTAACCTCGGAATTGCCAAGTTTGGTCTTGGTTTGACCCTCAAATTGCGGATTGGGCACATAGACCGAAATGACGCAGGTAAGTCCCTCGCGCACATCATCCCCGCCCATTTTTTCACGGAGATTTTTCGGAATCATATCGTCGCCGGCGTACTTATTGATACATTTAGTTAAAGCGGCGCGAAAACCGGAAACGTGAGTGCCACCTTCTCTGGTGTTGATATTATTGACAAATGAATAAAGGCGCTCGTTATAGCCATCGAAATATTGCAAGGCTATATTGACCTGAACACCATCTTTGTCAGCGGAAAATGATATGGGTTCCGGAAAGACGGTATTGCGGTTACGATTAAGAAATTCGACATAGGAGGTTAAACCGCCGGAGGCGAAGAAATTATCCTCGGCCCCATCGCGTTCATCTTTTAAGAGAATGCGGACATTTTTATTCAAAAACGACAATTCACGCAGGCGGACGCGCACGGTTTCATAGTCAAAAACTACCGATTCCTGAAAAATACCTTCATCCGGTGTGAAGGTGATTTTTGTCCCGGTGCGGTCGCTTTCGCCGATTATTTCCAGTTCGGAAATTTTGTTGCCATATTCATAGCTTTGCCGAAAAACCTTGCCATTTCTGCACACCGTCGCGATGGTTAATTTAGACAAAGCGTTAACCACGGAAATGCCCACGCCATGCAAACCACCCGAAACTTTGTAGGTCGAATTATCGAATTTTCCCCCGGCGTGCAGCGTGGTCATAACTAACTCAAGCGCCGATATTTTTTCGGTTGGATGAAGATCGACCGGAATGCCGCGGCCGTTATCCTCAACCGATACTGAATTGTCCTCGTGAATCGTAACCCTGATATTGTCGCAAAATCCGGCGACAGCTTCATCAATACTATTATCAACGACTTCCCAAATCAGGTGGTGCAACCCTTCGATGCCAGTATTGCCGATGTACATGGAGGGGCGGGTTCTGACCGCTTCCAAGCCATCAAGAACCCGGATATTTTCCGCTCCGTAATTGTTCTGCTCGTCAGTCATTTTTACGTTCCAGTCAGATATTCATGGGCATGATGATACTTAAAAACCCTTGGTCAGCCTCAGATGTGAAACAACAGGCGCTGTCCTTGCCGTCCAGATGCATATGAACTTTTTCTCCTTCCATTACTTCCAAGGTCTCTATGAAATAGCGACAGTTAAAACCCAAACTTAAATCTTCACCCTCATAACTCACCGGTAACTCTTCTTTGGAACTACCCAATTCGATATTTTCTGAGGAAAGAGTTATACAATCTTTACTTAAATCAATACGAATCGTATGGTAGGCGTCACGGGTAAATAGGTCACTCCTAATCAAAGATTCTATAAATTTTTCTCGCTCAACCGTCACCTGATATTTTTTCTCTATGCTTTGTATAATGCTTTTATATGGAGGATATTCTCCCCCTTTCAGGCGAATAACCAAGGTGGATTTGCCGTCGCCGATGAAAAACTGGCCGCCGTCGAGATAAATTTCTATTTCATCGCGACTTTCACAGTATTTTTTCATTTCCTGTATCCCTCTTTTAGGAATCAGAATCAGTCCGTCATCGTTTTTCAGCTTTAGTATTTCGTTACCAGTGATTTTTTCCATTACCGACAGGCGATGCCCGTCCGACGACACCATGCGAATTAAGGCTTCATCGTCTCTTTCTTCAATATCCATGAGAGCCGAAGTCAGAGAATAGATATTTTCCTGCTCACCGGCGATGCTGTATTGAGTTTTATCAATCAATTCCAGAAAAACGACCGATGGACTTTTTATTCCTTTTTCCGACTCATATCGTGGAAATTCCGGATATTCCACACTGGCCATGCCAGCCAGATTATAGGTACTCGGGCCGGCTTTTATCGTCACCCAATTATTGTCCATTTCTTTTATTTCTATAGTAGACGAACCGGAAACCTTAACTATTTCATACAGTTTTTTTGACGGCAATGTGATGGAACCGGCGGACATTTCCTCGGCGTCCATGCTGAACTGCAAACATACTTCGGTATCTGTGGCGGTTATTTTAAGCTTGGATTCCTCCAGTCGCAGCAGAATATTGGAGAGAATCGCCATGGTGTTTTTCTTGTTGGTGACATTTTGAACACCGGCGAGAATATCCAAAAATTTTTCTTTATCAATCACACAATGAACGGACATCGCATATTCTCCTTTTCCTGCTTTTTTATGCCGTGGTGACATTCATTTCGTGCAGAATTTCCGCGAGTATTTCATCGCCACCCAAATTCAGTATTTCTTCAGCCAGCAAAGCGCCGGATAGAGCCGCTTCAACGTCGCGCAATGAAAGTATTTTTTTCTCCCGCACTATCATTTTTTCACCATTTAAAGAAGCTATACCAGCATTGAGGCGAATTCCGTTTCGTTCCGCGATGGCGTGCGCGAAAACGGGAATACTGCATCCACCTTTCATCTTTTGCAGAAAAGCGCGCTCAGCCAATAGGCAAATTTCTGTCTCGCCGTGGTTGATCCGCCGCCTGATTTCCGCTTTTTTTTCCCAGTCGAGACGCATCGCCGCTTCAACCGCGATCGTTCCCTGGCCGACCGGCGGAATAAATTGGTCAAGCGGAAATTCATGGATAATCATGTTGCCAAAACCCATTCTGGCAACACCGGCGTAAGCAAGCAACAGAGCGTCACACAGACCCTGTCGCATCTTTTTAATGCGGGTTTGCAGGTTGCCGCGCACGTCGATAATTTCGACCGATGGGTAATATTTTTTCAAAAAGGCTTTTCGTCGCGCCGAAGATGTGCCGATACGCAGTGGCCTAGTTTTATCCGATATATCAATATCACCTCGATCACTGATCAAAATATCATGAGCTTTTTCCCTTTTTGTGAAAGCGATTATTTCCAACCCAGCCGGTAAAGTGGATTGCATATCTTTGGCGCTATGCACCGCGATATCGCTTTCTCCGGCCAGAAGTTTTTTTTCCAGCTCGGCGGTGAAAATTCCCTTGCCGCCAATTTTCGCTATTTTAGGTATGGGCGCATCAAGGTTCAAGTCGCCCATGGTTTCCATGGTGGCAAGGGCGATCTCATGACCTTCAGATGTAAGCGATTCCGCGACAAATCGCGTCTGCCACAAGGCCAATTCACTCTTTCTGCTGATTACATTTATTTTCATTTTTTATAACATATTTTTTGGAAAAAAGACACCGTTTCGGTCGAAAAACTCAATTTTTATATGAAATTGCGCCAAATTGCGGAATTTAGAGTGAACCAATGAAAAAACAGGAAAAAATAGATAAATTTCAGTTATTAAGCAGCAGGCCGCATAATCTATCCAATTCCGCCGGAGAAGAATATTCTATTTCTATCCGTCCTCTGCCGCGATTTTGGCTTATTTTTACCGATGTTCCGAAACGCGAATATATTTTGTTTGTCAGATCAATGATTTTAGGGTCGGTCTCATTCTTTTTTTCTTCTGGTGGCGACGGTTCCAGACTTTCCTTCTTCACTAATTTTTCTGTTTGTCTGACGGAAAGATGTTTTAATACCACTTCATCGCGTATTTTTTTCAATAATTCCGGTTCATCAACCAATCGCAATAAAGCTCTGGCATGTCCTTCCGACAGCACCGCATCCACCACATCCTGCTTGATATTTTCCGGCAAATTAAGAAGCCGTAGCATATTAGTGATGGTGGAACGTTTTTTTCCTACCCGCTTCGCGGTTTCTTCCTGTGTATAACCAAAAGAATTAATGAGTTTTTGATAGGCTTCGGCCTCTTCAATGGCGTTCAGATCGGTGCGCTGGACGTTTTCTATCAGGGCTAATTCCAGCAAATGGTCATCGCGATCAATTTCCATTACCACTACGGGAATTTCGTTGAGACCCGCTATTTTCGCGGCGCGAAGTCGGCGTTCGCCAGCCACTAATTCAAAACAATCCGGCTCATTGGTTTTTTTGACTATGAGCGGCTGAATAACACCATTTTCCCGTATCGAATCAGCAAGTTCCGTAAGAAGCTCATCGTCGAAACGTAGACGCGGCTGAAACCGGTTTGGTTGAATATGCTCAATATTGCAGCGGAAAAATTTATTTTCGTCTGGAGTGTCGCCAAAAAGCAGGCTGACTCCCTGACCAAGCGCGGAATGTTTAGCCACCAATTCGCTCCTGCTTTCGTAAAAATTCCTTGGCGAGTTCAATATAGGCGACGGCTCCGGCCGATTTCGCGTCATAATCAAGGACGCTACGTCCATGGCTGGGCGCCTCGCTCAGGCGAACATTGCGTGGAATCACTGTCTTAAACATATACGGCGCGAAATGCCGACTTATTTCCTCACCGACTTGATGCGCCAATCTGTTTCTTTTGTCAAACATGGTTAGAAGCAAACCTTCTATATACAAATCGGGATTAAAACCACGTTTTACCGAACGAATGGTATTGACGAGCTGAGCCAGTCCTTCCATGGCGAAATATTCGCATTGCACCGGCACTAAAACCGATACTCCGGATGTTAAGGCGTTCACAGTCAGAAGTCCAAGGGAAGGCGGGCAATCAATAAAAATAAAATCGTATGTATCGCGTGGCTCGGCCAAAATTAGACTCAGACATTTCTCCCGCTTATCCTGACTTATAAGTTCTAGTTCGGCGGCAACCAGATCAATGGTGGCCGGGATAATATCCAAACCGGGAACCGAAGTGGGACAAATCGCTTCTTTCACATCACAGGCGGCGCCATACAAGGTGTAGAGATTTTTTTCTCTTTTTTTCGCCGCCACGCCCAAACCGCTGGAGGTGTTACCCTGGGGGTCGGAATCAACCACCAACACTTTTTTTTGCAGGCCAGTTAAGGCCGCCGCCAGATTGATCGTTGTTGTCGTTTTACCAACGCCGCCCTTTTGATTGGCGATAGCCACTATTTTTGCGGACATGTATCTTCTTTGGCAAAGGAAAAAAATCGGCGACCACTGCGCTGGAGCGGATATTCTGACGGCGGATTTACAGCGCCAAAATTCTCATAGAGATAAATCATAAGAATTTCACTGTAAAACCCATTGACCGCTGCCGTCGCGACAAGCGGTGGTAACTGCGCGCTCGGTTTTACCATCAATGACCGCCAGAACTTCGGCTTTACGACAGGGCTGGCCGTTATCCCGCATCACCGCCGCCTGTGGTGTCACTGTGTAGTTGTTGCCAGTATCCGGATTCACCCAACTGCTCGGCTGACCGGAAACCCCAGTCTCGTAGACCGCGTTCAACTTCTGCTGATCGACTTTATCCATCTCGTTGCCGATGATATAGCCGAGCATCGTGCCAACCGCCACGCCGATCAAGGTGCCACCAGTGTTGCGGCCAATAGTTTGTCCGATGACCGCGCCACTAGCCGCGCCAATCGCGGCACCAGATTGCGCCCGGTTATATTCGCCAGCGCAACCGGAAATGAATGTGAAAATAATCGCCGCTGCCAGTATTTTCTTGTTCATCAGAAGCCTCCCGCATGAAAATTATCGAAAACCGTAATACAGCTCGCTATTATACTTCTTTTTCACGGAAAACGCATACATTACCCATGGTTTATCACTAGAATTTTTTCGCTGAATTTCAATAAGATATGTATGATTTTCCGCGAAATGGCCCATTTATCGACACGGTAAGTATTTTAATATTTTATATTTACTATTTATTGTCCTTTATTATGGCTGTGAACAGGTTGAAAAACTTTTTAACATGCTGAAATTATTTAAAAATTTACTGTTTATTTCTGGTGTTCGCGTTGTTGGCAAGCTGTGCGGGTCTGTTGAGGAAGAGGATAAAACGAAGAATTTTTTTACAACGAACAAGCCGCGAAGCCGGTTTCTTTTTTCACGTATCGGCGCTTGACAAAGATTTTCGCGCTGTGCAATATCGTAAACCGCTTTTTTTTCCTTATTTCTTCAACTTGGCTTCCATGAAACTTCCTTCGCTGACCATTGGCAAATTCACCGCTTCCTTTCCTCTTATCCAGGGTGGAATGTCGATTCGCGTTTCCACATCTTCTTTAGCCGCGCCGGTCGCCGAATGTGGCGGCATTGGCGTAATCGGCGGCTCCGGTATCCCTCCGGAAGAGCTTCAGGCCGATATTCGTAAGGCAAAAAGCATGACTGACGGCATAATCGGCGTTAACATCATGTTCGCGATGAAAAATTTTTATAACCTGGTCATGGCCTCGATTGAATCCGGCATAGACATGATCATCACCGGCGCTGGCTTTTCACGCGATATTTTTAAAATAGGCAAAGAGCACGATGTGCCAGTGGTGATGATCGTCTCCTCGCCGACGTTAGCCAAATTGGCTGAAAAACTCGGCGCGGCGGCGGTGATCGCCGAATCCGGCGAAGCGGGTGGCCATCTCGGCACCGATCAACCGTTGCGTTCAATTTTTCCGGCCATCCGCGATGCGATCAAAAAAATTCCGCTGATTGCCGCCGGCGGCATAACAAACGGCTATGAAATGGCCGAAATGATGGAAAAATATGGCGCGGACGGCGTGCAAATCGCCTCACGTTTTGTTTTAAGCGATGAATGCGATGTTTCACCCGCCTTCAAACAAACCTATCTCAACGCCCAGCAAGAAGATATTGTGTTAACCACTTCACCGGTGGGAATGCCTGGTCAGGCTATTAACACACCTTTTGTCCATAAGATGAACAGCGGCGAAAACTTTTCCAGTAAAAAGTGTCTAGAAAACTGCCTGAAGCACTGCGATCATCGTTACTGCATCACTGAGCGGCTGAATATGAGCCGCGTCGGCAATATTGATGAAGGTCTGGTGTTCTCCGGGAGAAATACCTACAAAATGAAAAGTATCCTGCCGGTCGCCGAGATATTCCGTCAGTTTCGTGAACAGGCCGAATCGGTCTATATGGAAAGAAAGGAATTCGCCTCCGTTTCTTGAAAATCCGCCTTGATTCCCATGCAAGAAACACAGCGGCGGACGACCCTTACGCCGACAGTTTTTGAAAAAGGCCGACATCCACTCAATAAAGAAGATATTGACGTGGATGCCCTTTTTGTTCTCAACCGATTGAATAAAGCCGGTTTTTCCTCCTATCTGGTCGGTGGCGGCGTCCGGGATATCTATCTCGGTAAAGTTCCGAAAGATTTCGATATATCGACCAACGCCCGTCCGGGGCAGGTACGCCACCTCTTTCCACGCAGCGCCATCATCGGTCGTCGCTTTCGTCTGGTCGAAGTTTTTTTTCGCGGCGGTAAAATCATTCAGGTTTCGACGCTGCGTTCGCTTTCCGAGCACGATATCGACAGCCCGGATTCGGTTCTGGCCCCGAACAACACATTTGGCACCCTCGAAGAAGACGCGCAACGCCGTGATCTAACAATAAATTCTCTTTTTTATGATGTCAGGGATGAAACGGTCATTGATTACGTCGGCGGCGTCGAAGATCTGAAAAACCGCCTGATCCGCCTGGTCGGCGACCCGGAGCGCCGTTTGCATACCGATCCGGTTCGCGCCCTGCGCGCCATTCGTCACGCCGCCCGTAGCGGTTTCACGATTGAAGAGAAGACCTGGCAGGCGATTCTTAAACATCGTCAGGAATTATCGCTGTGCCCGCCAACGCGCATCCGTGACGAAATACTAAAGGATTTGCGTGGCGGCCAGGCGGCTGGTTGGCTGGAGCTGTGTTTGCAGGCTGAAGTCTTCGCGGTGATTTTTCCGCTGTACCGCGACATAGAGATAAACGCGCCAATCACCGACCAACTCATCGCCCTATTGCGTCTGCTTGACCGCCTCTGCCGCAGCGGCAAAACGCCGAAAACCGAGTCTTTTCTGTTCGCCCTGCCGGTCATCCCCTACGCCGAGATCAAGTATCGGTTTTTTTCAGAAAAGCGCCCAAGCGCCGCCCTCTACCAAATCGGCAAAGCGCTTCGCGCTGACCTTGACCGGGAACTGGCGCAACCGTTAAATATGGCTCGTGTTGTAAGACAGGAAATGGCCGCTCTGCTGACGCAAACCGCAAATCTCTTGCATCAGCGAACTGTGCGTGGTTGGCCGAAATGGCTACGGGAGAAAAGCTATTTCGCCGAAGCCGCCTTCCTGTGCAAGTTGTACCTGGAAGCGATGGGCGAAGAAATGGCCGAAGAGACGATGAAATGGCCGGAGATACCGGAAGCCCTGGCCACGCCTGTCGAAAAACCGGAACCAGCCAAAGCGATCAGGCCGCTGGCTGCGCCGGAATCAGGCAAGGAAAACCGCCTTCCACGCCCGGCTTCAGCGAGCGACCGGCCAGGCGGTATTTTCGGCTTGAGAAAGTAGCGCGTGGCTAGGCGCAAGCGTTGCCGACGCCAAAAAAAAGCGATCCGGACCGGTTTGGTTCTTGTTGTTTCCGGTTTGGTGCAGGGCGTCGGTTTCCGGCCATTTATCCACGGATTGGCGCATCGGCTGCGGCTGAACGGTGATGTCGCCAACGGCCCGCGCGGCGTCACCATCCGCCTTTTCGGCCATAAAGCCAATCTGCGCCATTTTCTTGTTCTGCTGCGAAACGAAGCGCCGCCTCTCGCGCGGATTGACGCGCTCAGCATCCAAATTCTGACTGATTCGCACTTCAACGCATTTCGCATCATCACCAGCCGCGCCGGGGCAAAAACCACCGCTGTTATTCCCGCTGATATCGCCACTTGCGCCGATTGCCTGCGCGAGATGAATGACCATAGCGACCGCCGTTTCGCCTATCCTTTCATCAACTGCACCAACTGCGGCCCGCGCCTGACCATTGTCGAATCATTACCCTATGACCGCCCAGGCACGGTTATGCGTCATTTTCCCCTGTGCGACGCCTGCCTGGCCGAATACCGTGACCCGGCCAGTCGCCGTTTTCATGCCGAGGCTATGGCCTGCCCAGTCTGCGGCCCACGTTTAACCCTGGTTGACACCGCGAACACACCGCTACTGGATGAACCGATTCCCTTTGTCGCTCGCGCTTTAGCGGCGGGAAAAATTGTCGCGCTGCGCGGCCTTGGTGGCTTTCATCTGGCAGTGGATGCGGAAAACGAAATAGCAGTGATGAAGCTGCGGTCGCGCAAAAATCGCCCCGACAAACCCTTCGCTCTTATGGCGGCGAATATTGAAACGGCGATTGTTTTTTGTCAGATCAGCGTGGCGGAACAGGATGTTCTTTATTCGCCAGAAGCGCCGATTGTCGTCCTGCGCCGCTTGAAAACCGATGAACCGGCAGCTATCGCCGATGGTTTATCCGACCTTGGTTTGATGCTGCCGACCACTCCTCTGCACCACTTGTTGTTCGCCGACCCAAACTGTCCGCGCCTTTTGCTTATGACTTCCGGCAATGTCAGCGGCGCGCCCATCGCCATGAGCAACGCCGAAGCGCTGCGCCGCTTAAGCGGCATCGCCGATTATTTTCTTCTCCATGATCGCGAAATTCTTACGCGACTGGATGATTCTTTGGTGGCGCTGCGGGCCGGTCGCCCACGTCTCTTGCGCCGTTCGCGCGGCTTCGTCCCGGCGGCCCTGTCGATTCCCTGGTCGTTGCCGCCGCTTCTCGCCTGCGGCCCCGGCATGAAAAATACGATTACCTTGGCGTCGGGTAGGCAAATCCATGTCAGTCAGCACGTGGGCGACCTGGAAGGCGCGGAAATTTTTCAATTTTACCAGGAAACCATCGCCCACCACCAACGACTGCGGCGCATCGAGCCGCGCATAGTCGTCCGCGACCTGCACCCGGATTATCTGAGCAGTCACTACGCCGACGAGCTTGGTTTACCTGTCTACAAAGTACAGCATCATCACGCGCACGCGGTGGCGGTGATGGCCGAACACGGCATAAGCGGCGAGGCTCTGGCTCTGGCTCTGGACGGCGTTGGTTTGGGCGATGACGGCTCAGTCTGGGGTGGCGAAATTCTCGCCGTCACACCGATGGACTTTCGGCGCTTGGGCCACCTTTCGCCGCTGCCCGCGCCGGGTGGTGACGCCGCCGCCCGCGAAATCTGGCGACTTGGCCGGGCGGCTTTATTTTTATTGGCTGAAACCGGGCGCTGTACGGCGCAGGCGCCGTCCTCATCTCTTGCGGCGGTCGATGCCTATCAACAAGAAATAATTGATCAGATGCTCGCCGCCGATTTGAACTGCCCGCGCACAAGCAGCGCTGGGCGGCTGTTCGATGCCGTGGCCTCGCTCATCGGCATCCGCCAGAACGTCAGTTATGAAGGCCAGGCGGCGATGGAATTGGAAGCCCTGGCCTTACAGGCGGCGGATGAGGAAGCCCTGCCACGAATCATCACCGCAGAGTGGCCGCGAATTACGACCGCGCAGAGTGAAAAAGATGGACAGATGAATATTGATGGTCTCTTTTTCATCGAAACCATCATAAAAGACCTGCGCGAAGGCGAAGCGAAATCGATGATCGCCCTGCGTTTTCACGCCTTGCTGATTGTCGCCTTCAGCCAGGCCTTGCGTTTGGCCAGGGTCAAGACCGGCCTGAACACCGTGTTGCTCTGTGGCGGTTGTATGCAGAATCGACTGTTGCTGGAGGGTTTCACTCGTGTCCTCGGCGACGATGGATTTACAGTTTTTTCTGGTGAGGCTTTTCCGGCCCACGATGGAGCGGTTTCCATAGGACAAGCGGTTATAGGAGGACTCAGACATGTGCATCGCCATCCCCATGCGGGTGCTGGCTGTTAGTGGATCGCCCGGCGATCCAGCGAGCAATCCCACCGCCCTGGTCGCCGCCGACGGCGCCGAGATCACGGCGCGGCTGGATATCATCGACCATTGGCCGCAACCTGGCGACTATGTGATTATCCACGCCGGTTTCGCCATCCACTGTCTGGATGAGGAAGAGGCTAAACGTAACCTGGCGCTTTTCCGCTCTCTGGCTGAAAAGACCGGGGTGGAAATACCCGGTTGCCCGCCATGAAATACGCCGATGAGTACCGCGATACCGCCCTGGCCTTGCCACTGCTGCGCGAGCTTCAGGCGGTGAAACGACCGATGCGGATTATGGAGATCTGCGGCTCACACACCATGGCCATCGCCAAAAGCGGTCTGCGCCAGGTGCTGCCGGAACATATCGAATTGATTTCCGGGCCGGGCTGCCCGGTCTGCGTCACCGCCCAATCGCATATCGACACAATGATTGAATTGGCCAGGCAACCGCGAACTCGGCTGGCGACCTTCGGCGATATGTTCCGGGTGCCCGGCGTCCATGGCTCTTTGAGCGCGGCCATGGCGGAAGGGGCGAAAGCGGCGGTGGTGTATTCGCCGATTGAGGCTCTGGAGCTGGCCCGACGCCACGCCGACGAGGAAATCATTTTTTTCGCCGTCGGTTTTGAAACCACCGCGCCCGGCGTCGCCGCGACAATTCTGGCCGCCAAAGCGGCGGGGCTGAATAATTTTTCGGTGTTTTCCAGCCACAAAACCATGCCAGCGCCGCTACACGCGCTGTTATCCGATCCCAACTTGGCTTTGGACGGATTGCTGTGCCCTGGCCACGTCGCGGCGATTATCGGCGCATCGGCCTTTCAGGTGTTTTGCGATGACTATCATCTCGCCTGTTGCGTCGCTGGTTTTGAACTGGCTGATCTGCTCTCCGGCCTGGTCATGCTGGCCAGGCGGATCAGCGCTGGTGAAGCGCGACTCGACAACGCCTATGAAAGAACCGTCAGTTGGTTGGGAAACGAGCGGGCGCAAAGGATGCTGGTCGAAGTCTTTGAACCTGTCGATATGCTCTGGCGCGGTTTGGGAATGCTGGCCGGAAGCGGCCTTGGACTGCGCGATAAATACCGCGAATTTGACGCCGCCGTCCGTTTTTCCTTCAGTGTCGCCGAGACAAAAGAACCGGCTGGCTGCCGCTGCGGCGATGTCATTCGCGGCGCGATTCAGCCGCCCGCTTGCCCGCTTTTTCGCCGTATCTGCGGGCCGGGCAATCCGATTGGTCCCTGTATGGTGTCAGGCGAAGGGGCCTGCGCCGCCTGGTTCGCGCACGCTCCACTGTAAGAGAATAAGAGAAAATCACCATGAACAACGACAACATCATCACCCTTGACCATGGCGGCGGCGGCCAGGCCAGCCGTGAACTGGTTGAACTCCTGTTGAAACATGTGCCGGGCCAAGGCGGCCAATGCCTGCAAGACGCGGCGGTGCTGGCCGCGCCGGGGCCAGGCCAGCGCCTGGTTTTTTCCACCGATTCCTACATCGTCGATCCGATATTTTTCCCCGGCGGCGACATCGGCGCTTTGGCCGCGCACGGTACCATCAACGACCTGGCGATGCGCGGCGCAAGACCGATAGCCTTAAGTCTGGCGATGATTCTCGAAGAGGGCCTACCGCTGGCCGACCTGGAACGAATCGCTAAATCAATCGGCGAAGCTTCGGCGCGGGCGGCGGTGCCGATTGTCACCGGCGACACCAAGGTCGCGCCCAGGGGCAAGGTCGATAAAATATTTATCAACACCGCCGGCATCGGTCTGATTGATGCGTCCGTCGATATTGGCGCGGATAAGGCGCAAGCGGGCGACGTGGTTCTGATCTCCGGGACCATCGGCGACCACGGCGTCACCATCATGGGCGGGCGCGCCGGTATCGCTCTGCGCGGCGACCTGCGCAGCGACACCACAGCGTTACACTATTTTGTAGCCAGGCTTATAGCCGCCTTCCCCGGCGCGATCCACACCTTGCGCGACCCAACCCGCGGCGGCGTCGCCACCGCCCTGCATGAACTGGCCGAAGCCAGCGACCTGGCGATAGAAGTTGAGGAAGAATCTCTGCCAATTCGCCCCTCTGTGCGCTCTGCCTGCGCGCTCCTGGGCCTCGACCCTTTGTGGCTGGCCAATGAGGGTAAATGCCTGATTATTTGCCAGAGCGATAAAGCCGCCGCTATCCTCACCGAAATGCGCCTGATGCCGGAAGGCCGGGACGCCGCCCTCATTGGCCGCGCAAAGCCCTATCAATCATCCAGGGTTACGCTGCGCACGCTGCTGGGCGGCGGCCGCATCCTTAGCCCTCTGCGCGGTCAACCGCTACCAAGAATCTGCTGAGTCCGCGTCGGCCAAACCATTCCGGGCCGCTACCAAATGCGGGTCCGGGCGCGGTGTGTTAAAAAACAGCATCTTGTATCCAGGTCTCTCGCTTCGCTCCTCAAAATGACAGGGAAATAGGCGGTGAACGGATTTATCGAAGGATCCACGGAAAAAATCATCGGCGCTCATGAAATCGTTGGCGACATCGCGCTCATCACCCTGCCGGACGAGTTGTTGCCGCGCCGCCACGAAATCGGCGCGACCCTGTTGGCGGCAAAACCGCGTCTGCGGGTGGTGGTCCGCCGGGGCCGGGCCATTCGTGGCGAATTTCGTTTAAGCGAATTGGAGGTCATCGCCGGAGCGCCGCCGCTTGCCACCCTGCATCGGGAAAACGGCCTGCGTTTTCTCGTCGATATGGAAAAGGCGTATTTTTCCGCGCGGCTGGCGGGCGAGCGGCTGCGGCTGGCTCGGCTGACCAGGCAAAATGAGCGGATTCTGGTCATTGGTTCCGGCGTCGCGCCTCTGCCCCTGACTGTGGCGGCGCACGGCGGCGCGGCGGAACTGTTCGCCATCGAAAAAAACCCCGCCGCCCACGCCCTAGCCCAGGAAAATCTCCGTCTGAACCGCTGCCACAGCCACAAAATCAACCTGTATCAAGCTGATTTCCTGACCATAACCGCCAAAGACTTTGGCCTCTTCGACCGCCTGATTGTCGCCATGCCGGAAATCGCCTTCGGCGTCCTGCCGCATTGTCGGCAATTCGTCAAGCCGGGTGGATGGCTACATTTGTATGTGTTTCAGGATGAACGCCACCCGCAACCGACATTTATCCTGGCCCAAACATTGGGCGCTGCGGGACGCCAGGCCGACCACTGCGCCGTCGTCCGTTGCGGCCACTGCGGCAACGGGCGCTATCGCCTGTGCCTGGAAGCGCGGTTAGCCTGAAAGCGAGCGGAAAATTTCTTGCGCCGCCGCGCCGACCGGGTACGCTGGCCGCGCTTCTCGCTCGCTTTGTCTTCGATTCCCGCTTTGCTTATGAGGAAATGTTATGACCATATTCGCGCAGTTTTTTGGGGCCACGCACGAAGTCACTGGCTCGTTCCACCTTATCCATACCGATAAAAGCCGCATCCTGCTTGATTGCGGCCTGTTCCAGGGTCGCCGCAAGGAAGCCGAGATGAAAAATCGCGCCCTGCCGCTTGACCCGGCGATTCTCAGCAACTGCGTGTTGTCGCACGCCCACCTCGACCACTGCGGCCGCATCCCGATGCTTGTCAAAGGCGGCTTCAGCGGACGAATTTTCGCCACCGCCACCACCGCCGACGCCTGCGCCTATCTACTTAAAGACTCTGCGAAGATTCAGGAAAACGACGCCGCCTACCTCAACTATAAAATTGTCCGTAATTTTTTAGGCGGGGTTGCCGAAGGCGGGCCGAAAATGTCCAAGGCCAAACGCCGCCAAGTCAAGACCTTGCTGAAAGCGTCGGAAGCCCGCTTAAACGATGCCATCATCGCCAAAGTGCAGGCGGCGCACCATCTGGAGCGCATCGAACCCATCTACACCATTGAGGATGTCGAGGCTTGTCTGCCCCGCTTTTTCGGGCAAGATTATCGTCAGGAATTCGCCGTGGCCGACGATGTTTCCTGCACCTTGTACGACGCCGGCCATATCCTTGGCTCGGCGATGCCGCTCCTCTCGATCACCAGCGGCGCGGGCCGGAAAAATATCCTCTTTTCCGGCGATGTCGGGCGCTTCGGCAAGCCGATCATCCGCGACCCGACGCTGTCGTTCGCCTGTGAGAATATCGACCTTTTGATCATGGAAAGCACCTACGGCGACCGCCGCCACGACGACGACGGTGACCTGAAAGGAAAATTGAAGGACGTCTTGCGGGAGACCTTCGCCCGCAGTGGCTCGGTGATCATCCCGGCCTTTGCCTATGGGCGCACCCAGGAACTGATTTATTTCCTCCACGAATTGTATATGGAAGGCGCGGTGCGCAAGGTTCCGGTGTATATCGACAGCCCGCTGGCCACCAATATCACCCATGTTTTTGATCGGCATCCGGAGAATTACGACAGCGACACGCGACGGAATTTTCTGAACAACGGCATCAAGCCCTTCGCCTTCGAGCAGTTGCGCTTTGTCGAATCGGTTGAGGAATCAATGGCCATCAACCGCGACCAGAAAAGCCATATCGTCATCGCCGGTTCCGGCATGTGCGAGGGCGGGCGGGTGCTGCATCATCTTCGCCACAAAATTCACGATGAAAAACACACAATTCTCATTGTCGGCTACATGGGCAGAAACACCTTCGGCCATCTCTTGCAGGAAAAAGCTGCCGCCTATGAACAAGGCGGGCGTCAGGGCCAGGCGCCGACGGTGCGTTTTTATAACAAGGAATACCCTTTACGGGCGCGTGTGGCGACCATCGGCGGTTTCAGCGCCCACGGTGATTATGACGAACTGTTGCGGGTGATTCGCGAATCAAACCTGCGCGTGAAAAAGATCGCCCTGGTGCACGGCGAGGAAGAACAGATTTCCGCCTTTCAGAAGCGGCTGCAAAACACGGGTTACGACGTGGTCGCGCCGCGTCAGGGCGAATCGGTTGAGGTGCCATGATTTGGCTGTTTCGCCCATCGCATCGGTAGCAAATATCCCCGCGAGCAAATTATCCTGACTTTAAGATAGGTCGTATTATCGGGGAAATTTTGTCAGATGACAGGCCGCTATTCGTACAATTGACAGGTATCTATTGTGATTCTTGTCAATCGCCAACTAAGCGGCGGCTATCGCTGGGCCTACTCTTGTTTCAACCGTGATTGCCTGCATACCTGGTTAGAGTAACGCCGACGTTTTTTCAACCACCGTTCTTGTTCTTTGCGGCGGCCAGGGGCAAAATCAAAAAGCAAAAGCAGAAAGCAGACAATGAACATAAGAATAACAATTACCCAAGCTAAACAGACTAACGTAAAAACGACAGCACTAACTGTATCAAATCCATAATGGTAGCAGAGGCCAAGAAACACCGACACAATAATGATGCTAAAAAAAATAGCCCATCCATTTTCATCGTAGGAATTATCCATGGCCGCCTCATCAAAAGATATTTCTCTCAGCATATCCATTGACCCGCGTGAAGTAAAGAGCGGCTTCGCCGAGGTAC
>JAITSS010000057.1 GCA_031287565.1 Desulfobulbaceae bacterium
ACGAAAAGCCAGAGGCTATGGCAGAAAACACTTCGCCACCATCGCCTTCCTCCTGACAGGAAAACTCAACCTGCAAAAACTCAACCCTTTCTTACCCACCCGTTTTGGGTGAGAACCAAGAAACTCTTGAGAAAGAACACTCCCGCTTGCCGTACCGCTTGCTGGTCGTGGCGAAGGATGAGGAAGAGCGGCAGCGCATTACAAAGGAACTGACGAAACTGACGGATTCACTTCCGCCTCGCCGCCTCGCCATTCACATCCAGCAAACACCAGATGGACAGACAAGTCTTTACGATTCGCTGTTTGCTACGCCTGCCGCTATCACCGCCGAAGAACACGAAAAACACATCCTCGACTGCTATAAAGCCTGGCTGGCGGCCTGGGAAGAAGAAAAACGCGGCTCAACCGAGCAGAGGGAGCCAGCAAACTATCATTTATGGATAGGATTAGATCGCGAGGCCAGCCAGGCGCGCGAAGGCTGGCAGGACTCGATGACCAAAGCCAGGGGCAATTATCTGAAGGATTTTTTCGTCACCTTTAACGTTACGACGCCGGACGGCAAGGTGTTTTATTCCACGAAAAATGACGTTCAGAATCGCGACGATTTTTACACCGCCGCGCAGTCGTCGAGCGGCGCAACGGACGAAGCGTTAACGCCAGGCGAAAAATATTGGCGGGCGCTGCGAGGCGAGAAAGAAAAACATTCCTGGTCGCAAGCGAGGCAGGCGTTGGTCTTCGACAACCACGGCAAATGCTTCCCGGAATTATTGGTTGAGAACGAACAGGATTTCACGAAAAGCATCCGCTTTTATCAGAAGCTGACCGGAAGCGAGAGCGCCGATTTGTTCCGCCTGCTATCGCATCCACCGTCCAACGAATTCGGCTTTGCCTTTTTCGCGCTGAGCCTGGCCGAAGCCTGCCTGGCCAATATCGCGGTGGTCGATGAGCGCATCGCCAACGCTCTGCTTGACGCGGCCAACGGGTTCGCCGATTGTCAGGCCGGACACCAAAAAGCGGGCGTTTTCCCAGTGGTGGCCTTTGGTCACAAAAATCAGGCATCCTCTCCCTGGTTCATTGACCGTGGCATCGAAAAGACGCTGGAGGAGAACGCTAAAAAAGCCGGAAATCATTCCATCCATGGAACATGGATAGATTTTGCCTGGCCGAAGGAAGCTGAAGCTGTCGCCAAGTGCGCGACGGCATGGCTAGCCGTCAACAAGAATCAAAGTGGCGCGGAACAGAAATCAGACGCGCTGGTCAAAGCCTTTCAGGACTTACGCTTCGACGCCATCGTCATCCATGAAGGCATTATGGATGACGCCAAGACCTTCGCGCCCAACTGGGATAAAGAACATCGGGAAGAATTCCTGCAACAGCTCTACAGGCTGGCCCCAGCCGTGATCCGCACCTCCGGGCGCGGGCGGGATTCCAAGCTGCTGGGCAAAAATTTGCCCTTCGTCGAGTTCAGCGCCATCAGCCAGGCGACGCTGACCAGCCGCAACAAATTTTCATTGGCGCGCGCCCTGTTCGGGGCGACGGGTGTCGAGGAGGAAGATTAAAGAGACGAGCGACAGGGACCACCAGTAAGCATTATGTCGGTTCGGGCCGCGAATTGGCGATAAATCTTAATAAATGCAACAGATTATTGAAGGTGCCGGGAAAGCGCATTCATTGGCTTGCCGCCTGGCCCCAATACGAAAACGGCCCAATCCACTTTTTCCTTTTTCTTCGTCGGCTCTGATCCAGGAGACTGCTATGAACCAGGAAATTGATAAATATCTGTTTCTTGAGCAGGCGGATGGCGGAAATCCAGAGAAATGGGGCGCTTCTGCCGGTGATTGGGGCATTAGCGCGACGCCAGGCGCAATCAAGAAAATTTCATCAGCGGGTGAAATTCCAGTCGGCGAATGTTTGGTCGTTCGCTTTCTGGAGAAAAACAATTCGTTGGGAATAGACAGATTGGAGGAGAACGAAAAAACCTGGGTCGTGTGGTGTCATTTCGGCGGCGATACCGTGCCGGGCGGCGGGGCGAAAAGTCCGGAAGCGAAATGGCGAAATTACGACAGAATTTCATCGGATGACCGGAAGCGAATCGACAGAGCAAACGTCGCCGACATCCCCTACCATTTCAGCAGTCACCAGGAACTGCCCTGGGGCGGAGAAATCCAGCGGGTCAAAGAAATCATCAGAAATAATAAAGACCACTCCCGCTGGAGCGAGCTGGTCGAATCACTGAATCGCGCCTGGAAACAGGCGGCGAACCACAACAACCTCGACGCGCGGCTCCGTTTCTCCGCCAGCATGTTGTCGGTGACGGTCGTTTTCCACCGGCTTGATGACATGCTCGCCAAGCCCAAACTGTCGGAAGAACAGCTCGCCAAAGCCATCATCGGCGAATATCAGGCCAGCGGGCTGATGAACTATCATCCGGATTGCCCGGAAATCGCCGAAACACAACGCCTGCGCCGCCACCGGCTTTTGGTGGAACACGCGGTGGCCTATCTTGCGCTCTTGTGGAAAAAACCAGCGCGGGCGGGCGCTTCGGCTATCGTCCGGCAACGGACGCTTTGCTCCCTGGCAGGAAAAGTTCGCTCCTATCTCTGGTCGTATGCGCATTTGTCCCACGACATCACCGACTATCTGCGTAAAACATCTTTGCTCTGACAGACCATGAGTGCCTACGCCATCATCCACCGTTCGCACGCGCCCAAGGCTGCCTTGGCGGCGGCGCGGGATATTTTGCGGGCACGGCTGCTGCTGCCGGAAGACGAAGAGATCCCCGCCTGGTCGGTCTTTGCCAACGGTGATGACTACACCGAATCTTTTGACGCCGCCGCCGCCTTTCTGGCCAAACAATTGGCCGGGCAAGCATCCCTCACCGTCATCGCCGACGGCATAGATGTGGAACAGCTCCACCCCATCGCCCACGCGCCCACTTGGTCAGGATTGGTGGCGGCGCTGGCGCTGGCATTTCCGGAAATCCGCTGGCATTTCACCGGCATTCATCTGCGATTGCCGGGAAAAAATTCTGAAGAAACTACAGGCTTCGCTGTTGGCGAACAGGCAAGGAGTCTCGATGAAGACGAGGAACTCCGCCGGGAAGCCCGTATGCTCCGCGCCTTTTACGGCATCGATACCTTAATCGAGCCGCGTGGCCCCGCTCTTTTTGACGGCTATGGTCTGCGGGGCGTCATTCATCGCCATATCAATGGCAAGGGGCGTGGCAATGACGACGGCATTTCGCGTTTACCCCTGCGCAAGCATGTCGCCGTGGTTATCGACGAAGAGCCGGATTACAGCCTTTTTGAAAGCCTGATGGCCTACGGACGCGGCTTCCGCGTGCACGCCGTCACCACTTGGGCTGAATCAAAACGGCTGCTAGGCCAAGATGGCTGGCTGACGCCGCCGGATGAAGGACACGGAACGGAGGTGGAAGAGCGCATTCAGGTTAAAAACACGCGGAAAATTCGCCAAACGGCCAGCGCCTCATTGCTGCTGACCATTGAAGACCTGTTTCTCAATTTTCCCGACGAGCATGAAGACGGCATGAGCGATCTGGCGCGGCGTGATGCAACGCTTCCCGCTTTGCGACGAGACAAAGCGCCGCGACTGCGGCGGCGTTTCGTCAGCGTTGGCCATCATCGCCCCCAGGATTACGGGAAAAGCCGTAAGAACGATGAATTCGTCAGGAAACGGCTGCTGCATGAGCGCACATTTTCCAACGCCCGCCTGAACGGACAGGCGTTGACGGAGGAGAATCTCTTCGTCTACAAACCGGTCTGCGGCATTTACGCCCTGTGGAATAAACTGGCCATGGACCGGGTCTTTCCCGGCAAGTCTGGGAAAGAACTGGAAAAAAACACCGACACGCCCGGCCTCGCTCCCGGTTTTCGCTGGCCGCCACGCAAAGATGAAGTCATCGGCCAGAACGAAGCCAGCGACCACAGCGCCCCTGGCCGATTGTTGCGGCTGGCCGAATGCCTACTTGGCCGCGCCGCCACCCTACTGACTGCTGAAGAAACCGTCGCGAGCGCCATACGCGGCGCGGTGTTGGCTGGCGACGCCTTGGAAATGATCGGCCTGCGCACCCCAACTACCACATTACGCGCTTTGGATTTGATGCATCGTTTTGAAGTGATCGCCGAATGCTTTTTCTCCGGCATGGAGTATCACCTGGCAATCAAAGAGCGCGTAAAAGATATGCGGGAGGATTTACAAGCGACGGCGCGGTGGCTGGATAAAAGCAGGCGGCTGGATTTCGAACTCAACGGCGAAGCGAAAATTCTCGCCCACCTCATCGTGATTTTAGAGGGGCACGGCTCGTTTGAGGAAACCGAGGAATGCCGCGACCAGTTGCGCGACGTTCATTTCAAAATTACCCGGCGGGCCATGTGGGGGCGAAAAAGCTGGCTACTCATGCTGCTTCCTGTTCAGGGGTATACGACCTGGATTCTGCGTTCGCTGATGCGGTTTTTTATCGCGATTACCCTTCTGGTCATTCTCCTGACCGGCCTGTACGCCTGGGCGGCCTGGAATGAGATTCCAGACGACTTCAAAAAAGATACAAATACGCTTCAGTTGTTTATAAAAACCACCCCGCGTTTTGCCTATATGGCCTCATGCGGCCTGTTCGCCCAGGCGCAGTCGCCGGAGGCTGTGTTCGGCCAAGAGGAAAAGGCCGATGACAATGGCGACCGGCGCAAAAAGCCGTCCGGCTGGCTGCTGCTGGTGAACTTTTTCGCCATCGCCGCCGGATTTTTCCATTTTGGTGTTTTCGTTTCGCATATCTATGCCCTGATTTCCAGAAGGTGAACGTAAAAAAAAATCAAATAAGCTCAGGAGGATGTATGGAGGCAATTCTTGTTCCCATTGCAGAATTTATTCTGCTTATCTCATTGATATTCGGCATTTTATTTATGATATATTCATATGACAGCGAACCCTTATCATTTAATAAAATATTCGGAAACACACATAATGTTGCAAAAACGTTATTAGATCGTTTGCAACAGGATACAACACGCTATTGCAGATATGAATCATTTTCCCAATATAGAAAAAATAAAGACGTCGAGCAATCGTGGATGAAGTTCAAGGAACAATTCGATAATGATTTAAAAAAAATCCGCTTACCCACTGGAGCAGGCACTATCAAAATATCAAATCATACCAAAGATGCGTTCAACAAGCACAAGGAAGCATTGGAACGATACGACGAGGCGCGGCGGGATGAAGAATGCAAGCAACGCCTTGAGGTTATAGGTAATGCTATAAAGCGTTACGATGAGTTAGCGAAAAATTATCTCAAAGAGCATAAAGAGCTTGCTGAAAATCAGCAAGCTACGATGATTGAGTTATCAAAATATTTTTATTCCGCCAAAAAAACCAAGATGATTTGCCTGACTTGTTTACTCGGGTTATGCTTCATCGCGCTTCATTATCTACTCGTTTTCCTGACAACGTGGGCAGTAAAAGCTTGAGCGCCCGGTGATTCTGATTTGCTCAATGGCGGTGCCGCAACGGCGGCAGGCTTGATTGGTTCGGCCATAGACGTTGAAGTTCATCTGGAAATAGCCTGGCTGCTGGTTGGCGTTGACATAATCACTGATGCTGGAGCCGCCGCAGGCGATGGCTACCGCGAGGGTCTCGCGAATCGCCGTGAGCAGACCTTGCCATTCCGCCGCGCTCAGGCCGCCCGCCGCCCGTTGCGGGTTGATGCCAGCGCGGAAGAGACTTTCGCAGGCGTAGATGTTGCCGATGCCCGCGATCAGAGCGCTGTTCAGCAAAGCGGCTTTGATCGGGGTTTTTGCGCGCGGGCCGCCGGTTTTTTCGGCCAGCCAGGCGGCGGAGCAGGCCGCGTCGAAGGGTTCCGGACCGGTGGCGGCGAAAAATTTCCGCTCCGCTTCGGCGTAGGGCGCGGGCAGGAACAGGATGACGCCGAAACGGCGGCTGTCGCTGTAGCGCAATTCATCGCCGTTGGAGAAGCGAAACCTAACATGGCAATGCTTGGCCATGGGCGCATCCGCCGCGAACAGGCCGAGGTTGCCGGTCATTCCCAGATGAATCAGCAACAGGCCGCCCGCGTCGCATTCGACGAGCAGATATTTGGCGCGTCGCCGCACGCCTGTGATGGTTTGGCCGGGTAGGGCGGCGCGCATTTCGGCGAGCGGCAGAGGCTGGCGCAAGCTTTTGCCGCTCGCTTCAATCGCGGCGATGGTCTTGCCAATGACCAAGGGCGCGAGTCCTCGGCGGATGGTCTCCACTTCCGGCAGTTCGGGCATGGTTTTTGTTTTCCCCTCTTCCTGCGCCGCCGGATGGCGGATGCGGGAATCGTTTCAGGAGAATGAATAGGTCGGGTTTTTGCGCGTGATCAATGGCTTGGCGCGGGCGGATTCGGTGGGGTGGAGCAACAAGGCTTGCGCGGGCAGGCCCAGATAATGAATGTTCATTACGAGCCTGCCCTGGCGGTGGCGAGTGGAAAAAAATCCGAGCATCAATAGGTAAAGAAGCCTTTGCCGGTTTTGCGGCCTAACATGCCGCCGCGCACCATTTTACGCAACAACAAAGCGGCGCGGTATTTCGGGTCGCAGGTTTCGGCGTAGAGGGTGTCCATAACCGCCAGGCAGACATCCAGGCCCACCAGGTCGCCCAAAGACAGCGGCCCCATCGGATGGTTGGCGCCAAGCTTCATCGCCTTGTCAATTCCTTCCGCCGAGGCGACGCCGGTTTCAAGTAAGCCAATCGCCTCGTTAATCATCGGGATGAGGATTTTGTTGACGACGAAACCGGGCGCTTCCGCCACTTCCACCGGCTCTTTGCCGATTTTCACCGATAAATCGGAGACCGCTTTGTAGGTGGCGTCGGAGGTGTGCGCGCCACGGATGACTTCGACCAGCTTCATGATCGTCGCCGGATTGAAGAAGTGCATTCCGATGAATTTATCGGCGCGTTTGGTCGAAGAGGCGATTTCAGTAATGGAAATGGACGAGGTATTGCTGGCGAAGATGGTTTCCGGCTTGCACAATTTGTCGAGTTCGCCGAACACGGTTTTCTTCAGGTCAAGGCGCTCTAAAATCGCTTCCAAAACCAGATCGCAATCGGCGGCCGGGGCCATATCGACGGTAAAGCTCATGTTGCCGCAGATGCCGTCTTTGGCCGACGGCTCCAGCTTGCCTTTCTCGACCAATTTTGTCAGGCTCTTCTCCAGCTTGGCCTTGGCGTTGTTGATGATGGTGTCGTTAATATCCCGGACAACCACCTTCATGTCGGCGCGGGCGAAGGTCTGGGCGATGTCCAGTCCCATTGTGCCGGCGCCGATTACCATAACTTTTTTCATACGTTCTCCCTTTCGATGAAATTATACAGAAGAGGCGCGACCGACCCGCGCTTACGCGAGTCGCCGCGCCTTCCAAAAATCTGAGCGGCAATCTACAAAACTAAATATCCCTTGTCCAGAGCGAGGCCATGCCCGGCCCGCCGCCGACGCACAGTGAGGCGCCGCCGGTGGTTTTACCGAGTCTTTCTAGCTCATAGTAGAGGCTTACGATGATGCGTAAGGCGGTGCAGCCGACCGGATGCCCCAGGGCGATGCCGGAGCCGTTGTTGTTAACGTTGCCGTCGTGTTCGGCGTCGCCAAAATTGACTTCGATGCCGGATTGTTCTTTCAGCATCCGGCACGAGCCAATCACCTGCGGCGCGAAGGCTTCGTTGATTTCCCAATAATCAATATCCTGATACTTGATGCCGCATTGCTTCAGGACTTTGGGAATCGCCACCGCCGGGCCTAATCCCATCACTTCCGGGGCGACGCCTTCGACGGTGACGCCCAGAAGTTTCATCAGGGGTTTTAATCCTAATTCCTTGGCTTTCTGTTTGGTCATGAGAATCGCCGCCGCCGCCGCGTCGTTGATGCCGGAGGCGTTGCCAGCGGTGACGACGCCGCCTTCCTTGAAGGCCGGTTTCAGCTTGGCCAAAATCTCCAGCGTTGTCTTGGCATTGGGATGTTCGTCGGTGTCGAAAATCGTTACTCCTTTTCTGCCCTTAATTTCCACCGGCGCGATTTCTCGTTTGAAGCGACCCTCGCCAATCGCCCGCAGCGCCCGCGTCTGGCTGATCATCGCCAAGTGGTCGCATTCTTCGCGGGTGATGCCGAAGCGGGCGGCGACATTTTCGGCGGTCAGGCCCATATGTCCCTGGGCCAGTGTGCAATACAGACCGTCTTCCAACAGTGGGTCAACGAGATTGCCCGCGCCCATGCGATAGCCCCAGCGGGCTTTCGGCAGCAGATAGGGGATGCGGCTCATGGTATCGACGCCGATGACCAGCGCTGTTTCCGTGCGGCCGAGCATCAGCCCCATGGCCGCGACATCCAGGGCGCGCATTCCGGAGGCGCAGTTCTGGTTGATGTTGGTCGCGCCGGAGCGATCCGGCAGACCAAGACGCTTGCCGATAATACGGGCTGGCAGCGAACCGTTGCCGTGCACATAAATGGAACCGGAAACAATCTCATCGATGATTTCCGGCGCGACGCCCGCGCGTTTGATCGCTTCGGCCCCGGCGATTTCCGCCAAGGTGTTGGCCGGGACATCGGCCAGAGATTTGCCATAAGAACCAATCGCCGTGCGGCAAGCGCCAACCAGAACAACCTCGTTGATAGCCATAGTATTCTCCTGAAAATCGCTTAGACCCGTTTACTCGCGGCGACCCAGATTTTCATCTTTTCCGCTTCTTTAATCAGGGCGTCGCGAAAATCCGGATGGGCCACCGAAATCAGCGCTTCGGCCCGCTGCCAGGTATTCTTCCCTTTGAGATTGACGGCGCCGTATTCCGTCACCACGTACTGCGTAACCGTGCGTGGCGTGGTGACGATGGTGCCAGGGGAAAGGGTCGGGACGATGCGGGATTTCATGACCCCATCTTTTCCGGTAAAGGTGGAGCGCAGACAGAGAATGCCCTTGCCGCCCTTCGATTTGAAAGCGGCGAAGTGGTAGTCGAACTGGCCGCCGGTGCCGGTGATTTGGCGATACCCGTTGCTCTCCGAGGCCGCCTGACCGAAGAGGTCTATCTCAATGGTGTTGTTGATCGACACCAGCTTGTCGATCTGCGCCAGCACGTAGGGACTGTTGCAGTAGCCGACCGGAAAACTGGCGATCATCGGGTTATGATCCATCCACTCGTAAAGGGCCTTGGTGCCCATCGAAAAAGTATAGGGAATGCGCCCGCGGTTGAAGGGTTTATCGCGATTATTCATCACTCCGGCCTGGATCATCAGCATGTAGGCGTCAACCAGCATCTCGGTGTGGCCGCCGAGGTTTTTCAGATCGGAGGTGGCAAGCAGGGCGCCGACGGCGTTCGGCATACCGCCGATGCCTAGTTGGATGACTGAGCCGTCTTCCAGCATGTTGACGATGAGGTTGGCGACCGTTTTGTCGGCATCGTTCGGTTCGACGGGTTGCACCTCCATCAGCGGCTTGTTGTCGGATTCGACGATATAATCGACCTTATCAATATGGATGGATTCGCCGTAGCCTCCGTACACGTAGGGCATGGTATTGTTGACTTCGACGATGATCTTCTTTGACTTTTCAGCGATGCTCATCTGACCGGAGTTGGATGTGCCCATGTTGAAATAGCCGTCCTTGTCCATGGGGCAGACCTTGACCATGAACACATCCGGCTCGAAATGGCGCTCATAAAGGTCGTTCATCTCGTGGTACAAAAATGGAATGTAGTTGCACAGTCCCTGTTCCGCCAGCTTGCGGTCGCCGCCGGAGAGATGCCAGTTATTGTAGATAAAATGGTCGCGCTCCGGATCGCAGACCGCCACTTGGGCCAGGCCGGGAAAGGTGCAGCAGTTGACGATGACGCCTTTGAGTTCATCCTTTCTTTTGGCGAGGAAGCCATCGAGGTAGGTCGGCGCGGCGACGAAGTGGCTGTATTCAACATCGTCGCCGGATTTGACGCACTTCACCGCTTCTTCCGCCGATACCAGCTTTTGTTTGTACTCCTGCGCATGGGTCATATTGCCGTCTCCTTGTCTGTTTCTGGCCATTTGGCCTTTTGTATGTCCTTGCGAACAATCATGGTTTCTTGTCCATGATTGACGCGCCATTTCCTATATGAAACCAGTTTCCTTATTTGCGCCGCGCCAGTCATATATTCTTTTTTTTGATTTATCGCATCTCATATCCGAATATTTGTCCCGGTAATCTTGTGATAATATTTATAATTTATTTTTATTTTCAGATGCGGGCCGCATCATCGCTTGGATAAACAAAAAAAGCCGCCCGGCAACCCGGACGGCTTTTCGCGCATGGCGCTGACAGCGCGATATTCACTTTTTCGCGTGGCAGGTGGCGCACTTCATCAGTTTACCCTTGGTGGCGTCTTTGGCGATTTCCGCCTTATGACATTCCTGACAATTTCCATGTCCCGCTCCCTTCAGGGTGTCGAGTTTGTTGGCGCCTTTGGTTTTACCGGCCAGTTTTTCCGGATTGTGGCAGGTCTCGCATTTCTGGATGGTCATGCCGTCGGTATAGGCGGTTTGCGCGCCGTCGGCGGCCATGCCGTGGTGGCATTCGCCACAGGCAATGTCACTGGCCTGATGAGTGGCGTGCGGAAAGACCGCCGGTTTTTTACCATCCGCGCCCAGCGTGATTTCCGACGGGCCTTTGTCAGCGGCAATCGCGCCGACCACCGCGCCCGTCGCCAGAATCGCCGCCGTCGCCACCGATACAACCAGTTTGTTGAGCATGTTTTTCCCTCCTGATGGATGAAATGGAAATGCCCCGCGGAAACCGCGAGGATAACCGCGCTCTATAGCGGTTCTCCCGTGTTAAGTCAAGAAGAGTGAAAAAGGTCAGGATTTCAGTTAGAACCGTAGCTGTGCAGGCCGGAAAGGAGGAAGTTGACGCCGTAGTAGGTGAACAACACGCAGAAGAGTCCGATAATGGCCATCCAGGCGATGCGGGCGCCGTTCCACCCTCTGGTGTAACGGGCGTGCAGGGTGATAGCGTAGAAAAACCAGGTGATGAGCGACCAGGTTTCCTTGGGGTCCCAGCTCCAGTACGTGCCCCAGGCCGAATCGGCCCAGACTGCGCCGGTGATGATGCCCGCTGAAAGCCAGATAAAGCCGAAGATCAAGGTCTTGTGGATCAAATCATCGAGAATGTCCCGCTCCGGCAGGTGTGAGGCGATGCTTTTCGTCATTGCCCGCTCTTTCAATAGATACACGCAACCCAAGGCTGCGGCCACCGCGAAACCGGCGTAGCCGATGAAGCAGGTGACGACGTGGGCGATCAGCCAGTTTGATTGCAGCGCCGGAATCAAGGGGGCGATGGCGCGGGAAATGCCTGGCGTGAACGAGGCGTAGGCCATGGCGAGAAAGGCCAGCGGCGCGGCGAAGGCGCCGAGAATTCTGGCGCGGTATTTCCAGGTCAGTATCAGATAAAAAAGACCAATCGCCCAGGAAAAGAACACCACCGATTCATACATGTTGGTCAGGGGCGCGTGGCCGAAACCCAAACGATACGATTCCCACCAGCGTAGGCCAATGCCCGCCGTTTGCAGCGCCAGGGCGGCCACGGTTACAACAGTCGCGGCCTTGCCGATTTTATCAGCATGATAGAGGCAGAAGGCGACATAGAGAAACGACGCGCCCAGGTAGGCGAAGGTGGTGAGACCGAGCAAAAAGGAGCTGTCCATAGAGATTCTCCGGGAAATTCGCGGCGGTGTTATCGAGCCGATCAGCCTTTCAGGGTGTTGTCGATTTCAGCGCGCAGGGTGGCGAAATCCCTGGCGAAACCCAGGCGGTTTTTGTTGGTCGCGCCGATGAGCCGTATGTCGCCGGACGATGTGGGCGGCAATATGACGAATAACCGCCGATGCGCCTGGAAAAAGGCGGTGTACAGGCCGAAAATCAGCAGGCCGCAGCCCAGATACACCAGCGGCACGCCGGGGTCTTTGGCCACCTGCAAACCGGTGGCGTACAATTGCCGCGCCCGTATCTTGTATGGGCCGAGTTCGCCCTCTTCGCCCGCCGCGAGATTCAGTGTCACCGCTTCCGCCGCGCCGATTTTCAGCCATAGTTTCAACCGCTCCAGCCGCTGGCCGAGCGCTTCGGCGGAGATGACGCCGAAGGCCAGACCTTCCTCCGACCATTCTTCTTGTTTCTGGTACGGGACAGTGAAGGCGTGGCGCGGGCCGCTTTTTTTCGCCAATTCGATGATAAAATCCTGAAAAGGCTGGTAGCTGGCCTGGTAAAAGGTGATGCCGTTATGGCGCAGCGGCTTGTTGACTTCGATGTCGCGGCTGACAACAGGCGTGCCGTTTTCCAGAACGGTCAGGCGCGACAGGTATTCCTTCGGCATCCCGTTGTCATAGTATTCAATGGCGAACAGATCGCAACGCACGGTAAATCCAAGGTTTTTCGCCTGGTGGCTCTGGTTGAGAAACACCACGTCGGTCGATTTCCCCTCCGGCAGCATAACGCTGCCTTTGAAGCCGTAATACTGACCGATAAGCGCCCCGGCGAAGATGACCAGGATCGACAGGTGGACGATGTAGGCGCCCAGGCGGCTCCAGGCCCCTTTGGCGGCAATGAAAAGGGTTTCCGCGTCGTTTGCGGCGGTGAACCCCCGTGCGACGAGCAGCTTTTTCAGTGACGGCAGCGCCGCATTGCCGACCTGCGGCCATCTGGCTTGCAGCGGCATTTTTTCCAGCCGCAGGGCCGGGGTTGCCGCCGGATCGGCCTGAATCAGGGCTAGAACTTTCGGCAGGCGTTCAAGGCTGCAAGCGATCAGATTGATCGCCAACAGGGCGAGCAGGCCGGTGAACCACCACGAACCGTACATCGCCGGAATATCCAAGACTTGGAAGAAGGTGGCCAGGTGCGGCGAGTAGCGCTCGGCGTACCATTCATAGGTCTGATGCTGCGGGATGATGGTGCCGATGATGGAAGTGACAGCCAGGGCCGCGAGCAAAAAAATCGCCAGACGCACCGAGGTGAACAGTTGCCGGATATTCCGCATGAAGGGCGCACCGTAAAAATAAATGAGAATGATTCTTATTTGTGCGGCGATAGTACACTGTGACGCCGGAGGCGACAAGAAAAAACAAAATATCCCACGAACAGGCCAAGCGACACGCCGAAACCGAGTATGAAAAAGACCGCGTTGCGCAGGATGCGCGCGACGAAGCGGCCTCACTCACCAGCCGGATAGGTCTCAGCCGCCAGGCGGGCGGCGATGAGGGCCAACGCCTGGTCGCGGTTTTCGATTTGCCCTTGCAGCCGCGCGTCTTCGACCAGGCGCAGAAGCGCGGCGAAGATCGGCCCCGGCGCGAGGCCGAAGCGCTCGATCAAATCACGTCCGGTCACTAGGCGCGGCGCGGCCTGAATCGGGCGAAAGCGTTCTTCATAGACCCGCGTCGCCCGCTCATACAAGGCGGCCACTTCCCCTTCCATGTTTTCCGGCTTCAAGCGGCCATGGCTGGCCAGGCTGTCGGCCATCGCCAGCAGAAACAGTTCTGGCAGCAGACCGCCCGGTTGATCGGCGTCCAGATCGCGGCAGAGGCGCAATAAAGCCCGCAAAGTCAATTTGCCCGCCCGCGCGGCGTTACACAGATGAAATGGCCGCATGTGCATGGCGATGAGCGCCGACACGCGGCGAGCATCCTGGGCGCTCCAGCGCAGACGGGCGGCGATTTGTGCGAAGAGTTCCGCGCCCGCCGTATCGTGGCCGTAAAAGGTAACGCGATCACCCTTGATGCCACGGCTGGGCGGTTTGCCGACATCGTGCAGCAGCGCCGCGTATTTCAACAGGCGGGCGCGACGCCGATTTTCCGCCACCATGGCCACGGCCCCGGCCATGAGGGGCGGTCGCCCGGCCAGGATCTGTTCCAACTGGGTAAGCGCCAGAAGATTATGGCGCAGCACATCAAGATGATGAAAATCCGGCTGGCGCAGCCCGTCGCCCGCCGCCAGCTCCGGCAGAATGCGCGGCAAAAGCCCGTCGTCCCACATCGCGGCAAAGCAATCGCCGCCGCCGGGACAATCCATCAGCAGGTCAAATTCATGGCAGATTCGTTCAGCGGCAACCTGGTCAATCAGCGCGGCCTGTCTCCGAATTTCCTCCTGGGTCGCCGCGTCCATGGTCATGGCCAGTTGCGCGGCGAAACGGTAGCCGCGCAGCATCCTGAGCGGATCGGCGACAAAGGCATGGCGGCACATGCGCAAGCGGCGTTGACGCAGATCGGCCTCGCCGTTTAACGGGTCGATGACAATGGACTGGCCCGAAAGCGCCGCCACCAGCGGCATCGCCATGGCGTTTATTGTATAATCGCGCAGGCAGAGGTCGGCTTCGATTGTGGCCGCGCCGCCGCGCAAAGAGGCGATATCAATCTCAAAACCATGCCAGACCAGGCGAATCGCGTCTTCCGCGCCGTCGCCCAGGCGCACGAAAACGCCGGCGTTCAAGCGGCGGCGCAATTCCTCGGCGAAGGCTTGAGCGCTGCCGGAAACAGCCAGGTCAATGTCGGCGTCAGCGCGTCCGAGCAAAAAATCGCGAACGACGCCGCCGACCAGCCAACTTTCGGGAAAACGCCGCGCCGTTGCCGCTAAGGCTTGGCGCAGTTCCGGTGGACAAGAAGAGACAATCGCATTCATCGGTGTTTCGTTTGTCGAGGACGAGCCAGGAAATTTTTCGTTTTTCGTTTTCCGTTTTTCGCGCCGGGGATGAGGCCCGGCCAGGAGGAAGCATGGCCGTAGACGCCGATTTGACCAGGAAAAATATTCTCATCATCTACCATTCACAGGGCGGCGTCATGGAAAAAATGGCCCAACGCTTTGCCGCCGGGGCGCGGCGTGAAGAGGCGGCGCGCATCGTGTTCCGCAAAGCCGCCGAGGCCAGCATCGACGATCTGTTATGCTGCGACGCCATTGCCATCGGTTCGCCGGAATATTTCGGCACCATGGCCGGGATGATTAAGGATTTCTTTGACCGCACCTATCTGATCGCCCGGGACCGCACCATCGGCCTGCCCTACGCGCTCTTTGTCTGCGCCGGCAACGACGGACGCGGCGCTATCACTCAGATTGAACGGCTGGCCATCGGTTATAAATGGCGCAAGGTGCTGGCGTATGAGCGCATCGTCGGCGAACCAACTGAATATGGCTTTGCACAGAAAATGAGACTGATTTTCTCAAGTTTTTTGCTTTGAAAAGTTTTGTATTGGTTTGAAATTCTTACAAATTTTTTCAAGTCAGTCTCATTCTGTCTCATTTTGTCGTGCAAAATCGCGCAAGAAAATGAAAAAAGCGTGATATTACAAGCCATTGGGCGATGGTTTGGAAAAACCATTTCGCGCGTGACGCCGACATGGTCGGAATTGACTCGCCGGTGATGGCGCGGCGGCGACCAATCATGAAGTGTTAGGAAAAAGGCGGTGGGCGGAACCTCCGCCCAAAGAAGTCAATCTCAGCAGGGATACAGCCAATCCCGGTGGCGGCGGCTGACGACAACGATTCGTCCTGGGTCGAGGGCGGTCTCATCGACAGCCCCATCCTCACCAGCCCCGCCGCCATCATTCGGCAGCTTCATTTTGCCATTTGCGATACGCTCCAGCAGTTTGAGGCAGCGTTCATACTCGCCGCGCCAGTGATCCGGCACGGCCACCCGCCGCCGCAACAGATTATAGACGGCGATCTTCGCCGACAGGTTGCGAACCAGTCGCGGCGGAACAGCCAGCGGCACATCCGCCACTAAGCTCAAATATCCATCAATCTCACCATCGGCCTGGTCAATGGCCTCGGCCAGCACGGATTGCGCGGACGGATCATCCCATTGACCAATCCGTCCATCGCTGGCGAGCTGTACCAATTCCTTTTCCGCGAGCAACAGCCGCAAATCATCCGGTGAGGCATACATCAGGCGACCACCGTTGCCCAGCAGATCGCTTTGACCACCGGCACTGGCAATGGCTTTGACCGACCGACGATTTTGACGCCGGACGGGTCTTTCATATCCACCGGTTTACTGAAATACGGCATAGGTTGCAGCCTGGCGTCCAGGTCATCGAGAGCGCAATAGAACAGGGTATGCACGGCGTCGGTGGCATAAGCCATGACCCGACCCGGTCCTACTTTGGGTGTGACCACGCCGGTCTCCGGGTGGATGTAGGTCTCGCTCATTTTTTTGATCGTGAAGCCGCCAACGGAAACGCCCTCGGCGCTCACCTCTACCCGCAGTTTCGCCTTGGGATTCTCGCCGTAGGTCTCGGCCAGGGCCAAGAGCGCGCCATAGGCGGTTTTGCCCGCCCAAAACTCGACGTTGCCGCCATAGCCAGATTCCTGCACTTGGCTTTCCATCTCCTGCAAATCGTTAAAGACATGGCGCACGGTGGCATCGGCCGCGCTCCATAATTTGCTGGGCGTAAACGACAAAGGGGCGCCGAAAGAGACCTGATAATTTTCAAATCGTCCGCCGTCCAGGCGTACCGGCCAGGTGACGACGCCGGTTAAGGCGACGCTGGCGATGGCCTCGGCGGTGGCGCGACAGACGCGGCGCAGGTTGTCATCGACGCCCGCCAATCGCGCCTGAATGGATGCTTCATCCACATGCTTCAGGCGATTGAGGTCGGCGGCGGTGAAGAACTGGTGATTGGCCACCTCGAACGGCTCGTAATCATCGACCGACAATGAGCCGCCGGAAAGCGGCAGCGAAGCCGCGCCCCTGGCGATAAGCGGCGCGGGCGCGCCAATGGCCGTGATGTCGCTGCGGCCCACCTTATCAAAAGGATGATTGACCTTGCGTTTGTAAAAGGTATCCACCACCGTCGTTTTCAGCGGCGGCAATTGCTGCAAACGCATGGCGATGGCCTTGGCGTTGTAGTATTTGCGTAAATCCATGTTTTGCTCCTTTTGAGAGAAATTGCTCCATTATCGGCGGGAGAAACCGCTCCATTATCAGCGCGGAAAAATCCGCTGCCGCTCCAGCGCGAACAGCACATCGACCGAGGGCGCATTTCCGCCTACCGTAAGCGCCGCCAGTTTGACGCCGCCCATCACGACGGCGGTGGCGCCGATGGTGGTTTCGGTGGTGGTTTCGAGTTCATCGTTCAAGACCGCCAGCAGATAGCCGTCATCGGCGGGCAAAGTGGCAAGCGGCGCGTAATTGCCTGCGGCGGTGGCGCGGATTAAGACCGCGCCGCGCGGCCAGACCGCGCCATTGCCCGCGCATTTGACGGCGTGGATGAAACTGTCGCCGGTGCTGACCGACTCGCTGGTAAAAGTCTGCGACCCTACATTTCCGGAAATCATGTTTGCTCCTCTATAGAATATGGTGGATCAGGCAAACTGGTTGATTTTTGACAGGTCGAGCGGCTCTTCGCCGCCTGTCCCATCTTTGCGGGCGAACTCGCCGAGCAGCCCGCAGTGGTTTTCGGGCCGGGCTTCCATGTCGCATAGATAGGCCTCCCGCGCCGTCAGCTTTTCGGTCTGGCCGCCGGGGGTTTTGGCAAAATCCACCATCACGCTGTCGCTTATGGCCTTGGCGCAGGCGAATACCAGGTTTGTCTCCGTCGGTAGTATCCGCCCGCTTGCAGCCAGGCGCTCCACCCGCGCTTTTAAGTCAGCCTCTTGCCGCTCCTGGCGGAAGGTGGCGAATTCGGCTTCGACCTTTTCCCTCGCCAGCTTTTCGGCCTGCTCGCGGGTAACGCTTGCCGCAAGCTCGTTTTTGCTGTGATCAAGCGCGGCCTGCATGGTTCCGGCATCTTTTTTGGCCAGCAATTCCGCCACCTGCCGTTGCAAGTCGGCGATTTGCGCGTCTTTGTCCATATCTTCTCCTTGTAGTGATAGTTCGATCTCGCCTTTCCGGGTGAAGGAAACATAGCCGAGACCATCGACGGCGGGCGGTTGATCGGCGCCGAGCAGACCAACATGTTTAAGCCGCATTGCCTCCGGGTCGATGGAGACCGATTTGCAGAGCCGTAAACCGCCTTTAACCAGCGCCACAACATCCTTTGAAAGCGCGGTATAGCTAGCCTGCAAGTCGCGCCCAACCCGCCGGAGCGCCGCCACTTGGCCGAATACCGCCGCCTTATCCGGTTCTTTCGGATGCAGCGCCACCAGCGGCACATCTGTAGATTTCGCCAACTCATCCAGATCATTCTCCGTCCACTGTCGCCTGCGTCCCTGGGAATCGGTATGCCATCCGGCGGTAAAGATTGTGTCCCAACTCATGGCGTTCCTCGCGCTGTGTTCCTACGTAGGGGCGAAGACATCGGGCGAACACAGTTCGCCCCTACGGTTCGCCCGGCCCCCCATCCCGGCCTTCCCCCTGCCCCCATCCCGGCCTTCCCCCTGCCCCCATCCCGGCCTTCCCCCGGCACGGGGGAAGGAGACTTTTCTCCCCTCTCCCGTTCCGGGAGAGGGGCCGGGGGAGAGGGTGGGAGAGGGCCGGGGGTGAGGGCATGTGTTCGCCCGTTTTGGGCAGACGTGCAGGTCTGCCCCTACCGTCCTTCCCGCGCAAGCGGCAATCCAGGTTGATTATGGCGTTATCCTCGCGCCATTGTCGGCGCTGACGCTGGACGAGGTATCGGTGCGCGACCACGTCCATGGCTCAGATGATGACGCTGAATTGCCCGGATAGATATTCGAGCCGTTGACCCGCCCGAAGACATTGACGACGTTGCCGTCGCCGGACACGTCGGCGCTGGATTGGCCATTCTGCCAGCCAATTCCCATGCCGCCGCCCAAGTTGCCGAGCAGCAAGTAGGCAAAGGGCAGATACGGCAAGAAGCGCTCGTCCCAGGTTTTCTCGCGCTCGATCACCGGCTGGCGGCCCAAAACCAGCGACATGGCCAGGAGCGACCGCCCCTCCGGCGTCGCGCCTTCCATGGCTTTTGATACCGCCATGGTTCGGGCCTCATCCATGTCGCGCTGGGCCATGATTCTGGCGGTGGCGGCGTCAACCTGGTGCTCGCCGCCCAAGGAATCGACGTAGAGCGTTTGCCCGCCGCAACCGGTGAGCGCGGCGCATATGGCTATTAGGATGAGTGTCTCGGTTTTCATCGGTTTTCCTCTTCTATATCTGGATAAATTCCACTTCCGGCGGCGCTTGTCGGCAGACTCTCTGACGCAGGCAACCGCCAACGCAGTCATCCCCCCAGCGCCAACCATTTTTCTGCGACCGGCGCAGTTGGCACATCCGCTTAAAGCTGGCCTCGGTCATGCGGGTTGGCTGACCGCCGGTCACCGGACAGAAATGCCGCCCGCGCCTAGCTAAGACCCGCGCTTGTTTTTCCGCCTGGCTTGATTTATGGGTCATCATGCGCCCGGTTCCGTGATTGTCCTCGCCGGGCCGAGGTGAACAGAGGAAGGCGCGGCCATGCCGCATCACGGATAACGATTGCCCAGTCGCGCCCGAACCGGCGTCGATGCCGCCCGTATTTTCTTTAGGAATCATCAATTCACACTCCGTTTCTCGTGTGGGTATATGTAATAGGTTCACGGGCGGATTTTGAGACGAAGGGGTTCGGAGAATGCTGGCGGGGCGAAGACATCGGGCGAACACAGTTCGCCCCTACGCGGCAATGACAATTCTGACCGCCTGGCGCGATTATCCTGTGAGTTTCCTTTGCCGCGAGGCCAGGGATGATGATATAAGAGTGTGACGCTGACATTTCGGCTATAGCCTGCCGACGCCTTTGATCGCGAAAGATCATCGATGAGCGCAAGGGGGTTTGTTGGCGCTCCCCATGTCAGCGTATTTGTTCTTTGCTTTCTTTAAGCCTTGTGGCGGCTGAAACACGGTGAATCTCCCAGCCGTAGGACGCTCGTGAGAGCGGGTCGCGTGAGAGTGGTGGGAGCCTCTCCAGTCGTCACAGGTTGTTTTTCAGCGTCACAGCGCCTTTTGCCTTCATCTCGCGGGTGATGTCTTCCCGATTGCTTCTCCGATACGACAGGAGGTAAATCCTGGCTTTCGCCGTCGTGGTCTTAATCACAGCCAGGTAGTATTCTCCGTCCAGCTTGACAAAAACCTCTTTCAATTCGCCTTTTTGAATATATTATGATGGTTATTGCGGTAGCCGATCGGCTATAGCCTGCCGACGCCTTCGCCCGCCTGGGCGTTGATGAGCGCAAGAGGGATGGGGCGCTCCCTCCGGCTACCGTATTTTCTCAAATTTTCTTATTATTTCCCGCTCATTCGATTCCTCGCTGGTCGAGAAAATCGTCAGGACATAGTTTCTGTCCTTTGCCCCCGTGGTTTTCAGTGCCAGGCGGTAGACCCTCTCCTTGAGAGCCAGTATGACTAATCTTCCCTCTTTCTGGAGATAAACCTCTCCCTTGTCGATAATTTCCGGCAGTAGCCGGTAGTCGGCCAAGCCGATTTCCGGATGCTTGCTCAGGTGGTCGGCCAGCGTCTCCGCCGATAGCCATACTGTCTGGTTAATCGCGCCCAGGGCCGCCATGTCTGCGCTTTTGATCACCGCCACCGGGAATTCGCCCTTGATTTTACCGGCGATAAAGCGCTCATAGGCCGGTTCGCCGACAAATCTGGCCACCCAGGCGCGCGCAATATCGTTCGGCAGCATCTCAAATTTAGCGGTCAGCGCCCGGTATCCGGCCTCTTCCCCGGCCTGGCCGACATTATAGGCCCAGCCAACATCGGGGATCTGCGCTTCGCTCGGCTTAGGCGAGCGGCCATCCAGTGGGATTTCATCTTGATAGGCGGGCACGGCCCGGCATTTGCACCCGAAGCCGTTGGGCGGGTAATTGCTGGCCCAAAAGGCCGAATCGCGCTTGGCCACCATGCCGTCCATGGCCACATGGGCCGGGCGCGGGTGGACCACCGAATCGTTATGGACATACTTCAGCCATTCGATTCCGGCCTCGGCAAACTGTTGCCAGCGCCCAGCCTGATAGGCGGTTCGGATGTTGGTTCGCCAGATCAGGTCGGCCCGCCAGCCGGGGCCGCCGCCTTGCAATTGCCAGCCGTAGCGTTCGACTAGTGCCGGGAATTCCTGGCGGAACTCCTTCAGCGTCTTGCCGCCGCCGACGGCCTTATCGACCATCTGGCGCAGATCGGCCAGCAAATCGGCTCGCATCGCCCCGGCGCTCATGAAACCTTTGGCGTGCTCGGCCTGCCACAGGTCATCCCACTTGGCGGTGGGGATATTCAGTTTGGCCTTAAGGAAGTTTTCGGCCTCTTTGAAAGGCAGCCGGAAGATGCGCTGCCACTCTTGGTCTTTCATCGCGCCGCGCTCAGGAGGTAGTCCCGCGCCTGTTCGAGGATCATGGCGCGGTCTTTGGCGGCCAAGACCATCTCGCCGCCCTCGTTTTCAGCCAGGTACGGCCGGGCTGGAATATCCACCTTATGGCCGCGTCCGGTCTTGCCGCCCAGTTGATGGATAGCGGCGTACAGGATGGATGCCGACGAGCCGATGGTCACGGCGTTCTCCGAAGCCTGAGGATGAATCGACGCCTCCAGATCGCCATGCTGATGCAGGATACGTTTGGCATTCAGGCGTTTCTGGCCCAGGGCGGACACTGAGCCGTCCTTTTTGCGGCTGCCTCGGCGTTTGGACATCAGGGCCAGCGTCACCGCCGACAGCGGCTGCCAGGCCTGGCCGCCGGGCGAGCGCTGCGCCCGGAAATTCTCCAGCACGCTGCGCTCGTAGAATGCGCCAATCCGCGTCATAAGCGGTCGGGTATTGGCCAATCGCGCTGCCAGGCGGGCAAAAGCGGCCTTAACGGCGGCGTCATCGATTTCAACGGTGATGTTCATCGGCCACCTCCAAGCGCCCGGCCAGATTGCCCAACAGATTCAGCCGCGCCAGCAGGTCGCCCAAGCCTTCGGGGTTTTCAGAGGCGTACAGGTCGATCAGTTTATCCCGCAAATCTTCCAGGCTCGCGCAGTCGGCAAGCAAGCCATCCACCTGTTCGAGCATGGTTCCGACCGCGCCCCGGCCCTCACTGACGACGCGCATCAGCAGATCGGCGGGATCGGCGAGGTCAGACGCGGCGTGTTCCAGCCGATCAAGACCCGCCGCCGCCATATCGTCCACCACATCAAATTCATCAGCCGACAGGCCGTAGCGCTGAAAATGGCTCTTTGTAAAGCGCACGCCCACTTGCCAGCGTTTTTTGTCCAGTTCAGATTGCTTCTCGAAGTCTTCGGCCTCATGAAACGAAAAGACTGGGCTGATCGCCCCTGCGCCGTTTAGGGTGGCGTATATGCCCGCCAGCTCATTCATGCAGTCGCGGATCAAGCCCTCGTCAGCCTCGCCGACATCTTCCAGCACTTCATAATGGGTGCGGCTGCTGGCGTAGCTGCCGGTCTTGCCGGTCAGCTCGCTGGATTGGGTTTGGCAGCTCAGCACTTTGGCGATTTCGCCATTCCAGAAGTTTAAGAAATCAATGTAGCCGTCGGCCTGGCCGCTTCCGGCCTGGACAATCCGGTGTTCGGCGCCATTCGGCAACACCGCCACCGCGTCTTGCGCCATGGCGGCCAAGGACTGGGCCAGAAATCGCCGCTGCTTCTGATCGTAGTTCTGTGGCGCTGTCGCCACCTGCCAGGGCATTCCGTAGCGTTCGAGAAAGCGCAGATACCATTCGGTTCCGGCCTGCTTAAAAGCCACCGGCCATAGGCAGCGCGACAGCAGCCGCAGACCGTAGGGGTTGACATAGCTCGGCTCATGCCGCGCCAAGAGAAATTTGCCGTAAGGCGTCGTCAGTCGTTGGCCCTGGGCCTGCAAGAAGAGCCGCCCATCGCCGTCAAAGCCGAACCACTCACGCGGCTTTTCCTGGATGTCCACCAGCCGCAGCCGGTTCCCTTGCGGTTGCCAATACAACTCAAACACCGAATAACCGAAGAAGTTGGCGTCGATGATGCCAGAGAAGACCGGTTTTAAGCGAATCGGCCCCAGGTCGGAGGTTAAGGCGTCGCGCATATCCCTGGCCGCCGCCGCAGGTTCGACGCCATTATCCGGCTGCCAGGGCGTAAAGCCGTAATCGCCCTTGGCTAAGGTTTTGCGCTTGCGCAGTTGGGTGGCCATCACCACCTGGCTGTCGGCTAAGAGCGCGGCCAGCACCGTCTGGTCGTCGCCGCGCTCGCGCAAGACCGGGTCAGGGTCGGGCAGAATATTCATCATCTGGCCAAGGGCGGCGAAATTGGCCAGCTCGGCGGTCAAGCCTTTCTTTTCAATGACGATGGGATTACCCCTGGCGTCAAGAATCATGCCCTGTCTCCTGACATAGATAAACGATTGCCCAGCCGCGCCCGGATTTCGGCGATGGCCTTTTCCGCTTTGGCTCGCACCGCCGGGTCATCGGCGGGGTGAATCTCTTGGCAACACCCGGTCGGCGGCGGACGATGCGCCGCTTCGGCCTGGCGACCTTGTCGGTCGGCCAGTGCGTCGGCCTGGTCGGCCAATTGCCAGGCCACCTGCCGCAAATAGTTGTGGTTTTTTACCGGTAACGAGAGCTGGGCGCGGCGCAGGACCATCTGTTCCATGGCCGCCGCCCACAGATGCGGCGGGCACCTCCGATCCGCTTTGCCCTGGACGTGGGCGTAGCCCTTTGCAGTCAGCGCCCGCAATTCCGTCACCAGCCTCAAGGCCCTGGCCCAGCTCAGGCTGGATTTTTCCGGGCGGAACAGCGACAGATAACTGAGCAAAACGCGCTGTATCTCTTTGTCTAGGTCGAACGCCTGGGCCATCATCTCGCGGCAGGCCGCGTCCTGATGCCAGGCGTCGGCCGAAGCGGTGGCGCCGCAGGCCGGACACACCAGTTTCATGGCTTGTCCGGGGCTTCAGGCGGGACGACAGGATTCAGGGCGCGTTTCATGGCCATGGCCGCCACACAGTTCAGGCGGCGATGGGCGGGCACGATGACCCGTTCGCCGCTGGCCGGGATGCGGACTTCGCGCTCCGGCGCCTCGACACTTTTCAGAATGCAAACACCGGGGATGCGCGCCTCAACCCCATCGGCGACCAGCTCGCCAATCGCCCGGCCCAGGCAGCTCAAAAGCGCGCCGAGTCGCGCCGCCGATACGTCCACCTTGTCGGCCTTGCACTGTTCCATCCAGGCGCCGATCAGTTCCGCTTTCATCTGTTTCTCCTTTATGGCTAATATTGCCTGACTAAAGGGCGTATAAAGCCCCGTAAAAGACTCTTTGTTCGGCCTTCAAGGGCGGTTTGAATGTCAAATTCAGTCAATCCGGGGTTTTTCGCCGCCGAGGCGGCCAGGAACTTGGCCCAGGCCCGGTCGGCATGACCGGCGCCGTCCGATTCGGCGATAAAGCGCGGCGCTCCGGTTGGGCCGATGACCTTCTTCAACTTGTGCAGGTCGGCGCGCAAATCAGCCATGCCGGCCGGAATGCGGCAGCGTTTGTCCTCAAATTGCTCTTTGCCGAGGGTGGCCAAAGCCAGCTTATTCGGCCCGGTGAACAACACCCCCTCAACCCGTGAGCCGTGCCGATTTCTGGCGTCTTCGACCGGTTTTTCCCCCATGCCGGTTTGATCCATGCAGCAGCGAACGACTTTGTAGCGGCGGAAACAGCCATCTAAGAGCGCGTCTTGCTCGCGGAAACTGATCCTTTTCCGGGCGATAATCTCGCGACACCAGGCGACATCACCGACCAATTCATCGACCCAGATGACAAACAGGTCGCCCCTGGCCGCTATATCGACACCGACCACGCAGGGGCCGCCGGTATACAAGTCCGGTTTTCCGGCGTCCCGATGCTCACAGCCCGCGATCAGGTCATAATCCAGCCAGGCGGCGGCCTCGTCCAACCACTTCAATTCGTATTCCTGCGCCCAGGCGTCGGCGTCGCCTAAGGCCAGGCGCAGTTGCTCAATATCGCGCGGCAGGCCATCGGCCACCGCCTGATAAATATCGGTGGTCTGGCGATACCAAAGAGCGTCGCCCGCCGTCATCAGGTCGTAAAACTTGTTGCCCTTGCCGTTCGGGGTGCTGACCACGCGCAGGCGGTGGCCGGCCGAGATCACCGGGAAGAGCGCCGTCCAGATTTTGCGCGAATCCTGGTGAAAGGCAAATTCGTCAAGAAAGACATTGGCGGAAAACCCGCGCGCCGTATCCGGGTTAGCAGGCAAGGCGGTAATGCGACTGCCGCCGGGAAGTTGTACTTCCAGGGCGCGGTAGGTGGCGCCGTCGGTCTGGTAGTCGTTTTCGTGGGCCTCCACCAGCGCCCCCAGCGCCTGGCAGTGCCGTTTTACCCCCTCCTCCATCGCTTCCTTGGCTTGCCGCTCACCGCGCGACAGGATCACCCAGCGCTCTTTGCGGCCCTCGACATCGGCCAGCTGGCAGGCCCGCGCTATTTCAAAGGTGGTGGCAAAAGTTTTGCCGGTTTGCCGCGCGAACATGCCGCATTTGAAGCGGCTGTCATCGGCGATCCAGGCGCGTTGGTAGGGGTAAAAGAGCGGCGCGGTCATGTTTTTATATCCCGTAAACGCTCTTAATCTTCGCTTGCAGTTCCTCGGCGGTCATGGTCTTCGGCGTTTCCTTGCCCTCAAAGACCGCCTCGACAATCCGCTGCGCCTTCTCCACCTTGTCCCAGCGTTCCAACAGCGCCCCCATTTTGCTGAGGGTATCCATCATGCCGGGGCTACGGTCGCAGGCGGCAATGGCTTCCAGATAGGCCAGCTGATCCTCAAACAGATCGCGCAGTCGGGCGATATTTGAACGCTTCTGCCGCCGCGCCCGCTCCCAGCCGTCCATCTCGTCGCCGGGCCGCTGGCTCTCGGATTTCCAGCGCGACAGGCTGGTCGCCGACACGCCCAAAAGAGCGGCGATTTCTGACATGCTCCGCCCATCGGCGTACAGCCGCGTGGCCTGGGGTTCAAGGTGGCCCCGGTCGCCCTTGGTCGCCATGGTCTCAGCCGTACAGTTCGCGTTTGATCGCCGCCGATTTGCCGCGCGCCGCCAGCAGCTCGGCTTGCAGCATCACCAGATCATCCATAACCGTCGCGGCCTCGGCCACCGGCATGTCGTCCAGCTCGTGGATCAGGGGATTGACCGACACGCCGAGGCGCTCGCAGGCCATCCGCATCCGGGTTTCCAGGTCTCTTATGCGGGCGTCCAGCTCAAACAGCCGCCCTTTCAGGATTCTTCGTTCGCTCATGGTCTTTCTTTTTTCCTTTTCACCGCAACAGGCAGTCCATCTTGGTCTTCACGCCCTCCAGCGCCTTCACATTTTCTTTCAGCGCCTCAATCATCGAATCCATCATCATTTGCTGGTTGCGGGCCAGGGTTTCGTAGGCCCGCGCCACATCCAGGTGGCGGTCGATGTCGGATTTGCGCAGAGTCACGCAGGCAGTCAGGCAATTCTTAATCTCGGCCCGGTCGGCGTCGGCGCGGTCGAAGCGCGTGCCGAAGGCTTTTTCCACCTCGCGCAGGGCGCGAAAGGCCAACCACAGGCTGGAAAAGCTCAAGACCAGCGGCAACACGAAGACAATCACCAAGAGGCTACCGGTCTCCCAGCTACCCATGCGGGCCAGCAGTTCGATGATGGCCAGTGTCGCCGTCTCGTTCATAGCGCCCCTCCGGTTCTCGCGAAGACGCCGGGAAACTCCTGGTGTCCTGGCCAGCTGACATAGTGGATGTACTGTTCGCCATTCATGCAGCGTAACAGCAGCGTGGTGTAGCCGGGCCGTTCCAGGCAATCCTTGAGCGCCGCCAGGGTGCGGTCGCCGATCACGCCGTCGCAAACCAGCGCTGGTCTGGATTTGCCACTCAGGCGATTGACGGCGCGTTGCAGAAATTTGACGCCGTTTTTCTTGCCGCAGTTCACCGAGGCTTCAAAGAGTTCGCAGGCAATGTCGCGGCCCGCCGTCGCCATGGCTTCAATGGCCGGGCAGCGTAGCGCCTGCCAGTATTCGCGGCGATAAAAGGCTTGTACCGGCGCTTCCAGAGCCAATCGCAGCGCCAACGGAAAGGCGGTAAAGGGCTTGGCGCGGTCGATTTCCGCCCAGCCGTCCCAATCAGGGTGGTGGACGCGGGAAATCCCGGCATAGGTCTCGCCGCCGGGGTCTTGGGGATTGTTCACATAGCCGCCTTCAAAGCACGCGACCAGGGCATAGGCTGTTTCAAAGGACATTGGACAAACTCTCTGTATGGGTTGTCTTCATAAACAGGACGACCTTTATATACAGAGAAGAACGATGGATTTTGAGGCGAAGGGCTTCGGTGAATGCTGGCGGGGCGAAGACATCGGGCGAACACAGTTCGTCCCTACGCGGCAATTGACGAGAAAGCCGTCATTGCCGCGCAAGCGGGAATCCATGTTGCCATTGCCACCCCCATCCCGGCCTTCCCCCGGAACGGGGGAAGGAGATTCTTCTCCCCTCTCCCGGCCCCCATCCCGGAACGGGGGAAGGAGATTCTTCTCCCCTCTCCCGTTCCGGGAGAGGGGACGGGGGTGAGGGTGGGAGAGGGGCCGGGGGTGAGGGTATGTGTTCGCCGGTTTTGGGTTCGCGCAAATCATTTGGGCAGACACGCGGGTCTGCCCCGACGATTGATTACCAGCGGCCCTGGAATCTCGCCGCCGGGCAATGCAGTGTCGTGGCCAATTTCTCGGCCATCGCCCGGCCAAATGGGCGTTTGCCGCGCTCCAGCGCCGATATATTCTCTCTTCTGACGCCTACGCGCTCGGCCAGGGCTTCCTGTGTCAACCCAGCCACCTCGCGCATGGCGCGGAGGACTTCGCCCGGCGTGGCGCGCTCCTTGACATCTTTGTACCAGGCGCTTTCGGTCGCGATGATCAATTCGTCGTCACCTGGCTCGATGACTTCCGCCATAGCGCCCTGCTCGCGCAGAAAGGCGATGATCCGCTCGGTCTTTTTCTTCCCCTTCACCCACACCCGTAACTCAGTATGGGGCGTTTTCGCGGTTTCCGGCATAATACACCTCTATTTCTATGCTTCCTTGTTCGCGCCGCCAACAGGCGACCCAGTGATACGACAGGTGGCAATGGTATTTTGTCGCCGACAGCTTCCCGTAATTCGGCCAGGAGGGTTGAACCGGGCCGCTTGACCGCAAGGCGTCGATCAGAGCCGCCATCTTGATCCGTTCGCGCAGCGGCATCATTTGGATGCGTTTCTCAATGTTCCTCGTGTAGCGGACGATGTATTTCATGTCTTTATTGTATCAATATATGATACAATTACAAGGGCAGACAGGCAGGATTGGGGCAGACAGGCAGGTCTGCCCCTACGGTGTTTTTACCCAATACATCGGGCGAGCACTCCCCTCTCCCGTTCCGGGAGAGGGGCCGGGGGAGAGGGTGGGGGAAGCCGCCGCCGCAAAAACGCTCAATCCACGGAGCGGCGCCGCTCCGTGGATTGAGCGTTTTGTAACGCGACAAATTGTGCGACAAATTTCAAGAAAGCATTCCAATTGCTCCATATCTCATCCCTGTCCGTATTCGTTTACGGGATTTTTATTGTTACCTCTTACTTACCTTTATGCCCTTCCCCGGCCCCCATCCCGGCCTTCCCCCCGGCACGCCCCCAGTAGGGACACGGCGCGCCGTGTCCCTACTTATAGGGTGTCCATAATAAAAAGCCGATCCATCATTTTGTGCTGGCAAGGCCCAGTTTTTCCAGCAGCGCCGCAGTGGCGTGGCGCGCCTCGGCCAAATCCTTTTCCACGGCCTGCACACGGCGCTCCACTCTCCGCGCCAGCGCCCGTAACTCCTGGAGGTCGGCTTCTCGCCGGCCCCCATCCCGGCCTTCCCCTGGCCCCCATCCCGGCCTTCCCCCGGAACGGGGGAAGGAGATTCTTCTCCCCTCTCCCGTTCCGGGAGAGGGGACGGGGGAGGGGGTGGGCGACGCGCCAACAAAGACCTTGTGCGGCTGCCATTCTTCCGGGTCTTGGCCGGCCAGGATCCAGCGGCCCAGGGACAGCATGTCGGCATAATCCATGCCTAACGCTGCGGCGATTTTATCCTGCATCGCCTGTCCCGCTTTTTTTCTTCCCATCAGAATCCCATTCACAGTGACAGCATGTATGCCAACCGCTACGGCAATGTCTTTTTGGGACATCAACTTTTTCTGATAGATCAGTTCCTTCAGTCCGGATAGCCATTCTTCATACCTTGTTTTCATGCCGCAAATATAGCCAATTTGGTTAATTTTTTGAACAGCAATATCGGGCGTGATTTTTTTATTTGCTTTAATAAGCCTATTTGGTTTATTAAGGCTCATGATAAACCAAAAAAGCATATCTACAGAGACAGGGCTACACCCCGTCTCTGTCTCTAGACTTGTAACCGGGGCGCGCCGCCCCAGCCCAGCCATGGCCTGCCGGTTAGAAGCGGCCACCGACATCCCACGCGGCATCTGGCTTTTTGGCTCGGTGGCGGAAATCCGCGCCGCCCTGGGCCTGCCGCCTGAGTCGCGTCGCGGCCGCCCGCGCAAATCCCCGGCCCCCCATCCCGGCCTTCCCCCGGCACGGGGGAAGGAGACTTTTCTCCCCTCTCCCGTTCCGGGAGAGGGGCCGGGGGTGAGGGTGGGGGAAGGAGATTCTTCTCCCCTCTCCCGTTCCGGGAGAGGGGCCGGGGGTGAGGGTGGGGGAAGGAGACCTGTGTGTATCCGAAGCGCCGCGTCTAACCACGCGGCGCTTTTCTTTTTACTATCCAGATAACGAACGAACGAACAAAGGAAACGCTATCCATGACCACGACGCGCCACGCCGAACTGCTGGAGACCATCATCGGTCATCTGGCGGCGATTCCGCTCTTGCAAACGGCTAGCCGTAAAATCGGCATCCTGGGCGACCTCGATCGCGACGCCTTGTTGTCCTTCTTCGATCACGGCCTGTGCCTGGGCGTCTTCGCCCAGGGCGGCAAGTATCAGGATGACGCTTCGCTGCGCGGCCAGATTGAAGAAGTCGATGCGCGGCTGATCATCGGCGCAATTGACTTAAGCGCCGACCACGCGGCGGCCCTCGGCGGCGGCGGCGAGCCGGGCTGCTGGGAGGCGCTGGAGGCGATCCGCGAGTTCTACGCCGCCGGACGTTGGCGGCAAAGCGGGCGGACAGGCAATATTCTGGCCATCACGATGCGGGCCTGGCGGCAGCTCTTGGCTGAAAACGGCATGGCCATCATCAGTCTGGAGTTGGAGGTATCGCTGTTGCGCCCGGTGGCGCTCCACCAGCCATGGCTGTTCGACTCACCGGGGCCGGGGCGGGCCGTAGCGCCCGCCCCGGCGGCGTCCGACCAAACGCTCGGCCCAGAGTAAAAACAATCGTCACAGGGCGAATAAACGCCTTTTTAACGCTTTCTTCCGGAGGCCCCACATGCCCGCTTATCGTCACGGAGTATACGTCAACGAAGTTCCCACCAGCCTCACGCCGATGCGCCACGTCGAGGCGCGGATGCCGGTGGTGTTCGGTTTAGCGCCGATACACCTGGCGCCTGGCGCCAACGCCGAACCTCCGGCCATCAACAAGCCGACGCTCTGCCATTCCTACGCCGATTTTGTCGCCACCTTCGGCGCGTCCGACGACCCGGCCTTTACCTTGTGCCAGGCGGCGCGCATCTTCTTTCGTTTGTACGCGGTCGGGCCGGTGGTTTTCGTCAACGTTTTCGACCCGACCCTGCATGTGGCCGACGAGGCCGACGAGGCGGCGGGCGTAGAAATCGGCGATCCGGATCCGTCACAGGTGACGTCGGCTGATATTCTCGGTGGCGTCGTCACCGACACCGGCGTCAAGACAGGTCTGGAGTTGGTCGATAGCGTCTTTCCAATGTTCCGTCTGGTTCCGGGGCAAATCCTCTGTCCTGGCTTCAGCCATATTCCGGCGGTGGCGCAGGCGATGCAGGCCAAGGCCGACGAGATCAACACCATGTTTAAGGCGCTGACCGTGGTTGATCTGCCGGTGGACTACTACACCGAAGCGCCGGGCTGGAAAAACGCCAACAACTACGCCTACGCCAACATGATCTGCTGCTGCGGCGCGGTTCTGAACGGCGACGAGCGGCAGTTTCTCTCCACCCACCTGGCGGCCTTGGCCATGGAGGTGGACGAGGACAACGACGACATTCCCTTTGTCTCGCCATCGAATCACAGCCTGCGGATCACTGGCTTTACGATCGGCGGCCAGGTGGTCAATCTCGGCATCGAACAGGCCAACTACCTGAACGGCGAGGGGATTGTCACCGCCATCAATTTTGACGGCGGTTGGAAACTGTGGGGCAACCGCACGGCGGTCTATCCATCGAACACCGACCCGAAGGATTCCTTCATCCCGATCCGCTCGTTCTTTAACTGGCTCGGAAAAACCTTGATCCTCAGCTACTGGTCGCGCATCGACATGCCGATTCGCCGCCGCTTCATTCAGAACGCCCTGGATTCAGCCAACGTGTATTTGAACGGTCTGGCGGCCAGGGAAATCATCCTGGGCGGGCGCTGTGTCTTCACCGAAGACGAAAACCCGGTGACTGACTTGATGGACGGCATCTGCCGCTTCCATGTTTTTGTGACGCCGCCGACACCGGCCAGGGAGATCGACTTCACGCTGGAATACGATCCGGCCTACTTCTCAACCCTGTTCGCGTAATGGAGGCGGGCCATGGGCAAATATCAAATTCCCGACAAACTGACCGATTTCCGCGCCTACAATGAATCAAACGACATGCTGGGCGTGGTCGATATTGACCTACCGAGTTTCGAGGCTGAGACCGACGAGATTAAAGGCGCTGGTCTGGCTGGCACCCTCGACACACCGGCTTTAGGCCAGCACAAAAGTATGACCGTCGGGCTGAATTTCCGCGCGCCGACCGACAACTCGCTGGGACTTTTAGCGCCGAAGGTGCACCGGCTGGCGCTGTATGGCTCGATCCAGCACTTCGACGGCGGCAAGGGCGAAATCATCGAAGTTCCCTGCCGCATCTATGCGCACGGCCTGCCGAAGAAGAAAGAGATGGGCAAGTTTGAAAGCGCCAAACAGACCGGCACCAAGGTGGAATTCGAGCTGACCTATATCAAGATCACCCTGGACGGCAAGGACAAGGTGGAGGTGGACAAGCTGAATTACATCTTCGCGGTGGACGGCAAAGACTATCTGGCCGCCGTGCGCGTCAATCTGGGCCTTGGCTGAAGGTAGGACGGGCGAACCGTAGGGGCGGCCCCCATCCCGGCCCCCATCCCGGCCTTCCCCCGGCACGGGGGAAGGAGATTCTTCTCCCCTCTCCCGTTCCGGGAGAGGGGACGGGGGTGAGGGTGGGAGAGGGGCCGGGGAGAGGGTGGGGGAACACAGAACGGGCGAACACAAGCGATACGTGAAGACAGGGAGGTTAGTTCTTATGGAAATGCCGATTCTGAAACCCTTGCCGCTGGCCACCCGCGAGCAGGGTCTTTTTACCCGCATCAAGAACTGGTTGTGGTCGCCGCGTGTCTGGGAGCTGCAAGCGAATTATCGCCTGTACTGGCTAGGGGCGGATGTTCCGGTGGAATTCCTGGGGCAGATATGGGTGTTGCCGAAGGGCTTCCGCACCGATTTCGCCAGCAGCCCACGCCTTTTCTGGCCGTTTGGCATGGACCCGCAGGGGATTCTTTTGATTCCCTCGCTCTTCCATGACTTCGGCTACCGGCACGGCTTTTTCATGGCTGAGGATAACCCAAACCTCGGCGCGTATGTCGTCTGGGCGGGCCAGGATCAAACCTTCTTTGACGACGCTTTAATGGCCATTTCAAAGAAGGTGAACGGCATGGCGGCGCCTGGCCTTCTGGCCAAGGCGGCGCTGGCGGTGGGCGGCTGGCTGTCCTGGAAGGAGGCGGGCAAATACCGCGCCGAGGCCGCCGACCTGCTGAGCCAGGGCCACGAGAAACCGTACATCTTAGAAGGAGACTTCAAATGAGCGAAACGAGCTATCCAGAAGAGAAGGAAGCATTGAAAATGCAGAGAAACGGGCAGTATGGACACGGCGCGCTGGGTCCCTGCGCCCTTCTGCCGAGAGCGCTGTTGTTCGCGCTCTTTCTGGCTTTGGCGGGCGGATGCGCCCTGACCGACGGCAAGGCCATCGGCATCGAGGCCAGGCAATATCAATTCCAACACAGCCCGCCATCAAATCCGGGCACGGAGTGAAGACATGAATACCACCGGAACCAAGATCGAATTGCAATACCCGCTGACCGTGGACGGTCAGGCGATGACGACGCTGTACGTCCGCCGCGCCAAGGTGAAGGACTTGCTGGCCTTAAAGAGTCAGGGCGATGATACCGCCGACGGTCTGGCGATGATGGCTAAGCTGACCGGCGTCAACCAACCGGAACTGGAAGAACTGGATATGATCGACTACCGGGCGGTGATGCGGGTGGTCGGCGTTTTTTTGGGATTGACCCCGGCCTCCTGAGACAGGCCGTCAAGGAAATGAGCCGAACGTTATATACCGGTGTTGAGGTGTGGTTGGAGATGGAGTTTGAGGAGTTTCTCAAATGGCGGGAAGAATGAATTTACAGAAAAAATCCCCTCACCGCCCCGGCGCAAATCGCCAACAAGCTCAAAACGGCCAGGCCCGCCAGAAACAGACGAAAGAAATTCAGCGTTTTCTGGGGTGAGCACTCTCTCTCCAGCCATTCGGCAATTCGTTTCAGCATCGGCAGTCTCCTTTTTGTCGCGATAGTATCGTCCTTTTTCGGGGAAAATCAAATGGCCATCGAGTCAGTCATGGGCATCGCCCTGAAATTACTGGGGCTGGAACAATTCAAAGGCGGCGTCAGCCAGGCGGGGAGCGGTATCGCCGCCGTCAAGGGCGAATTATCGCGTCTGGGACAGAGCGCCCGACTCGACGGCCTGAAGCGGGCGGAAAGCCGACTCGCGGCCACTGGTCGCGAGTTGCGCGAGACCAAAGAAGAAACCCGCCGCCTGGCTCAGGCCATGCGCGGCATGGGACAACCGACGCTGGCCATATCCGAGGATTTTACGCGGGCGAAAAAACGCGCCGCCGAACTGAAGCGGGAGTTTCGCGAACAAACGGCGGCGATCCATCGCCTGAAAAAAGAGATGACTTTTCCCCGGCCCCTCTCCCGGCCTTCCCCCTTCCCCCATCCCGGCCTTCCCCCGGCACGGGGGAAGGAGATTCTTCTCCCCTCTCCCGTTCCGGGAGAGGGGCGGGGGAAGGAGATTCGAGTCTCCGGCGCCCTGACCGGTTTGGCCGAGGCGGGCGCGGGCATCGCCGTCTTGCGCGGTATGACCGCGCCGCTGAAGACCTTCATGGATTTTGAAGAGGCCATGTCGGCCGTCAAGGCGAAAAGCGGCGCGACCGGCCAGGAATTTGAGCGTTTGAAGAAGCAGGCGCTTGATCTCGGCGAATCGACCAGCTTCTCCGCCTCACAGGTGGCCGCCGGGCAGAACTATCTGGCGCAATCCGGCTTCAAAACCGAAAAAATTATCGCCTCGATGCCCGGCCTTCTGAATATGGCGCGGGCGGGCGCGCTTGATCTTGGTGAGGCGTCCGGCATCGCCGCCGATATTCTTTCTGGTTTTCAATTGGAGGCTTCAGAGATGGGACGGGTCTCCGATGTGCTGACCGCCGCCTTCACCAGCTCGAACACCACGCTGTCCGACCTCGGCAACACCATGAAGTATGTCGGCCCAGTGGCCGTGACCGCCGGGATGAATTTTGAACAGGCCGCCGCCGCCGCTGGTCTTTTAGGCAATGTCGGCATCAAAGGCGAGCAGGCCGGAACCACCTTGCGGGCCATGCTGCTTAGGCTGTCGGCGCCGACCGGCCAGGCGGCCAAAGCCATGGACAGCCTGGGTATCGCGGCGTTGGACACTTTCGGCAATGTCCGCGACCTGCCGACCATCCTGAAAGAAGTGGCCAAGGCCACCGAACAGATGGGCGGCGGCCAGCGTCTGGCCTACCTGAAGAACATTTTTGGCGAGGAACCGGCGGCGGGCATGGCCGCCCTCATTGAAAAACAGGGTGCGGGCGGGCTGGACAAATACATCAAAGAGCTGACCAACTCGAAGGGGAAAGCGGCGGAGATCGCCCAGGTCATGGCCGATAACACCGCCGGATCGCTTGAAGAGGCCAGTGGCGCCATTGAAACCCTGCAAATTTCTTTGGGTAAACTGGCCGGGCCGCATGTGCGTCTGGCCGCCGAGGGTGTCGGCGCGGTGGCCAGGGGCTTGACCGCTTTAGCGAACGACGCGCCGATGATCGCCACCGGCGTTGGCGGCGCGGTCGCGGCCATGGCCGCGTCTTTAACCGCTGTGGCCGGATGGAATATGACGAAAATGGTTTTGGGTCTGGGCGGCCCGAACGGCGGCAAAAAGGGTCAAGGCGGCGTCCTTGCCGCTGTCACAGAGGCGGTGGGCGGCGGCGGCGCGGCTAAGGTCTTTGTCGTCAACTGGCCGGAGGGTTCCGGCGGCTTCGATTTCGGCGGCGACGGGAAAAAAGGCAAAGGCGGCAGGCAGGCGCGGGCGGGCAGCGGACAAGCCGCCAAAAAACCCGGCCTGTTTCATCGGGCGAAAATGGGCGTTCAAGGCTTGCTTGACGGTGGCGTAAAGGGCGCGGCAAGAAAGGCGTCCGGCGGCATCAGAAGCCTGGCTTCTTCTGGCATAAGGGGCGCCGGAGCGGGCATAAAAGCCGTCTCGGCCCTGGGCGTCAAAAGCGCCCTGGGCAAGGCGGCGCTGAAGAAGATTCCCCTGGTCGGCATTGTGGCTGGGGCCGGGTTTGGCGTGGTTCGGCTCTTTGACGGCGACATCAAAGGCGCGGGTCTGGAAGTCCTTTCCGGCGCGGCCAGCGCCGTGCCTGGCCTCGGCACCGCCGCTTCCCTCGGCATTGACGCGGCGCTGGTCGCCCGCGACCTTAAGGGCGGTTCCGGTGAAAAACAAAAACCAGGTCTCGCGCTCGGCGCGACGCCGACGGAGGCAAGCCGACTGGAGCAGAAGATCGCGCCGATTGCCGCGACGCTTGAGCGCATTGAAAAGAAACCTGAGCCGCCGCCAGCGCCGCCGGTCAATATTACGATTCACCAGACGGTGCATGGTGAGGGCGACATGCTGAAGACCATAAACAGCGCCAACCGCCGCTTAGCCGATTTCATCCGCCAGGTCATCCGCGAAGATCAGGCGGCGGCCAGACGCACCAGCCTTGGCGGCGTCGCCGTGGTGTAATCAAGGGCCGACCATGATGAAAACCTACACCACCATCCAGGGCCAATGCTGGGATCAGATCGCCAAAAAGCTGTACGGGCGAGAGACCGCCCTTGGGGCGCTGGTCGCCGCCAATCCGGAGCGGCGCGCCGTCACCGTGTTCGCGGCGGGCGTCGTCCTGCGTTGCCCAGACTTGCCGTATCGCCAGGCCGACAGGCCAAAATGGCAGGAACGGTAGGGGCGGCCCCATCCCGGCCTTCCCCCGTCCCCCATCCCGGCCTTCCCCCGGCCCCCATCCCGGCCTTCCCCCGGAACGGGGGAAGGAGATTCTTCTCCCCTCTCCCGTTCCGGGAGAGGGGACGGGGGAGAGGGTGGGGGAAGGAGATTCTTCTCCCCTCTCCCGTTCCGGGAGAGGGGCGGGGGTGAGGGTGGGGGAAGGAGATTCTTCTCCCCTCTCCCGTTCCGGGAGAGGGGACGGGGGAGAGGGTGGGAGAGGGGCCGGGGTGAGGGTGGGGGAAGGAGATTACGCAGCAATGACAGGGAAAAATAACAAACATGTCTGGGAAAATCGTTCGTTCCGCCAAAATCAGGATGCTCTACCGTGGCCGCGACATTGCCCGCTATTGCACTGATTTCAGCTATACCAGCCACGGCTACGGCCAGGTCGATGAAATCACGGCGCGGCTGCAAGACCGCGACGGCCACGTCTGGCAGGGTGATTTCTGGCCGCAGCGCGGCGACGTGTTGGAGCCGGTGATTATCGTCGAAAGCTGGCGGCCAGGCCAGAAATGGCGCGAGTTGAAGTGCGGACGGTTTGAGTTGGACGAGCCGACATTCGCCGGGCCACCGGACGCCATCGACCTGAAGGGCGCGGCCTTGGCCACGACCGGCGCGGCCCAGGCCGAGAAGAAGACCACAGCCTGGGAGGACATCGCCCTGTCTGACGTGGCTGGCGATTTGGCCGGGCGCAACGGTTACAAGCTGGTATGGGAGGGCAAAGATAAGGAATATGAGCGGCTCGACCAGCGCCATGAAGGCGATCTGGCCTTTCTGGAGCGCCTCGCCCGCGAGGCGGGCAACGGCCTGAAGGTGGCGGAAAAGGAGATCCGCGTCATTGACCTGGCCAGGCTGGAAAACCGGCCGCCAGACTTCACTATTGACCGCCTGCGTCCATTTAAAGACGGCCCAGCGGCCATTTCCTACAGCTTCGAGGCCGACACCCATAACCGCTACAAATCGTGCCAGGTGGTTTGGCACGACACCAAGACCGGCGAGCTGTACAGCGGCGGCGCCGACGACCCAAGAGTTCCGTCCGGCGACAATCTGCGCATCGTCCAGAAACGGGTGATTTCCTCTGGCGAGGCGGAAGCACTGGCCAAAGAGTCGCTGGCCGCCGCCAATCGCGGCGCGATCAGCGGCAAGGTGACAATTGTTGGCGAAACCGAGGTGGTGGCCGGGCTGCGCGTCAAGCTGACCAATTTCGGTGGTTTTTCCGGCGACTATCTGATTGCTGCCGCCACCCACCGGCCGATCGGCCAGGGCTACACCGTCGATTTGGACATCCAGCGAGAGCAAACGTGAAGAAGACTATCCCTGTCACCGAAAAGCTGGCCAGCCGCCAGGCGCGGGCCGAAGAGCAGATCAACCAGATGATCCTGCGCGGCATTGTCACCCAGGTCGATGGCGCGACCTACCGCGTCAAAGCCTGGATACCGGCGCAGAACATCGAAACCTTCTGGTTGCAGGTCTTGACGGTCAAGGCGCATCGCGACAAATACGCGGCCCTGCCCGACATCGACGAGCAGGTGCTGATCCTCTTTATTCCTGGCGCGCCGGAAACCGGCTATGTGCTGGGCTGTATCTACAGCGACCCGAATCCACCGCCACCGGAAGCGCCAGATCCGGACATCACCATGATTAAATGGGGCGAGGGCGGTTGGTTTCGACACAACCGCAAAACTGGCGACGTCGATCTGCACGTCACCGGCAAGCTGACCATCGCCGTCGAGAAAGACATCCTGATCGGCTCGTCGGCCTCGATCCACGGCAACGCCGCCGCCGCCATCACCCTGAAAGCGCCGAGCGAAATCACGCTGGGCGGCGCGTCGGAGATCAATATCAACTCAACCGCGCACACCAAGATTGTCGGTTCGACACAACTGACGGCCGGAAGCCTGGCCTCAACCACCCTCTATTCACTGGTGGCGCTGGAGGCCAAGGCTGGCCTTGATCTGTCAGTCAAATCCGGCCTTAACCTCGATGCGCAGGCCCTGAACAGCATCAAGCTGGCCGCCGGAACCGACCTATTGGCGTCGGCAGGGGCGCGGCTGGCGGCGCAAGGGATGGTGGCGGCGCAATTCGGCAGCCCGGCCATGACCGAAGTTGGTGGCGGCGCGATCCTGCGCTATGGCGCGGGGTTGGCCCAGTTATCAGGGGTGAACCAGGTGGCGCAGGCGGAAACAGTTTCCTCCACCGTGACGCCACAAACGCCCGCGCCGATTGCCCCGGCCATTCCCTTGCCGCCTTTCACCACCGCCGCCGACCTGCCGCCGGATACTGTGGTCGAACCGCTGCCGATTGAGCCGGAACCCTATCAATTGGAAGCGCCGCCCGCCGCCGCTGGCCGTCCCGATCCGCCGGGGCCGGTGGAAGGGCCAGGCAAGGAGTGGATCAAATGAACCGGCTTGGCGCCTTTGGCCCGATTGTCTTTGAAGTGTCGGAAGAACGCATCCTGACCTTTGACCATATGCGGGCCGGGCGTAGAGGCCGCTATTCGACTTTGAATGTCGCCGACCACGAGCAACTGCTGCACTACGAAGGCAAGGAACTGTCGCGCCTCGACTTTTCCATCCAGCTGCACCACCGCTTCTGCGACCCAATGGCCGAAATCGACCGCATGTACGAGATGGTCGAGGCCCATGAAGCCTACCCGATGATCGTCGGTGGTCGGGTCTTGGGCGAATTTGTGCTGGAGGAAGTGGGCGACAACTGGCGGCGGGTGGCCGATAACGGCGTGTTGATGATGGTCGAATGCGACCTGCGACTGTGGGAATACAAATGACCACGCATACTGTCACCTCCGAACCGCTACCGCTGGTCGTCCACCCGGAAAACCGGGTCGAGGAAATGATTCAGAATGTGCGGATGATCCTGACCACCGCCAAAGGGACTGTGCCACTGGATCGTGATTTCGGCCTCGATTGCAGCGTGCTGGATCAGCCCTCGCCCAGGGCGGTGGCCTTGTTGTCGGTCGAGATTTACAGCCAGATCAAGCGCTACGAGCCACGGGCCAAGGTCGTCCGCGTCGATTTCCCTGGTTTCAGCGAATCGGCGGTGGACGGAACGCTGCGACCGGTGGTGACGCTCGCCGTCAGAGATGAAGAGTAGGGGCGGCCCCCATCCCGGCCTTCCCCCGGCCCCCATCCCGGCCTTCCCCCGGAACGGGGGAAGGAGACTTTTCTCCCCTCTCCCGTTCCGGGAGAGGGGCCGGGGGTGAGGTGGGGGGAAGGAGATTCTTCTCCCCTCTCCCGCAAGCGGGAGAGGGGAATTCACGTATCGCTTGTGGAGAGACTTCTGCTACAAACAGACGGAATAAATCAGCGTTTACCTAATACAACGGGTTTGCCCGTTTTCTTCCGGAGGCAAGTATGAACCGCCAATTTCTCCCTGACATTTCCTTCTGTGAGACCGACACCGCCAGGGTTGAGGCGGCGATCATCACCGGTTACGAGGCGGCTTCCGGCCATGAACTCTATCCTGGCGACCCGGTTCGGCTGTTTTTAGAGGGAGTGGCCGCGATCATCGCCCAACAGAATGTGGCCATTGATTTCACGGGAAAACAGAACCTTTTGCACTACGCCAATGGCGATTACCTCGACCATCTCGGCGCCTATCTGCACACCGACCGCCTGCCGCCGTCGGCGGCCAGGGCGATGATGCGCTTCACCCTTTCAGCCATTCGTTCGGAACCAGTGGTGATTCCGCCAGGCATTCGCGTTCGCGCGGGCGGCCAATACGTCTTCGCCACCGAGGCCGACTTGGTCATCGAAGCGGGCCAGGCCACGGGCGACACGACAGCGGTCTGCCAAAGCCTGGGGGCCGAGGCGAACGGCCTGTTGCCGGGACAAATCAAGAATCTGATGGACCCGATTCCCTTCGTATTCAAGGCGGAAAACATCACGACGTCCAACGGCGGACAAAACACCGAGGATGACGAGCGGCTGCGCCAACGTATTGCCCTGGCCTCAGAAGCCTACGGTTCGGCCGGTAGCCTGGCCGCCTGGCGCTACCACGCGCTGTCGGCGCATCAGGGCGTCATGGATGTGGCCGTGTGGCAGCCCCAGCCAGGCAGCGTCCATATCGCGCCCCTGATGCGGGACGGCCAACTACCCGACGCGGCGACGATTGCCGTCCTCCACGCCCATCTGAACCGTAACGAAGTTCGGCCGTTCACCGACGACATCCAGGTGACGCCGCCGCAGGCGGTGACGGCGGCCATCCGGCTGCGCTACGCCATTCTGGTGTCACATGCCGCGAGAAGCGCCACCATTGCCGCGACGGTGGCGGCCAGGGTGGAAGAGTACGTTCTCTGGCAGAAGGCGGTTTTGGGCCGCGACATTGTGCCCTCAAAGCTCATTGAGCTGATCCAGGGCATTGAGGGCATACAACGGGTGGTGGTCGAAGCGCCCGCCTTTCAGGCGCTTGAAGCCTGGCAGTCGGCGCGGCTGAGCCTCGATCAAATCATCTATGAAGGGCTTTCAAATGAGTAATAAAACGCCTTTACAGATGATTGCGCCCGCTTCCCTGGCGGCGCCGCCCTTTCTCGCCGCCAGCGCCGCCAGCGGCGATGCGCTCTCGAAGGCCTGCGCCCTCACGCCGCTGGCCTTCGTCTGGCCGCGCCTCGGCAATGCCAATGGCCGGGCGCCGACCGACGCCGGGCCGCTTCCGGCGCTCTCGGAGGCGACGCTTGACCACTTGGCCTGGCATCTGCATATCGACGGCTGGGAATACGCCAAAACCCGCGCCGAGCGGCTGTGGCTGTTGCGCAATTTTCACGACTGGCACCGCTATAAGGGCACAGTCTATGGCCATGCCCTGTACTGGCGCGTTTTACTTGGCCGCGAGCTGCTCGGCCATGCGCCGCGTTACAATTCCTACTGCGGCGCCTCGCTGAGCCAGGCGGAAAAAGCCGTTTTTGCCGCGCCGCATCCGGAAATCCGCATCTATCCCTTCAGAAATAAAGGCCTGGGGCGCGGCGTTTTTCCCAAAGGGCCGGAAAGCACGCGGCAGACCGTGACGGGTGGCTGGCCCGCCGCCATCGCCCATTGGACGCCTGGCAGCGGCCACTCTTTTGTCAGCGTTTCCGATGCGGCCAGCCGCGTCGGCCAGCAATTGTGGTGGCATGACCCGGTAAACGGCGCTGAAAAGCGCCTGAACCAGGTGTTGTCCATCGCCAGCCGCGAGCTGACGGTGGCGATGCCGGGGCGAATGGTCGGTTTGGCTCTGGGCGGGTGTATCAGCGGCCACACCGTCGCCCACGGCGCGGCGACCCGCATCTACGAACTGGCCCTGAACGCGCCGGGAAACAGCCTTTCGGCGCTCTCGGCCCAACCGCTCCGGCCCTGGTCGGGTGATTTCGCCGAGATCGAGCAGCCCGGCCAAGCCGGGTCGCTGGTATTCCTTACGAATCGCTGGACTGGTTTTCCATACCAAGACCGAGGCGGCTCGCATCTGTCCGGCTATATAACCGGTCAAAGCGCCGCCACCTCCGGCTGGCGCAAGATATTTCCCCATGTCGGCTCAGCGTCCGACCGTATCTATAAAATGGTCAAACTCTTTGACGCCAGCCGCGCCAGCGCCAGCGCCAAGAATAGCCGCGCCTTCATCGGCGGCTTTCGGCTGGGGCGGATGCCCGCCCATCACGGCGAATTGGCCGTGGACGCCACCGGCGCGGCCAGGCCAGGCCAGGCATTTCTCGGCGGTTGTTTTGTTCGCCATCAGGTCGCGTCCATCTCCGACGCGGCGACACGGCTGGCGCAAATCGCCGCCGTCGGCAGGCTGGCGGCCCGCGCCAGCGACAAGATCGCCATATCAATCACCAACCATCAGGTGATCGCCGCTTCGACCGCCTACCTGAGCAGACAGGCGCAGACCAACGGCGCGAGGATCAGCGAGGACTATCTCTTAGGCTATATCCAATAACACATCGGGCGAACACAGTTCGCCCCTACGCGGCAATTGACGAGAAAGCCGTCATTGCCGCGCAAGCGGGAATCCATGTTGCCATTGCCACCATCCTTCCTGGATGCCCGCTGAAAACGCGCGGGCATGACGGTAACGGGGAACCGTAGGGGCGGCCCCCATCCCGGCCTTCCCCCGGAACGGGGGAAGGAGACTCTTCTCCCCTCTCCCGTTCCGGGAGAGGGGCGGGGGTGAGGGTGG
>JAITSS010000077.1 GCA_031287565.1 Desulfobulbaceae bacterium
CGGAAAACTATATGCTTTTCTAAAAATAAAGATATCCATAAAGCGGTCATTGGAACATTTATAAACACTTTCTTCTTCGATAGAAAATTATGCGCCTCAACCATTTTGTGACATCACCGAAAAAGTTCGGCCAGGGTATCTAAAAATAAGCTTTTGCCAAAGCGGCGCGGGCGGGAGAGAAAATATGCGCTTCCAGCTTCAATCAACTGCAAGGCAAAAGCCGTTTTATCGACATAATAAAAATTATCTTCACGAATCTTCTGAAAAGTCTGAATACCGATGGGCAATTTGCGCTTTTTAGTCATCATATTTTTGCGTGTTGGGAAAGGAGACGGAGCGCTGACAGGCGTAACAATGCGCTCGTCTCATGCTTACCGAAGCCATTGCCCGCTGTCAATGAAATCGCGTCCATCCAGGCCGCGTTCCATTGCGGCTGTTTACCTGACAAAAATATATTAAATATGGTCAGGCTGATTTTGTACACCGACCTTTTATAAGCCGACAAATAGGTGATACACTGGGCCTGGTCGGTCATGGATGACCATGCGGTGTTTCAGAAGAGATGCGGCGCGAAGGGGGAAATCGCCATGCGTGAATTTCGGTTGAGAGTGTTCGCCGTGCTGTTTTTTTGCAGTGTGTTTCTCCCCGTCGCCGACGGCTTGGCGGCGGCCTTTCACATCGGTCTGATGACTGGCTCCGGCGTACAGAGCAGTGATGAAATGCTGGCGGCGCGCAAACTCATCGACCTCTATGGCGACGCCAATCACGGCGGCATGGTGCGCCATATCACCTATCCGGACAATTTTCTGCACGACATGGAAACGACCATCGGCCTGCTGGTCGCCCTGGCCGATGACCCGCTGATGAAAGTTATCATTGCCTGCCAGGCCGTGCCCGGCACCGCCGACGCCTTCAGGCAGATCAAAATCAAGCGTCCGGATATTCTCTGTCTGGCCGCCGAATCGCAGGAAGACACCCGGTTTATCGGCACCGCCGCCGATTTGTTGGTCAATTCCGATTTCGTCGCTCGCGGCTACCTGATTCCCTATGCCGCCAAATTGCTCGGCGCCAAAACCTTTGTGCACATTTCCTTTCCCCGCCACATGATTAACGAAACCATGGGGCGGCGTCGCCTCATCATGGAGCGGGCCTGCGACGATCTGGGGCTGCGTTTCGTCTATGAAAAAGCGCCCGACCCGACCGGTGTGGCCGGTATCGACGGGGCGCGGCGCTATATCACCGAACAGGTGCCGAAATGGTTGAAACTCTATGGCAAGGATACGGCCTTTTTCTGCACCAACGACGCCCATACCGAGCCGCTCTTACGGCAGTTGGCGGCGCATGGCGGCTACTTCATTGAGGCCGATATGCCGTCGCTTCTGATGGGCTATCCGGCGGCTTTTGGCATTACACTGAATCAGAATTCCGATGACTGGGGCGCTTTGCTGAAAAACGTCGAGCAGTCGGTGGTCAAGGCTGGCGCCAGTGGACGGATGGGCGTCTGGGCCGCGCCTTTGGCCTATGCCGACATTGTAGCTCTGACGGAATTTGGCCGGATGGTTGTGATGGGTCAGGCGAAAAAAAACGATATGCGGGCGCTTCTTGCCTGTTACGAAAAAGCGTCTCCGAACGGCGCGTGGCAGGCGCGTCGCTACATTGATCGGGCAATCGGGAAAACCATGAACAACTGCCTGCTCATCCGTCAGGACACCTATATTTTCGGCAAAGGTTTTTTGGGTCTGACCGATACGATTATACCGGACAAATATCTTGCGACGCCGCATCAATGATCGACGAACGCGGACGGGTGATGCCGGCCTGAACAGGGGCGAACATATGACATATTCACGCAGAACCATCATCAAAGCGGCGGTTTCAGCTACGGCGCTTTCTGTGGTCAGCGCCTGGCTGGCTGGCAGACAGACGGTCTTGGCCGATACGGGCGGGGCGAACGGCCCGGCGCGTTTTCATATCGGCATCGTCACCGGCAGCAGCAATCAGGGAGCGGAGGACCCGTTGGGCGCTTTGGAAATGATTCGGCTTTATGGCGACGCGCGGCAGGGCGGCATGGTGCGCCACGTCACCTACCCGGATAATTTCACCGAAAAATACGAGGACACCACCGCGATCATCGCCGCCATGGCCGATGACCCGCTGGTGAAAGCGGTGGTGGTCAACCAGGCCGTGCCGGGCACCGCCGCCGGTTTTCGCCGCATCAAGGAAAAACGTCGTGATGTCATCTGCCTGGCTGGCGGCATTATGGAAGACCCGGATATCATCGGCGGCGTCGCCGATTTCGCCATCGAGGCCGATTTCATTTCCCGTGGCTACCTGATTCCGCACACCGCTAAGCGATTGGGCGCCAAGACTTTTGTCCACATCTCGTTTCCGCGCCACATGACCTACGAAATGCTGTCGCGGCGGCGGGAAATTATGGAAGCGGCCTGCCAGGATTTGGGCCTTCGTTTTGTCGCCATCGACGCGTTTGACCCGCTTGCGACCAGTGTCGCCGAGGCGCGCGCCCATATCATGGAAGCCTTTCCCGGCTGGCTGCAAGAATATGGCGAGGCGACCGCCTTCTTCTGCACCAACGACGCGCACACCGCGCCGCTCTTAAAACAAATCGCCCGCTACGGCGGCTACTTTATTGAGGCCGATATTCCCTCGCCGATGATGGGTTATCCAGAGGCGTTTGATGTCGATTTGTCCGGCGAGACTGATGATTGGGCGGCGATTCTGCAGAAAGTCGAAAAGGCGGTAGTCAAGGCTGGTGGCGGCGGCAGGATGGGCACCTGGGCCTACTCGCTGGGATTCTGCCAAACCGCCGGGATCGCCGAGTTTGGCCGCTTGATCGTCGAGGGGAAAAGCACGCTGTCCAGTCCGCGCGATGTGGTGAAATGTTTTGAGCGCTTTTCGCCCGGCGCTTGCTGGAACGGCACATTCTATACCGATTTAGTCACCGGAAAACCAATGCGCACGCTCTTTTTAGTGTACCAGGACACCTATATTTTCGGCAAAGGCTACATGAACGCGACCGACGTCGAAATTCCCGACCGGTTTCTGTCTCTATAAGGGGGCGATAAATCGTGAGACATTTCCGGGAAACCATCCGTGCCGAGTTCTGGCGCTTGTTCTTTGTCTGCGCCGCCTTTCTCATCATGACCGTGGCGGGCTACTATTACGCCGCTGGCGTGGTCAAAGAGCAGATCGACCTGTACGGCAGAAGCGCCATGCAGGGCTATCAGTACACCATGCGTTCGTGGATCTTGGCGCACGAGGCGGCCCTGCGGCATGTGGCGTCTTCGGTTTCCATGGCCATTGCCCGTGGCGACGACGCCGACGAGTTGCAGCGAATCCTGAAGGTCTGGAGCGACGTGTTTCAGCATCAAAGCGACATTAAAGACATTTTCAAATCACTCTACGGCGTTCTTGAGGGCAATTATATCGACGGAACCAACTGGATACCCAGGGAATTTTACAATCCGAAGACCGCGCCGTGGGCGCGCCGCGCCCTGCTTGATCCCGATAACATTTCGTTTGTCACCAGCATCGATCCGCGTAGCGGTGAGGCGGTCGGGGTCTTTTCCATGGCGGTTTCCGACGAGCACGGCGACCACGGCGTTCTGGCCATTGATTTTCTGCTGAACCCGATCATCGAAGAAGTCAAGGCGTATCGGGTCGCCGCCGGTGGCTTCGGCATGTTGCTGGATGATTCCTTCAACGCGCTGACCTATCCCGACGCTCAGTATCACGACGACAACATTGAAGAAATTCCTGGATTTGCCGGGGTCGCCGCTCGCCTGAAAACTTTGGCCGATAGCGGCGGCGACGGCATCCTGTGCCTGGAACACATCACCATCGGCGGCTCGCGCCATATCGCCTTTTTCAGCCGTCTGCAAAACGGCTGGTATCTGGGCTTGGTCGCGCCGACGCGCCACTACTACGCCAAGGTTTTTGAAATGGCGCCGGTCATGGCGGCCTTGGGTTCCATTCTGGCCGCGATCCTCTGCGCGATTCTGCTGAAGATTTCCCGCGCCCGCGACTATTACGAAGAGGAAAGCCGTATGAAATCGTCATTTCTGGCCAGCGTCAGCCACGAAATCCGCACGCCGATGAACGCCATCATCGGCATGAGCGAATTGGCCAAGCGCGACTACGGTCAACCGCAGGCGCTGGGCTATATCGACGAAATCAGAAAGGCCGGACAGAGCCTTTTGGCCATCATCAACGATATTTTAGACCTGTCGCGGGCCGAATCGGGCAAGCTGCCGATCGCCGCCGACAAGTATAAAACCGTGACACTGTTCAGTGACGTTCTCTCGGTGATTTACGCCTATCTGGGCGAAAAGAAGCTGGAGTTGCGCTTTGATATTTTCCCTGGCATTCCGTCGGTCTTGGTTGGCGATCAGGCGCGGCTGCGGCAGATTCTCTTAAATCTCTTATCGAACGCCATTAAATATACGCCGGAGGGTTTTATCGAATTCACGGCGAAAGGCGAGAGGCGTTCGTCCGAGGAAATCATGCTGACGTTTACGGTGCGCGACAGCGGCGTTGGCATCCGCGCATCCGATGTCGCGCGGCTGTTCGGTGATTTTGTGCGCGTCGATGAAAAGGCCAACAACAACGTCATCGGCGCTGGTCTGGGATTGTCGATCGCCCGCAACCTGAGCCGCGCCATGGGCGGTGATATTGTTGTCGCCAGCGAATACGGCCAAGGCTCGACCTTCACCGCCACCTTGGTTCAGAAAGTGGCCGACCCGACGCCGATTGGCCCCAGCGACAGTTGGCATGAACAGCGGAGCGAGCGGCGCGGAGAAGAAAAAGAAAAAATCGCCATAGCCGCTAAAACCGACAACACCCCGTTCATCGCGCCGGGTTGCCGGGCGCTGGTGGTCGATGATGTCGCCTTCAATCTGGCGGTGGCCAAGGGTCTGCTCGCCACCTGGCAGCTCGATATTCACACCTGCCAGAGCGGTCAGGAAGCGCTCGACCTTTTGGCCGAGGGCGAATACGACATGATTTTCATGGATCACATGATGCCGGAAATGGACGGTATCGAGGCCACCCGCCGCCTGCGCACCATGAATGAGAAATTGCGAAAAATCCCGGTGATCGCCCTGACCGCCAACGCCATGACCGGGATGCGCGAGTTGTTTCTGAAGAGCGGCTTCGACGATTTTCTGTCAAAACCCATCGAAATTGAGCGGCTCCAGGAAATCATGGCCAAATGGGTGCCGGAGGCGAAAAAGCGGCCCCTGACCGAGGTGTCTGATGACGAATTCGGTCAGGATGAAAGCGTCATCGCCATCGCCGGTCTGAACGCCAAAAAGGGCATTGCCACGATAGGCGGTTCCGAAGCGGCCTATATCGACGCCCTGGGCATTTATTGCCGTGATGTCGAGACCCATCTGCCAATGCTCTCCGCCTTGCCGTCCACGGACACCATGTCCGCCTTCATCACCCAGGTGCACGGCCTGAAAAGCGCTTCGGCTAACGTCGGCGCCAAGGCGATTGCCGAAACCGCCGCCATCCTGGAAGACGCTGGACGCCGAGACGACATGGAAGTGATCCGCGCCCGGCTGGAAGGTTTTCGCGTCGAGATCACGGCGATGACTGAAAAAATCCGCGCCTTTCTCCGTGAGCGCAGCCACGTGGGCGGCGATGCGGCTTCCCTGGAGAGCGCCGCGCTGCAAGAGTCGCTCGCGGGCTTGGCTGAGGCGCTCACCGCCCGGAACATCGGCGAAATTGATCGCTTACTTGAGGCGATCATGGCCGAAAGCCTCGACGAACAATCACGGGAAATCATGCAGCGGCTTTCCACCCAGGTGCTTCTGGCCGAATTCGATGAGGCCCTGGCCCTGCTTGATGATGTGCGAAAATGATAGGGAAAAAATCTCCGGCTACCACGAAACTCAGGATGAGTGAGGAACGATATGAAAGAACGAGCGACGATTTTCGTCATTGATGACGACATTACCAATCTGGTTTTCGCGAAAAAGGCCCTGGCCGAGAATTACGACGTGTTCACCGCGCCGTCGGCGGCCAAAATGCTGGCGCTTTTTGAGAACAAGATTCCGGATATTATCCTTTTGGATGTCGATATGCCGGATATTGACGGCTACGCGGCGATCAAAATTCTGAAAAACAATCCGAAAACCCAGCATATTCCCATCATTTTTCTGACCGCGAAAAACGACCCGGCCAGTGAGCTGGAAGGGCTGTCGCTGGGGGCGGTCGATTACATTTCCAAGCCATTTTCCCTGCCGCTTTTGCGCAAGCGCATCGAAGTGCATCTGCAATTAAAGGAATTCACCGACCATCTGCAAGACATGGTCGAGGCCAAGACCAAATCGGTTCTTAAATTGCAGAACAAGATTTTAGGCACCGTGGCTGAATTGGTCGAATCGCGCGACGATGTGACCGGCACCCACATCCAAGGCACCACCCGATGCCTCGGCTACCTGCTGGCGGCGCTTAGGGAAAGCGAGGAATATAAAGAGGAAATCGCCCTGTGGGATACCGACCTGATCGTCCAGTCGGCGCAACTGCACGATGTCGGCAAAATCTCGATCAAAGACAGCATCCTGCAAAAACCCGGCAAACTGACGCCGGAAGAATTCGAGAAAATGAAAGGCCATGTCGAAGCCGGAGTGCGCATCATCGACCAGATCGCCGGCGACGATGAAGAGAGCGATTTTCTGAATTACGCCAAGCTGCTGGTCGGCTACCACCATGAAAAATGGAATGGTAAGGGCTATCCCTACGGTCTGGCCGGGGAGAATATTCCGCTGTTGGGCCGATTGATGGCCATTGCCGATGTCTACGACGCCCTGACCTCGAAACGCCAATATAAAGAGGCCTTCTCGCATGAAAAGGCGGTGAAAATCATGAGCGAGGAGGCCGGCTCGCACTTCGACCCGAATCTGATTAAAGTGTTTCTCAGGATTGCTGATAAGTTGCCGGAACAGCGGGATGAAAATCTGCGGAACGGTTAAGGAAACGCTGATTGATTCCGCCTGCCGGTCGCGGACAGACCAGGCAGGCGGTTGAGGTGTTCATCAGCGTTTCCCTAACGGCGACGCTGGAATTTTCTGGCGGATGTTTAATCGCCGGAACACGTCTCGTTTTTGGCGGCGACGGTCAGCCTATCGCATATTTCGCAGGCCAGGCAAAAGACCATATCCAGCGGCAGTTTTCCAACCAGACCCTGATCAAAGAGCAGGTTCGCCGTCGCCGGAAACTCGTCATCACCCAACCAATATACTACGCTTACAACCAGATCGGCGGTGATGGCGAAGCGAAAGGCGGCGTCGCCCATGGCGATTGGTTCGCCGCGCCGCGCTCGGCAGGCTGCCGCGAAACGGGCGAGGTCGTTGCCGCAGGCGGCGCTGATTTGCGCTGTTGGGATTTGATGCGGGCCGCGAAAAAAGCTGGCGCCACCGGGGAAGTCTTTCTCTGATACCCAGACGCCGCTGATGGCGATGGCCGTTGGATGTAGCAGATACCAGATGACGAACAGGGAGAACATCCCCGGCTGGCTTGCCGGTTTTGCCGCCGCGCCGGATAATGCCGCCGGTATGACGCTGACGAGGCGATTTCGCCCGTCAACGATGTAGTCGTCATGCCAGACGCGGAGGCGATAGAGGCCCGCCGCATGGCTGGCGCGTCCGCCGACGCACAGTTGTTCTGGCGTCGCCAGCGCCAGTTCCTCGAAATATCGGGCGTCAATCCAGGATTTCATCGTTTTCTCGCTCCAAAAAGCGCCGGGTATTTTGCCTCAATCGCGAAAGGCCGCGCCCGCCGGGCGTTCCGGGCCGACAATCGTTAGGCGTTTCTCGTCGCCCTCGCCGTAGCGGACATACACCTGGCCGTAACGGACGTACATCGCGCCGATAGGGTTTCTGCTTCGGTCCGGCACGACCATGCCACTGTAGATGATGATTCCATGCACCCAATCGTCGTAATGACCGTTGGCGATTCGGAATTGGCGCAGCCAGTTTTTCAGTTGCGCCTCGGTCAGGTCGATTTCCGTCCAATACAGGCCATCCAGTGTCCAATCGCGGTCAAGGGCCAAAAGGGCGTCCGGCTCGTGGTCGGGGCCGGTATAAAAATAGCGGTATCGCGGCAAGACCTGGCCCTGGGTGAATATCGCTTCGACCCTGAAGTCGCGGCTCAGCTCAGTGTAGCGGGGCAGTGTCGCGCAGCCAATAAAGAGCGGCAAAAGCGCCAGCAGGGTCAACATCGGGCCGGTGCGCATTCTCCTGTCCTCTCTGGGGAAGAAACGGTTGATTGATACTCGCGACTTTGCCATAGTGTCGTCGCCGAATCAACGGTATGAACACACAAGGTGACATATGGCGAAGCACATGGTTCTTTCCATCCTGACTAAAGATCGCCCTGGCGTGGTTGCCGACATCACCGGCGCGATTTTTCGCCTGGGCGGTGATCTGGCCGATCTGAAGCAGTCGGTTTTGTGGGGCTACCTGACAATGATTCTTATCGTCAATTTCCCGGATACGGTGACAAAAGAGGCTTTGATCGCCGAAATCGCGGGCCTTGGCCCGTCTGCTCAGGTAGGCGAGTCCGCCGAGTTTGAAGTGTCGGTCAAAGAGCCGCCCGCACCCTTAACCGGCGGCTCGCCGGTGCCGCAAGAGATGTACATTATGACGGCGCAGGCGGAAAATCGCGGCGGCCTGGTCTATCAGGTCAGCGGATTTTGCCGCGAACATGGGGTGAATATCTTGGATTTGGCGACAACCTTGCGCGACGGGCGCTATACCATGGCGCTTCAGCTCGACCTGACCGGCGTCGCTTCGCTGGCCGCATTTCGGCGCGACCTGACGGCCTTCGCTTGTGAGAGCGGATTGAGCCTGACTCTTCAACATAGCGATCTATTCCAAGCCACCCAAGATGTGAGCCTTAATTGAGTCAGGAAATATTCTTGTTTAGGCTATGGAACGTCTTGGGATAACAGCGTGAACCGTGTTGCTGCGCATGAGAGCGGCGAAAGCGCCATCCGCCTGCCGCGCGGGCAGGGGATGGCGATGGTGCGGAACAGCGGCGATTGTTCGTTTCCCTGCTAAGCCTTATCAGCCAAATCTTCAGCCCAGGCATGGATTTCATCGCCCGCGTCAGACGGATCGCCGTCGATGCGCAGCGAGCCGATGACCACATTGGCCTTCAGTTTTTCCATGCTCTCTTCCAATAGATCGACCGCGCCGCAAAAATGGGTGTAGGCGCTGTCGCCGCAGCCAAATATCGCCACGTTTTTCCCGTGTAAGGCGGCGTCGCCCAGGTGTTCGTACAGTTCGGCGAAATCTTCTTGAAACTCAATATCTTCATCGCCCCAGGTCGAGGAGCCGAGCACGGTCAGGTCGTTGTCACCGCCCAGTTCGCTGACCGAGACGGCGGTCACGTTTTTCACGGTCACGGCCATGCCTTTGTCGCGCAGGACATCGGCAATCTTTTCCGCCACCGATTCGGTATTGCCGGTGGTCGATCCATACACAATCAGCGCGTTGGTCATACTGCTTCCTCCATGATGAGATTGTCCTGACAAATAGACAAAGAGAGCCGGGTTCAGGCGGATTTTTTGCAGGCGCAATTGGCGCATGTGCCGCCGCAATGTTTTTTCTTTGCCGGAATATGGATGACTTTCCCTCGGTCGTGGCACAATTTTTCGCCCTGGCCGCCGGTCAGATAGATGCGCTCGCGGGGCAGTCCGCCCGCTTCAAGCAGGTGATTGAAGAGATGGCGCGATTTGGGCGCGACATCGCTGACGGCGGCGGTGTGGATGAAAATATTGCCATCGCCGGGATAGATTTTGGCGATCACGGCGGTCAACTCCCGCACCGAATCCGGGGAAACATAGCCATTCAGGCGGATATGCAGATTGCCGTGGCGAATATCCGCCGTGGTGACGCATGGCTGCTCGTTCATCGTAAACATCTCCTTACAGGTTGATGATTATTGAATCGCGTCCAGGCTTCTCACCAGCGACGAAAGCCCGGAACTGCGCATCGGCACAAATTGTTTCCGGTACTGCTTGCACATCTTTTTCACCGAGCGGCAGGCGTCGTGGCTGACGCAATCGACCGGGCAGAGCACGGCGTCGGCGCCGCACAGGAGTTTCGGCAACAATTGCCGCGAATTTTCCAGGCCGCCGTCGTGGTGCAGAAAAGCGCCGCCGTGTTTTTCGACCAGGTGTCGGTAGTGCGGAATCATGTTGGCGCGTCCGCCGACATAGAGAACAGTTTTGCCGCAAAGGCCGCGTTCCCGGCAACTTTCCCGCTGCGAATCCGGGCAATCGTCGCAATCGGTCTTATTCTGCGCCGCGACGAATTGCTCAAGCATGGCCAGTTCCTGCCGCAGTTCGGCCTGCTCACGTTCGACCACTTCCTGACGGGCCAGCGTGTCGATGCGCATCCGTTCAGACGCCTGCAAGCGCCTCTCCAACTCGGCCATTTTTTGTTCCCGCCCTTCAAGACGCTGGCGCAAAGATTGGATTTCCCGCATCCGCTCGGACGCTTGCGTCTTCAGCGTCGTCAGTTCATCCGCCGCGCCATCGCTCAGCCGCGCCGTCAAGCGGTTTTTCAGGGCGGCAATCTCTTCCAATCGTAGCGACAGCATGTCGATTCGGTCGCCCTCGCGGCGCAGACGTTCTTGCAACAGCGTCCGCGCCCCCTTGTTTGTTTTGGCTTGCTCGCGCAGCGTTTCGACCTCCTCGCACAGCTTGCGATTTTCCTCTTGAACGCGGGCGGCGGCTTCGGTGTTTTTTTTGCTCGCCGCGAAGGCGTCAAAGGATAGCATGTGCCCTTCGCCGTACACGGTCGCCGCGATTTCCGCGCTGGTCGTCGGGTGGGTGAGCACCGCCCAGTAGGCCCCGGCGACATCGCCGTCAGCGCAATCCTGCCGCCAGAGGGCGAGAATTTCTTCGCCGCTCGCACACCGGGCATAACGATGAATGGCCGCCACGTGTCGGCTGTCGAGGTATTTGCTCAGTTGCCGGTTGGCCGCCGAACGCTCGTCACCGTCGCCGGACAGGGCGCGATGAATCTCATAGTCGGATTCACCGGCTTTGATGCGATAGATTTTTTTGCGGGCCAAAAGTCGTAAATCGGCGCGATTCAGGCATATTCCAACCACTGAACAGTGATAGGAATGGTTGATTTGCCAAATCTTCCGCCGGGTGGCGGCGGCTTTGCGGCCATTTTGGGCGAGGTCGGCCATTTCCACATTCCGTCCTTTTTCCACAGCGCTTTGGTCAACGGCGATTAACTCTTCCATGGCGGCTCCCTTTTGTTTTGTGTATTTAATTAAATTAGAAGTCTCTAACTTTATCAAGCAAAAAAACACCGGGCGCGGCTCCAAGGCCGACCCGGCGTCTCCCCTCTCTTAAAATTCGTAAGCTAAACGCAATGTTACGGTATCCGATTCGTCGCCGCTACCGCCGTCTTCCACATCGTAATCAATGGCGTGCACGTATTCACCCTTCAGGAAAAATCCCTTGGCCAACTCGACGCTACCAAACAGCACCATGTAGGTTTCCGGCAAAAAGCCTCCCAAATCCTCGGTGCCGGAACTCGACAGGGCGACCACCGTCGGATATTTGTTCACATCGAAGCCATAAGACAGCTCGACATGCCAGGCTGACGGTTTGGACTCGTACTCGCCGGGGAATCCATTCATCAGATAATCCATATGGTAATCCTCGGTGGCCGTAACGTATTCGGCGTACAGGCCAAAACCGGCCAGCTCGGCTTCGGCGGTCAGCGCGACGCCGCCGACATAATCGGCTTGCAGAAAGCTCCGTTCAGCATCAAAACTAAATCCAGGCGTCAGGTAGGCGGCCACTTCCTGGCCCGCCGTGTAATCGGCCAGATTTTCCGAATCGAAGACGCTGGACATATATCCAGCGGCCAAACGCAGGGTCAGGCTTTCTTCTTGCTCCAGGTCGTAGCCAACCTTAAAGCCGTAATGCTCCAGCACGCTGTCGCCGCCGTCGTCGGTGTCGCCGTTATAGCCGAAGGCATCGACGTAAAAACCGGCCTGCCTGGCCGTCACAGTCACGGCGTTGCCTCTGGTGCGGAAAGCTTGTTTGGTCAAAGGATCGGAAATGGTGTGGCCGCCCCAGACGCCGAAGGGCAGATAGTAGCGACCGGCCTTGATACCGACCGGAATTGATTCGGTGTCGCCCAGAATGACATAGGTTTCTCTGACCGAAATTTTATTTTCATCGTTCAGCCACTCAATCCCGAAGGCGCCGCGCGCCCATTCGGTGGCTTCAGCTTCGAGCAACAACTCGGCGGTGGACAGCGAGAAGTCGGTGGATGTTCTGCCGTCAAAGTCTTCACCGATCACCATGTCAGCTTCAAGGACGCCGCTTAGCTTAACGTGATCATTGATTTTTCCGATGAGGTTTTCATCCGTCGCCGCCGCGCCGCTCTCCGGTAAAGCCACAGTTCGCGGTTGCTCGGCTTCTTTTTTCTCAAGCTCGGCGATGCGCTCGCTCAAGGCCTGATTCTGACGCGCAAGCTGCTCAAGTTGGCTCTTCAACTGCGCCAACTCCGCCTCTGGCGCGGCGGCCAAGGCGTCGGAGCCGACGCTGGCGACGAAACCGCCGAAGGCCATAAGGCCGACGACAGCGCCGCGCTTAAGATAGGATTTCCGCATGACTTTCATAATCTCTCTCCTCCAGTAAATGATTTCAGTGGTCAAACGGCCATAAAAAGAACTGATAAATGAAATTTTGTTCACAGAATGACGAAAATAGCAAGTCATTCACGGAAAAAATTTCCAGGCGATTTTTTACTCACCGTCTTTCTCCGTTTCCGAGGAACAATGGCGGCACGGCGTTTTGGTCGCGCCGCAACCGCAACCACAGCCTTTCCCGTTGCTTCGGAAACGACGCCAGAGGTACCAGATCGCCCAGAGTACGAGCAAAACGATCACAGCGTATTCAAGCACAGCAAGCCCTCCGCCGGTGGCAAAACATGATAATATTTTTATCCCAGCAACGCTGGGTCATTTACCCGCCTGGTTTCAAGGTGTCAATATTTTTTTAGCCAGCGCTAATATGTTGCGCCTTGGCGAACCACGCCGACGGCCTGTTATTGTCGCGGTGAAAAATGGTTATCCGCATTAAGCGGGTCTCATGGCGCGCATAAATTATTTTTGACATGGGGATAATGTTCGCTATAGTTGCGCCGACCATAATCATTCTCGGCGCGGCGGAGAAATTCAATCTCACTGATGGAGTCATGCCGCAGGCTTCGTCATTTCATTCAAAGGAGTACCATGAACTCGCTCAACCGTTCCGGTCGCGTCCTTGCCGTATCGCTTGGCTTGGCGCTCGCCGCGCCGACAAATGCTATCGACCAAGCGTGGGCGGCCACGCCGGAACAGGGATTCAAACGCCCGCAAACGCTGATGGCCACGCCGCCGGTTAACCCGAACATTGCCGGCGGCGGCACCCTGCCGCAGGGCCTGCTGTATACGGCCTTGAATCCGACGTTTTCCGACAAGGACCGCAGCGAAGACGGCTATATCGGTTCCGATACCTTCTCCCAAGCCTGGTTGCTCAAACTGCGTTATGGCCTGACCAATCGGTTGGAGCTGAATTCGGTGCTTTCCTATGTCAACCTGGAACGAAGCAAGCCGACGCCCAGCCAGAAGCATCTGGAAGGGTACGGCGATCAGTCGCTTGGTTTAAGTTATGCCCTGTATAATCTTCATCAGAAAGATCCGTTCGCCTTGTCTTTTTCCTTGAGCGCGCTGTTGCCGACCGCGCCGGAGGGCGCCAATCATCTGCCCGGCAACGCGGCTTGGGGCGGACGCGCCGCCGCCGCTTTCGGCCTGTTTCTGACGCCCGAAATAAAATTTGACACAGAGGCGATCATCAGCGGTCCATTTGAACGCGGCAATCAGGATGTCAAACGCGGCGAGCAGTACCAATGGAATAGCCAGTTTCGCTATTTATTCAAAACCTTCGACGTGGCCCTGGAAAGCTCCCTCACGCACAACGAGGCGGGCGACAAAAGCAGCCCGGCGGGCGATATTGATTTGAAAAACGGCTACACTGAGTGGTTCGTCGGCCCGTCGATGAATTTCACCATTGACCGCTACGATTTATGGTTTGGCATTGGCGTTTTCTTTCCGGTGTTGCAAAACGTCGATAGCCCGTCGATGGTTGAGGATTATCAACTGGCTTTTAAGATCGGCAAGCTTTGGTAATCGTTCCACAAAAGACCGCCAAAGACAAAAAAGCGGCTGGACTCCCATCGTCGGGGAATCCAGCCGCTTTTTTGTCAGGTTTTGAAAAAACGACGTTCAGGAGATTGTGATGCCGCGCGGTTTGGCCGCCGCCGCGACAGCGCGCCGTCGCGCAAAAATCGGGCATCAAGCGCCCGCTTCATCGCCCAAGGCGTAAATCTGCGGCAGTGGGATATACAAAATGGCGATTCATCGCGTTTTTGTCTTGCGCGTTTGCGGGTACAACAGGCGCATCGCTTCGCGCAGCGGCCCGATGCGAATCTGACCGGGCGCCGACGCGCCGACACCGGCGGCGAAGGTGACATCCGAGCCGAACAAACCACCGGCCAGACGCGAGATGCGGCCATCGCGGCCCATGGCCATGGTAATCAGAGGAATCTCTAGCTCTTGCCGCGCTTTGCATGTGGCCGACAACAGGGTCAAAATATCTTCCGGCTGCTGCGGCGTCACCGCCGCCTTGGCCACATCGCCCCCCAAATCCCGCGCCCGCCGCAACCAGGATACAATCGTCGCCGCATCTGGCGTCGCGGTGAAATCATGGCAGGAAATAATCAGTCGCGTCGAGGTCGCCTGAGCGACGGCGGCAAGCGCGGCAATCGTTTGTTCGCCCGCCGCCAATTCGACATCGAGCAAGTCGCACATCCCCGACGCCAGGGCCGACACCATGAGGCTGAAGCGCTGGTCGAAGGTGATAGGCCGCGCCCCGCCTTCTTTTTCGTCGCGGCAGGTGAAAATCAGCGGCAGATCATCTACCTCGGCGCGCAGACGCGCCAAAGCCGCCATCACCTTCCGCGCATCGGCAAAGGCCGCGAACCAATCCACCCGCCATTCCAGCAAATCCGGCATCAAGGCCAGACATTTCCGCGCCGCCCGTACAAGATCGTCCTCAGTGGCCGCGACCAGAGGCAGACACACCAGCGGACGCTTGCCGCCAATCATCAGCCCGCGCACGGCCAGGGGTTTTGCGCATTCCTTTCGCATCATGCCCTCATGCAAAAATTTCCCGTAATTCGGTATCGCTTAGTTTGCCGAGCCAATTTTCGCCAGTGGCGACGGTCAGATCGGCCAGATGTTTTTTCTTCTGGATCATTTCGTCGATGCGTTCTTCAAAAGTATCTTGACAAATCAGACGGTGCGCCATGACGTTTTTTTTCTGGCCAAGGCGATAGGCGCGGTCGGTGGCCTGGTTTTCCACCGCTGGATTCCACCACAAATCATAGTGAATGACCTGGCTGGCGGCGGTCAGGTTCAGGCCGGTTCCCGCCGCTTTCAACGACAGGATGAAGAAGCGATCGGCGTGTCCATTCTGAAAAGCATCGACGAGTTCCTCGCGTTTTTTCACCCCAAGGCCGCCGTGATAAAAGAGCGGTTTCTCTCCGAAACGCTCGTCTATGAACCGCTCCAGCAAATCGCCCATTTCACGGAATTGGGTAAAAATCAGCGCTTTTTCGCCGCTCTCGGCGATGCTGTCGAGCAGGTCGAACAGCAACTCGATTTTACCGGACAGGGCTGGATTAAAGTCGTCGTTTTTTAGAAATTGCGTCGGATGATTGCATATTTGTTTTAGGGCGAGAATCATCTGCAAAATCAACCCCTGGCGCTTGAACATTGAATGGCTGTCGCCCTCATCGTCCACGTTTTCGATTTCCCTCATCGCCGCGCTCACGGTTTTCTCGTACAAGGCGGCTTGCTGTTTGGTCAGGCGAGCGTACTGATTCTGCTCAATTTTCTCTGGCAGGTCGGCAATAATTGATTTGTCCGATTTCATACGCCGCATGATAAAAGGGGCGGTAATTTTTTTGAATTTTTCCACCACATCGGCGTCGCCAGCCACCTGGATCGGCGTGGCGTATTCTTCTTTGAAACCCTTCGCCGTCCCCAAATAGCCTCGATTGGCGTAATCCATAATCGACCAAAATTCCGACAGGCGGTTTTCAACCGGCGTGCCGCTCATGGCGATACGAATATCGGCTGGGATGCTTTTGACCGCTTTCGTTTGGGCGGCGTCGTGATTTTTGATGTTCTGGGCTTCGTCGATGACCATGAGCCGCCATTTCATTTTTTTCAAAATTGGGGCGTCGGCGCGAAGCAAACCATAGGTGGTCAGAAGCACATCGGCAGTAAATTCCGTCAGGTCGCGGTTCGTTCCATGAAAAATATGCGCGGAAAGCGTCGGCGCGAAGCGCGTGATTTCCGCCTGCCAGTTGGCGAGAAGCCCGGTCGGCGCCACCACCAAGGCCCGATGTTTTTCGTCTATGGTTTTTTCTTCCTTGAATTTCTGCAAAAGGGCCAGCACCTGCACGGTTTTGCCCAGCCCCATATCGTCGGCGAGGATACTGCCGAAACCGATGCGGCTGTTGCGGTACATCCAGGAAAATCCCCGAACCTGATAGGGACGCAAAGTGGCGCGCAGGCCGTCAGGAAGCGCTACCTCCTCCTGCGCAGTCAGCTCGTGCGCCAGTTTCAGCGCCTCTTCGGTCAGCGCGACTGGCGTGCCCTCGTACTCGCCTGACAAGGCGACCTGCAATAAACGCTCTGGCGAAAGCGGTTTTTCACCAGCCAGGGCTTGGCGCAAGCGTTCCAGGTCGCCGTCGTCCAGATAAAAGTAACGCTCGCGGAATTTGAATAAACGCGAGGCTTTGCGCATCAACTGCAAGAAATCCTCTTCGGAAACTAGTTGATCGCCCAAGGCCACCTGCCAATCGAAATCGAAAATGTCCCAGAAATGCAGAAATGCTCCGCCGTCGCTCTTTTTTTTCAGGCGTGGCGCGGCTTTCGGTTTAACCAAACCGCGCAAGGCCTGCGGCAAAACGATATTGATCGCCAAAAGCCGCGCCGCCGGCAGCGCATCAAGAAAAAATGGGGCGAATTCCTCGGCGGAAAAACGCAGCGGCTCTTTGGCCCCGGCGTTGATATAGCGGTCCAGCCCCTGGATGAACGGACTCAACAGCGAAACGCTTTGCAGAATTTTGAGGCGATCTTTTTCGTATTGTTTTTCCTTCAGAATTTTCGCGAGCGGTGTCAGCGGAACATCTGGGTCGGACGGATTTTCGACGCTGACATCGAGGGCGAAACGCTCATCCGCTTCCTCTGAGATGACGAGCGTCAGTTTGCGTTTATCGACGCCTAGATGGAAACGATCCAGCCAAACCTTTATAGCGCCGGGCATCGCCTTTTCGCCGACTCCGCGTAGAAAATGGCGACCGCCATGAAAAAACAAATCGATAAAAAGATCGTCGTCCGGCTCAAGCAGCAAGTCGAGGATGGCGCCCAAAAACCGCGACAGCAACAGTTCGCCTGGATTGGCCGGAAAAAACAGCGGCTCATCGTCGGAGAGCGTTTTCTTCGCCGACAAAAGATCGGGCGGCATGAGAACAGCGAGTTTTTCCACGAGCGTTCTGACCGCTTCATCCATGGTCGCGGCGGCCCAGCGAATCATGAATTTTTCATCGGCCAACAAAACGATATGAGGAACGACCGCGCTGTTCGCCAGCAAATGCAAGGCGGCGAACAGAATTCTGTGGCAGGCGGCGACCGTCGGATGATAATCCACGAGATATTCCGGCGTGAGTCCGGAAAGCGCCGCGAGCAGAGAGGGAAATTTTGTCAGTTTGTGTCCTTCGCCGCCGATGCGCAGTTGGTTGCTCGCATTGATGGTCAAAGAAAGACGGCTTCTTTTCCCCAAACCCGTGGCTGGCGCGTCGCACGCTTTGGCCAAATCCAAACGTCCGGCCAGAATGCGCCGCGCTCCTTTGTTGGCGCGGGTCAGACAATGGGCGTATTTTCCACGAAAATCGCCACTGGGATAAAACGGCGGCGCGGCGGTCAGTAATTGAAGTAGGGGCGCGCCGATATTTTCCAACCGGGAAAAATCGAGCCGCTTGTAGACGGCGGATGCCTCCCAGGGCGTTTGCCGCTTCGGTTCCGGCGCAAGCAAATTCGGGAAAAAGAGGATTTCCGTCGCGGCGTGGTCATCGGCCACCAGACCGCGTTGATTCAGTTCGGTGAGCAAATCAATTTGATGCAGCGTAAACACGAGAAACGGATCATTGTCGATTTCCCGGCTGAGCACATAAATCACCGCCGCCAGATGTTTGCACGGCACCGCCCAATCCGGGCAGGAGCAATTCATTTTGAAATCGGTCCACTGGCGGGGAAAGACCTTCAGACCCAGGTCTTCGGCGATGGCCAGTATCTGCGGGTCAAGTTCGCGGTTCAGCAGTTTGGAAATGATGGCTGGCAAAGCGACCAGTTTGTCGATCAGTCGCCGCCGCTGCTCTGTGGTGAAGGGCGGCACGACAATCTTCACCGTATACGGCGTGGTCCGCGTTCCCTTTACCTTGGCGTTGATGCTGTTGACCTCGATTGTAATTTCTTTGACGCGACCGCCTCTGGCGTAGGTCGCGCCGCGCGGCAGACGGTTGTCGTAATCGACATTTTCCAAAGAACGCAACCAGTTCTCGCCCCACCAGGTTTTGCCGAATTTTTCCGCCATGTCGCTCGCCTAAAAAGGTTACTCTCGTGATTATTCCGGGATTGCCATGAAGAAAGCCCGCCGCGCTTCCTGGCGCATAGCCAGGTCAACGAGCGTCAAGGCGGTCAGCGCTTCGACAATCGGCACAGCCCGTGGCGCGACGCAGGGATCATGTCGGCCTTTGGCGGCGAGAATCGCCTCGTTGCCCGCCGCATCCACGGTGCGCTGCTCGCGGCCAATGGTGGCGGTCGGCTTGAAGGCGACGCGGAAATACACCATCTCGCCGTTGGAAATGCCACCTTGGACGCCGCCAGAATAGTTGGTCGCGGTGCCGATGCGGCCGTTTTTGTTGATGAATGGGTCGTTATGCTGTGAACCGCGCAGGCGGCTGCCCGCGAAACCGGAGCCGATTTCAAAGCCTTTGCTTGCGGGAATCGCTAGCATCGCCTGGGCCAGTTTCGCTTCAAGTTTGTCATATACCGGTTCGCCCCAACCGGCGGCAACGCCGCGCACGACACAGGCGATAATCCCGCCGACCGAGTCTTTTTCCTCCTTGGCGGCGCCGATGACGGCGCGCATGGCGGCGGCGGATGTTTGATCGGGGCAGCGGACGTCCGTCGCATCGACCAGCTCGCGGCTGATGGTCGCCATGTCCGGCGGCGGGCAATCAATGTCGCCGACGGCGGCGACCCAGGCGACAATCTCAACGCCGTAACAGGCGCGGAGGATTTTTTCGGCCACCGCGCCTGCCGCCACCGAGGCGATGGTTTCCCTGGCGCTGGCCCGACCACCGCCGGAGGCGGCGCGGATGCCGTATTTCGCGTGGTAGGTAAAATCGGCGTGCGACGGTCGGAAGAGGGCGGCCATCTCGCCGTAATCGCCGGGGCGCTGGTCGGCGTTATACACCACCAAAGCGATAGGTGTTCCCAGAGTGCGACCGTTTTCGACCCCGGAAAGAATCGTCACCCGGTCGCCTTCCTTGCGCCCGGTGGTTAACGCGCTCTGGCCGGGCCGCCGCCTGTCGAGCAGCGGCTGAATATCCGATTCGTTAAGGGCCAGACCCGGCGGACAGCCGTCGATGATAAGGCCTATCGCCTGGCCGTGTGATTCGCCGAAGGTGCTGATTCTGAACAGTGTGCCGAAGGCGCTGGACATGCTTTCCCCCCTTGTTCATTTATTTGAACGCCGCAATATGTTCCCCGCGCCATGTACCAGAAATGGGCGGAAACCGGAACCACCGTCAACCAAGCGCCGCGTTCTCCGGCATCGTTATCCAATCATGGGCGGAGTACCGAGATGAAAAACCGTGAACCATGGCGCTGAGGCGGCCAAACGGGAAAAAGCTGATGATTTGATAGATTGATTCTGAGTGGAACGAAAACCACGGGAAACGTTTCGTCCCCTTTCGCTGATGAGCGCGGCTCGCGAGCGCGACCTGATTATTTGCCTGATCAGTGGTTGAAGACGTTGACGATTAGCAGGAAGGCCGACTCATCTTTGACAAATACCTGCTGAATGTCGTAGTCGTAGCCGTCTTCAAGGTCCAAAGTCATTTTGACGCCGACCGGCTTCTTCTGCGCCGTCACCGCGACTTTTTGCACAAACTTGCCCGACATCGGCTGGTTGAGACCTTTTTTGACCGCCAGACGCATGTGGGGGAAGAAGCAGATGATCTGCGGTTTGCGGCCATCGCGGGCGGAAATTTCCGGGCTGGCGTAGCCATCAAGCTGCATTCGCAGCACGTCGCCGCCGGGGGTGGGCTGGGTGGTCAGCGAATAGCCGAACATCCGCGCCGCGCCGGGCGTCTCCACCGCATCGCCCGTGGTTTTGCCGCTTGACTCGGCGGGTGGTTCAGTGGCCGCAAAGGGACGGTCAAAAGGGGAAGACTTCGGCGTCGGCTCCGATGTTGGCGCGCTTTCGCTGGATTGCGTCGGTTTTTCTTTTTCAGCCGTTGGCCTGGGCGTTTCCTGTGATTTGATTCGGGATGCGCTTTGGTCGGGCGTCGCCGTTTCAGTCTGGCGCGGCGTCGGTTCGCTTGGCCTATCCGCTTCTTTTCTGGGCGCGGGTTGCGCCGAGGCCAGGATTTTTTCCGTCGGCGTCAGCGCGTTCTGGGCCAGACCTTTGCGGAATAACGTGACCCGCAGGGTGTGGCTGTCGCCGATGAATTCCTGGCTGTAATCAACCTCCATATCGGTCGGCAGGTCGAAGACCACTCTGGTCTTCATTGGATTTTGGTGGGTGGCGATGCGGATTGATTGCAAAGCCGCGCCACGAACGCCGATCTTCTGCCGCCCCAGATAGCGGGCGCCGGGAAAATCGAAAACCAGGCGCGGCGATTTTCCGTCCAGCGAAAAAATCGTCGGAGTACACGTGCCATCGAAGAAGAGATTCACCACTTCCCGGCCATCTTCGAGACTTTGGTTCGTTACCCGTTCCAACACGGCGGACAGCGCGTTTTTCGGCGCGCACGACAACAACATGGCCAGCAAAAATATATGCGCGAAAGTCTTCATGTCGGGCTTGAACAATGAGGGGAAAAAAGGCCGCCGCCCATCGTGATTCTTGTTCAGGGCGAAGCAAATGTCAGATTGCTTACCGCATCGTCGCTTGAAAAGTCAAACGAATTTCAGTAAAGAAGACGCCCATGTAGCATTTTCCGTCCCTCTTCCCACAACCGTCATGACCGAAAAATCCTTCCCGCGCCAGGTCGAACGGCCTGGCCGATACTTGGGTAATGAATTCAACAGCACGCGCAAATCCTGGCATGAAATATCTGTTCGTGGCGCGCTGGTTTTCCCCGACCTCTACGAGATCGGCATGTCACACCAGGGCTTGCAAATTCTCTATCATATAATAAATGCTGAAAGGGATGCCCTGGCCGAGCGCTGTTACTGTCCGGACATCGACGCGGAACGGCTCTTACGCCAGAGCGCCGCGCCGCTTGTGTCGCTGGAATCGGGCCGAGCGCTGGCCGATTTCGATTTTGTCGGCGTCACCTTGCCCTACGAGTTGTGCGACGGCAATATCCTGACGATTTTAGACCTCGCGGGCATCCCGTTTTACGCCGCCGAACGCGATGAACGCTTTCCTCTCATTCTGGGCGGCGGCGCGGGGGCCTTCAATCCGGAGCCGGTGGCCGATTTTTTTGACGCCATCCTGCTTGGCGACGGTGAGGAAGCCATCCTCGACATTGTGCGTCTGTTGGTGGAACACAAAAAACAGCCATGCGCCAAGGCGACGCTGTTGCGACGCTTGGCGGCAATCGACGGCATCTATGTTCCATCGCTGTTCGTCGAAAAGGCGGGCACTCTCCAGCCGCTTGACCAATCGGTACGCTTGCCGCGCCGCCGCATTTTGCCGAAACTCGACCAATGCCGCCATCTGCTGAAACCCTTGGTACCGAACACGAAAATCGTCCATGACCGCCTGGGCCTGGAAATCGCCCGCGGCTGCGCCCGTGGTTGCCGATTTTGTCAGGCCGGGACCACCTATCGCCCGGTGCGCGAGCGCGACCCTGAGCAAATCATGACCATGGCCGAAGAGGGCATCGCCAACTCCGGCTTTGAGGAACTGGCGCTTCTCTCACTTTCGACTGGCGATTATTCCTGCCTGCCGCAGCTTTTCCCGCGTTTGGTTGACCGTTTTGCCGAGAGCTTTGTCGGTGTCTCGCTGCCGTCGATGCGGGTTGGCACCCTAACTCCGGAAATCATGGAACAGATTCGCCGCGTGCGCAAAACCGGTTTCACGCTTGCGCCGGAGGCTGGCAGCGAACGCCTGCGCCTGGCTATCAATAAGGGAATCACCGAGGAAGACCTGGTGGCCACCTGCCAGGCGGCGTTCGCCCTCGGCTGGCAGGGCGTCAAACTCTATTTCATGATTGGCCTGCCCGGCGAAACGGCGGACGACATCCAGGCGATTATTGATTTGTGTCGCAGGATTCGCCTGGCCAGCGGCGCCTTCGGCGGCGGGAAGAAAAACGTCTCGATCAGTGTTGGCGTTTTCGTGCCGAAGGCGCACACGCCCTTCCAATGGCATGGACAACTCGGCATCGACGAAGGCCGCGAGCGCATCACTTTTTTGCGCGGCCATCTACCGAAGGGCGTCAGCATCAAATGGCAGATTCCTGAGCAGAGTTTTCTTGAAGGCGTCCTCGCGCGCGGCGACCGCAGCTTGGCCAAACTGATTGAAACCGCCTGGCGCATGGGCGCGCGGCTTGACGGCTGGTCGGAGCATTTTCGCCTGGCCACCTGGCGCGAAGCGGCGGCTCGTCTCGGCATGGTTCTGGAGGATTATCTGCGTCCGCGGCCGCTGGAGGCGCCTCTGCCCTGGTCGCACCTTGATTGCGGCGTGACAACTGAATTTCTTTTGCGCGAGCGACAAAACAGCGAACAACACATTTACACGCCCGACTGCCGCTATCATGGTTGTCAGGCTTGCGGCGTCTGTGATTTCAAAACCATTGCGCCCGTTGTCTACGATAAAGAGGCGGCGGCCGGGAAATCGTTGCCGGTGACGGTGCCGGAGAGCGCCAAAGAGGAAGCGCGGACGGAGAAACGCCGTCCGCCCACTCGGCCTGACCAGGAACATCACAAATATCTGATCAGCTATCGCCGCGTCGGCGCTATCGCCTTTCTGGGGCATCTCGACATGCTGCAAATCATCTTTCGCTCTTTGCGGCGAGCAGGCATCGAGACCAATTTTTCCGAAGGCTTCAATCCATCGCCCAAAGTGTCGTTTTCGCCAGCCCTGCCCGTGGGCACGGAAAGCGAATGCGAATATTTCCTTGTCGATTCGCCGCGCCCGCTGCCACATTCAGAGGAAATCCTGGCCAGGTTGAATGCGGCGCTGCCGCCGGGACTGGCGGCCACCGCCATCAGCAGGCATCCAGGCCGCGTTCCGCAGAGCATCGTCTGCGATTATGAGATAACAGGCGTCGCGCCGCTGGAGGATTATGCCGATTCCCTGACAAAATTCATTGATGCGACGAGCCGCATGGTCGAGCGCGAGCGCAAAGGCAAAACCCGACTGGTGGACATCCGGCCGCTGGTCGCCGCCTGCGCCGTCGATGGAGAAGTCATCAGATTGACTCTGAACTACCACGGCGGTGAATCGGGTGTGAAGCCGCTGGAAGCGCTGGCGGAGATTTTCGCTTTGCCACCGCAACGACTGACGGCGGCGCGAACCCGGAAAATCGCCTGGCGTCCGCTGCCCGCCATGGTGTAATTTTGCCAAAAGCTAACTTTTTCTGATACCATTTCTCTCGTATTTCACGATGCTGAAATCAAATCGTCTGGCGATATTTTTCTTTTCCTTTCTTTTTCCGATGAGGTGTTCCCGTGCATAAACGATGGATGACTGTCCTCCTGGCAGGTTGCGTTCTGGTCGCGCTGTCTATGGTCGTCGCCGACGCCTTCGCCGCCCAATCGACCAAAGATGTGACCGCTTCCCCGAAACTGAAGCAGGAAAGCCTGCAAAAAGTCGGCGCGCAGCCCATTGAAAACGACAGTGAATACGTCATCGGCCACGGCGATGTGTTGGGCGTCAGCGTCTACGGCGAGGGCGATATGGCCGCCGGTGATGACGCCGCCGCTGGTGACAAAAAGGGCGGCAACGGCGTCACGGTGCGTCTTGACGGCCGCATCTCTTTGAAACACGTCGGCGACGTGCAGGCGGCGGGCCTGACGCCGACCCAATTGGCCGATATGCTGAAGACGCTGTTCGCCACCGTCTACGACGATCCGGTGGTGACAGTGGTGCTGCAAAAGAGCGAAAGCCAGCGCTACACCGTGATGGGCAAGGTGGCCAAACCCGGCGTCTACCCGATCAATTATCCCATCAACCTGGTGCAGGCGATTGCCGAATGCGGCGGCTTCGACCAGTGGGCCAACTCGGAAGTGACCGTCGTGCGCAAGGACAGCAAAGACCTGACCAAGGATTTTCAAGGCAATACCCTGAAATTTGACTACGATGATTTCCTGGCCGGGAAAAAACTTGAACGCAACGTTATCCTCAAGTCGGGCGATATTGTCATCGTCCACTGAGCCGCTCCGCTTGGCCTGAAGCGGCGATTATCCCTCCACCTCCAGGCCGAGCGTCCTTTTGCCTAACGCCATTTTTATGAAAACAAAAGCAGCCATTCTCTCTTTATGCGCCCTGGCCGTCGTGGCGCCGCGCCTCGAAGCGCGGGAAAATTCCCTTTCCGGCGGAGGAAGCATTACCTATGAAATGTACGACAAGAGTGGTGGCGAAAGCGCGGAGAACACGGGCGGCGAGGTCGAAGAGGCCGCCGCGCCACAAGCCGCGCTTTCATCCGACGATGACGACGATTATTCCCGCATCATCATCAGCCCGGTGTTAACCATTAAAAGCATCGGCGACAAAAACGCCGTCTCGTTGTCGTACTCGCCCGTTCTGCAATATGGCGATGACAGCGACGGCGATATTCAACAGGTGGTGAGCATTACCGCCGACTGGTCGCCGACCAGCCGCTGGGCGCTTTCGTTCCGCGACAGCTATCAGGAAACCGATACCGACCTCGACAATGTGAACATGGCCGGGTTCACGCCGCAACCGGCGACGGTTCAGGGCGGACAGGGCCGTGGAAGCGGTCAAAGCGAACAGGGCGCGAGCGTCAGTCAATCAAGTAGCGACAGCCAGCTCACCGATTCGCCCGGTCGGCAAAAGTATTCGACCAACGATTTCGAGATCGCCGCCACTTATACATACTGGGAGGACAGCTCACTGAAGTTTGGCTATGGACTTGAGCAGCTGCGCTACGACAATCTGATTGGCTCTAACCAGGATTACGACAAGAACACCATCTTCGCGAACATCAAACACCGACTGAATTCGCAGTATTCGCTGGCGGCGGAAGCGCGCTACGCCATGGGCACGTTCGATGACGCCGCGCCAATTCCCGTAACTGATGCCGTCGCGCCGCTGGCCGAAGGCGACGCCGCCTTGAGCCAGCCGGATGACAACTCATACAGTCCCGCCGCTTCCAGCGATGTTGATGAGCTGCATTTCAGCACCTCGCTGGAATCGCTGGTCATCCCGCATCATCCTTTGAGCCTGACCTATACCCTCGACACCAGCAAGTATGACGACGAGGGGCAGGGTGATACGCAAATTCACGCCTTGCTCTTCGGCTGGACCTGGGAAATGAGCGAGAAATCAACGTTCACCTTCTCCATCGGCCCCAGCTATCAGAAGAACGACGGCGACGAGGGCGACTCCTGGGATTACGCTCTGAACGCCGCCTACAGCCGTCGGTGGAGCGCCGCCGGCGATATCGTCTTCAGCGCCGCGCACGGCGCCGAGATGCGCAATTTCTCTGGCAATGCCAACGATAACGGCATGACCGAGTATTGGCGTGGCGGCGTCAACATCAACCAGGCGCTGAGCCAGAATCTGGCTCTAAACCTTATGGCCACCGCCGCCGATGAGGATGTCAGCCAATCCGCTTCCATCACGGAACGTGAACTCGAAGACGATTTGGCCGCTGGTGGCGCTAGCAACACCAGGCAATATACGCTGGGTGGCGGCTTGTCGTACAATTTCGCCCGTTGGTATGCGCTGGGGCTTAACTATTCTTACACCACCCAGGACGGCGATCTGCCAGAAGACAATTATGACGAACATCGACTGATGCTCGTGTTGTCGATGCAGCGCGATTTCTTCCACTGGTAATGAAAAATTCCATGCAAAAAGGCCGCGTCCTCCTCCTCCTCGCTTTGTTCGCCGCCGCCTGGTACGCGCTGAACATGACCGCCGAGGTCAAAGCTGTTCCCATCAAACGTGGCCTGGCCGATTTCCCGCAGCGCCTCGGCGACTATCGTTTGTCTGGGGCCTTTCAGTCCTCGTCGGAAGAACTGGAGATGCTCGGCGTCGATGATTACATCCAATACAACTACATGAACGACACCGGCGCGCGGATGAATCTGTATGTCGGGTATTACCGGGCGGTTGGCGTCACCGGCTCATACCATTCGCCGAAAAACTGTCTGCCCGGCGGCGGTTGGGGCATCGCCGACGCCAAACAATTGCCGCTGCGTATCGCGGGGGCCAAGAGCGCGATTGCCGAAATGCTGATCAAAAACGGCGGTGAAGAGCAGGTGGTGCTGTATTGGTATCAGAATCGCGGGCGAATTATCGCCTCGGAATATTGGGAAAAATTCTGGCTGATCAAAGACGCGCTCTTCATGGGCCGTCGTGACGGGGCCTTTATCCGTGTTATGACCTACGCTACCGATGGCCGGGCGGCGGCGGAACAACGGGCTTTGCAATTTTCGGAACTGGTTATCCCGGCGCTGGACGAATTTTTGCCCGGTGCCCGCCTATGACGCCGCCTTCCACCTCGCAGCGGACATCCCTGATTCTCATCGGCATCCTGGTTGCGGCTTTGCTCTTGCTCTACTGGCCGTTTCTCGGTGGCCTTATCCAGGATTGGGATGAAAACCCCGATTATTCGCACGGCTATTTCATCCCCTTCATCGCCGCCTCCATGATTTATTCGCGGCGCGACAAGCTGGTCGCCACGACGGCGAAACCGATGAACAGCGGTTTGCCACTGGTAGCCCTGGGCCTGTGTCTGCTCATCGTCGGCAAAGTCGCTGCCGAATTTTTCGCGCAGCGGCTGTCCCTGCTGGTTGTGTTGCTGGGTCTTGTCGCTTTTTGCGGCGGGCGGCCTTTTCTCAGGCTCCTGGCCTCGCCCATTCTCTACCTGATTTTCATGATTCCGCTACCGGCGATCATTTGGAATCAGATCGCCTTTCCGATGCAGATATTCAGCACGACCCTGACCGAAAAAATTATCTATATGCTGGGGATTCCGGTCTTCCGCGAAGGCAACGTCCTGCATCTGGCCGAAACGACGCTCGAAGTGGTCGCGGCCTGCTCCGGTCTGCGCTCGCTCCTGACCATGTTCGCTTTGGCCGCCGCTCTGGCCTTTTTCTCCGACTTCTCGCCGCGACGGAAGGCGGCCCTGTTTTTTTCCGCGATTCCCGTAGCTGTCCTGGCGAATATAATCCGTTTAACCGGCACGGCGTTCCTGGCGAATATCTATGGCCCGCAGGTAGCGGAAGGCTTTCTCCACGAATTCTCCGGCCTGGTAGTCTTCTTCCTGGGACTCCTGATGTTGATAGGTGTTCACAATTTTTTGGCGCATTTCCGCCATGCCACTGAATAGATTCTCTGCAAAAAGTTGCAACATGCTGGAGTATTGATCCCCCCCAAATAAATGATTTTTTGCCTGCGGTTCAACCCGTTGGCGCGGCCTTGTTGTCCACACTACCGCAGTGTCTTCTTGAAACGCAGCGCCGCGAGTGTCAGGAAAAAAAAGCTCAACGCCGACTGGGCGGCAATTTGCGGCCAGAGAATCTCTAGGCCGACGCCGCGCAGGACGATGCCGCGCAGAATTTCCAGATACCAGCGCATCGGGTTGAGCCAGGTGGCGATTTGCGCCGGTTCCGGCATGTTATGGATGGGAAACATGAAGCCGCTGAGCAAAACCGACGGCATCATCACGAGAAAACTGGTGAGCAGCGCCTGCTGCTGGGTTTTGGCCGAAGAGCTGATGACCAAGGCCAGGCCCATGTTGCCAAAGAGGTATAATCCGGTCAGGATATAGAGCAGCGTCATGCTGCCCGCCACCCGCACATCGAAAATCATCATGGCCACGATGAGCATGACGGTCATCGTGAAGTAGCTGGTAGCCAGATAGGGAAGAGTTTTGCCGAGGACGAAATCGAGGCGGCCAATCGGCGTGACCATCACCTGTTCAATGGTGCCGATTTCTTTTTCCCGCACAATGCCGATGCTCGGCAAAAGGATGCTGAAAATAAAGAGCATCACGGCAATCAGCGCTGGCACAAAATAGAGGCGGCTTTCCTGGTTGACGTTAAACCACGAGCGGCTGATGCAGGACACCAGCGGCGGCCTTGTTGTGATTCCTTTTTTTGCCAGGTTTTGCCGTAGCCAGCTTTCGTTGAACGATTCGGCGATGCTTTGGGCGTAGCCGCTGATAATCGCCGTGCTGTTGCTGTCCGAGCCGTCGGTGATGAGTTGAATTTCCGTATCGTGGCCGGAGAGCAGCTTTCTGGCGAAATCCTCAGGGATGATCAAAGCCGCCCGCGCCTCGCCACGGTCGATGAGCGGGTTCAGTTCGCCCGGATGCACGGCGCGGAAGCGGAAATAGCCGCTGGCTGTGAAATCGGCGACGAGCCGCCGCGACAGCGCCGAATTGTCCAGGTCGAGCACGGCGCAGCCAATGTCCGTGACATCGGTGGTCAGGGCGAAGGCCATGATGGTCATCTGGATGATAGGCATTCCGAGAATGACCACCCGCATCCGCGGGTCGCGCAGCATTTGCAGAAATTCTTTGCGCACAAGGTGGCGGACGCGGGCGAACATGGCTTACTCCAGGCGCAGGACCAGAGTTTTTCTGGTCAGAACGAGCATGACAAGGGCGTAGACGGCCAGCAACAGCGCCTCAATCCACAAAATTTCCAGGCCAATACCTTTTAAGTAGATGCCGCGTAAAATGACAATGAAGTATCGGGCTGGGACGATATAGGTCAGCCATTGCAAAGGCTGCGGCATGTTGGCGATGGCGAAGACGAAGCCGCTTAAAATGAGCGTCGGCATAAAGCCGATGAGAATCGCCAGTTGGTTGGCCAGCACCTGGGTTTTCAGGGCGCTGCTCAGAAAAATCCCCAGAAAGAGAGCGCCGCTTAAAAAGATGGCGGACAGCGCGAAGAGCAAAGCCGCGTTCCCGGCGATCGGCACCGCGAAGACCAGCCGCCCGACCACCACGGCCATGGCCACATCCAGCATTCCTATGGCGAAGTAGGGCGCGACTTTGCCAAAGATCAGTTCGTCGGCCTGAACCGGCGTGCTGATCAGTTGCTCCATCGAGCCGCTTTCCCATTCTTTGGCGATGGTGGTGCTGGTGAGCAGCGCCGCCACGACCACCATGACCATGGCGATGATGCCTGGCACCAGAACGTTCTGGCTGCGCAAATCGGGATTGTACCAGGCCCGCGTCCGCACATCGGCTTGGCCAGGACGGCGCGTGGTTTCCATGGCTTCCAGCAGGACGGAGCGGGAATAGACCGCCGTCACCGCTTCGGCGTAGCCTCGCGCCAGCCGTGAAGTGTTGGCGTCGCTGCCATCGACGAGAAGCTGCACGCTGGCGGGCCGTTTGGCCGCGATATTCTGGCCGAAATCACGGGGAATGACCACAGCGAGCATGGCTTGGCCACGGATTAAATATTCAGTCAGTTGTTTTTCGTCCCCGGCATAACCAAGCAGGTCGAAGTAGGGCGTTCCGGTCATCAGACTGATGAATTCGCGGCTCTCTCGGCTCTGCGATTGGTCAAAAATCACCGTCGGCGCGTGACGCAAATCAAAGGTCAGGGCATAGCCGTAAATAAGAATCAGAAGCAGCGGCATGGCCAGCGCCAGCGCCAGGCTGCGCCAATCCCGCGATAGATGCAGGCTTTCTTTGTGGGCAATGGCCAGAAGACGCCGCGCCTTCATGCCGCCACCTGCGATTTCCATTGAAAATGGGCAAACATTTGTATGATTTCCTGTAATGCCGCGATACTAAAACCGCGAGTCGAATTTATTCTCGATTGCTAGTAATGATTTGTGTATTGATCTCATAATTAAAATGGGAAACCATTTCTGATCCAGAGATTGGACATTGCAAATCAACTATTATCCAAAATTTATTTGGCGTCTCAATCCATTGAAGCGCCAACTAAAATTGGACTGCTGGAATAAAGAATAGTGCGCTGGATGCGGAATGCTTTTCTTCCTCAACGGTGGTTTGCGCTCGATTCCCTCAGGAAGCTTGGATATGCAAATCATTGTTTCAACACAATTTTATCTCTGGAAAAATCGCGAGATTGTCCTGATGCCTGAATGGTTGCCGCTTCATAAATCCGCGCTACCCGCGCCGTCAAACTTTGGCACCCCAGGTTGAAACGAGTTTCTCCGATTGCTCTCACGGGACGCACGCCCATTAATGAATTGGTAATAAAACACTCATTATATTGTATTATGTCGCCAGGCGTAATTATTTGTTCAGAAGTAGAAAATTGTTCAAATGCGGAATCATGTAAAATTAAATCTCTGATTATTCCTTTCAGAAGTCCTGAAGAATCAGGTGGAGTCATAATCATGTTATCCGTTACAAAAAATATATTGGCTGTAGTTGTCTCACATATTTCGCCTCTGTTGTTAAGTAATATATGGTCTTGCGCGCCTTTTTGCTTTGCCGCGAGAAATTCGTATTGGTATTCGCCGCGGCTCAGGGTTTTATGACGCGCGAATGGCGAATTGGCGTCATGGATGAGTGCGCCATAACTCAAATCAAAGCCAATATTCACGTCATAAGGTTTATATGGAATATTACGATGGGAAAAGACGATATTATCTTTTGAAACTATGATTTTTAATGCGTGTTCACGTAGATTGTTGCTCATAATATATGATTGTATATCATGTTTTATGGGGAAATTAGTAATGCCAAGAAAATCCAATGCCAACTTCAGACGAACAAGATGTTCATCCAAAAATAGCGCAGTTCCATTTTTAATTGCTATAGTTTCAAAGGCTCCCCAACCAAACTGGAATCCTTCGTCAAAATTAATCCGCATTCGTTCCTTCTCCCTTTTCCTCTGAAACTAATACCTTGAGTAGCGCGGACGCTTTTTGCAGGGCTTCTTCATACTCAAATAATGGGTCTGAGTCATAGGTAATGCCGCCGCCGACGCCAATATAATAGATACCATTCTCATAGACAGCTGTCCTGATAATGATATTAAGATCACAATCGCCATTAAGAGAGATGAACCCCAACGTCCCTGTGTACAATCCGCGCGGGCTATTTTCAAGTTCATCTATCAATTCCATGGCACGTATCTTGGGTGTGCCGGTAATCGATCCTCCCGGAGCGGCGGCAACCAGAAGATCAACTGGACTTGAATTTTCACGCAGATGACCTTCAACTGTTGAGACCAGGTGAAATACTGTAGCATACTCCTCGATACCGTACATATCTGACACAATAACGCTTCCTGGAGTACATACCTTGTTTAAATCATTGCGCTCCAAATCAACAACCATCAAGAGTTCGCTTTTTTCTTTCGCTGAATCCATAAGCTCTTGCTTCAGCGCCGCATCTTCTTCTGGTGTTTCGCCACGTTTGCGAGTGCCTTTAATAGGACGAGTTACTATATGTCCATTTTTTATCTGCAAAAAACGTTCCGGAGAACAGCATATTACAGTAAAATTAGCATAGTTAAGATAAGCGCTAAAAGGAGAAGGATTAGTCTGACGCAATATTTTGAATAATTCGTATGGCCGCTTGGCGCTTCGCGCTTGCATCTGCATCGCCATATTCACCACATATATATCTCCATTTATTATATATTCAATCATTGATTCGACGGCTTTGATATATTCTTCCTGATTGAAATTGCAAGTCAACTCTGGTCTTTGGCGGGTGGCTGTCATGTTTGAACCCGCTGTTCTGGATTCTTTCTGTATAATTGGTGTGTTGGTGTTATTGATATTACATATATTATTCTCTAAGTCAGCGAGTGTTTTTTCGCTATTGCCAAGCTTGCCATTTGCTACCAAAAAAATTTCTTTGGCAACATGGTCTTCGATAACAAAGTTATCATAAAATGTAAGGACGCAATCGGGTAGGTTCGGCTGGCGCGGAGTTAATAAATCGCCTGATACGTCATCAAACTTGGATGATACTCCCTGGAGTTTTCTTCCATATTCATATGAGAAGTAGCCAATCGCGCCACAGACCAGAGGGAGTTTCGTTGGATTGATTTGATAATTCCGTGCGAGATAATCGCGCAAGTAGTCTTCAAATATGAGACTTGAACATTCGCCATTAATTGTGAACTTCTCGCCTTTAACCAGCTTAAGATAGGGGTTGAGTCCAATTATAGAATATCTGCCCAAATTATTTTCCAGTGAAGAGTTCAGAAACGCGACATCTTGACTGTGGGCAAACCGCGCAAATATCTGGTCAATTGGCTGATAAACCTCTCGTTTGCGAATTATTTGCATGACAGCTCCCCTTGTTTGGCGCGTCTGTCCTGCCAATCATGCGCAATGGTAATAAAATTTTGCAGTAAATCATGACCAAACTCAGTCAAGACCGCCTCTGGGTGAAATTGCACGCCATATATTGGGTAATATCGGTGCGAAATCGCCATCAATGCGCCGTCGTCCGCTCTGGCGTCGATTTGCAACTCGGCAGGTAATGATTGCTCGTTTATCACCAAAGAATGATAGCGTGTAACCTTGATGTTTTGTGGCAAGCCCTTAAAAATTCCAGAGCCGCAATGTTGAATTAAAGAAAGTTTTCCGTGCATCGGGCATAAGCCTTTCGTGATTCGCGCCTTGAAAGCAAGGCCAATGGCCTGATGTCCTAGACAAACGCCAAAGATAGGGATTTTTCCTGAAAAATGCTGGATAATGGCCAGTGTATTGCCAGCGGCGACCGGGTCTTTAGGGCCTGGAGAGATGATGATAGCTTTGTATTTGCCCTTCTCGACATCCTTGATCGTGATGACATCATTGCGCTTGATTTCAACATCCTGTCCCAATTCATAAAAATATACGGCAAGGTTGTAGACAAATGAGTCATAGTTATCAACTATGAGATACATGGGGACCTCTTGTTTTTTGGAACGACGGACGCGCTTTCAACAAGTCATTTAGCGTGTCGCAGGAAGGATGCTCTTTCATGCCGCCACCTTTTCTTGCCGTCGTCCGGCGGCTTCAACCAGAGAGATAAACACTTCTTCAAGGCTCGCCTTATTTTCAGCTCTTTTCAGCGCCGATGGCGAGCCATGGGCGATCATCCGGCCATCGGAAATCAGCGCCAGCCGCCCGCAGTACTCGGCTTCATCCATGTAGTGGGTGGTGACGAAAATGGTCTTGCCGCCTTCGGCCATGCTGTGGATGAGAGACCAGAAACGCCTGCGGCTGACCGGATCGACGCCAGAGGTCGGCTCGTCGAGAAAAACCACCGGCGGGTCATGCAGGATGGCGCAGGCTAGGGCCAGCCGCTGTTTGATGCCGCCTGGCAGAAATTTGGTGAATCCGTCGCCGCGCCCGGCAAGACCGGACATGTGTATCGCCCATTCACGTCGCGTTTCGAGCGCTTCGCCCGATAATCCATAAACGCCGCCGTAAAAGTTGATGTTTTCGACCACGGTCAGGTCGTCGTACAAAGAAAATTTCTGGCTCATGTAGCCGATGCGCCGCTTGACGGCTTCGGTGTCGCGGCGGAGGTCAAAACCTGCGACCATCCCCTGGCCGCCGGAGGGCTGCAACAGGCCGCAGAGCATCCGGATGGTGGTGCTTTTCCCGGCGCCGTTCGGTCCTAAGAAGCCAAAGATTTCTCCCGGCATGACAGAAAAGCTCAGGTCATCGACGGCGACAAAACGGCCAAAACGGCGGCTCAACCCTTTGGCCTCAACCACTGGCTGGCTGCCTGGCGGACGCGGCGTGGCCACTGTCGGCCCGGCTTCGTCAGGCGCGCTTGTTTCGCGTATCGGCAGGGGCGGCCCGCCCTGCACCAGCGAGATAAACACGTCTTCCATGGCTGGGATACCGGTTGCGATTTCGCCATCGACGCCGAATCCCGCCAGCGCCTGATGCAGGCGGCGGCGGTCGTTTTCCGCGTCGTGACTGAGAATGTGCAGATTGTCGCCGAAGGGCAGGGCGTCGAGGCCGGTCGCCTCGCGCAGGAGGCGGCGCAGGGCCAGCGATTGGTCGCTTTTGATGACGAGAATCGTGCCGGTCATGGCGGCGCGGAGCTGGGCGGGCGGGCCGTTCGCGGCCAGGCGGCCGTTATCAAGCAGATACACGCGATCGCAGCGCTCAGATTCATCAAGATGTGAGGTCGTGACGAGGATCGCCACATTGTCATCGCGCAGTTGGCCAAGGATGCGCCAGAAATCGCGGCGGCTGACTGGATCGACGCCGTTGGTCGGCTCGTCCAGGAGCAGGACTTGCGGCGTGTGGATTAAGGCGCAGACCAGTTGCAACTTTTGTTTCATGCCGCCGGAGAGCGCCCCGGCCCGCCGTTTCTGAAAAGCGCCCATGGCGCTGAAATCGAGGAGTTCCTCCATGCGATTTTTCAAGCCGCCAGGCGGCACGCCATACAAGTCGGCGTAAAAACGAATGTTTTCCGCGACGGTTAAATCTTCATAGAGGGCGAATCGCTGGCCCATATAAGCGATATGTTCTTTTACCGCCGCCGGGTCTGTTTTTACCGAATAACCGGCGACAACGGCCTCGCCGGAAGTGGGCGGCAAAATGGCCGCGAGCATCCGTAGCGCCGTTGTTTTGCCCGCGCCGTCCGGGCCAATCAAGCCAACGATTTCTTTGGAAAAAACTTCAAGATTCAGCTTTTCGACGACGGTCGCCGTTCCGAACATCCTGGTTAATTCATGGGTGATGATGGCGGGTTGGATGGAGGATGCGGGCATAGAGGGCGGTGAGCAAATCTTTTCAGAGATAGGATGTTTCCCGAAAAACCATTTCTATTTTCTGCCGCCATGGTGGCGACAGCCGCGCTTCGCGTCTCATCTGAAGAGCTATCTCTGGCGCTCCTCTTCTCGGTCAAACGACCAGCCGGGCGGTAGCGGTTTTCGCAGAGCTTTCAATCTCTGCAAAGCGCTGGTCCGCGCGTCGTCCCGCGCAATGCCCAAAACGCGCTCATCCATGACACGCACCTCAACATCATCCCCTTCATTCAAATTCAGCGCTTGCACCAGCGAATCGGGCAGGCGAAGTGCTAAGTCATTGCCCCAGCGAGCAACTTGCATGATGATTCCTCCCAAAAATGTCTTTGCGTGGATGGTTGAATGACAGCCGTCTGGTCATAATCCCAACTTATTTTCCGACGGAAAGTTCGATTATCGCGTCCGCCGGCATCCCGGCCTTCAGCTCGCCCTGGGGATTATCAAGGTCGATCTTGAGGCGGTACACCAGCTTGACCCGCTCTTCAAAGGTCTGCACCGATTTGGGGGTGAATTCGGATTCGTTGGCGATGAAACTGATTGTGCCCGGATAGCTTTTGCCGGGCAGCGAATCGGCCGTCACCGTGGCGGTTTGCCCCAGCCGCACGCGGGCCAATTTGTTTTCCGGAATATAGGCCCGCAACCAGGGACGGTTGAGCCGCGCGAGCGTCAGCACGGTGGAACCTGGCTGGAGAAATTCGCCATCCTCCGCCGCCGTCGTCAACACGACACCGGTGAACGGCGCGTTGAGTTTTGTATAAGTAAGCTGCTGTCTGGCTTGGGCCAGGGCGGTTTGGGCGGCAGCCAGACGGGCCTTTGCCTGGTCGATTGTCTCCGCTCTTGCCCCGGCTTTCAGCAGGTCGAGCTTTTCGGCGGCTACCTTGATGCCGGCCTCGGCCTCTTCGGCCTGATGGCGGGCGGTGTTGAACAGTGTGGCCTGGGTTTCAAATTGCTGTCGGCTGACGCCGCCATTTTTTACCAGCGCTTTATAGCGGGCATGGTCGCTTGCGGCCTGTTCGAGTTGCGCCCGCGCTGTCTTGTTGATGGCCTTGGCCTGGATGAGCGCCGCTTCGGCGACGGCGATTTCCTGGGCGCGGTTGCCAGCTTCCAGCTCGGCCAGCGCCGCCTTGGCCAACGCGAGATTCGCTTCCGCCGTTTGCGCGGCCAGCCGCTGGTCGTCGTCATCGAGCTGGGCCAGAAGCTGGCCGCCTTGCGCCGCGTCACCCTCGTCAGCCAGCCGATTTTTCAGATGCCCGGCGATTTTGAAGGAAAGATGCGCCTCGGTCACTTCGATATTGCCCGATAGACGCAAAATTGAATCGTCAGGTTTGCCGATGACGAAATGCTTCCATATGAAATATGCGGCGGCGACAAAGAGAACCAGCGCCAACGCGCCCGCGACGGTCTTTTTGATGTCCATGGCCGAATCCTTGAACCGGGCAGTGAATGGCGCGGGGTCGCGGGCCGTGATGCCGTCGCCTGTAGCCAGTGGGGAAAACCGAGTGGAAACAGCGGCGGATTATAACAAAGCGCGGAAGAGAGGCAACAGGGAAAGCGGCGGCAAAGGACGGGTGGCTGGAGACTAGTATTTTCCGGTCAATGGTCGATGTTATGAGCGGGTGAGCGCCGTTTTTCCAAGCAGTCGCGGCAGTAGCCGCTGAATTCGATGTTGTGGCCGCTGATCTGATAGCCGCTGGCCTCCGCCGCCATGGTATCGAGCTGCCGCAACGGTTGGATATGGACATCACGCACGCAACCGCAAGCGGCGCAACGAACGTGATGGTGCGGAATGGTGGTGGCGTCGAAACGTTTCTGGTTGCCGCCGATTTCAAGTTTCTGAATCATGCCGCTCTCGGCCATCAGCTCCAGATTGCGGTAGATGGTGCCGAGTCCGATGCGTGGCAGGCGTTTACGCACCATATCGTACACTTCATTGGCCGTCGGGTGGCTGGAGACTTTGGCCAATTCTTCAAGAATAATCTGCCGTTGGGTGGTCAAACGCATATTTGCGGAAGTCATGGATATTCACCTGAGAAAGAGAATAAGAAGCATTCTTACTTGAGAAAATATCCATAATAGGAAGAAAAATCAATATCAGGAAAACGATTCCGGAACAATCCGGCGCGAGGTTCAGGCGGCGGCGCGATTGAGGCAGGGATTGAAATACCCGAAGACGAGGGTGGGGAAACGCCGCCGCAATTTGCGTAGCCAAACGGCGATGCCCATCGGGGTGCGACCGCAATTTTGCGGCATACTAGCCAGATACCATTCCGGGTCCATGTTGAGGTTGCGCAGTTGAATCATATCAGGGCGCAGTTCCGCGACAAAATCGACCAAAGCTTCATATTCATCCGGGGTGTCGGTCAACCCCGGTTGCAGAAAATAGTTGAGGGAAACGAAGCGTCCGGCCCGTTTCATCGCCCGGATGGATTCTTTGACATCGGCGAAGCGGTAGCCGTTTGGGCGGTAGTAGGCGTTGTAAAAAAGTTCGCGCGCGGAATTGAGGCTGACTCGCAGGCTGTCGAGGCCGACCGCCGCTAGTCTGGCCACCGCCTCTGGACGGCTGGAGTTGGAGTTGAGGTTAATGGTGCCGCGCTGGGTTTGTCGGCGAATTTGTATGATGCTCTGTTCAATAAGCGCCGCTTGCAGCAGGGGTTCGCCTTCGCATCCCTGGCCGAAACTTACCACCGGAGAGTTGGCCAAACGCAGATGAGGAACAGCGATTTCTTCGATTTCCGCCGAGCTGGGCGTAAAGGTAATGCGTTCCTGGGTCGAGCGGCAACAGCCGGATTCTTGCAAAGAAATGCAGCCTAGACAGCGGGCGTTGCAGCTAGGCGATGTGGGCAGAGGCGCCTCAAAACGGCCAAGGAAATAATTGCGGGCGGCTGGACATCCATAGGTAAGGCAACATTTGCCCAAGTGCTGAATTAAACGATTGTTCGGTGCCTGGGCCAGGCGTTTTTTGGTTTGGGCGGTCAGTTTTTTGGGGTTGATCAGAGCTAAATCCTGACGTTTATCGGCGTCGCAGCGAAAACCGGCGACCCAGAAACGGTCATGCAGCCAGCCGACCGCGCAAAAGGCGAAAAGCGGCAAGGTCGGGGCGTCGCTTTGACGTTGCCAGGCGGCATTGTGAATCATGGTGTGCGCTGGGGCCATGAAGGCGGCCACCGCTCGCGCCTCGCCACCCAGTGGATGCCTTTCGACCATGACGGTCTCGCTGTTCGGCCCGAAACCAACGGGCAATCGACCCGGTAGAGCGAACAGCTCACTGCCGGGCGGCAGGGGAATCAAATCAGCGAGGCGGGGCGGGATGAATGTGTCAGCGCTCATCCCAGCCATGGTCAAATCAGGATGTTCCGTGATATTGCCGTGTTGATCGGCGAGTACCAGGAACGGCGCTTTTGGGGGATGCTTCACTGCCGACGCAACACCTTGAGAACCGAATCAACAGCCAGATAGACATCAAGATCGGCGCCATAGACATCGGTGACATCTTGATGGTTGACCAGATCTTCGACGATGATCTGGGTGAAGTAAAGACTGACGGCGTTTGGATCTTGCACCAAGGTGCGCACCGGAGCGAGTTTCATTTGCAGGTCGAAATCGTCGATGGTGGGGAGTCTTTTCAAATGCTCTTCAACGACTTCGCGAATGGCCTGCGGCGAGGTTGTTTCTATCACGCCCTTGTCGATCAGACGCTGGACCAGTTTGGTGGCCAACAGCTCGGAGTGGTCTCGCGCCTGCTGAAACATTTTCTTGCGTTCTTGCTCCCGTTTTCTGTCAATAGCGCGGATGGTTTTGTCTGTCGATCTGTTTGCGCTGATACTCGGTTTTGCCATGGTGTCTCCGAAATGTTTGGCCGTCCACGCGGACTTCTTCAGCCTAGAATAAGGCTTTCCGGCCATTGTAAAACCTGAACGGGCGAATATCCACAGGAAAGTTGCCGTCGCAAAAGGAAAGCGCCTTGACTTGGTGACGGAAAAAATGATTGCGAGCGCGAAAAACGCCTTGTAAGGAAAAAGCCAATGTGTGTATATTCCGGAATTAGTGAGATTGCGTGATTCCCTGCGGTGTCACGCGAAACAATAGAAAGGAAAGGGGCTGTACATCTGAAAGGACTGTTTTTTCAAGAGGAGAAGAGTCATGGTAAGGAAATTGGGAGTTGTGGTGCCTGCGTTGTTGTGTGTGTCCGTGCTGGCCCTGGCGGGTTGCGGCTCCAAAAAGGCGACTGACGCCGCGATGCAGACCGAGGGCGGTAGCGGTGTCGCTCAGGTGGCTGAGCCGTTGGATTCCAAACCGATGGGCGTGTTGGAAGGCCGCACTTCCGCGCCGATGAAACCGGTGTACTTCGATTTTGACAGATCCGGCATCCGTAAGGATCAAGTTTCCCGCATGGAGAGTAATGCCGACTATCTGAAAGAAAATCCGAGTATTCGTATCCGCATTGAGGGCAATACCGACCCGCGTGGCACCAACGAATACAATATGGCTTTGGGCGAGCGCCGCGCCCTGACCGCCAAGAAAGACCTGTTGAAACGCGGTATTTCGGAAGCCAATATGACCACGGTCAGCTATGGCGAAGAGCGAATTCTTGTTCACGGCAGTGATGAACTGTCCTGGCAGCAGAACCGTCGCGACGATTTTGTTATTGTCGAGTAATCGACGGGTATTGTGACCTCCAGGAGAAACATGATGTCGCTACGAATGGGTTGGCTGGCGGTTGCGTTGCTGGCGGTTTTGTCTTTTGGCGTCGATGTTCATGCTGCGGATGTGAAAATCGGGGTCATGAACATCCAGAAGGTTATCTCTCAGAGCGAGAATGGTCAGAAGGCGCAGAAGCGCTTTGAAAGCCGGGTTAAGGAATTGCAAAGCAAATTCAAACCGGAAGAAGAAGCCTTGATTGCCCTGCGGAAAGATATTGAGAAAAAAAGCTCCGCTTGGAGTGAGGAAGTCAAATCGGAAAAAATTCGCGAATACCAGAAGATGGAGCGCGAGTTCCGTAGCAAGACCGAGGATGCCCGTTTTGAGATGAAGCAGATGCAGGACAAGGAGCTTGAGCCTATCTTGAAGGCTTTGCAAACGATTGTCGAGAAAATCGGTAAAGAGGGCGGGTATACAATGATTGTCGAGATGCGCAGTGGTTTGTATTTCGATAAATCCATTGACCTGAGCGATACCATTGTCAATCGTTTAAATGCGACCCTGAAGTAAACAGCGATTTGATTGCCGGATTCTCAACGACCGGCGAGTAGGAATGAGCGGCGCAAGAGTGAAAGCTTTTGCGCCGTTTTTTTTTATGGCGAAATGAGGAATGGACTATGACCGTGCGCAGCATGACCGGCTTTGGCCGCGCCGAAACGGAGTATGCGGGGACACGTTGGTGGACGGAAATTCGTTGTATCAATAATCGTTTTCTGGATGTCAAAATCAAGTTGCCGCGTGGTTGCCAGACTTTGGAAGAGCGCCTGCGCAAGCAAGTGGGACAGGTTTTTCAGCGCGGTCGTATTGATTTGACCATTTCCAGCATCGGCGAGGAACATATCGACACAGGCGTGCGGGTCAATATCGAACTGGCGCGCCAGTATCGCGACGCCCTGCGTCAACTTGCCGAAAGCCTCAACACGCCAGAGCAACCAACGCTTGCCCAACTATGTTCCTTTCCCGATATCCTGACCCGCGAGCAGTCGGTCGTTGACCCGGAAACGCTGTGGCCGCCGATTTCGGCGATGGTGAGTCAGGCTATGGCTGATTGTGAGGCGATGCGCGCCCAGGAGGGCGCGGCCTTGGCCGCTGATTTGCATACTCGCCTAACGCATTTTGTTCAAGTTATTGATGGTGTCGATGCGGCGATTCCCAGCCTTTTGCTGCATCGCCAAGAGCAGTTGCGGCAGCGGCTTGATAAGCTTTTGGCCGGTACGCAGTTTGATCCGATGAGGCTGGCGCAGGAAGTGGCGGTGTTGGCCGACAAATCCGATGTCACCGAAGAAATCGTGCGGCTACGCAGTCATCTGAGCCAGTTTACGGCCTTTCTGTCGGAAGACGCCGCCGTTGGACGTAAGTTGGATTTTCTCATTCAGGAATTGCTCAGGGAGGTTAATACCCTGGCCTCGAAAATCGCCGACGCCGTTATCGCCCAGCAAACGGTTGAGCTGAAAAGCGAGCTGGAAAAGATCCGCGAGCAGATTCAGAATATTGAATGAACAGGATGCGGCGATGCTGATGGTCAACGTCGGATTTGGCAATACCGTGGTGGCGGGGCGGGTGGTCGCGGTGGTGAAAACCGGCTCGTCTCCGGCGAGAAAACTTAAAGAAAACGCCAAACTGGAAGGGAAACTGCTTGATATGACCGAGGGCAGGCGCACACGCTCGATGCTGGTCATGGATTCCGGCCATGTGGTTTTGTCGTTCGCCCTGGCCGAAACTATTACTCAGCGGATGAGCGCTCTGTCGGCGCAAACTCCGGTGCATGAGCTGCTGAAAGAGGCGCGGGCGGAGGATGACGATGAGTAGTGGTCTGATTTTTGTGCTTTCCGCGCCATCCGGGGCGGGCAAAGGAACGGTGCTGAAACAGGTGATGGAGCGAGTGCCGGGGCTGGCGCTGTCCATTTCGCATACCACCCGCGCCTCGCGTTCAGGTGAAGCGGATGGGGTGCATTACCATTTCACCGACCGCGATGAATTCCGGACGATGATCGCGCGGGGCGATTTCCTTGAATGGGCGGAAGTGCATGGCAACATGTACGGCACCAGTCGCTGGGCGCTAGAAACATTGCTTGCCCAAGGGTTGGATGTGGTTCTGGAAATTGATGTCCAGGGGGCTGGGCAAGTGTTGCGAAAAATGCCCGCGCCGCCCGTGACCGTCTTTCTCATCCCGCCCAGTTTGGCCGAAATGGAGCGTCGTTTGCGAGCGCGGGCGACGGAAAACGAGGGCGCGCTCAGTTTGCGTCTGGCTAATGCTGAACAGGAGATGCGGGTTGTGGCCGACTATGAATATTTGGTGGTCAACGACCGAGTGGAAGACGCGGCGCGGCAGCTTGCGGCGATCATCTACGCCGAGCGGGCGAAACACCGCCGTCTGCTTTCCGGCGCGCCAGCGCCGCTGTGGAGTGGACGATGAGTGGCGCGTCGCCGCTTGCGGGGAAGTCGGCGCCGCATCGTGTCGAACGCAAAATTCCCATGTCCGACGACCTGATTTGGGGCACGCATCCGGTGATGGCGGCGCTCGCCGACAGCCCGGATAAAATCGCCGAAATTATCCTCGTTCAGGATCGCAAAGGGAAGAAACAGCGGGAAATCATCGATATGGCGGCGAGTCGCCGGGTGCGTTTGCATTTCTGCGCCGCCCTGCGGTTGACCGGTGAAGGCGCGGCTGAGGCCCGACATCAGGGTGTGGTCGCGAGAATGGCCGCGAGAGAATTCCTGCCTTTTTCTGATGTGCTGACCATGGCGTCTCAGGCGATTGCCGCCGGGCATTCTCCATTGCTGGTGGCCGCCGACAACCTCAATGATCCGAGAAACCTGGGCGCGATTGCTCGCTCGGCTTTGGCCGCTGGGGTCATGGCGCTTATTGTGCCCAAAGACCATTGCGCGCCGGTCAGCGGCCTGGCCGCCAAATCGGCCGTCGGCGCGTTTGAAAAATTGCCGGTCTGTCAGGTGACGAATCTGGCCCAATCTTTGAAAGCGCTGAAAAAGGTCGGGTTGTGGAATTTCGCCGCCGCCAGCGGCGCGGCGTCAACCTGTCTCTATGACGCCGATCTACGGCTGCCCGCCTGTGTGGTGGTGGGCGGCGAGGGTGAAGGAATACGTCCGCTGGTGCTGCGTCAGTGTGATTGGCGGATAGCCATTCCGATGGCGGACGGGGTCGAATCACTCAACAGTTCGGTGGCGGCGGCGGTCATTCTTTTTGAAGCCCGCCGCCAGCGGGATTTTGCGCCGAAAGCGGCTTGATGGCGATGGCGACGAAGTGACCGGCGGCCTGGCGCTCGGCGCGGCTGCCAGGATCCGCCTTTGCCAAATTAACGGCGTTTGCCAGTTTTCCCTTGTTTTTCCGCCAACTTGGCCTGTAAGAGAGCGCCGAAACCGCCGATCTGCGACGCTGCTTCTTTCCGGCTTTGCCGCTGGAATTGCCGAAATTCCTCGCGTCCTTCCTCTTCTTTCTTCTCCGGACTGACATAACCGCTGGGGGCCAGACTGACGCGCCGCTCTTGCGGTTGGATTTCCTCGATGGTGACTTCAATCTGCTGGCCTTCTTCCAGCGCTTCCCTGGGATGATGGATTTTCTTGCCCGCGCCGAGCTTTGAGATGTGCACCAGGCCATCGACGCCCGGCATCAGTGTGACGAACGCGCCAAAGGGGGTCAATCGCGCCACCGTTCCAGTCAGGGTTTCGCCAATTGTCAGCCGCGCCGCCGCTTCCTGCCAAGGATCAGCCAGGGTTTCTTTGTACGAGAGGGAAATTTTTCCGTTGTCCCAGTCGAGTTTTTTCACCAGCACCCGCGCCTTTTGCCCGATATGGAAAATATCGTTTGGCGTATCACCGCGATTCCACGACATTTCGCTGAGAGGAATCAGGCCGTCCGTGCCGCCCAGATCAACAAAAACGCCAAAATCGCGGATTGAACTGACTTCGCCTTCAACCGTGTCGCCTTCCTTCAAATTCCGACGCAGGTCCTCGCGCCGGGCGGCTTGCTCTTCTTCTTGTAAGGCGCGCGCCGACAACACGATGTTGCGGCCATTTTCGCCATAGCGGCTGATGCGGAAGGAAAGCGTCTGGCCGATGTAGGCGGTGGGGTCGGCCAGACGGCGCAAACCGATCTGTGAATATGGGCAGAATGCGCGAACGGCGCCCAAAGCGATTTCAAATCCGCCCTTAATTTCGGCCTTGACCACGCCCTCAACCGGGATGCCGTTCTCAAAGGCTTCTTCCAGATGCGCCGAGCCGCGTCCGCCGATTCGCGTGGTAAACGGCTGCGCGCCAGCGCGGGCGGCCAGGGCGTAAACCGCGACACTGTCGCCAATCGCCACGGTCATCTCGCCGTTTTCATCACGCAACTCAGCGGCGTCAATCACCCCTTCGCTCTTCGCGCCGACATCGAGAAAAACCGCTTCGCCACTGAAACCGACGACGGTGGCGGTGAGCTTCTGGCCGGGTTTGACGCGGCGGATTTTTTTGTTGTCTTCGGATTTCAGCAGTTCGGCGAAACTTAGGGCTTCTTCCATGGCGTCACTCTTTCTGTTTGGCGATTGTAAATGCTATTGCCTGATGATTTCTGTGCCTGACGGCGGGTTGAAGGAAAATAGTTGCCGGGCCGCCGAAGCGGCAAGACCGGCCAGGGCGTCCGGCCTGATGGCGGAAATGGCAAGCGTCGTGCGAGTGTCGAGATGGTCGCGGATGACGATGCGCTCAATCAGCGACTCGGCATTGACCCACAGGTGAATGTCCTCCACCTGCGCCTGGTCTTTTTTCGGCTTCAGTTTGATGATTTTCACCGCCGCCTTCGCATAATCCTGGAGGCCGTATTCCTCGTCGGCGGGCAGGATATAGAAATCCCGCTCAAGATTGCCGCGACCGCTGAAAAACGAATAGGTCAATTCCTGGTCGAGGGCATCGGAATCGCTGATGATCATCTGCTTCAATTCGGCGAAATACATCGATAATTCGCGTCCGTCGCTGACGAATACTTGTTGCGGAGCGGCATAGTTCCAGCGCATCCGTCCGCCATCTTGCCCTTTAAGAAACCAGGCTTCTCCAGAGGCTGTTTTGTCGCGTCCGGCCATCTGGCCGGTGACGTTTTGCTGGAAACGAAAATTGAGGCTGGTCATGTGATCATAGCGACTTTGCAGACGACGGGCAATGTCGGTTGGGTATTCGATTTGGCCGATTGCCGCCTGACAGAGCAGCGTCAGCAGGATGAGCGGCGGCAGAATAAAGCGTGATATGTTCATACCAAGTCGAGGGTCATAGGGCGGTGGAAGATCGTTTCGGCGATCTTTTGCACCGATTCGGTGCGGTCGGTGACAAAAAAGCGATTCTCACCGCCGATGTTTAAACTTTGGGCCAGTGTCGCGTTGTCGTTCAAAGTTTTTTTCAGGAAGGAGGCGGCGGCCAGCGATGAATCGATTAAGCGCGTCTTTTTGCCGATGCGCGGCTGAATCAGAGACGCCAACAGTGGATAATGGGTGCAGCCGAGCACCAAGGTGTCGATGCGCTGGTCTTTTAACGGATGCAGGTAGCGGCGAACGATCATCTTAGTTTCCTGGCGGTTCAGCCAGCCTTCTTCGACCAAGGGCACAAGGAGCGGACAGGCTTTCTGGAAAACCCGGCAGCCGGGACGCGCTTGCCTAAGCAATTTTTCATACATGGCGCTGCGCACGGTGGCGCCAGTGCCAATCACGCCGATACGGCCGCTGACGCTGGCCTGGGCCGCTTCCGCCACCGCCGGGCTGATTACCTCGAAGATCGGCGTGGCGAACTCACGGCGCAGGATTTCCGTGGCCACGCTCGACGCGGTGTTGCAGGCGATGACGATGAGCGTCGCGCCGCGTTCAAGCAAAAAACGGACATTGCGGCGGGAATATTCGACGATGGTGTCGGCGCTTTTCGTGCCGTAGGGGGTGCGGGCGATGTCGCCAAGGTAGAGAATCGGGTAGCCGGGCAGAAACTGTTCCACCGCCCTTGCGACCGTCATGCCGCCCACGCCCGAATCGAAAATACCAATCATGGAAGGAAATCAACCGCCGGGAAAGAGAAACGGAGGAAAGACCGGAAATTCTTATAATGGCGTCCGCCAAGGGTAGGCGACTATACCCGAAAGACATGCCAGCAACAAGGCGGAAGGTGAAAGCCTGTCAATGTCCATGCCGCGCCAGAATCAGCACCGCCGCGATGATGACGAGGCCGCCCACGCACTTCGCCCAGCCGAGCGGTTCGTGGAACAGAACTGTTGCCAGCGCCACGGTCAGAACCGGCTCAAGAGTGGCGACGGTGGCGGCGTCAGCCGGTGAAAGGCGGGCCAGCCCAGCAAAAAAAGCGACCATGGCCAGCACGGTGGCGATGAAGACAATGCCGAATATCGCCAGCCAGCCTGCGCCTGTTGTCGGCATCGCCCAGCCCTGCCACAGGGCGGCTACGTCGAAGACCGCCGCCGCCGCCAGACAGATAATCGTGACGCTGCCCAGGGCGTCTTCGTTTCGCAGCACCCGGCTCCCAACCAAAAGATACACGGCATAGGTCACAGCCGCGCCGATTCCCAACATGATGCCGACCGGGCGGCCTTCCTGACCACCGCCGATGATCAGCGCGGTGCCGAACAGGGCCGCGACCACCGCCGCGATTTGGGTCGGACGGATTTTTTCGCCGAAAAACAAAGCGCCGAAGATCAGGACCAAAGCCGGGTACAGATAGAGCAGCAGGGAAACCAGACCGGCGGAGGCGTATTTGAGGGCGGCGAAAAAACAAAACGATTGCCCGACGTAGGCCAAAGCGCCCAGGGAGATAAGCGTCGGCAATCGGCGGCGATCCGGCCAGGGCTGCTTGCGCAGGCGCATGATGCCGCACAAAGTCAAAGCGGCCAGTGTGAAACGTAGCGCCAGCATGGTGCCGACGCCAACACCGTCGGCATAGGCGTACTTGATAAAAATCGGCAGAAAAGAAAAGGCCAGAGCCGACAGGGCGACCAGCAAAACGCCTTCGGCGCGGCCGCCTGCGGGGAATTTTTTCATATTTGTCGCCGTGTCGGGCCGGAAGCGGCTCATTTGAGTCAGTCGCTGTCGGTTTGTGGTTTCATAACCAGCAGCAGAAAGAGATCGCCTTTGCCGGCCCGGCCATGGCCGCGCAGTCGCAGTTTTTGGCCAGGTTTGCTGCCAGGCGGAATGTTGACTTTTAAGCGCTTGTGTTCGACCGATTGCGAATAGACGTGGATAGTCTTGCCGACGGCGAATTCGAGGTCGGTGAGAACTATCCGAAATGTAACATTTTTTTCCGGCGGTTGAACATCTTCGGGCGCGGCTGGGTCTTTTTTGCTGGCGATGAGATTTTTTACCGCCGCTCCGGCTGTGACCAGAAGTGGCGCGGCCTTCAGCAGACGATGACCGGCGCGGCCAGCCGGGCCTAAAAGCTTCAAGCCGCCGATGGAGGCGAAGAGAAAAAATCCGGAGATGACCGCGCCGCCCTTGCCGCCGAAAAAGCTTTTTTTGACAAAATTTGGGTCATGGCGCAGCCCGGCTTTCTGAAATTCCTGCAAGACGGAGCGCAGGGTTTGGCGGAATTCTGGTTTGGAAAAGAGGCCGCGCAGAATATCTTCCTGGCGGAAGGCGGTGAAAACGCCGCCGCTTTTCATGGTTGCGTCGTATTGGTGACGTTTTTGCGGGTCGCCCAAAACGCCGTAGGCTTCGGCGATTTCCAGAAATATCCGTTCCGCCGCCGGGCTGCCCTGATTGCGGTCAGGATGAAATTTCATGGCTAGACGGCGATAGCCGTGACGGATTTCCTCACTGTCGCAGTTTTCGTCAACTTCCAGAATACGGTAGTAATTTTTCATGAAATATTGAGAACGTGGTTGGGATTCACTCTTTCAACGCATCAAGATAGCCCGCCGTCGCCACTTTCAGCAAGGCCCGGCGCATGGCCTGGTTGATGGGTAGCCGCGTCGCGCCTTCCGCCGGATCGAGAGTGGTAAGACGCATGGCGAATTCGCTGAAAAAGGGCATGGTCGCCGCCGCCGCGACCGCCAGTCGGTATTCATCGCCGTCTCCCAGAGCAAAGGCCCGCTTCATCAGGCGGCAGAGGGCCAGTCGCGGCGTGTTCAGGCGGTCGCGCTGGCCGGAAAAGCCGAACATGCGGCAGATGAGGGGCCGGGTTTCATAGCGGAGGCAACCCCAACTGTGTCGCGATTCGTGGCCTTCGGCATAAAAAATGCAGTGTTTTCGCTGAGATGGCAACGCTTCTATCGTGTCGAGCGTCGCCGGGCCGAGACCTTGCGCGAAGAGGGATAGGGCCAGCGGCAGGCATTCGATGACCGTCGCTTCAACCTGGTCGCTGGCGCAGCACTGGCCGCAGAAACGCGGGCAGGCGAGGCCGCTTTCGTTTTGAAAGGCCGTCACCGCCTCGTCAATATCGCGATAAATCGCCATGACCGCAGCGGCAAGATCGGTGAGCCGTGTCATGAAACGGCCTCACATGCCCAGGTAGGCGCTTTGCACTTTTTCGTTGGCGGCCAGTTCGCGCCCGGTACCGGTGACGATGATTTCGCCGTTTTCCAGGACATAGCCGCGATGGGCGACGCGCAACGCCTTTCTGGCGTTCTGTTCGACGAGAAAAATGGTTGTTCCCCGCTCTCGGTTGAGCCGCTCGATAATGGCAAATATCTGCTTGATCAGCAGTGGCGCCAGGCCCATGGATGGCTCATCGAGCAGCAACATTTTCGGCCTGGCCATCAAAGCGCGCGACATGGCCAACATCTGTTGCTCGCCGCCGGAAAGCGCGCCGCCATGTTGGCGCTGACGCTTTTCAAGGATCGGGAACAGCGTGTAGACAAATTCCAGGTCGCGTTTAACACCATCTTTATCGCGGCGAAGAAAGGCGCCCATATCCAGATTTTCCTTCACAGTCAGAAGTGGGAAAATATGGCGGCCCTCTGGTACCTGGCTGAGACCGAGCCTGACAATATTGTCGGGCGCTTCGCCCTGAATCTCCCGGCCATTCAGCAGAATTTTGCCGCCCCGGCAGGGGACGAGTCCGGAGATGGTCATGAGCGTCGTGCTCTTGCCCGCGCCGTTGGCGCCAATCAGCGTGACAATCTCTCCCTCGCTGATCACCAGACTGATGTCTTTAATGGCCAGGATATTGCCGTATCCGGCGCGGACATGCTCAAGCCGCAGCATCGTCTTCCTCTCCGAGATAGGCTTTGATCACCGCCGGATTGGCGCGGATGGCGGCGGGCGGGCCGCAGGCGATGCGCTTGCCATAATCCATAACATAAATCCGCTGTGACAGACTCATGACCAGCTTCATGTCGTGTTCAATCAAGAGAACCGCCTGGCCATCCGCCGATATTTGTTGGATCAGGCGGGTGAGTTCCACCGTTTCCCGTGGATTCATGCCGGCCGCCGGTTCATCAAGCAGCAAAAGCGCCGGTTCGGTGGCCAGGGCGCGGGCGATTTCCAGCCTGCGTTGCGCGCCGTAACTGAGGCTGTCGGCGAATTCGCCCGCAAAATCGGCAAGCCCGACTTTTCGTAGCAGGGCGAAACTCTTCATGGTGATGTCGCGCTCTTCGCGGCGGGTGGCTGGTGGGCGGAAAATCGCGCCAAGAATGAAGGACTTGGCGCGGCAGTGGCGGCCAATCATCACATTTTCTAAAACCGTCATGCGGCCAAAGAGACGGATATTCTGAAAGGTGCGGGCCAGACCGCGTTCCACAATTTTATTTGGTTTCAGACCATTTAAGTGGCAGGGTTTTTTCCCCGGCGCGTTCAGGATGATGTCGCCGCCGGTTGGCGTGTACATGCCGGTCAGGCAATTGAACAACGTGGTTTTGCCCGCGCCGTTCGGGCCGATAAGCGCCACGATTTCCCCCTCGCCCACCTCCAGATCGACCCCGGCCAGCGCCTGGACGCCGCCAAAGGTCATGCGTAAGGCCGAAACCTGCAAAATGGGTTGGCTCATGGCCTATCATCCGTCAGGTTTTCGAGAGGATAGCGGCTCTTTATAGTTGGGATCAGCCCCTGCGGGCGAAAGATCATCATGAGGACAAGGATCGCGCCGAAGGCCAGCATCCGGTATTCCGACAGGGCGCGCAGATATTCAGGCAACAGCACAAGAATCAACGCGCCGCAGACCACGCCGACAATCGATCCCATGCCGCCCAAAACGACAATCGACAAGATGATGACGGATTCTAGAAAAGTGAAACTGGCTGGGTTGATGAAGGTGGTTTTCGCCGCGAAGACCACGCCCATGCCGCCGGCCCAGAACGCGCCCAGGGCGAAGGCCGCGAGCTTGGTTTTTTGTTTGTCGATACCCATTGCCTGACATGCTATTTCGTCTTCTCGCAAGGCGATCCAGGCGCGGCCAATCCGCGAATCCCGCAGGCGGTTGACCACGAAGATGGTGGCGATGACAAAGACAATCATGATGAAATACAGGAAGAGGATCGATTGGTCGAGGCTGAGCGTCATGCCGAAAAAGCCGGGTCGTGGAATATTTGCGATGCCGCTTGGCCCCTGGGAAAATTCACCCCAGTTTTCCAGCGCCAGACGGATGATTTCGCCAAATCCCAAGGTGACGATGGCCAGATAGTCGCCGCGCAGCCGTAAAACCGGAAAACCCAGGCAGATGCCACCCAAAGCGGCCAGGCAAGCGCCCAGTGGCAGAGACTGCCAGAAACCCAGGCCGAAATGCAGATGCAGAAGGGCGTAGGTGTAAGCGCCGATGGCGTAAAAGGCGACGAAACCGAGGTCAAGCAGGCCGGCCATGCCGACGACGATGTTCAGCCCCAGACCCAGCACCACATAGATCAGGGCGGTGATCATGATGTTGGTTTGGTAGGACGAGGCGAAAAAAGGGAAGAGGATGGCGGCGGCAAGCAAAATGCCCAGGAAGGCGCGGCGCTGGCCGCTATGGTCAAGGATGCGGTGGATGAAAGAACCGCCGTCGTTGGAAGGACCTAGAGCCGGATGCTTGGCCCGGTAATTTTTCCACAGGCGCAGGGCCAGGCAGACAAAAAACGAGCAGGCGCCGACCCAGACCGCGTTTCGCCAGCGCCAGATGACAGTCTGGCCGATGGGGTCAGCTTTTATGACCATGATTGGAAAGGTCAGGAACACGAACCACAAGGCGGCGCGCAGGGCGAATCTGATTTCAGCGAGAATCGGCATTGTTCACACCTTTTCCACCGTCGCTTTGCCAAGCAGGCCAGCCGGTTTGAAAATGAGGATTAAGACGAGCAGCGAAAAGGCGAAGACATCCTCATAATCGCTTGAGATATAGCCAGTGCCGAAACTTTCGGTGAGGCCCAGGAGCATGCCGCCCAAAACCGCGCCAGGGATCGAGCCGATGCCGCCGAGAACCGCCGCCGCGAAGGCTTTGATTCCGGCTAAGAAACCGATATAAAAATTGATCTGACCAATGTGCGAGGCGACTAAGAGGCCGCCAATCGCCGCCAGAGCCGAGCCGATAATAAACGTGATCGAGATGACCCGGTTGACATTTATGCCCAGAAGAAGGGCCATGGCGCTGTCCTGAGCCGTGGCCCGCATCGCCTTGCCAATGGTCGTGTAGCGGATGACGCAAGTAAGCGTCACCATGACGACGGCGGTGGTGGCGAGAATCACCAGGTCGCTCGCGCCGATGATGTGCGAATACGGCTCTAAAAAATCAAAATCGGGAATCAGCGCCGGAAAGGGCACAAAGTCGGCGGTCTGGGCCAAGAGCACATAATTTTGCAGAAAGAACGACATGCCGATGGCGGAAATGAGTGGTGACAGGCGCGGCGCGCCGCGTAGTGGTCGATAAGCGATGCGTTCAACCGTGTAGCCGTAGGCGGCGGCCCAGACGGCGGCGGCGAGGCCAGCCACAATCACCACCGCTGCCAGTGGAAATCCGTAAATCGTCAGCGCCGTCGCGATGATGAAGGCTGTGAATGCGCCGATCATATAGATTTCACCATGGGCGAAATTGATCAGGCCGATGATGCCGTAGACCATGGTGTAGCCCAGGGCGATCAGAGCGTAAATCGCGCCGCGGGTTAGGCCGCCGCAGATGAGTTCGAGAAAGTATTCCATGATGTCAGGGCGCGACGCTGATTTGCCGCCGCTCTTACTGTTTCACTTCGACAAACTGGCCGTTTCGCACCTGGAAGATGGAAAAACCCACGCCCACGGCGTCGCCCTCGGCGTTGAACGAGATGGTTCCCAACGGCGTATCGACTTGCTCCGTGCGCAACGCCTGTCGCAAGCCTGGCAGATCAGTCGCGCCGTTTGTCGCTTTTAGGGCGTTGACGACGGCCAGGGCCGCCGCGTAGGCGTTTTCATAAAAAGCGCCGGCGTCGGATTGATACATGGCTCTGTGCTCGGCGAAAGCCTGGATGGAAAGAGGATTGTTCGTGGTGTCCTTTGGCCCTGAGGCGTAGACGCCCTCGGCGTTTTTCCCGGCTACTTTGATGAAGGTCATGTCTTTGACGCCATCGTCGGAGATGAAGGCCGCTTGCAGTTTTTTCCGTTTCATCATGCCGACGATTTTTGAGGCTTCCGGATGGTAGCCGCCAAACATCACGGCATCGGCCCGCGACTGCTTAATCTTCTGAACAATCGCCGAATAATCGACCGCGCCGGGCGTGACGCCCTCAAATAACGCCACCTTGGCTTTGCCGGAATCCTCGATGAATTTTTTCGCGAACTCGGCAAAGCCCTTGCCGTAATCCCCTTTGTCGTGAATAACGGCGATGTTTTTTGCGCCCAGCCCGTTGATGGCGAAATCGACGTCGATGCGCGCCTGGGTGTCATCCGGGGCGATGGCGCGGAAGAAATTTGGATATTCGCCGCTGTGCGTGAGTTCCGGGCTGGTCGCCGACGGCGATATGACGACGACACCGGCGTTTTTGTAGATGGGCAAGGCCGCCTTGGTCGCGCCGGAGCAGACATGGCCAATCACCAGCCGCGCCCCTTCGGAAAGCAGTTTCGTGGCGGCGTTGGTGGCCATTTCTGGTTTGCAGGCGTCGTCTTCGGCCAAAAGCTCAATCTGTTTGCCATTGACGCCGCCCTGGGCATTGGTCTTGTCGATGACAATTTTCACGGCGTTCAGGCTGGGCAAACCGTATGAGGCCAAGTCGCCCGAATGCGCGCCGGCGACGCCGATCTTGATGGTGTCGGCGGCGAACAGCGGCGGCTGCGCCGTCAGCAAGAGAAAGGCGGCGAGGGCATAGTGGAATAATCGCATGGTTTCCTCCTTTAGTGTGACAACTGCGCCGACGGATTGGCTGGGCAAGTCCTGAGCAAATCCCGTTTCTTTACGAACCATTGCCGCAAAAGAAAAGAGAAAAATAAACCTATTCACCTTCCATGAGCGCCACATCATTGTTGTTCGCCTGCGGGCGGCCCTTTTCGCCAATCTATTCTCTAGCCATGCGTCTGCGCGAGCGCGGGTATGTCCGGGGCGTTTTCGCGAGTCATATCCTGCCCGCGCCGGTGATTTCCGTTGGCAATCTGGTTTGGGGCGGCAGCGGCAAAACGCCGTTGGTCGCGGCGATCTGCCGTCATCTTCTGGCGAAAGGCGAGCGTCCGGCGGTGGTCAGCCGCGGTTACGGCGGTTTGGCCAAGGCGGCGGTGAACCTGGTCTCCGATGGCGAAAACGTGTTTCTTGATGCCCGCGCCGCCGGTGACGAACCGTATATGCTGGCCGCGATGCTGCCGGGCGTCGCGGTCTTAACCGGGAGAAAACGCATTTTTCCCTGTCGTCAGGCCGTGGAGATGGGCTACACGGTTCTGGTTCTCGATGACGGTTTTCAGCATTTATCAGTCAGGCGAGACCTGGATTTGGCGCTGTTTAACGCCACGACGCTGGCCGGCAATAGCCGCGTCTTTCCCGGTGGCGAATTGCGCGAGCCGGTGGCGGCGCTCAAGCGAGCCAACGCCTTTGTTTTAACCGGCGTCGATGCCCGCAACCGCGACCGCGCCGGCCGCTTCGCCGCCCTTCTGAGCGCGCGATTCCCTGGCAAGCCGGTGTTTCAGATGACGAATATCCTTGAAGAAATCGTCGATCAGCATGGAAGCGGCGTCGCCTGGCCAGCTGCGCCGCTTCTGGCGGTGTCGGCCATCGCCCACCCGGAGCGTTTTCACAATCTTCTGGCCGATGCGGGAATACAGCTATGTGGCCGCCTGAACTTCGTCGATCACCATCGTTATCCGCCGGACGCCATGGCGCGCATCGCCCGCGAAGTGAGCAGAAGCGCCGCCGCCGGGCTGATCGTCACCGAAAAAGACCGGGTGAAGCTTGCCGCGCGACCCTTGCCCGCGCCTTTATTTGCGGCGCGGATTGCCGCCGCGCCGCCGCCGGAACTCTTGGCCCTGATTGACGCCGCTGTGGCCGCCCGTCGACGCTGAGGGAAAAAACCACGGGGGAGGCGCCCCGCGTGGTTTTTCACCCACACTCAGTCCAACGCCGTTGTCGTCGAATACGCGAGGCGTTTGTTAAATAACTATTTGATATTATAGGGATAAAATAAATATTTGCTTAGGCCTGTCGAACATGGCGTGATTTTTGCTTAGAATCGTTCAAAAAATTAAACTTCATTCTTCAGAACCTTCAGGAATTTGTACTATGACCACGCTGATGCCGACGCCGCGCCACTATTCCGCCGCTCGCTTGTTCACCGGCCCGCATTCGTCCGTTGAAAACAAGCTCGCCTATCCTATGGAAGCGTATCAGCGCACGCCGCGCCGCACGGTGAGCTGCGCGGGTGTCGGTCTGCATTCCGGCAAGGACGTGCATCTGACCATCAAACCGGCGCCGCCGAACAGCGGCATTCGGTTTATCCGCGCCGACCTGGGCGGGCGAAGCGTTGCCGCCCATATGGATAAGGTGGTGAACACCACTTTGGCGACGACCTTGGCTGAAGGCGACTGCCTGGTCAGCACCACCGAACACCTCCTGGCCGCCTTGCGTGGTTGCGGTATCGACAACGCCGACATTGAGCTGGACGGCCCGGAAGTGCCGATTATGGACGGTAGCGCCGCGCCATTTTGCGACCTGTTGCGCCAGGCCGGGTGCCGTCGCCAGAACGCTTCGCGCATCGCCTTGCGCATCACCCAGCCAATCCACCACGAAGAAAATGGTAAGCGTTTGGCCGTTTTTCCTTTTGCCGGGTTCACCGTCTTTGAAGAAATTGTCTTTGACGACGACATTATCCAACGGCAGATATTTTCTTCGGCTTTGCGCGGCGACAATTTTCTGGAGCATATCGCCCCGGCCCGCACTTTTGGTCGCGCCGAGGATGTGGAGATGCTCTGGGCGCGCGGCCTGGCTTTGGGCGGCACCCTTGATAACGTCGTCACCATCCATTGGAATCGGAAATCGGTACTGAACGAGGGCGGCCTGCGTTTCCCGAATGAATTTGTTCGTCACAAGGCGCTTGATTTAATCGGCGACTTGACTTTGCTTGGATTTCCGTTGTTGGCGCGTGTCCACGCCTTCAAAGCTGGGCATGGTCAGCACTTGGGCCTGATGCGGGCAATCGTCGCCTCGCCGGATTGCTGGGAGTGGGTGCGTCTGTCGCCGGATGGCAATTTCAAGCGGGTCGAAGCCGTGGCCATGTGAGGCGAATCACCAAAACGACCAAGGCCGGGGCGTTTCGCGCTCCGGCCTTTTTTTATTTTTCATGGCCCATCATCAAGTTTTCGGAAGCGCCAGCCGGGGCTGTTCGGCCCTGTCTCCACCTTAAAAAGTTCCCGCTGCTCGTTTATCAGCCACAATTCATTGCCCGTGTCATCGGCGAAGGCGATCCCTTCCACCTGTTTGGCGCGAATTGGTAGCCAACGGGCGGGCGCGGTAAAAAAATCCCCTTTGCCGTCCCGCGCAAAAAGCCAGACGCCGCCGTAGGTTAGGACGGCCAGACGCCTGCCGTCCGGTGTCGCATCGGCGGCTGTGACCATGCCGCCCAGTCGGTGGACGCCTATGAAAACCGCCCGCGCTTCATCGCTTTTTTCTGAAATATCCAGACGATACAAGGCGTTATCGCGGTCTTTCCAGTGCTTGGTGAACAGATGTAAGTGCCCATCAAGCCAGAACAGCGCCTCGGCGTCGAAGCGTAGCTGGGCGTCGGGAAATGTTTGTTGTTCCGGGTAGGAGAAGGTGATCACCCGACTGGGAACCACGAAAAGGTCGTGTCTGGGGTCGGGTTCGGCGATTTGATAAATGGTCAGGTCACGGCGCTGGCTGAGATTGTTGCCAATGTCGGCCAGGTAGAGATTGCCCCGTTCGTCGGCGGCCAGGCTTTCCCAATCAATATTTTTGGCCGGTGACACGGCAATGCCGACAGACTCGACGCCGTTTGTCGGCTGGATCAGCCTTCCCTGGTGGTTGAGGGCGAACAGTTCCGGTTTGCCGCCGGAATCATTGACGGTCCAGAATAGGCCGGGAAAACGGCGGCTTCGTTGCAGGGCTGAAGGTTCGTTGAGCGCGCCTCCGTCCAGCGTGGCGATTTCCGGCAAGGCCACGGCGTCGCTCTCGAAATGGTTGGGCAGGGCCAGCGAATAGAGGCGGGCGCAGCCGGACAAAGCCAGAATGAAGACCGCTGCAAGGGCGAAATAAGGTGTGATTTTCATTGTGCGCCGTGTCAAATTATTGGCCTCATGTCGGCGCGGGATTCAGCACCTGACGATAACAATACCATTCCCTTCTTCCCAACCGAGGCGTTCCTCCCAGGGTAATTCCTTGCTTTCCGGGCGGCGGTCGAAAATCACCAGCCAAGCCGGGGCGGCGGGCGCTTTGCGGTCGCGGTATTGGGCGATTTGCCTTAATCCCTTTTCGCGCACGCTTTCCGGCGCTTGTTTATGGCGCAACATCTTGATTTCGATGATGAATTTTTCGCCGCCGTACTCGACCAGCATATCCATGCGGCCGCTGCCGGCGGCGACTTCACGCTCGATGTGGCCATCACCGTTAGTTAGGCGATGAAGAAAGGCCACCAACAACAGGTGCGGGAAGGCTTCGGTATAATCGGCTTTCTGTTCCCAAATTTCCGAATGCTCGCGCCAGAACCCTTGAAATTCCCTGAGCAGGGAATCCATATCCAGCGAGCCGTCCGGTTTTTGCCACTTGAAGGTCGAGGGGGCGGGCGTTGAATCGTGGTAGCGGGAATTGAGTTGCCGGGTGATAATTTCGTCATAAATTGGGTTGGCGATATACAATCCTTTCTGTGATGACCAGGCGATCAGGCCCAAATCGAGGATAAATTGGACCTCGTCGTCCTCACGCCCCAAAGGATTTTCGCTGTCGCCGGTCATCACCGCCTGCACAACTCGCTTCACTTTCTGGTCATACAAACGCTTGCCCAAAGAATCCAAATGCG
>JAITSS010000021.1 GCA_031287565.1 Desulfobulbaceae bacterium
TGTGAATGTTATGACTCATCTTTTTGCCTCCGATGTGATTCAATCATTTCCGGCAGTATAGCCTGCGCCTGAAATAACGGCCAGCTACGAATCGGAATATGATCGCACGGAACGGAACACATAGATAGATATTTCCGGACTTCCCCTGCATCAAGCAGTTCATCATTTGTTCTATGGATCTCAATTAGCGACACCTTAAAAAAGTGCTTATCCTTATCACATGCTTTTTCCCATGTACTGGTAATGCGTTTGATCACTTCAGAGGCACTGATTTTCTCAGATGGATCCATCAGAATTTCATGGAGATTCCGCGCATCCCATTCCAGACAGCTTGAGACATCTTCTTCTTTTGCCGAAGTTTCAAAACGTACTTTAACGCAGTAGCCCAAGCCACCTAGCCTACCAATACCACGGAATCCTTTGTCGGTTGTGCGATCTTTTTTTGATGCGCCGATATTCGCCAGCATGGATTTGACTTCAGCGCGAGGAATACCTATTCCATTATCTTCAAAGACGATTTTCCTGTTTTCGCTATCGATCGTTATTTCAATCTGGCCTTCATCTGACTTCAGGATGCCATTGTTCCTGGCCTCATCAATCGCATCCGCCGCATTTTGGACATATTCGCGAAACAGAAACAGAGGATTGTCGTACATACCCTCCGATAGGGTTTCGATAACGTTTTTGCCGAAAATCGGCTCATGATCTTCCAACATATTCTTATATCCTCCCAATTTTAAGAGTTTTAAGTGATTTGACTTTTGGACAGTGGGTGTATATCTTCAGTAACTATGTGTTTTCCCGCCTTTATTTTCACCAAGCGCAAAGGATAGGCAAATTATGACGAAATGCACATTGACGGCTTTCATTGAGCGGGACGAGGACGGCTATGTCGCGCTGTGCCCCGAATTGGACATTGCCAGCCAGGGCGACAGCGTTGAAGACGCCTCGCGCAATCTGCGGGAAGCGGTTGAACTGTTCTTTGAATGCGCGGACGCCACAGAAATTTCCCGACGACTGCGTGGCGAAGTGTATATCTCGCGCTTTGAAGCGTCCTATGCCTAAATTCGGCGTCTTTTCCGGGGCTGAAGTCTGCAAAATTCTCGAACGGCACGGTTTCGCGTTGGTGCGCCAACGTGGTAGCCACGCGGTCATGCAGGGCAAAACCGCCGAGGGCGGAACTGTGACCGTGCCAGTCCCTTTGCACCGGGAAATCCGCGCCGGGACTTTATTGTCAATCATTCGCCAGTCCGGCCTACCTCGCCAGAATTTTGAGCTGTAATTGATTCCATTCACTCCGGCCCGCGCCACGAGCAGTTTTGTATCCACAAAGAATGGCATCAGTTGTCACCCTTATCCTGTCTGTATAGCGGCATGGGAAAACGGATTTTCAAGAGAGAATGGAAAACCGGGTTTTGGATGATGTATTGCCCTTGCTTCAATCGGGTCATCATACTTTTGTAGGTCGGGGGGACAAACGAGTAGGTCTTGTCGGAAACCTCAATACTGTTCGTTCTCCCGTAAGCGTGGGTCGAACAGTTGCCGGTCACACGCTTATGGATCGCGCTTTTGAATTGTTCCGCCGAAAACAGCACGATACCCAGTGACCGCCCGCGCTCGGCGATATCCAGAAGCAGGCGCAGAATCGGCGAGGATTTTGGCGCGTCACTGGAGGCGTATTTGTTCAATTCGTCCACGAAAATAACGATGCGGTCAGGAATCCGCGCCCGTTGCTTGTCCGACATATCGTCATCAAACTCGCCAAGCTTGAGTTTTGTCACCGCCTGCATCACTGAGCCAAAGACAAATGCCTGCATGTTCTCGTCCTGCTTGGCAATATCCACTACATAGACATCACCCGCTTGCAGATCGCGTATGGCCCCTTCCAGTCGTATTTCATTCTGGGCCGCGTTCACGGACGAGCCAAACATACGGTCGTTTTCGATGGCCTTGCGAACAATGCGACGAAATTTGCGCCAGCTCATCACCGAAATTTCCTTGCTGCCTTTGTCATTGCCTTTTTCGCCCATGTCCCGCACCGCGTTCAACATCCCTTCCCATGAATCGATATTGTGAAACGGCGGCTGTTCGGAAACAATAAAATTGATGATCGATTCAATCGTCTGATTTGGGTCTTCGACATTGGAGAAGAGCAGGTCGAGGCTTTCTTTGTCTTCCTTGAAGAGGAACTTGAATTTTTTTGCCTGTCCCTTCACTACCTGACACTCAAACACCTCTTTTTTAACATAACTTCTAACCGCTCCCTGCTCGGCGGCTGGATAGAAATATTTGACATTTTGGAATGGAATTTCCGCGAGTCCCATGCTCCTGTACATGCCGTGGTCGGCCTCAGATAATTGCGGGCTTAGCTCGTCGATTGAGAGCAAATCCCGCCCTTTAACGTTCATGAAGATGTAGGCGACATTCTTTTTTGTCGCTTCCGCCAGCGTCTGCTGTTGCAAAGCGTTTAACAGAAACATGGCATACGACGTTTTAGCCGCCAGACCGGAGATGCCGGAAATATTCAGATGCGCTCCTTCCGGGCCGATCAAAAAGTCAGAATTGACATAGACGGGCAGGTCGATGCGGTCATCATCTAAACCGCCATACATTTCCAGGTAGCCGCAGACAATGGGATTTTTCATTTCATCAAGCCCCAGCGCCGCCTGAATATCCTCTTTCGAGCCAAGCGCCACTGTCGCGCCATTCTGCGCCGGGATATAGATGTTTTTGGTATTGCCAACCACCCGCGCCCTGACATAGTTCATGCCAATGCGGTCGGTGTTGGCGGGCGCATCAAGCTGGCCGAAGTCGTTGGAAATGAAACTGGCGAGAAAGCTGTCAGCGTCGGTGATATGTGAAATTTCTTCAACCACACCGTAGGTTTGGCTGTCACGCACATGCTCGACCACCACCACATCAAAAGGATTCAGCAAGGTATCCTTGTCCGTCCAAAAACAGAAATTGTCGATGGTTGTTGGGTTTTTTTCCAGCGCCGCCACTTTGCCGATTATTTTTCCTGACATTTTTAACCCTTGTTAAAATAGATTGACGAAATGCGCGGCGCCACGATATTTGCTTTTGATAAAGGTCTCGGTCAGATAGACAGGGTAGAGATGGTTAGCCCAACGTTTATCTTTGCCGTAGCAAACGGGATTACGCTCGTTCACCAGCCAAGCGCTGATGTTGTCCACTTCATGGCTATCCAGTCCATTCTCCTCTTCTTCTTGGGTCACGAGAATTTTTTCGCATTTGACAATGCCGTCAAACGGCCCCTGACTTTGACGCGGTTCTCGTAGGCGCACATACCACACGGCGAATTTGCCATCGACGCGGTCGGTCTGATATTTCGCGGCTGGAGTGCGTTCATAGGGCTTGAGCGAGGCTATCATCCCCGCCGCGCTGCGATTATTTTTCAATTTAGCCAGCTCAGGGTTAAACGACTTTGACACGCCGACCACACGCTTGTAGTTGCTGCGGATGCGGCTGAAGGTAAACGGGTCATCTTTGTCGGCAATGCGGTTGTATTCCAATGACCCATCCTTTATGAGCCAGGAACGGTCGTTGATGAGATGCCGGTGGACGAGTTGTTCCACCATCGCTTTCTCCCGTTCGACCATATACTCCTGAATGCGGGCGACGCCTTTGTCTTCAAAATTCTCGTCCGCTGGCGTGGGATAAAAAAGCAAGGCATCAAGGTGGACGCGGTCTTGCCCCGCGTTCAATTTGCCCGCGAGGTCAGCGCAAAAAGCGCGGTGTTGTTTGGCGCTTTTCCCATCCGCATCCACTTTGTCAGGCAAAGCCAAGACGGCGTGCAGGGAGAATTCGCAAGCCGCCAAACGACGACTTTCACGTTTGCAGACACCGACGCCAATTTGCCCGGCAATGATGGGAAAAACCTGCGTTCCTATGGGGAGATCGGCAATTTTGTAGGTTCGACGCGAGCCATCGAGAAAAAGCTTGAAGGTTGGTTCCTGTTGCCGCCAATTCGCCGCGATGGAGGCGATGTTGCGAGGGCTGTCGTATCGTGTGGTTTCACCCGGTTTGTCCATCAATTGGCGAAGGCAATCGTCGTATTCGAGGAGCGAGTCGCGTTCGTGGTCAAGGCAACGACGGTAGGCGGCGAAACAGGTTCGTTTGATGTTTTGTTCAAAAATACTGATCACGTTTCCCATAGTTTTCGTGGTTAGGATTTGACGTAGGAATGCCGACACGGCAAAGGACGGCCAAAGGCAAAAAAAATCCCCGAACCCTGGGCAGGGAACGGAGATACGCTACACGAGTATGACGAACTTAAAGAGCCAGTAAAAATATCTGAACTGACAGGCGCGTCCGCAAACCTATAAATGGGGAAAGTAAATTCGCCAGGCATAGCGCCCTGCCTGCCCACCCCAGTCCACGAAAGACGACAGCAAACCCCTGCGTGATTGTGCTGAACACGAAAAAGCGAGCGCGGCCAATAGGCGCATGGAAGGCCTAAATCAGATTTTTTGCGGGGGGGGGGCTACAGCGAGCGAATAGACAGCGGTAAAAACGCCACATGTATCGCCGCATATAAGCGTCAGTGTATCGCCTAAAGCTGCCTGCGCGCGCCTAACGCCGCCTCGTCGTTCCTCTTTCATCAAACCGAAACTTCGTTGGAAAATCTCGCGGAACTTTTGAGCAATCTGGTCTGTTGCCGCCCAGCGAAGCTGAATGATGGCACCTGTATCAAGAATTTTTGCCTGGAAGGTTTCACCATCTAAAACAATCGTAGCCGCGACGGTATCCTGACAATGCCGCCGGAATGTTGTCGCGTCCGCTTTCTTTATGGCAAGACCGTGATGAAAAAGCGACCAGGTCGGGCTGTTGACATACACCCTTTTCCCGGCTTCACCTGAGGGCAATGACGACTGGACGGCCTCGTTCTCCAGCGGCAGAATCAGCACAACCACATCCTTTCCCACTAATTCACCCGGAAGATGAATCGTTACAGTTTGGGAACGTGTTGCTGCCGCCGGATAGAATTTACTGACAATCATAGAGTGTGCGATTTCACTTGCGCCGGTTCTTTTTTCGCGAGGCCCGCGCCGCCTTGCGCTTCGCTTTGTTGTCTGGCTTTTTGGCTTTCGGCGCTGTTGGTCTTTTGGTCGGCGCCACATCTTCGTGGATGGGCGGCCAGGGCATGATGGGTCGTGGCGTTTTCCTCATAGCCAGCAGGCCAAGCGCAATTTGCACGTCTTCCCAATCCCCGATAATATTGATATCCACCTGATTTTTGGCGAAGGCTTCCTCAATCAAAGGCGTTGCCTCCACCGCCCGCAGATCTCGCAAAGCGCCGATAACAAATCCGTTGAACGCCTTGTCGTTTTCCTCCAATGCCGACAGGGCGCGAAAGAGAACCGCCACCACTTCATCCCGATGCGAGGTTTCGGCCATGGCCAAGTCGGTCATGGCTCGTATGACCACCAAACGCGCAAACAAGTCCCGATCAGGATCATTGAAAAAACGAATCAGTTCCGGCAAAACGACCGCGCCAAACATAACGAACACGCTGAGCAACTCGTCATGCGCCCAATCGTCATTCGGATAGTCATTCAACAGGTTGAGCAGAGGAACAACCGCCTGACTAGCGCCCAGTCGCCCCAGCGCCCGCCAGGCATGAACAGGCGCCCAGACTTGCTTGTCTTCGGCATGAGCCTGGTTCAAGTCCTCATCCACACTCATGCGGATCAAATCGGGGATATGCTCGGCGGTAATGCCAAGCTGCTGGTAGTCCAGCCAGTCGCTGCCCAGCTTCCCCAAGGAGAGCAGTTGGTCAAGCGGCGGCGGGTAGTTGGTCGCGCCATTCATGGGGTATGATTGTGGTGGAATTTGCTGGAACGGTTCATAGCTGGCGAATGGAGATTGATCAAAATTCATCAAGCATCAATGCGGTTTCCCCTCTTCCAGATGCGGGAAAGGGGAAACGCAGGCATGGATTGGCGGGCGCGTTCGTCACCAATTGCGGGCCAGAATCTCAAAATAGCCCTTCGGTTTGACACAGGCCGGGCATTTGTCCGGCGGCGTCGGGCCGATGTGCAGATAGCCGCAGTTGACGCATTTCCAGATTTGTTGCTCCGGGCGACTGAAGACCGCGCCACTTTCAATGTTGGCGGCCAGTTGCCGGAACATTTCTTCGTGGTGGCGCTCGGCGACGCTAATCGCGTCGAAGGTGTCGGCGGCGCGGGCAAAGCCTTCCTCGCGGGCGATCACAGCAAACGAACTGTACAAAACGCCGTGGACGTACAGCTCTAATTCCGCTGAAGCTATGAGATTGGCTTTGGTGTCGCGTTCGACCCCGGCCGGAAAGGCGCCGGTGATTTCCAGGTCGCCGCCGTTGAAAAACTTAAAAAAACGGATGGCGTGCTCGTATTCCTGCTGGGCGGTTTCATCAAAAAGCGCGGCAATCTGATGAAACCCGTCCTCACGGGCGCGGCTGGCGAAAATGTTGTAGCGAGTCCGCGCCTGCGCCTCGGCGGAATAGGAAACAAGCAGGTTTTTCGCCGTCCGGCTGTCGCGAAAGGCGGTCATGGTCATTCCTCAACGATGATCGCTTCGGCCCCGCACTCGGCGGCGGCCTTACGCACAACTTCCTCGTATTTTTCCGGGATCACGTCAAATTGAACAACCGACAAAAGCTTCTCCTCATCGTACTGAAACACCTCCGGACAGAGTTTGTTACAGTTACGGTCGCCCATACATTGCTTGGTGATTGTCGCTTTCATGGTTGTTTCTCCTGATTTGGGATGGATAAAAACTCTCGGAGCGGCTGAGAGCGGGAATTCTTTGTACGCGCCTGTCCTGGATTCGTCAAAGGAAAAACACGCCGCTTCAGGCGGGCGGGGCCGCGACGCCGGCGCACCAGGCCACGGTCTCTTCGAGGTTATGATCCTGGAAAACAAAACCGGCCTGGAGTAGGCGATCCGGAGTGACGCGACGGCTGGCCAACAGCAGGGCGTCAGCCATTTCCCCGAAGATGAGGCGTAGCAGCGCGGCGGGCACCGGCGCGCGCGCCGATTTGCCGACGGCGTCGGCCAAGGCGTCGGCGAAGACGCGGTTGGTTATCGGTTTCGGCGTCACCAGATTAACCGGGCCGGAAACGCCCGGTTTTTCAACGAGAAAGGCCACGGCCCGGCAGAAATCGCGGACGCTGATCCAGCTCTGATACTGCCTGCCGCCGCCGAAGACGCCGCCGAATCCGGCGCGGAACAGCGGCAGAAATTTCGGCAGCAGACCTTCCTCCGGCGACAGCAACATCCCAACTCGTGGACAGAGCACTCGGACACGGGCATCGGCCAGGCGCAGGGCCTGTCGCTCCCAGTTTTTGCAGACGCTGGCGAAAAAGCCCATGCCCGCCAGATTGCCTTCGCCCAACAAACGTTCGCCGGTATCGCCATAATAGCCAATTGATGATGTGGAAATCAGGGTCGCCGGGCGCAAATCTTCCGGCTGCGACCAGAGAAACTCGACCAGCCTGCGGGTTCCTTCGACGCGGCTGTCCTGAATGCGCCGCTTTTTGCGCTGATTCCATCGCCTATCAAAAAGATTGTCGCCGCCCAGGTGGATAACGGCGTCGTAGGGCCGTTCCGTCCGCCCCTGCCAGAGTCGCTCAATGTCCCAAAGGGTTTCGCCGAATTCATCGACGCGGGTTTGCAGACAGGTCAGGGTATGTCCACAGGAAAACAAATGGTGCAGCAAGGTAACGCCCAGGCGTTCCTGCGTTCCGGATAAAAGAATATTCATTGCCAACGCCGTCCCGGCTCGCGGTGGGGAAGATGGATGCGCGAGGATTTCGCGCGCGTGAATCGGGAAAAATACTCCAGCCTGGCCCGGCCCGCAAGACAAGCCGACGAAAAGCGCCGGGCGAGTGTTTGAAAAAAGATGAATAATTACAAATTGTTATTTATTGAACAACAAAAAAATCCGGGCGGTCGCAGCCACCGGACACAGACAGGCGGAAGCCTGCGCCGCTTGGAAGATGGTGCAGGAAGACGCCTTCGTCATCACCTTCGGAACGGCTGGCCAACCAGTCGGGATGATTGGAAAAAAATTGGTTGTCAAATTTTTTCCCCGCGATCATCGCCAGAGTGGCGCTGGGCGCTAGGCTTTTGCTATCATACAAGTAGAGCCGCCGATGGTTGCCGCCGTTGACGGAAATCAGGCGGCTATCGGCGGACAGGCTGGCCGAGCAGCCCTTGGCGACGATACGGCTGACGCCGGTCGCGGCCTCAATCGTCGCCACGCGATAGCCGCCGAAGATTTTTTCGGTGCCGACCAGGCGCGCGCCGTCGCCGTCGAGTTCTAAAAAATCGCCGTCGGCATAGACAATTGCGACGCGACCACTGCGCGGATCAAAGGTTTTGATGCCGCGCCCATCGCTGAAAAGAATCGCCTCATCAGCGACAAAGGCCAGCGCCCGCAACCCAGTTTGGCGCAGCGCCATCTTCGCCTCGCCGCCGTCCGCATTGATCAGCCACAGGCCATCGCCGTCGAGAAAGGCGATCCGCGAGCCATCCGGCGACCAACGTGGATAATGGCCGGAAGCGCGCAGCCGCTTCTCTGTTCCCGTGGCCGTATCAAACACAAAAAGGCCACTCGTCCGCTGAAATACCAGGCGGCCCGCCGGTGGCGCCGACGGCGCGACGGTGGACGCTTCCAATCGCGCACCAAGCGGCGCGACCCGTTCCACCGCCAGACCGGGCTGATGCGACACCACCAGGGCGGCCAGACACAGCGGCAAGGCCGCCAACATCAAGGCCCGCGCATAAAAAAATGGCCCAAATGATTGCTCTATAAGAAGACCAGGACGTCGCCAGGGCAAGAGCAACAACAAAAAGGCGAGCGCCCCCAGCGCATAACCATAAACCTGCGTCAGCAGATGGTGTGAAACGCCGGTTAAAGCCGCGACCTTTTCCGGATAGCCGAGGAGCTGAAATACCAAACTCCAGGCCCCTTCATAGGCGCCGAAACCGGCGATACCGGAAATGGGCAGGCTGGCGGCCAGCTCGGCGGCGGCCAGGCCAAAAAACACCTTGGCCGGCGGCAAATCAGCCAGGCCATAACCGAGCGGCGCGACCAAGGCGACGAAAAGGCTGTATAAGGTCAGATACTTGCCCAGCCGCGTCCCCAAAGACAAGACCAGAACCGGCCAATACAAACCGCCTTTTTGAAGTTTAACCAGCTCATCGCCCAAAGCCGCCAAAGCCTGGCGCAGACGTTCGCGGCCCGCCTGCCGGAGGAACAGGCGCGGCAAGGCGCGGGCGACGCTCTCGCCACACCGAATTAACAAAGGAAGCGAGCGCAGCAAGAGGCTGCACGCCAAGGCCAACAAAAGACCCGCCGCCAGCAAGACCGCCGGATGAATGCCACTGCCCAGCGCGAAGATGGTGGCTATGGCGATAAGAAATCCCAGAGAAATCACATCGAAGACAAAACACCAGGCGAAGCAGGCCGAGGCCGCGCTCACAGAGACGCCCAGGCGATTTCGCGCCAGATAAATGAACATCAAATCGCCCAGCCGCGCCGGTAGCAGGTCGGAAAAAAAATTCCGCGCCAGCGTGATGAGAAAGAGCGGCAACCGCGCCGCCTGATAGCCCGAAGCCCGTAGCAGCAGCAAATAGCGCCAGGCGCGAAAGCAACTCATCGTCAGCGAAAAGGCGACAAACAGCGCCAACCCGGAAACTGGGATTTGGCGGATCAAGTCCGACAGTTCGGAAAATGAGACGGTCTGGCGCAGATACAAAAATGCGCCCGCCGAGACCAGAAGCGACAGCGCGAAAAAGAGCGATTTGCGGTTCAGCAGATGGAAACCAGTCATGGTGGGACGCCTCCAGTGGCGGGTGAGCGGCCAGCGTACCGGACGGGGAACGATACCGCCAGAGCGAAACACGGCGCGTAGCCCGTGATTGCTTACCGGAAACCTGAAGAATTCAAGATGCTCGGCGCGTCAGTTATCCAGCGCTGTGGCTGTCGATGGAACGGCGGATTCCATCAACAAACAGAGAGGAATTGGCGCGGCGCAGACATGCGCTCCGCAGATTGATTGACCATTGCTGACCAGGAATTGTTTTTCGGTCTGGAAGCGCGCTATCGGTTCACGGAAGACGTCGCGACCGGCATAGAATGATTCTGTGGGCGGTTGCCATGGCGCGAGGAAAACGCCGCCATGGCAACCGGCCATTCTCTATTTGCTGACCATATTCTGGATTTCCGTCACGATCTCCGGATTGGCCAGGGTTGAGGTGTTGCCGACATCGCCTTTATTGGAAATCGCGCCCAGCACCCGGCGCATGATTTTGCCGGATCGCGTCTTCGGCATATCCGGCACAATCCAGATTTTGCGGCATTTGGCGATCTTGCCGATCTGGAAGACAATGGCGTCGGCAACCTTCTTTTCAATCTCCGGGCTGGGCGAAACCCCCGGTTTCAGCGACACGTACAGTTCCGGCTCGCTGCCTTTGATCTCGTGGGCCACCGCGACCACCGCCGCTTCGGCGATTTCCGGCACCATCATCGCCGCCGACTCGATTTCCTTGGTGCCCAAGCGGTGTCCTGACACATTGATAACATCGTCAATGCGGCCCAGGATGCGAAAATAACCGTCGGCGGTCTGAATCGCGCCGTCGCCGGTCATATACGGCCAGTCACGCCAATCCTTGCTGTCGCGCTTAGTGTTGTAGCGCCCGAAATAATTGGCGACGAAGCGGTCGCGGTCGCCCCAAACCGTCTGCATACAACCCGGCCAGGGATTCCTGATGCAGATGTTGCCGGCCTTTTCAGCGCCCGGCGGCAGGACGTTTCCTTCCTCATCAAAAATCGCCGGATGGATACCCGGCACGCCCGGCCCGGCGCTGCCCGGTTTCATCGGCGCGATGCCCGGCACGGTTGAGCAGAGAAAGCCGCCGGTTTCGGTCTGCCAGTAGGTATCGACGATGACCGCCTGGCCTTTGCCGATTTCTCTTTCAAACCAACGCCAGACTTCCGGCTCAATCGGTTCGCCGACCGTGGCCATCAGCTTGAATTTGAATTGGTATTTTTTCGGTTCATCCGGCCCGACTTTACGCAGAGAACGGATAGCGGTCGGCGCGGTGTGGAAGATCGTCACGCCCAAGTCCTGGGCGATGCGCCAGTTGCGCCCGGCGTCCGGATACGTCGGCACGCCTTCATAGATAACTGTCGAGCCGCCCAAGGCCAGCGGCCCGTAGACGATAAAGGAATGACCGGTGATCCAGCCAATGTCGGCGGTACACCAGTAGCAATCCTCCGGATGAATATCGAGGATCATGCCAGACATGGCCGTGACATAGGCCATATAGCCGCCGGTGCCGTGCTGGCAGCCTTTGGGTTTGCCTGTGGTGCCGCTGGTGTACATGAGAAAGAGCGGGTCTTCCGAGCGCATCTTTTCCGGCTCAACCCGCGCGCCGTAGTATTTTTTCAGCTCGTCGCCAACCACGATGTCGCGGCCCGCGACCGGAGGCGCGGCGGAAGAATATTTGCCAGCGAAACGCTGCCAAACCAGCATGGTCTCGACCTTCTGGCCGCCCGCCGCCGCCAACTGACAGGCTTCGTCGTCGATGACCTTGTGGTCGATCAGTTTGCCTGAACGATAATATGCGTCTATTGTAATTAAAACCCGGCTGCCGGAATCAATGACGCGGTCGGCGCAGGCGCTGGAAGAAAAGCCGCCGAAGACCACGGTGTGGATGAGGCCCAGTCGGGCGCAGGCCAGCATGGCGATTGGCAGCTCCGCCACCATCGGCATGTGGATGGCCACGCGGTCGCCGCGTTTCAGCTTGGCGGTGTCGCGCAGAAGCGCCGCGAATTCATTGACCTTAACAAAAAGTTCCTGGTAGGTGATATGTTCAATCTTTTCGCCTTCCGGCTCCGGCGCGAAGTGGATGGCGGTTTTGTTGGCCAGATGCGGCAGATGCCGATCGATGCAGTTGAAACTGGCGTTCAGTTCGCCGCCGGTGAACCACTTCCATAAGGGCGCGTCACTAGCGTCAAACACCTTCTGCCAGGGTTTATACCAAGTGAGCATATCGGCAAACCCGGCGTAGTAATCCGGAAATTTTTCCAGGGAAAAGCCCGCCAAGACCGCCTGGTCATTCAAATTGGCCTGGGCGGTGAATTCTTTGGCCGGATAAAAATATTCTTCTTCTTTCCAACGTGTGGCGGATTGATTATCCGCGCCCTCCGCTTCCTTCGACATGACCGCTCCTATGACTGAATTTCTCGATATGCCGCCCTGAATGCAGAAACGCGGCAGGATGAATTTCCCGCTAGCACGAGAAACTAAGTTTCGTTAATAACTTTTATTTAAGTAAACCATGCGAATTATCAATGCAAGAAAAAACGCCGCGCCGCTTCAGCGGTCGTCGTCCAGTACGCCCTGGACGAACCAGGTCATACCGCGCAGGTCGTGGTCGGAGGCGGTCTCTCCGGGCGCGATGCGCATTTCGCCGCGCTGGTCTTTGACCGGCCCGGTGAAGACCACGAGTCGGCCGCCCACCAGATCGCCTTTGGCCTGCTGCGCCAGTTCTTGCAAATCGGGCGGCACCATCGGCCCAAAGGGGGCAATATCGACGACGCCGCTTTCGAGACCCAGCCACAGCGACGAGGAACGCCAACGGTCGGCGGCCACCTCCTCGGCCAGTTGGCGATAGAGCGGCCCCCAATTCCAGACTGCGGCGGTCAGATGCGCCTTCGGGGCGAAGCGGCTCATATCGGAATTGTAGCCGACGGAAAACGCGCCCCGCGCCTCGGCGGCCCGCTGCGGCTCCGGCGAATCCTGATGCTGGGCGATAACATCGGCCCCGCGGTCAAGCAAAGATTCGGCGGCTTTTTTCTCTAACTCCGGGTTGTACCAGGATTGAGTCCAGGCCACCCGCACGGTGATTTCCGGATTGACCGACAAGGCGCCAAGCGTAAAGGCGTTGATGCCGCGAATGACTTCTGGAATCGGGAAGGCGGCGACATAGCCCAAAATTTTTGATTTGCTCATGCCACCGGCGACGATGCCGGTCAGATAGCGGGCCTGGTACATCCGCCCAAAATAGTTGCCGACATTTGGCGCGGTTTTGAAGCCGGAACAGTGCATAAAAACCGTGCGCGGAAAATCCTTGGCCACCTTCAAGGTCGGCTCCATGTAGCCGTAGCTGGTGGTGAAAATCAGGCCCAAGCCCTCTTCGGCCATGGCGCGAATCACCCGCTCACTGTCCGGGCCTTCCGGCACCGAATCAAGATGGACAGTTTGCGCGCCGGGCAGGGCGGCGACAGCGCGACGGCCCATATCCTGGGCGTAGGCCCAACCGACCTCGCCGACCGGCGAATTGTAGACAAAGCCAACCCGCAAAAGGTCTTGTCGCGGTTGTTCCCGCGCATATGCCTGACTATAAAAAACCAGCGCAAAGACAAGCGTGATAAGCGATAAGGCACTTGTTTTATTCATGATATTCTCTCCGAAATACGAGATGGAATAGAGGATAAACCAGCCGTCGCGCGTGTTCGCGCAAGCTGTAACACAGCGCGGGCGACAAGGCAATCCCGCAATCAGCCGTCATCGCCCACCCGGTTAGCGCCAAGGTTGGCGCGCCAAACGGCTTTCAGCGGCGGTCGATTCGGGTATACTGACCGGCGATTCATTCGTTTGTTCCCATCTCACAACGCCGAACAAGGAGCCTCTATGGAACTCAGCCCCCGCGAAAAAGACAAACTCCTGATTTTTACCGCCGCCCTGGTGGCTGAACGCCGCAAAGCGCGCGGTCTGAAACTGAACTACCCGGAGGCCGTGGCCTACATCACGGCGCAGGTGCTGGAAGGCATCCGCGACGGCAAAAGCGTGGCGGAACTGATGAGCGACGGCGCGACTATTCTACGCCGCGACGAAGTGCTGGAAGGCGTGCCGGAGATGATGACGGAAATCCAGGTGGAAGGCACATTTCCCGACGGAACCAAACTCGTCACCATCCACCAACCAATCATCTGACCGGAGAAAAAAACGATGATTCCCGGAGAACTGTCTATTCAGGACGGCGATATTGAGTTGAACGCCGGACGAGAAACACTGACCATCGAAGTGGCCAACAGCGGCGACCGGCCCATCCAGGTCGGCTCGCATTATCATTTTTATGAAACCAACGCGGCTTTGCTCTTCGACCGAGACAAAACCAAAGGATTCCGGCTCGACATCGCCGCCGGGACCGCCATCCGCTTTGAACCAGGTCAGAAGCGAACCGCGCGCCTGGTCGCCTATGCGGGCCGCCGCATGGCGTATGGTTTTCAAGGGACAATCATGGGCGCGTTGCCATAAGTTGCCATAAAGGCGCGGCAACGCGGCTCACAGTCTGATCCGGAACAAGCGGCGGGCCGCAAACCAACCGCAAATGGTGATTGCCGCGCCGCCCACGCCCAGCCAACCGAGGACGGCGATCTTATCGGCCCAGTCCTGTGAGATGATCCACATGGCCAAGGCGCCGGTGATGAAGTAGACAAAGACCATCAGAGATGAAGCCGCGCCGACATCTTTTTTCACCTGTTCAAGAATCAAATTATTGCCGGGCGGGCGGCCAAACGAGAACGAAAAGGTCAGAAGCCACATCGGCGCCGCCAGCGTCAACGGTTGCGGCAGCGCCAAAGGCAAATCATAGGGCGGCGCGAACGGCAGACGCAGATTGTGGGCGTGGGCCAGAGTTTCGGCGACCATGAAGGCGGCGAACATCAGGACGCCAAAATAGCTGATCGGCAAAAGCCAACGCAGAGAAAAGCGTTTGACGGCCCTCATGAAGACCAAAGGGGCGATGAGAAAGGCCGAGGCGTTGGCGGCGAAAAACAGGCCGTACTGGTGTTCGTTATAGCCGAGATGGCTGATGTAAATATCCGACGAGGCGGCGAGAAAGGCGAAAAGCGGCAACCCGGTGCTGGCGAATGAAAGAGTTAACAGCATGAATGGCGCGTTGCCACACAGACGAAAGTAGCCGTTAAACGCCTGGATGAACGGCGTATCCTCACGTTGTTTCAGCGTTTCATCCATCATCGCGACGCCCAAAGCCGACAACAGGCCGAGCAGCGCCAGCGCCACAAAAATCCAACGCCACGACAACAGGCTGATCACCCAACCGCCGACAATCGGCGCCAGAATCGGCGCGCCTGCGGTAATCACCCCCAGTTGCACAAACAGCCTTTGCCGCACTGGGCCGTCGAACAGGTCTTTGCAAATGGCAAAGACGATGGTCGAGGCCGCCGCGCCGCCCAATCCTTGGAAAATTCTGGCGATAATCAAGAGCGCCGCGTTCGGGGCTAGGGCGCAGGCGATACTGGACAGGCTGTAAATCGCCAGACCGGCCAAAAGCGGCGCTTTACGGCCATAGCGGTCGGAAAGCGGGCCGTAGACCAACATGCCGACGCAGTAGGCGACGAAGAACAGCACCAGGGTCAGGTTGATAACCGCGAGCGGCTCGCTCCATTCTTTGGCCATCATCGGCAAGGCGGCCAGATACATGTCGGTGGACATCGGCGGGAAGGTGCACAACAGGGCAATGAGGGCGATTTTTCTTTTCATAGCAAAAAGGAGGTGAAAAACTCACGCGGCGACACGACGGGGCGGGCAAGTGGCTTGTCTGGCGGCGGCGAACGGACGTGAAGAGGGGCCGTAGACGGCTGAAAGATGATAACGCTCCCTACAACATGCTGATTTCAAAATGAATTTTCAAAAACCCGCATTCGTCGCGACGGAAGAAAATAAACGGGCAAAAAGCAAGACGGAAAGCATGAGATGGGACTTGGCCGCCATACCGCGCCAACCATGAATCAGGCATGGCTATCCAGATCGAGGGCCGCTTTGATGATGCGGAATAATTCACGGTAATACAGGCGGTTACGGCTTTGCGCGTAGCTGGTGGCCGCTTGCCGGATTTCCCGCTCGTTCAAGCGGGGATGGGCGGACAACAATTCGGCCAGGAGGTCGCTTTGCCACTGGCCGTCCCAGGGAATTTGCGCCTGACGGCTGTCTTCAAGCGCGGCGATGGCCGCGTTGATGAACATATCGCGGAAATGCTCGGCCTGGTGGTCGCGCTGGTTTTCGCGCAGGCGCGACCCCTTTTTCTTTTCCAGAAAGGCGTGGATTTCCGCGCAATCACGTTCGCGCAGCAACTTGGCCAGATATTTACGCTGTCGCTTTCCCGCGCCGCCTTTCAACGAACGGCCATCGCGAATCGCCTGAAGCGTTTCGGCGTCGGCGGGCAGGCCGCGCAGGTCGTTTTCGGCCAGCGTCGAAAGAGTTGTGGCCAAGTCCTCCTGCCACTGACAACGCCGTTTGCGCTCGGATTTACTGATCGTTTCCGCCATTTTTCCCTTTTTTCTTTTCTTTTTTCAACCCTTATCAGCCGTAAAGGCTGGCTCGACCACAACCAGCGATGGTTCGTAGGCGGCGGGCGGCTGAAAACCCAGCAGTTGGCAGAGACTAGCCGCGACATTGGCCAGACCGGGCGCGGCGACGCCGCTGGCGCTGATTTTCAGGCGCTCGCAATCATTGACCACGATGAAGGGCACCGGATTTTTCGTATGCGAAACCATCGGCTCGCGCTGGCCCTTTTTCTCCGTCCACATGCAGTCGGCGTTGCCATGGTCAGCGACAATAACCGCGATGCCGCCGGTCTTTTCCACCGCTTTCAGCAAGCGCGACAGGCTTAAATCCACCGACTCGACGGCAATCCGCACCGCCTGCGGCACGCCAGTGTGGCCAACCATATCACCGTTCGGATAGTTGAGGCGGATAAAACGGTAGCGTCCCGATTCGATGGCGGCAATCGCCTTGTCGGTGATCGGCCCAGCCTGCATCCACGGGCGTTCGTCGAAGCGCAGTTTGTCGGACGGCACTTCCTCGTACTTTTCCAGCCTGGCGTCGATATAGCCGGATTTGTTGCCATTCCAGAAATAGGTGACGTGGCCGAACTTCTGCGTTTCTGAAAGCGCGTAGCTGGTAACGCCCGCCGCGCAGAGGTATTCGCTTATCGTGTGATCAATGGCTGGCGGCCCGACCAGATAATTTTTCGGGATCAGGGCGTCGCCGTCGTACTGCATCATGCCGACGAAAAAAACTTTGGGCAGGCGGACGCGCTCGAATTCATGAAAATCCGTTTCTTCAAAAGCGCGGGAAATTTCGATAGCGCGGTCGCCGCGAAAGTTGAAGAAGACCACGGCGTCGCCGTCCTGGATTTCACCAATCGGCGCGCCGCCGTCGCTGACAACGAAGCTCGGCAGATATTGGTCGGTGATGGTCGGGTCTTCGGCGTAAAACGTCTTAACCGCATCGACGGCGGAAAGAAACGGCCGCGCCAATCCCAACACATGCGCCCGCCAGCCGTTTTCCACCACCTGCCAGTTGGCGTTGTAGCGATCCATGGTTGTGACCATGCGCCCACCGCCGGAAGCGATGCGATAATCGCGACCGTCGCGGCTCAGGGTGGCCAGCTTTTCCTCCAAAGGCAGCAGATAGTCGAGGGCGCTCTTTTCGCCGACATCACGGCCATCCAGAAGGACATGGAGACGGACTTTTCTGATGTTGTTGGCGGCGCAGCCATCGAGCAGCGCGAACAGATGATTGATATGACTGTGGACATTGCCGTCCGAAAGCAGGCCGATGAAGTGGACGACGCCGGACTCGCCAGCGGCAAGAATTTTTTGCCAGGCGTCGCTCTGGAACACAGCGCCGGAGGAAATAGCCTCGTTCACCAGCTTGGCCCCTTGGGCGAAGATACGGCCCGCGCCCAAAGCGTTGTGGCCGACTTCCGAATTGCCCATATCATCATCCGAGGGCAGACCGACGGCCAAGCCGTGCGCTTTTAAGGGCGTCAGCATGTTTTCCGCCAAAAGTCTGTCAAGAAGCGGCGTATAGGCCATGAACACGCCGTCGCTTTCATCCTTCGGCCCAAGGCCGACGCCATCCATGATGACCAAGACCAGCGGGCCGTCCGGCGGCGAATATCCATCTAAAGGTTGCAAGGCTATCATCGGTTTCTCCTGTGAACGAGGCAAGAAAAAATCCCGTGGAAAAAAGGCGGGCGGCGGGATACAGCAGGAAAATCGCGGTGTTCATCAAAGAAAGGCGGCCCGCTCGCCACATCCGGGGCTTCAGGCTAAGTGCCGCTTCACCCAGGCGACATAGGCATCGATGAATCCCTGCAAAAAACCGCGACTGGCCGCGCCGATATCGCCGTTCGCGTCGAGCAGTCCTTCTTTATACTGCAAGAAGATTTCCGGCTGGCAGAGGGTCGGCATATTGAGAAAACTCAGCACATTCTTTAGGTGCTGCTGGGCCAGAGCTGTGCCCATCGCGCCCGGTGAAACGCCGATCACCGCCGCCGGTTTGCCGCTCCAGACGCTTTTGCCGTAGGGTCGCGAACCCTGATCGAGGGCGTTTTTCAAGACGCCGGGCATCGAGCGATTGTATTCCGGCGTGGCGAACAGCACGGCGTCGGCAGCGGCGATTTCCCGGCGAAAGGCCAGAGTCGCCGCATCCTCGTGGCCGTCGGCGTCCTGATTGTAGAGTGGCAAATCGGCGATCGACACCTCTTTGAACACGAAATCCGCTGGCGCGAGTTTGGTGATGGCCAGGGCCACGGCGCGGTTGAACGAGTCCTTACGAAGACTGCCGACAAGCAAAGCAACGCTGTATTGACGCATGAGTTTCTCCTCTGACGTGAAAAGTTAGCGCGGCGCGAAGGCGGCGCGTTGGGCATACTATGGAATTTCCGATGTCTTTGTCAATCGCGCCCGCGCTCGCATGGCAATCAATCAATTTTTTCTTGTATGACCATAAGAATTACCGTATCTTGCAGGATTCACAATTATTCGTTGTAAACCAGGTTTATCCTCTCATCTTGCGGTGGCAGCATCGCGCCCGGCTGCGCTTCTTCGGACGTTTTCCGTCGCCACATTCCCTGAGGGAAAGCGTTTTTAATCCCCGATTTATTTTTTAAGGAGAAACTATGTCCCGCAAAATGGTCACGATTGATGGCAATCAGGCGTGCACCCACGTCGCCTACGCCACCAGTGAAGTCATCACCATCTACCCGATCACCCCATCGTCGCCAATGGCCGCCGAGGCCGACACCAAGGCGGCTGGCCAACAGAAAAATATCTGGGGATCGGTGCCGGTTGTCACACAGATGCAGTCGGAAGGCGGCGTCGCCGGGGCGATTCACGGCTCTTTGGCCACCGGCGCTTTGTGCACGACATTTACGGCTTCGCAGGGCCTGCTTTTGATGATTCCCAACATGTATAAGATCGCCGGTGAACTGACGCCGACGGTATTTCACGTCACGGCGCGTTCCATTGCCTGCCAGGCCCTGTCGATCTTCGGCGACCATGGCGACATCTACGCGGCGCGGCAGACTGGCTGGGCCATGCTTTGCTCGCAGAGCGTGCAGGAGTGCATGGATATGGCGCTCATCTCGACACAGGCGACCTTGCAATCGCGCCTTCCCTTCGTCCATTTCTTCGACGGCTTCCGCACCTCGCATGAAATCCAGAAAATCGAACAGCTAACCCACGACGACATGCGCGAGATGATCGACGACGAGCTGGTGGCCGCGCACCGCGAGCGCGCCTTGAGTCCCGACCATCCGACCATGCGCGGCACGGCGCAAAACCCGGACCTGTACTTCACCGGGCGCGAAACGGTGAACAAGTTTTACGCCGCCGCCCCAGCCATTGTGCAGGAGAATATGGACAAGCTGGCGAAAATCACTGGACGCCAGTACCACCTGTTTGATTACTACGGCGCGCCCGACGCCGAAGATGTCGTGGTCATGATGGGTTCCGGTTGTGAAACCGTGGCTTCAACCATTGATTATCTGGTGGCCCAGGGCCGCAAAGTCGGGCTGGTCATCGTCCGCCTGTATCGTCCCTTTGATGGCCAGGCCATGGTCAACGCCCTGCCCGCGACCGTCGAGCGCATCACCGTGCTTGACCGCACCAAAGAGCCGGGTTCGATTGGTGAGCCGCTCTATCTCGATGTCCGCGCCGCCGTCGGCGAGGCGGTGGAAAAAAATCCCAGCGCCATGCCGCCGTTCATCCTGTCGGGTCGCTACGGCCTAGGTTCCGCCGAGTTCACGCCGACCATGGCCAAGGCGGTCTTCGACAATATGGCCGCGATGTCGCCGAAGAATAAATTCTGCGTCGGGCCACATGACGACGTGACGCTTGCGAGTCTCGATTACGACCCGGCCTTCCACATTGAAGGCAATGATGTCTACCGGGCCATGTTTTACGGCCTGGGTTCCGACGGCACCGTCGGCGCCAACAAGAACACGATTAAGATCATCGGCGGCGAAACCGACAACATGGCCCAGGGCTATTTCGTCTACGACTCGAAAAAATCCGGCTCGATCACCACTTCGCATCTGCGTTTTGGCAAAAATCAGATCATCGCCCCGTATCTGATCAACAAGGCCAACTTCATCGCCTGCCACAATTTCACCTTCCTAAACCAGTACGACATGTTGGCGAATCTTGAAGAAGGCGGCACCTTTTTACTGACCACCGGTTTCAAAAAGGATGAAATCTGGCGGCATCTACCGATGAATGTGCAGCGCGACCTGGCGGCCAAGAAGGCGAAATTCTTCATCATCGACGCGATCGCCCTGGGGCAGGCGCTGGGTCTGGGGGCGCGCATCAACATGATCATGCAGACGGCCTTCTTCATGATCTCCGGCATCCTGACCAAAGAAGAGGCCATCGAAGCGATCAAGAACGCCATCAAAAAGACCTACGGCACCAAGGGCGAAAAGGTCGTCAAGATGAACTACGACGCGGTGGACGCCGCCGTCTCGAACATCGTCGAAGTGCCGCTGGAAGATAAAATCGACGGCCATCCGATGCCGCCGACGGTGCCAGAGGACGCGCCAACCTTTGTCAAAGAAGTCACGGCGACAATGATCCAGGGCAAAGGCGACCAACTGAAGGTGTCGCAAATTCCCGCCGACGGCACCTGGCCGACCGCGACCACCCAGTATGAAAAGCGAAATATCGCCGTCTTCTGCCCGGATTGGCTGCCAGACAATTGCATCCAGTGCGGCCAGTGCTCGCTGGTCTGCCCGCACGCCGCCATCCGCATGAAGATCGTCTCCAAGGCCGATGCCGCTCAGGCCCCGGCGGGTATGAAATTTGCCGAAGCCACCGGCAAAGAATTTAAGGGCGAACAATTCGCCATCCAGATTTTTACCGAGGATTGCTGCGGTTGCACCCTGTGCATGAACGCCTGCCCGGCCAAAACCAAGGCCCTGCAAATGACCAAAAATACTGAGGAATTGCGCGACGCCGAGTGGCCCAAGGTGAAATATTTCCTGGCCCTGCCGGAGATCGCCCCTGATCGGGTCAGCCCATCGACGGTCAAAGGCAGCCAGCTGTTACGGCCGCTGTTCGAGTTTTCCGGCGCCTGCGCCGGTTGCGGCGAAACGCCCTATGTCAAACTGGTCAGCCAACTGTTCGGCGACCGCATGATTGTCGCCAACGCCACCGGTTGCTCGTCGATTTATGGCGGCAATCTGCCGACCACGCCCTACGCCAAACGCCACGACGGTCGCGGCCCGACCTGGGCCAATTCTCTTTTTGAGGACAACGCCGAATTCGGTCTGGGAATGCGGTTTTCCGTCAATAAACTGGCGGCACAGGCGGCGGAAATTCTGACCGAACTGGCTGCGGACGGTGCGGTTGATAAGGAAATGGCCACAGCCATCCTGCAAGCGCCGCAGACCAGCCAGGCCGAAATCGAAGCGCAGCGCGACCGCGTCGCCGCCTTGAAATCAACCCTGACTACCCTGGGACCGCCGCAAGCCAAGCGCCTTCTGACCATGGCCGACTATCTGGTCAAGAAATCGGTGTGGATCATCGGTGGCGACGGCTGGGGCTACGACATCGGCTATGGCGGCCTCGACCACGTGTTGGCCTCCGGCCAGAATGTCAATGTGCTGCTCCTTGATACTGAGGTGTATTCCAACACCGGCGGCCAAATGTCAAAATCGACGCCCAGGGGCGCGACGGCGCAGTTCGCCTTCGACGGCAAGAAGACGCCGAAGAAAGACATCGGCATGATCTTTTCGACCTATGGCAATATCTACATCGCCCGCATCGCCCTGGGGGCCAACCCGATGCAGGCGGTGAAAGCCATCACCGAGGCCGAAGCCTATGACGGGCCGTCCTTGATTATCTGCTACGCCCATTGCATCAACCACGGCATCAATATGGCCAAAGGGCTGGAGCAGCAGAAAAAGGCCGTCGCCTGCGGTCATTGGCCGCTGTACCGCTACAACCCACTGTTGGAAGATGAAGGCAAAAATCCCTTCACCATCGACAGCAAGGAGCCGACGATTCCTTTTGCCGACTATGCCTTCGGCGAGAACCGCTACCGCGCTTTGAAACAAATCAACCCGCAGGACGCCGACCATCTGATGGAACAGTCGCAAAACGATGCGCTCCGGGCCTGGAAATTCCTGAAGGGCCGGGCGGCCTCAATGGAGCCGGAAGCGAAATAATTTGCAGCGGCGGGGCGGTGGCTGTCGGGCCGCCCCGCCATCAGAGCGGGAAATAAAAAGGGGAAACGGCGCTGGCCGTTTCCCCTTTTTTGCGATAGGCGTTTACCGCCCGCGCTCAACTGTTTAGCTGACCGCTCAAGAGATTGACCTGACCGGCCAGCGATGCGTCGCGCGTGACCTTGGTGTTAATGGTTTTAATCGCGTGGATGACGGTGGCGTGGTTGCGCTTGAACTGTTTGCCAATGTCGCCCAGGGACGAATCGGTGTGTTTGCGGCAGAGGTACATGGCGATCTGGCGCGGCAACGAAATGCGTCTTTCCCTGGAGCGGGATTGCAGGTCGTCCATGCTTAAACGAAACTGGCGGCAGATCAGCTCGGCCACCGTTTGCGGCGTCAAGGATTGCGGGCAACCGGCCACCGCCGCCACCACCTCTTCGATCATGGCCTGCGAGATCAGGCCGTCGGCCAGCCGCGCCCGCGTTTTCAAGGCGATCAAGGCCGATTCAAGCTGGCGAACATCTCCCATGATCGAGCGGCCAAGATAGCTGATCGAATCGGGCGGCAGGCAGATGCCATGCTGCCGCGCTTTGCCCGCGACAATGCGCAGGCGCGTGGCCACATCCGGGTTCTGGATGGTGGCGACCAGGCCGGACATCATACGCGAACGCAGTTCGCCGTCGATATTTAAGTCGCGCGGCCCGACATTAGCGGTGAAGATAACCCGTTTGCCGCAACGGATCAGATAATCAAGCAGCAGGTTCAGCTCTTCCTGGGTCTTCTTTTTGCCGCTTAAGACATGGACATCCTCCAGTAGCAGGACGTCACAATTGTCGTGGTACTTGTTTTTGAACTGCTCCATGGCGCGGCCCTGGATGCCACGCACCATCTCGCGGGAAAACTGCTGCGCGGTCAGATAGTGCAGGCGGGTCATCGGCGTATCGCGTAGCACCTTGTGGGCGACGGCCTGGGTGAGGTGACTCTTGCCCAAACCGGTGCCGCTGTTCAGATACAGGCAGGGACCGATGGCGTCGTCTTTCGCCGCGATCGACTTGCAAGCCGACTCGGCCAGGATGTTCGATTCGCCGACCATGTACTCTTCAAAGGTGTAGCGCGGATGCAGCATCCGGTTGGTCTGGGCGACTTCCGGCGTGAAAGGCAGGCGGCGCGGTGTCGGCGGCGCGACGACAGGCGCGCTCGGACGCGCCTCTTCGGTCAGAATGAGCCGTAGCGGCTTAGCGCCAACCGCGGCCACCGCGCCTTCGATCAGATCGCGAAAATGGCGATCGACATAGCCACTGAAATACGGGTCGGGGGCGGCCAGAACCACGCCATCGTCATTGATTTCGCGGCAGCGCAACGGCTCAATCCACAGCGAGAACACGTCGGCGGTAACCGACGCTTTGATTGATTCCAAGGCTTCTTCCCACAGCATGACATCCCCTCTCGTGAAACGGAATTCGCGGCGCGGGCGACCACAGATGGCTTCAACCCGCACAAGCCGCGCACAGGAAAAAAATGCGCCGCCGCGCCCATCGTCGATGGCCGGTTTTCTTTGGCCCATTGGCACATTGGCAAGCCTGATGGAACGTGACGCACGGTACGCGGCGGTTTTTGCCCGTTTTTCGAGCGGGCGTCAATCCGCATCCGCGCCGGTTTCTAAAGCTCCGACATCGGTGGTAGTGGGCCGCCACAACCCTGTATGCCGTTGCCTTTCATCGCCATGGAAAAAATTTTATCAACAATAACAACAAAATAGAAAGAGCGTCGTTTTTACCACGCAAGAAAGGGCGCTTAGCCGCCACCTAGCTTGTTTGTCAACAAATTAAGCGGATGATTAATCACGATAGACATCGACGAAACGAAAAAAATATCGGTTTTACTCAAAATCCCTTTTATGTCTCCGGCAATCATCGTAGCTACGCGGCCTTACCGTCGTGGCAAAAAACCGCTCATGCTTTCTTTTCGCCCGTAGGCGCATCGGCCCGCGAATCGGCGCTTAAAAATGTCAGGCAAGAGACCCGCGCCGCGCCGCCCGCCAACAGAACGCGGCGGCATTCGCCAAGCGTCGAACCGGTGGTGCGCACATCATCAATCAGCAACAGATGTTTGTGGGCGATGAGCGCGCGGGCCTTCTCGGTCAACGAAAAGGCGTCGGCCAGGTTGCGCCGCCGTTCGTGGCCGCCCAAACCGGTCTGCGGCCTGGTTGGTCGATGGCGGATAAGCAAATCGCAGCGAATATCCCGCCGCCGCTCCGGGAAAAACAACAGCGCCAGGATCAGCGACTGATTCAGGCCGCGCCGCCGCAAACGGGCGCTGTGCAGCGGCACCGGAATGATCAGGTCGGCGCCATCGCAGGGTGAAAGATCACGCCCGGCGACGATGGCGGCGATTGCTGGCAAGGCCGCGCGGTCGGCGGCGTATTTCAAACGGTGAATCAGCCCGGCCGTCGGCTGGCCGTATTGGCAGACGGCGCGCTGAAAACCGTCATCATCATCCCTTGACCCGTCGTCGTCGCTATAAACAACGGAGGTCAGGCAATCCGGACACAGGGCGGCAACCGACGGCGCGCGGCAGACGCGACAGCGTTCGGGCAAAAGAAGAGCGGCGACGGCTTTGGCGATTTCGGCGAGCGGCGAACTTTTCGCATTCATGGGCTGATTGTCGGCTTTTTATCCCGTAAACACCAGCGAATATCCGCGCAAGTCTGTTGGCAACCGCCAGGGGACATGGCATAATAACAGTATTTTTTATCAGTTGCGTTCATCTCCTAAATCCTGCCATCTTCTAACCAAGGACTTCCCCCATGACTCTGTTTTCCGCCGCGCATCGTCGCGGCCTCTTGTTCCTGGCCTTGCTCCTTTTTTTTGTCGCTGGAGTCGCTCAGGCCGCTGAAGCGCCCAGCGGCGCCACCGTGATTCTGCCGTTGAAAATCAACGCCAGCCAAAATCCGCGACAACTGACCGATTCCGCCGACGCCGCCATGCGCGAGGCGGCGGGCGACAAGCCGCTTGCGCTGATCAGCCGCGAACGGGCGCAATCCCTGGTTGCCTACGAGACCGGCGTCTGGCCACCCAGTCAGGAACAGTTGCGGCGGGTGGCCGCCGCGACCGGCGCTGGCTATATCGCCGTCGGCAGCCTGACCTATTTGGGTGGGCGCTACAGCCTGGATGTCAAACTCTACGACAGCCTGGCCCCGGAAGGCCCAACCTTTTATTTCCGTGAATTCACCAGCCCGGACCGTTTGCTCCCGGAAATGGAAGGCTTGCTGGGCGATGTGGCCTCGTATTCCGGACGAGAATCGCGCATCGCCTCAATCGCCCCAGCTGGCAACGTCTTAATCGACGCCGGCGCCATCTTAAAGAAAATCGAGAGCAAACCCGGCTCGCCCTACAATCCGGCGGCCTTGCGCGAAGACCTGAAAGCAATCGCCGCCATGGGCTATTTCGATGATGTCCAGATCGAGGCCACCGATGGGCCGGACGGCAAGATCGTCATCTTCCGCGTCTTTGAGAAACCCATCATCAAGACACTGAAATTCACTGGTCTCGACGCGATTAAGGAAGAGGAAATCAAGAAGGACATCGACGTGAAGGAAAATTTCGTGCTCAACAGCGGCAAGCTGAACGAGGGCGCGGAAAAGATTAAAGAGCTGTACCGGGCCAAGGGCTACTACAACACCACGGTCAAGGTCGATGTCGCCTATCCCGACAAAAACGGCGCCGCCGTCACCTTTACGGTCAATGAAGGTAAAAAGGTCTATGTCAAAGATATTACCTTCCAGGGCAACAACACCTTCAGCGCCAAGCAGTTGCGCAAGGAAATGGATACTTCCGAGAAGGGATTCTTTTCCTGGCTGACCGATTCGGGCCTGCTCGACCGCGATAAAGTCAAACGCGACTCAGATAAGATTGTCGCCTTCTACCACAACAACGGTTTCCTCGAAGCCAGAGTCAGTCAGCCGGAAATTCGTCAGGATGGCGAATGGCTGTTCGTGAGTTTCGCCATTGACGAGGGGCCGCGCTTTGCGGTCGGCCAAGTCGATTGCGACGGCGATCTCGATGTGCCGGGCATCAGCAAGCAAAAGGTTCTCGACCTGATGACCATTCGCCAAGAAAAATACATGAGCAGTAAGACCGTGCGCGACAACGTTATGGCGATAAACGACCTGTACGCCGAGCACGGCTACGCCTTTTCCGACATTACGCCCGGCCTGCGCAAGTCGGCGGCCGAACAGCGCGCCGACCTGACGTTGCATATCAATAAAGGCGAGCTGACCTATGTCAACCGCATCATCATTAAAGGCAACACCCGCACCCGCGACAACGTTATCCGCCGCGAACTGACCGTGTATGAGGGCAACGTCTTCAACTCCAAGGCCCTGCGCGAAAGCAGTCAGAATCTGCAAAAATTGCAGTACTTCGAGCAGGTGAACATCACGCCAGAACCGGCCACCGAAGCCAATCGCATGAACGTCATCATCGAGGTCAAAGAGCGCTCGACCGGCAGTTTCAGCATCGGCGCTGGCTACAGCTCGGTCGATAACGTTATCCTCATGGGCCAGATCGCCGAAAACAACTTCATGGGCCGCGGCGACAAGGTGCAACTTTCGGCCAATATCGGCGGCTCCAGCAACCGCTTCAACCTCGGCTACACCAATCCGCATCTGTACGACACCGAATTGTCCTGGGGCGCCGATTTGTTCAAAACCATGCGCGAGTACGACGACTACACCCGCGATTCCAAAGGCGGCGGCCTGCGCATCGGTTATCCGATCTGGGAGAAATGGCGGATTTACGGCACCTACAGCTTCACCGACAACGAATTGTCCGACATCATGCCGGACGCCTCCTACATTATCCGCAATTCCGTTGACTTACAGGTGACGAGCGCCGTCAAGACCTCTTTGGTGCGCGACACTCGCAACCGCTACTACGGGGCCAGCGAAGGCTCAAAACAGCAGGTCAGCGTCGAGTATGCCGGCGGCCCGTTCGGCGGCGACAGCCAATTCACTAAACTTGAGGGTTCGACCAGTTGGTTCTTCCCGGTCGTTTGGGGCACAGTCTTTCATTTTGAGGCGTCGGCGGGCCAGGCATTTGAAAACGAGGACGGCAAACTGCCGGTGTACGAGCGCTTTTATCTGGGCGGCATGAACACCATCCGCGGCTTTGAATACGCCAAGGTCAGCCCGATCGACCAGGCCAGCGGCGACCGCATCGGCGGCGATAAGATGTGGTACTCAAATTTTGAATATATTTTCCCGATCGTCGAGAGCCAGGGCCTGCACGCCCTGGTCTTCTATGATATTGGCCAGGTTTTGAACGACGATGAAGACTGGGGCTTCTCCGACCCGGTCAGCGCCGTCGGCGTCGGGATGCGCTGGTTGTCGCCCCTGGGACCACTCAGCGTGGTCTGGGGCTTCAACCTCGACCCGCGTGACGACGAAGACGAATCGGTCTGGGACTTCAGCGTCGGCGGCGTATTTTAAGGATGCGCTGATTTATTCCCGTTCGCCCTGATGCCCGTTCATGGTGTAGGGGGCGCGATGTATCGGTGCCCGTGTTGATGTGTCATCGGAAGCAGGCGGCGATACATTGCGCCACTACAGTCCGAACGGTGGAAGAAATAATCAGCGTTTCCTTAGGCGCGGGTTTTCAGTCCGGCGATTTTGGCATTCTTCTCAAAGCGATTCCGGAATATGACCCCATAGGCTGGAAGGGGATGGGCGACCAGCAAGATCATCGCGGCCCGGCTGGGCAGTGGTATTGGGATGAGGACGGCAATCTCAGAACTATGGCGGGTTTCGCCGAACAACCGTTCCACAGTCTTAACGGTAATTGACTACCGAAATAATGATGACGAAATAATATGAAATATTATCATATTCTCATATTCTTATTGGTTTTTTGTCTCGTTTTCCCCTCATTGAGCGGCTGTGCGACGACTAGCGTCTGGCCACCATATTTGACAACGTGGTGGCTACCGGATTTGACAACGACCTGGCGGGAAGAAGCGCTACTGCATGATGGAAGAACAATAGTGGTGAAGCGGACAGTGCGCTATCAGGGCAGACATGCTGTGGATCAGCGTGTACCCATAGGAGAAGAGACTATTTCTTTCAAATTGCCTGATTCCGGTAAAACTGTAAGTTGGACGAGCGAATATGATGAAACTATTGGCCGCTCCAGTTTCAAACCGCTCGCTGTACATATATTGGATGACATACCATATTTGGCAATCATTCCAAATGGATGTTTTGCATATAACAAGTGGGGGCGTCCAAACCCACCGTATATTTTTTTAATGTTCGATGGAAAGGATTGGCAGCGTATTCAGGCAACTGATTTCCCCAGAGAGTTTACAACATTTAATGTCAGCATTTCATTTTCTGATCCTGACGAAAAGAAAATGTCGCATATGGATATTGTCCCCGCTACAAATATCCACAAATCCAATAGTCGTTTGCCTCAACCTGAATATAAAAATATCCACCGCGAGCCGATAATACCCTGCGCGAGACGCAACGATCTAAAATGTATAAATAATGGTTCGCAGGTTAATTGTGAAGAAATGGTTTTATACAAGGGGGCGTGGGTTGGCCCAGGAGATTCGATAGGCAAGAGAATCCAAGACAGAAAGTCGAAAGCCGATCAATTGAACAAAAAGGAGGAAACGGCATGGTGACTCAAATTGACTGCGCGATATTAGCTGGGGCGGCCTATCGTACTAATCGCACACATGAAAAAAACCAATTCCAGGTTCCAGCTTCCTGGAGTGAAGTAGCAGGCTCTTATTACCATAATCTTGAGTCTGGTTTTGAAGTGGTCTCTTTCCGCAACGTGTCTGACCCAACGGAAATCGTTATTTCGTTCGCCGGCACCAATAATGCGTTGGATTGGATAGCGAACTCGGCGCTGGCAACGGCGGCATCCTGCGCCCAGCAATTGAAGGATGCCACCGTCTATTACATGGACATCAGAGCGGCTAATCCCGACGCTCATATCACCCTCACTGGCCATAGTTTGGGTGGTGGACTGGCTTCCTTGATTGGCGTCTTCTTCGACGAAAAAGCTGTCACTTTCGATCAAGCGCCGTTTGCCAAGTCACTGTCCATATCGAATCAAGGCGAGCTTCTCACCTATCTTGGGACGCATTTCAGTCAGGAGCAGATCGACAGCTATGCCGCCGATTTGGTTTTCTGCGGTGAATCGGAACTTGTCAGTCGCCGAAACAATGTCAGCGACTACTCCGTTCAGGGAGAAGCGTTGTCTTCTTTACCGTTTTCGCGCATCGGCGCGGAAAATACCCTGACCCACGGTTCGGTGGTGGATAATGCTGATTTCAGCATCGATTTGCACTCCATGGACTTGCTGACAGTCCTTTTAATGGCGGATCAGATCGCGGAGGGGGCTACCCTGCGTGCGGTCAGCCAAAAAATGCCGGATTTGGTGAAGATGCTGTGTGACAGTAATTTGTTTAATTACGATGTCACTCAAAATGAAGCTAATTTTCTCCAACTCCTGGTGCGGCATCAGGCGGCGGGAGATACCATGCTTGAGCGATTTACCGCCGACTTGTGGAAAATCGCCCAGGATGGCGGCTTAAGCCTAAATGACACCAATCTGACCAAAATGCTGACCGCCTTTGCCATGGAGGCGTATTACAAGCAGGGTCAAAACGACAATAGCTTGCAAGCTGGGGAATCCTTTTTTCAACAAATCGCAGGCGGTATCCATTTCGACCGTAAGCAAGTGGCTGATAATTTTACAGAGGCCAAAGGCTATCAGTACTGGTTAGACTATCAGGAACTGTTGTCGAATGGAGCGGTGGTCACAGGTTCCGGTCATCCGATAGAGCTGATCAGCGAACAATTACCAGGTTTGGTGGATTGGTATGTTCAGGCGGGGATGGGCGGTATGGCTGCCACCGCTGGAACGGAACGGGCTTTTATGCTAGGTGGCAATGGCGAAGACGATCTGACAGGGAGTGATAAAACCGATGTATTAGTGGGCAATGGCGGCAATGACACCTTAACCGGCGGCAAAGGCGACGATATTTTAGAAGGCGGCGCCGGAATTGATACCTACAAGATCAATACCGGAGATGGTCACGATACGATCATTGATCAGGGTATGAATATTCTATTCATCAATGGGCAGGTTTTTTCCGGGACATTTGTCCATACCGGCGATCAAACCTATCACACACTGAATGGTGACGTCACCATAGCATTCCATTCGCCCGGCATTCTCACCATTAACGAACAAACCAGCATCACATTCGCCAATCAGGATGATTCAGGCGATTTTTCCAGCCTTGCTTTCGGTATCAATTTCGCCCACACGCCGGAACCCGACCCCAACGGCTGGAAGGGTTTTGGCGACCAGCAGGACCATCGCGGCCCGGCTGGGCAGTGGTATTGGACGGAAGACGGCAATCTTGTCACCAGGGCGGGCATCAGCTTTAGCGAACCGTACAAAGCCGACATCCTTTTTGGCAGGCTGAATTCCGACGCCGGCGACATCCTGGCCGGTCTCATGGGTGGCGACCAGCTTTATGGGCGCGGCGGCGACGATATTTTGTACGCGGGCCATATTCCTGACTTACCAGACAACCTTTCCGAATTGCTCCATCGCTCGCAGTCCGTCGGCTCGCAGGGCATCAAGAACCACAGCGATCTGCTCAGCGGCGGCGACGGCAATGATCTGCTGCTGCCTGATGCCGGCGTCAATGTCGGCAACAACAACGTCATGGCTGGCGGCGCCGGAAATGATGTGATTGTCGGTAGTTACGCCAATGATTTTATCGACGGCGACCTGGATATTTCCCTCAGCATAGAGCGGGCGCATAATCTGATCAATCCGCCAATCTGGCTTGTGCGAGCGCATGTTGATGAAGATGGCGCGATTTCCTGGACGTACAGCGGCGTCGATTGTTTCATGCCTGACATTTCCGAACAGGGCGCGGACACCATCTACGGCGGCGCGGGCAACGATATGATTCGGGCCGGTGGCGGCGCTGATTATGTCGATGGCGGCAGCGGCGACGATGTGATCATCGGCAACCAAGGCGGCGATTTCCTAGCCGGTGGCGTGGGCGATGACCGATACCAATTTTCCGTTGGTGATGGCCATGATTTAGTGCATGATGAGGACGGGGCCGACAAAATTGAGATTTTTGCCGCTTGCCGCGACAATTTTCAGTATGTCGGCTCGCCGGATGGTGACATGCTGACAATTTGGTATTCGACCAGCGATGCGGTGACGCTGACTAATGGTTTGAGCCGCGAGGGCTGGCGCGTTTTTCTGAACGGCGAGGAAATCTCCATCGATGAGATTCGCGCCGCTCTTATCAGTCAGGCTGAAGGAGTGGACGAGAACGGCGGCGGCTCGGACGATGGCGAGGACGATGGCGAGGACGGCGGCCACAGCGATCCTAATCACGCGCCCTTAGCGGTCGGCGAGATTGCTGAATTGAGCGCTGTGGAAGACGCGACATTTTCCTTCGTCTTAGCCGCCGATGTGATTATCGATCCTGACGCGGGCGATGTGCTGAATTATAGCGTTTCCCTGACCAATGGCGAGGTCTTGCCCGCTTGGCTGGCCTTCGACCCGACCAGCATGACCCTGACTGGTCTGGCGGAAAATCCTGACATCTTCGCTCTTCGTCTGCTGGCGACTGATCAGGGTGGCCTTTCGGCCTTTGTCGATTTCGATTTGCTCATTGTTTTTGATGACAACGCGGGCGGCGACGGCAACGATTATATCGTCGGCGAGGCGGGCGATGACCGGCTCAATGGCGGCGCTGGAGTCGATCAACTTTTTGGCGAGGCAGGCGACGACGCCCTGAGTGGCGGCGCGGGTGACGACGCCTTGGACGGCGGCGCAGGCGATGATTATATGAGCGGCGGCGCGGGCAATGACCTGTTCTACGGCGGCGCTGGCAACGACACCCTGCTGGGCGGCGACGGCCACGATTATATGATCGGCGATGACGGCAACGACCTGTTTTACGGCGGCGCCGACCACGACACCTTGGAGGGCGGCGCGGGTGATGATCGCATGAACGGCGACGACGGCAATGACACGCTGAACGGCGGCGACGGTAACGACACGCTGAACGGTGGCGCGGGTAACGACCGTCTGAATGGCGGTAAGGGCGACGACACGCTGCATGGCGGCGCGGGCGCGGACACTTTGAGCGGCGGCGCTGGCAACGATATTTTCCGCTTCAAGATGGCCGATGATTCGCCCTTGGAGGCCAGGGATCTTATCAGCGATTTTGCGCGTGGTTTCGATATGCTGGATTTTTCCCAATTCGATACCGATTCGACCCAAAAAGGCGTCCAGGGTTTTACCTGTGTCGTCGATGGCGAATTCGATCCCGAATTGTCCGGCGGCCAGTTGCGCTTTTCGTTTAAGGCCTCAACCAATACCGGCACCCTGTACGGCAAAACCGCCGACGGCGACCAGTTCGCGGTTGATTTGCGCGGCGTCAAAGAGCTGACCGACGCCGACATCATCGGCCTGGTCAACGCCACGATTTCGGCCCCGAATTCAGCGCCCTCCCAGACCCAGCCCGACGGCGCGCAGTCTGAAATCGCCACCGAAACCGAGGATGACGAAACCATTATCGCTGAGCAAACTGGTTTTCCTGAAAGCGCCGCGCGCAATATGGAGGACGCCGAAGTCGAGCTGACTGGTGTGCAAGCGGATGATGATTTGGTTTTTCTGTGATCAAAC
>JAITSS010000008.1 GCA_031287565.1 Desulfobulbaceae bacterium
CGCCGTCACCGGTTTTGTGTAATCGGATGCTAAGATTTCGATAATCGCCTCGCGGGCAATGGCGTTGACCAGCCACGGCTGGCCCTGGCTCTTTTCCCAAATTAAATCAATGGCTTCGGCATCGAAGCGCTGGCCGCATTCTTGAGTATGCTGGCCATAGAAATCGCAAATTTCTTCCCTGGTAAAATTCGTCAGCGTCAGCGCTTTGGTGACGATGTTAAACGGGCTGGCGCTGCCCAAGGATGCGCTGTCCGGACGAATTTTTGCTTTGTAATCGCGGATATTGCGCATCCCGACCAGGGCGATGGAGTGGACAAAGGGAGCTGCATCACGATTATTGTAGCCCAGTCGTAGTTGACGCAGGAAAGAAATCAGGGTGTTTTCGCTTAAGCAATCGGCCTCATCAAATAAAATAACCAGTGGTTTATCCAGCCTGTGACAAAGAAGGCTTAATTCCATCATCAAAACGCCGCTGAAATTATCATAATCGGCGTTCCGCGCGAAATCGGCGGCAGCGGCGATACCAGACAGAAAAAGCGCGTTTTTGATGGTACGTACCGCCTCAGGCATCCCTTTTTCCGCTTCGCTGATGCCCTGCAATGATTCAAGAGAACAGTAGAGCGCGTGATATGTTCCCGTTGCTTTCAGTCTGGCCGCCAAATCTTTCAAATAGGTGGTCTTGCCACTCTGCCGGGCGGCGTGGATGACAAAGTATTGATTCATATCGATCAGTTGTTCAACGCCTTTTAAGCGCGTCGCCGCCTCGACCATATAATGATCCCGCCTATTGCATGGGCCGGATATATTGAAGTAGCGCATAGTATGCCTCGTCAATGGAATGAACTTCACGCATGGATAACATGGGCGCGAAAAGCGCGGAAGACCAAGAACCCGCCGATGACCTGGCTGAACAAGACCAGAAAACACAAACCACCGACGCCGTAAATATGGATGGCCGGATAACCGCCCACCAGCATGGTCAGGGCGGTTATCGCCTCCGCGTAAAAGGCCGCCCGATGCGCGCGCCAGGAGCGCAGCAAAGACACCAGCGTTTGACGCAGGCTGTTCAGCGCGAAGGCGAAAATCAGTATTTGCGCGTAGTATCCGGCCTGGCCGAATTCCTGGCCATAAACCAGCCGCACCAGCCAGGGCAAGGCCACAGACATCAGCAGCGAGGCGAGCGCCATGGCCAGAGCGAAACGGCGCAACGGGCGGATGACCATGGTGAAATCGCCGTCTTTTCCGGCCCTGGCGGCGGCCGGGAACATGATATTGATGAAGGTCTGCGACAAGAGCGACGGCATGGCGGCGGCGGCGGTGAGCGCCACGACATAGTAGCCGAGTTGGGCGTTTCCGGCAAAAAAGACCAACATCATTTTATCAAGCTCGGTGCCCAGAGAACGCGCCATATTGACCAGGTGCAGCCGCCAGCTTTGCGACAAAATGCCCTGTGTCGCGACCAGTTCGGGGCGGGCGAACATGTCACGGCGGAAATGCCACAGACGTTGCAGAGTGATGAGGACGATTCCGGCCAGGACGGCTAATGCTCCAGTGATAATCGTCAGGCAATCGCAGAGCCACAACACAGATAAAATGGCTGGATAGGCGGCGGCCTGAAGCAGGCGCTGGCCGTTGAATTGGCGAAAATTCATCCGTCCCTGGTCGATGGCCAGGAGGTTGTTCGACAAAAACGAGCAGGGCAAAAGGATAAACATATACATCTGGGTGAAACGCAGATACTCAAGCCGCGAATCGCCCAACAGCATCGGCATGGCCGGGACGCAGAGCGCGGCGACCACGAGGGCCAAAACCAATGATATGGCGCAGGCGGTGGCGACCAGTTGGCGCGAAAATCCTTCGCGGGCGACGGCGACGACCAGACCTTCGTTGATTCCTAAAGAAGTCAGGCCAGCTAAAAAATGTGGCCAGTAGATGACGGCGGCGAGCAGCCCTCGCTCATCCGGCCCGAAAAAACGGGCGACCAACACCCCGCCCAACAATCCGGCGCCGAAAATGACGCCGTTGGTGAAAAGGGTTTCCCGCCAGGTGTTCATGTCGCGTCCATATATCTGTAAAGAAAAGAAAAAACATCAGCGCCATTGTACCGCAAAGCGCGGCGGCACACCAAACGCTTCTGGCCCGCCCGCCGATTGCGGCTTAGGGCGGCGATGCCGTATACTCTTTTATTTGTCCGTTTGTTCCGCCGTCCGCTCTTTTTTTGTCGTGAGGCCATCTGAATGCCAGAAACCGCGCCCGCCGTCAGTCTCAGTCCCCGCGCCGCGAGCGTTGTTCCGTGGCTGGTGGCGATGAGTTTTTTTATGCAGATGCTCGACACGACGATTCTGCACACCGCCTTGCCGGGCATGGCGCAATCGCTTCAGGTTTCGCCGCTCAAGATGCGCTCGCTGGTGGTCTCCATGAGCATGAGTGTCACCATCGCCGCCGCGCTTTTGGGCGAATTCACCGCCTTTTACGCCGGGCCGACGGGAACGACCGCTGGTGACACCCTGGCGCGAATTTTTCACGCCACCTTCCTCGCGGCCGGTTTCCTGGTCTTGATTTCAGCATTTATTTTAAGTTAGACAAACCACAATTTAGGCAAAAGGAAATTGGCATGAAAAAAATCCAGGCGCTGTACTACTCCCAGAGCGGCCAGCTACGGGCGGTTCTCGAATCCTTGTGCCGACCGCTTGAGGAAAGCGGCCGCGTCAAGCTCATGTACACGGAAATCAAGCCGCGGCCCGCCTTTCCTTATCCGTGGCGATTCTACGATTTTTTCGATACTATGGCCGAGTCGGTTTTAGACCGGGCTTGCCCGATCGAGCCAGTTCCTGTCGCCGAAGATGCCGACCTGATTCTTCTCGGCGCGACGGTGTGGTTTTTGTCGCCCTCGTTGCCGCTGGCCGCCTTTCTCAACTCCGAGGCCGCGAACATGCTACGCGGCAAGCCGGTCGTCACGGTCATCGCCTGCCGCGATATGTGGCTGATGGCCTATGAGCGGCTGAAGGAAAAACTCCTCGCGGTGGGGGCGCGGCATCTCGACAACGTGGTTTTTGTCGATCAGGGGAAATCGCTTTTCTCTTTTGTCACCACGCCGCGTTGGTTGCTCACGGGCAAAAAGAACGCCTTTCTCTTTTTTCCCGCCGCCGGAGTCGCCCCAGCGGAAATTCAGGCCGCCCAGCGCTTCGGGGAACGGATTTTGCAAGCCTTGCAAGAAGATGCGGAACGACACGATGCGCCGCTTTTGCGCGGGTTGGGCGCGGTTCGGGTGGTCGATACCCTCATCGCCAGCGAGAAAATCGCCATAAAAAGTTTTCGCCTTTGGAGCCGCTTCATGGAAAAGGCTGGCGCGCCCGGCAGTGGCGGCAGGCGTCTGGTCATAACAATTTATATAATATTTTTGTTAGTTATGATTTGCACGCTCGTTCCGATAAATCTGTGTAAAAACGCGATTATGGCCAAAGTCAGGCCGGATATGGTCGAAGCCGAGCGCCGACGTTCTGAAGCGCCGAGCGGCCGATGATTTTTTCCCATGAGATAAAAAATTCCAACACGCCAAAAAGGAACGGATGACGAACGCGGTCTACATAAACGCCATTTCCACGGTTTTGCCGGGCGCGCCGGTTGATAATGATTCCATCGAAAATGTGTTGGGCATGGTGGCGGGAAAACCCTCGCGGGCCAAGAAAATCATCCTGAGAAGCAACGGCATCAAAAGCCGCTACTACGCCATTGACCCGGTGACGCGGCGGGCGACGCACAACAACGCCACCCTAACCGCTGAAGCCGTCAGGGGCTTGGCGAAATTCGGGCTTAATCCTGACAATATCGATCTGCTTGCCTGCGGCACATCTATGCCGGATCAGATTATGCCGGGAGCAGCGCCGATGCTGCATGGCGCCCTAAAAAATCCGGCCTGCGAGGTGGTTTCCCTGGCTGGGATATGCTTGTCCGGAGTCATGGCCCTGAAATACGCCTGGCTGGCCGTTGGCGGCGGCGACAAACGATGCGCCGTGGTCACGGCCGCTGAAAATGCGTCGGCCATCATGCGCGGCGAATCCTTTCAAGCTGAAATCGAGGAAAAAATCGCCCGGTTGGAAAGCCGCCCGGAGTTGCAATTCGACAAGGATTTTCTCCGCTTCATGCTCAGCGACGGCGCGGCGGCGACCTGGCTTTCGCCGCTTCCGACTGAGCGCGGCCTTGCGCTGAAAATCGAGTGGATTGAGCAGCGTTCCTACGCACATCTGATGCCGCCCTGCATGTACGCGGGCGGCGAGATGGAAAACGGACGATTCCGGGGTTGGCGCGAATATTTGCCGGAAGGCTGGGCGGCGCGGGGTATTTTCGCGGTGAAACAGGATGTGAAGCTCTTAAACGAGCATATCGTGCCGCTGACCGTGGAACAACCTTTGACCGAACTGCTGGCCGCCGGGCGCTTTTCGCCGCAGGAAATTGATTATTTCTTGCCTCATTACAGTTCGGAATTTTTCCGCGACCGGCTGTATCAGGGTATGAAAAAGGTCGGTTGCGACATTTCCCAGAATAAATGGTTTACGAACCTGGCATATAAAGGCAATACCGGCTCGGCGTCGATTTTTATCATTCTGGAAGAATTGCTGAGTGGCGGCGCATTGCGGCCTGGCGAGAAAATTCTCTGCTATGTCCCTGAAAGCGGGCGATTTTCCAGCGCCTTCATCCTTGCCAGCGTGGTCTGATCAAACGATGAACCAGCGTGATGTTCCCCAAGATCGCATTTCGACCTTCGCCGGTCATAAAAAAGCCGTGTACGCCATCGACGAACAGGGCGAATACGCGCTGGTTGAAACGAGCGGCTGGCGGGTTGAAGAGCTTGTCACGTGTCAGGCTTTGGCCGAATTGGCGGAACGCAGACAAGAAGCGTATGCCGCCTGGCGCGACGGCCTTGCCTCGCCTCTGCCCTGGCACATGTATAACAAAAAGATGGATGTTGAAATTCTGGCGCGTGAAAGCGGTTTGTGGAAGTGGCGCGTCCGACGGCATTTCCGACTGCGGACATTTCTCAAATTATCGCCGAAAATACTGCGAATCTATGCTGAAGTTCTTGGTATTTCTCCGGAAGAATTACAGATTGTTCCCGATGAATCCAGCGGAAATCACGTTCTTTTTTCCGCTTGTCCTGAAATTTTGCCGTAGATGGAACAACCTGGTTCCGATGCGCCGCCTCGATACACAATCCGCATGATCAATGCTTACGTCCATCGCCATGCCGCCCACTGTGAATCTGGCGTCGTCCGCGCCCTTTTGGAACAGGCTGGTTTACCGCTTTCCGAAGCCATGGTATTCGGCCTGTCGCGCTCGCTGGTGTTTGTTCACCTGCCCTTTATCAAAATCGGTGGCCAACCGCTCACTTCTTACCGAATGCCGCCGAAATGGGTGATCAGGGGCATACAAAAAAGCCTGGCCATCCAATTCACCAAAAAAACCTTCCGCGACGCGCAAAAGGGCATGGAATATCTGGACGCCCGACTGGCTGAAGGGAAGATCGCGGGGGTTCAAACCTCGGTCTTCTGGCTCCCCTATTTTCCCGACGAAATGCGCTTCCATTTCAACGCTCACAACTTGATCGCCTATGGTAAAGATGGAGATGAGTATCTGATAGGTGATCCGGTGTTCGCCGCCACAGTTCGTTGTGATTCCGCCTCACTCCTGAAAGCCAGATTCATTAAGGGAATGCTGTCGCCGAACGGCTTCGTTTACCACCTCGATGAAACAGTGGGAGCGATTGATATTACGGAAAAAATTCGTCCGGCACTGAAGAGCGCGGCCCGGATGATGACGGGCAGCCCGCTACCGTTTGTCGGCGTGCGAGGCATTCACTTTCTGGCCAGACGCATCCGGAAATTGGCGCGGGAACAGCCGAAACACGCCCGTCTTTTTCTTGGCAACATCATCCGGATGCAGGAGGAAATCGGCACCGGTGGCGCCGGTTTTCGCTTTCTGTACGCATCGTTTCTGCAAGAAAGCGCCGCTCTTCTGAACGAGCCTTTTTTACGTCAGGCATCTTCGGAAATGACTGTGATTGGCGACGAATGGCGCGCATTCGCCCTGTTGGTCGCCCGTTTCATCAAAAATCAGGAGGCCGGGACGGCGGCGATAGGCGCAATCGCCGCGAAACTTGACGATATCGCCCACATGGAAAAAAATCTTTTCGACGAAATCAAGAGTTTCGCATGATCGTTATCAGAAATCTGTGCAAATTTTATGGTCGATTTCAGGCGCTCGACCACATTTCCCTGTCCTTTAACAGTGGTATAATCACCGGGCTTTTAGGCATGAATGGCGCGGGAAAGAGCACGCTTTTATCAATTCTCGCCACCGTTTCCGAGTACGACTCCGGAGAAATTCTCGTATTTGGCCAAAACCTGGCCGAAAACAAAAAAAATATCCGAAAAATCCTCGCCTGGATTCCGCAGGAACCGGCTTTTTACGACCAGATGACTGTGGCGGAAAATCTTGATTTTTTCGCCGTCATACGTGGTCTGTTCGGCACACAGAAAAAAGCGCGCCTGGAAGCTGCCGCCGCCAACAACCGGTTGGAATCTCTTATGGGTCGCCGCGCCGGAGCGCTTTCCGGTGGTGAAAAACAGCGCCTCAATATAGCAATCGGGATGCTAGGCGATCCGGAAATCATGCTCTTCGACGAGCCAACCGTCGGTTTGGATGTTGGAATTCGTCAGGATTTGCTGATGGGCATCAGAGCGCTTAAGCGCCCCGGTCGTGTCATCATCTATACTTCCCATTATCTCGATGAAATCGAAAAACTCTGCGATGAGGCCGCCATCATCCATCAAGGGCGGGCGCGCGTAGTGCTTGACCGGGACGCCATGCGTCGCGAGGCGGCGAACAAAACCCTGGAGCGACATTTCCTGTCAATGACAGAGCCGTCCCATAGCGCCTAGACCGTCATGTCCGCGTGTTTTGATCGGGCATCCAGAAAAATATCGTACAACAAAAATATGGATTCCCACTTTCGCGGGCATGACGAGTTATTGAGAGCCGTCATTCCCGCGCAGGCGGGAATCCAGTTCTCTCTATTCAGGGACAGACAGGGCGATTTGGCGTATCGTGAAAATCGTCCTGCAACAGTCGAGCGGCTCGCATCGATGCCTAACGTATAACATGAATTTTCGAGACGCCCTATAATGAATGTTCTTTTCGCGCTGATGAAAAAAGAATTCCTGCTGATCGCGCGGGATCGCTGGGCGCTGGCGGCGCTTTTCGTCCTGCCCTCAATTTTTATTCTTATCATGAGTCTGGCCTTGCAAAACGCTGCGGGCGACGACAAGGCGGCGCTGACCTACGCATTTGGTGGGCCGGAGGACGCGACCACGGCGGAGCTGGGAAAAATCCTCTCTGAAAATGGTGGCGTGGCGCGAGTATCGCCCGCAGATGAGCCGCAATTCAATCTGACCTTGAAGGACGGCGCGGAACATGTCACGGTGGCCGTCGATTATCGAGTGGACGGCATGGCCCTGGCGCTTTTTCGCTCGCAACTGGCCTTGGCCCTGATGCGCCTGAAGCTGCACAGTCTGCAAGAACGTTTCGGGGTGGCGATTCCGGCGGCGACGGCAGAAGTCACCTACACCTACGCCGCCGCCCGCGCCATCCGCCCGTCGGCGACGCAGCAAAGCGTGCCATCATGGATTATTTTCGCGATGTTTTTCATCATCATTTCCCTGTCAAACGTTTTTATCGCCGAGCGTAAGCAGAATACATTAGCCAGGCTCCGCAGCATGGATATTGGTTTCGCGCTGCTTATGGCCGGGAAAATTCCACCGTACTATCTGCTCAATCAGCTCCAAACATTAGTTATGCTCGCGACCGGCATGTACCTGACTCCGCTCTGTGGTGGTCAGGCTTTGACCATGAACGGTTCGTTTCTGGCTTTGTGGCTGATTTCCTCGGCGATCAGTTGCGCCGCCGTTGGCACGGCCTTCCTCATTGCCTCGCTTGCCGATACCGCCGAGCAGGCCGGCACGGTGGGCGGCGTCGTTAACGTCCTGTTCGGGGCGCTGGGCGGTGTGATGGTGCCCAAATACATCATGCCTGATTACCTGCGGCAGTTGACGGTGGTTTCGCCGATGTCGTGGGGATTGGACGGTTTCTTAAAAATTTTCGCGGGCGGCGCGGCGGCGCGGGCGGTGGCCCTGGAGAGCGTCGCGCTGTTTAGTTTCGGCGCGGCGATGCTGGCGCTGGCCATTGTGGTTTCAAAGAAAAGAGGAACAAAATCGTGATGATGGACGACGCGGCGCTGAAACTGAAGCTGAAGAAGATGGTGATTGAAGAGTGCGCTTTATCCGTCGCGCCGGAAGACATTGCCGACGCCATCGACCTGTTTGCGCCGGAAAGCGGCCTTGACCTCGATTCGATCGACGCTTTGCAGATTTCCATGGGATTGTGGAAGCATTTCGGTTTGCGCATCGGCGATCCCAAGGAATTTCGTCGTCTGGCTTCGACGATAGACAAAATGGCCGCATGTTTGCGGGCGTCGTGACGATGATCAATTGGCGGGCGGCGGCAAAGCGATTTTCTTCGCGACTTCCTGCGCCGATAGTTCGCCGTTCATCTCACAGAAATCAGCCTTCATCCGCACCGAACCGGTGCCGGACGGGTCAACCGCCACAAGTTCTCCGGCCAGCCACACCCGACGCCCAATTGGCGCTTCTTTGATCTCTGGGAAGCGCCTGGCGTCAATTTCCGCCTGCACCGACACTCCGAAGCCGTCGGCGTTGGAATCGAACATCGCCTGAACCGTATTGCCGCGCGCCTCGCGAATCCGAAAAAAATACAGCGGCCAGAGCACCCTGGTGTTTTGGTATTGGCTCAGGTCGAGTGGCAATTCGGCCTCACTTGTCGTCGCCATGGCGGCCATCAGTTCCGTCGGGCCGGGTTGCACGAGAAAGGTTGTCGATGTGTCGCCGTTTTCGCTATGGTTTTCGACCTTGACCGAGCTGACCTCCGGCGCTGGTCGCGTTCCTCCTCCTCCGCCGCGCCAGAGCAGGGCGATGATAAAGAGGATGATTGTCGCCAGTAGCACGCCCGCGATAATCAGCATTTCCTTTTTCTTTTCGGCCTCTTCACCGGCGAAAACCAACTTATCCATGCCGCCCTCCCGATGTGTTTTCCCGGATTATTCCCGCTCCTTCCAAACCGTGGCCCCTAAAGCCGAGAGCTTTTCGACCAGATTTTCATAGCCGCGCTCTAAATGATAGATGCGGGAAATCTCGCTGCGACCCTGGGCGGCCAGTCCGGCGATGACCAGAGAAGAGCTGGCCCGCAAATCGGTGGCCATCAGCCGCGCCCCGGTCAACGCCTTCATGCCGCGTCCGCTGACGACGGCGCTTCGTCCGTCAATGCGAATATCCGCGCCCAGACGCTGCAACTCGGCCACGTGCATGAAGCGATTTTCAAAAATAGTTTCGGTGATCACGCACATGCCGTTACTTAAGGCCATTAAGGCCATGAACTGCGCCTGCAAATCGGTGGGATAACCGGGAAAAGGCATGGTTTTAACATCCACGGCCTTCCAACCGCCTGCCTGCCCCGACAGGCCGCGCCCGCCGGGTTGGCGCACCGCCACCCAATCGTCGCCGCATTCCAGGATAAAACCAGCCTGGCGCATTTTATCAATCAGCGAGGAACAATGCGCCGGTTGGCAACACGTAACCCGACCCTCGCCACCGCTGGCGGCAATGGCTAACAGATAGGTTCCAGCCTCGATGCGGTCGGCGATGATGCGACAATTGGCCGGCGCCAGCGAGGTGACGCCGGTGACGATCAGCCGGTCGGTATTTTTGCCCTGAATATTCGCGCCCATGCTGTTCAGCATGTCGATGAGATTGCCGACTTCCGGTTCGCGGGCGGCGTTTTTGATCGTTGTGACGCCTTCGGCCAGCGCCGCCGCCATCAGCAAATTTTCTGTGCCGGTGACCGATGGAACCTCGAAGTAGACGCAGGCGCCGCGCAATCGTCCCGGCGCTGCGGCATCGACATAGCCATGTTCCAGGCGACAGGTGACGCCCAATTTTTCAAAACCGGCGAGATGAAAATTGATTGGCCTCGCGCCAATCGCGCAACCGCCGGGCAGCGAGACCTTGGCCTGCCCGCGCCGCGCCAGAAGCGGCCCCAGAACCAAGACCGAGGCCCGCATAGTTTTCACCAGATCATAGGATGCCTCGATATCGCGCACTTCGGTGGCGTCGATAGTCACCGTGTCGCCCTCGCGCTGGTGCGTCACCCCTAAATCTTCCATTAAGCGCAGAAAGGTGCGGGTATCACGCAAATCCGGGACATTATGCAGCACATGCACGCCTGGCGCTAGCAAGGTCGCGGCGATGAGCGGCAGGGCGGCGTTCTTCGCACCGCTTATAGGCACATCGCCGAACAGGGGCTTTCCGCCCTCAAGAATAAGTTTTTCCATGCTGAACCTGAAATTATGAGAATCAATTTGACTGTTGTATCGCCTCGCCTACTTCTTTGTATCGCGATTCATTTCAAGTGCCAATTCTTCGGCCAAATATCCATCGCTTCGGCAGTGCATATCCGATATGCCTCTGATAATTTCTGTGTAGAGGATCGACCTGTAAAACACGTCAAATGCCTGGCGAAGCGGAATTTCGGCAAGTTTGGCATATGCTTTAATGACACCATCACATTTGTGCCCGATCAATAAGCGATTTGCAATCATCACACTTCCTCAGAACTGATAAAATGAAGGTAATTGTCGATAAGCCATTGATTTTTGAAACAATATTGGAAATTAGGCTTATTATATCTCAAATGCCTAATAGCTTCTTCCGCCGGTAACAAACCATCAAAATAGAGCTGGAGCGTGTCAAATACTTTGTCATTTGCGACACCGCCCATAATTAAATCCCTGCCATGATCAGCCGGTTCGCCTAAACGGCAAGCGGCGATAAAATTCAACCAGTCCATGGAATGTGTGTCGAATTCTAGTATTTTTAGATTATCTGGTAAGATTTCCTCAATCGGTTTTTGCAAAAATCCATAGGAAGATAGCACAGCTTTTCTTCCTTTACTTTTGAAATGCGCCGCCCACGCGACGGCTTGTTCTTTTATGGGCGTGGTATAGAATCCAGCGCCAAAATCGACCAGCTTTCGCGAGAAGGACAGAGAAGGATTTTCTATCGCAAGGTATGAGCCATGATACAATATCATTATAGTAATCCCTCTTTTTTCATCATCCCGATAATATTATCGACGATCCATTTTCTTCCTTGTGTGTGGAGCGCGTCATAGTTCGGAATGATATAGGCGTCGAGAATATCACTGTCGTCGGTGAGTATTGTATAGATTTTATCACCCCTCGTGTGAAGCTCGTCCGCCAAGGTTTCAATACAAAATACCGCGAAGAAAGATTGCTCCGGTGTCATATCAGCTTGTTTCTTCATTGTATATACTATTTTGTCAGGAGAGGCGAGCGTGCAGAACCCGATCGCGACCGGCGTAATCGGTAAGGATGCGCGCAAACACAAAATCACGGCGACCAGGGGCGGGGCGGCGGAATAATTCGGCCACCGCCGCGCCCTGACTATCACCGATTTCCATAAACAGCTCGCCGCCGGGCCGTAAAAATTCTGGCGCTTGTCGCCGGATTGCCGCGATGATTCGCAAACCGTCAGCGCCGCCGTCCAAAGCCAGACGCGGTTCATACAAGGCGACTTCCGGCTGCAAACCAGCGGCGAGTTCACGCTCGGACACATAGGGCGGATTGGTCACAAGCAGCGAAAACAGCGGTTTGGGCCTGATTGCCGTCAACAAGTCGCTGGCCACAAGGCAAATCCGCTCCGCCACTTGATGCCGACGGGCATTGATTTTGCTGACGGCCAGCGCCTTTTCGGAAATATCGACGGCCACCACCTGGCGTCGCAATTCCCGCGCCAAAACCACCGCGATCACGCCGCTGCCGCAACAGAGATCGCCCATCAACCCGTCCGGGTGTTCCGCCGCTGCGGCAAGCGCCCGCTCAAGCAAAAATTCCGTCTCCGGACGTGGAATCAGGACATCGTTGCTGACAAAAAAAGGTAGCGACCAAAATTCCTGTTCGCGAACAATATAGGCAAACGGCTCGCGAGCCAGACGGCGGGTCAGCAGCTCGGCAAAAAGGCGCGCATCGGCGGTCGCCATCTCGTCATTCGCTGATAGAATCAGTTGGCTGCGGCTCTTGTCCAGCGCCTGTGCCAACAACAGTCGGGCTTCCCGCGCGGCGCTCTCGACCCCGGCTGTGGCCAGCCGCTGGGCGGCTTCGGTCAGCGCCTCGTCAACGCGCATGGTTGCCGCGAAAAAAGGAATCAGACAGGCAGGCGTGGTTCACTGAATTTCTTTCAGGCGCTCGGCCTGGTCGTGGGAAATAAGTGGGAAAATGATGTCGTCCAGCTTGCCGTTCATCACCATATCGAGCTTATAAATGGTGAGGTTGATGCGGTGGTCGGTGACGCGCCCCTGCGGGAAATTGTAAGTACGAATCCGCTCGCTGCGGTCGCCGCTGCCGACCTGACTCTTGCGGGCCTGCGAAATTTTATCCTGGCGTTCCCGCTCGATTTTGTCGAGCAAGCGGGCGCGCAGCACGGTAACGGCCTTGGCCTTGTTTTTATGCTGCGATTTTTCATCCTGACAGGTCACCACCAGGCCGGTCGGCACATGCGTGACCCGCACCGCCGAATCGGTGGTATTCACGCTCTGGCCGCCTGGGCCTGACGAACGATACACATCAAATTTCAGTTCGGCCGGGTCGATGGTCAAGTCCACCTCATCGACCTCCGGCAAAATGGCCACCGTCACCGCCGAGGTATGAATCCGCCCTTGCGTTTCCGTCTCCGGCACCCGCTGCACGCGGTGCGCGCCGCTTTCAAATTTCAGTTTGGAATAGACTCGCTCGCCGCTGACCAGCGCGATGATTTCCTTAAAACCGCCCAGTTCCGACGGGCTGGCGCTCATCACTTCGACCCGCCAGCCCATGGTCTCGGCGAAGCGGCAGTACATGCGGAACAAATCGCCGACAAAAAGCGCCGCTTCATCGCCGCCGGTCCCGGCGCGAATTTCAAGAAAGATATTCTTGTCGTCGTTCGGGTCTTTTGGCAGGAGGACGATTTTCAGTTCCCGCTCCAATTCCTGGGCGTGGTTTTCCAGCTCGGCCAATTCGTTTTTCGCCAGATCGCGCACGTCGGCATCCTCTTTTTCGTCCCAGAGAATGGCCTTTGCCTGGCGTATTTGTTTCTCTGTCGCCTGGTACTTTTGATGCAGTTCGTGCAAGCGGCTCAGTTGCGCGTGCTCGCGGACACATTTCTGATATTCCTTCTGGTCGCGCGCCAGAGACGGATCGGCCAGGCGGCCCTCAATATCCGTGAGTTTGTCATCCAGATCAGCGAATTTTTCAAACATGACCAGGCAAGGGGATAAAAAAAATCCACAGCCACGCCGGGCGCGCTGTGGATTAGGGCGACGGTGAAAAGCGCCGTCGGATTACTTCTTTTCGCCTGCCTTCTCGAAATGTTTGGCGTAGCGTTTTTTGAACTTGTCGATGCGTCCGGCTGTATCAATCAGTTTCTGTTTGCCGGTGAAGTAGGGATGGCAGGCCGAACAAATTTCAACCTTCATCTCCGGCATGACCGAACCCAACTCGAATTCGGCGCCGCAGGCGCATTTGGCGACAATTTTATGGTACTTGGGATGAATGCCGTCTTTCATGACTGTTCTTCCTTTCCGCCGCGAGTAGGCGGAGCATTGGGGGAATGAGGAATACAACTGCGAATAAGAACCCAATAAAATAATTTTTTCATGCCGCTTTGGCAAGAGGATTCGCCGCTCAGCCGTTCATGGCGTCAAGGAAATCCTGATTGGTTTTTTCAATCCTCATCTTGTCAAGCAGGAACTCCATGCTGTCGGCGGGATTCATCGAGTTAAGGAGTTTTCTCAGAATCCAGATGCGGTTTAGAGCCTCCGGTTTCAGGAGCAATTCTTCTTTGCGCGTGCCGGAGCGTTTCAAGTCTATGGCCGGGAAGATGCGTTTGTCGGCCATTTTGCGGTCGAGCACCAATTCCATATTGCCGGTGCCTTTGAATTCCTCGAAAATCACCTCATCCATCTTGCTGCCGGTTTCAATCAAGGCGGTGGCAAGTATTGTCAGGCTGCCGCCTTCTTCGATATTTCTCGCCGCGCCGAAAAAGCGTTTGGGGCGATGCAGGGCGTTGGCTTCGACGCCGCCTGAGAGGATTTTGCCGCTGGCCGGCGTCACTGTGTTGTAGGCCCGCGCCAGCCGCGTGATGCTGTCTAAAAGAATCACCACGTCTTTTTTATGCTCGACCAGACGCTTGGCCTTTTCAATAACCATTTCGGCGACTTGAATATGGCGCTGCGGCGGCTCGTCGAAGGTCGAGCTAACCACCTCGGCGGCGGCCACCGACCGGCTCATTTCGGTGACTTCCTCCGGGCGCTCGTCGATTAAGAGGACAATCAGATAGACTTCTTTGTGATTGCTGACGATGGAGTTGGCGATTTTTTGCATGAGAACCGTTTTGCCGGTGCGCGGCGGCGCGACGATCAGACCGCGCTGGCCTTTACCTAACGGACAAAACATGTCTATAATTCGCGTCGAATAGTTATCCGGCTGCCATTCAAGGTTGAATTTTTCTGTCGGGTGCAGCGGCGTCAGGTTGGCGAACAGCGTTTTTTGCTTGGAGGCCTCCGGCGGGTCGAAATTGATGGTTTCCACCTTTAACAGGGCGAAATAGCGCTCGCCTTCCTTTGGCGTTCGCACCAAACCATCAATCACATCGCCGGTGCGCAGATTGAGCCGTCTGATCTGCGACGGCGAGACATAAATATCGTCCGGCCCTGGCAGATAATTGTAATCCGGGGCGCGGAGAAAACCGAAGCCGTCGGGCAGAATTTCTAAAACGCCGCTCCCGCGCATTTTGCCGTCTTTGTCGGCCTGCGCCTGCAACAGGGAAAAAATCAGTTCCTGCTTGCGCATCGAGCTGTAGCCCTCGATGTCGAGATTTCGCGCGAGCTTGACCAACTCGCCGATTTTCATGACTTTCAATTCTGCCAGATTCATTGCCGGATATTCTCTCTCTCCAGAATAGGCGCGTGGGAATGCGCCGGAATGTTTCCGAGCCGGGCGGCGCGGAAGGTTGGTTGTGACAAGGGGCCGCAGAGGCCGTACAAATTGATGATGTTGGATAAAAACGGTGGGCATAACTTCCGTGTGGCGCGCATCATGGCGGCATCACACAACTAAAAAGGGCGTCCGGACGGGAAAAACGTTTCCGTATCCGCGTAACTTTAGGAGTATGACGAGTTTTGAGGAATCTGCGCGAACCGCGACGGACAAACGAAAGGCCGCAAACTGTACGTCTTTCCTCTTTCCACCCGGCTTTTTCAAGACGTGCGGCGAAAAGGCGGTGGCAGATTATCCGCCGCTAAACGGGCTGTCAAGCGCCGCCACGCCATGAGAAACATTTTTATCGCGATGCCGAACGCGGCCCGCCCTGGCCTGGCCGCGACAGCAAGCGATTGAAATACCGGGCGTCATGTTGTAAATCGAAGCCAGCCGGGCCATGAATAATTTCCAGAAGCGGCGCGGCTTCGTTTCTTCGACCATCTCCAGCGAACACCACTATGCCCGATACAGAAAGTCTTCCATCCCTGCTGGCCGCCATCGCCTCACCGGCGGACATCCGCGATCTGTCAAACGACGATCTGCGCGCCCTGGCCGACGATATTCGCCGAGCGATCATCAAAACCGTATCCCAAACCGGCGGTCATCTCGCGCCGAGTTTAGGCGTCGTCGAGCTGACGCTGGCGCTGCACAAGGTGTTCAATACGCCGGAAGACCGGTTGCTCTGGGATGTCGGCCACCAATCTTACGCCCACAAACTCCTGACCGGACGCCAAGGCCGTTTCGCCACGCTACGGCAGTACCACGGATTAAGCGGTTTTCCTAAACCCAGCGAAAGCGTCTACGATCCGTTCGTGGCCGGCCACAGTTCAACCTCAATTTCAGCGGCTTTGGGCATGGCCATGGCGACCAGCATTCAGGGCCGGGCGGAACGGGCCATAGCCGTCATTGGCGACGGCGCTTTAACCGGCGGCATGGCTTTTGAAGCCCTTAATCAGGCGGGCCATCTTGACGCGCGGCTGGTCGTCATCGTCAACGACAACGAAATGTCGATTTCGCCGAACGTCGGCGCCTTTTCCAGCTTTTTAAGCCGCAAGCTGAGCGGACGCACCATGCGCCGCATCAAACGGCATGTGGAAGGAAAACTGCTCGAACTTTCTTCTTTGGGCGAAAACATCCTCAATTTACTGAAGAAGAGTGAAGATTCGATGCGTTGCTTCTTCACGCCGGGGATGCTGTTCCAGGCGATGAAGTTTGATTATATCGGCCCGGTTGACGGACACGATCTCGACCAGCTGATTTCCACCCTGGAACGGGTGCGTGATTCGGCGCAGGATCCGGGGCCGGTGCTGGTGCATGTGCTGACCAAAAAAGGAAAGGGCTACCGACCGGCGGAAGAAAAACCTGGTTTGTTCCACGGCATCGGCCCGTTCGATGTGCAAAGCGGCCTGCCGCTGAAAAAAAATTCGCCTCCCAGTCCTACTCAGGTCTTCGGCGACACCATACGCCAATTGGCCAGGCAAGATGAGCGCGTCGTCGCGATCACCGCCGCCATGACTCAAGGCACTGGTCTTGCCGGTTTCGCTGAGGAATTCCCTGACCGCTTTTTTGATGTTGGTATTGCCGAGCAGCACGCCGTCACCTTTGCCGCCGGTCTGGCCAGCGAGGGGATGCGCCCGGTGGTGGCGGTGTATTCAACCTTTCTGCAACGGGCCATTGACCAGGTGATTCACGACGTTTGCCTGCAAAAACTGCCGGTGACATTCGCCATTGACCGCGCCGGCGTGGTTGGCGACGACGGCCCGACCCACCATGGCGTCTTCGACATGGCGTTGCTTCGCGCCATCCCCGATCTCATTCTCATGGCGCCAAAAGATGAAAACGAATTGCGGCATATGCTGTTCACCGCCATTTCCTGCAATCAACCGGCGGCCCTGCGCTATCCACGCGGCGCGGGCCAAGATGCGCTGACCGACGAACCGCCGCATCAGCTGGAAATCGGCAAAGGCGAGTTGCTGCGCGAGGGTGGCGATTTGCTGCTATTGCCGGTAGGCAACCGAGTCTATCCGGCCATGGCGGCGGCGGAAGAACTGGCGCGGTTGGGCGTTTCGGCGGCGGTGATCAATCCACGCTTCATCAAACCGCTTGATACCGAGTTGATTGGGCGCTGGGCCGGGCGGGTGAAACGAGTCATCACCATCGAAGACGGCTGCGGCATGGGTGGATTTGGCGGCGCGGTCTTAGAACTGTTCGCCGCGCGCCGATTGTGGGGCGTCGAAACCCGTATCCTGGCCCATCCCGATCATTTCGTCGAACATGGGCCGCAGAAGATTCTCTGGAGCAATTCCGGCGTCGATAGCCAGGCAATTGTTACCGAAGCGCTTTTATGCTGTGAGCGCTGTCAGAAATTGGCGAACTGAACGCGGCCCATGCTCTTTACCCTGCAAATCATCGCCGCGCTGCTGTTGGATTTCCTCTTTGGCGATCCGCCATGGTTGCCGCATCCGGCGCGGGCCGTCGGCCTGTTGTGCGCCTGGCTGGAAGGCCGTAGCCGCGCTCTTTGCGCCTCGCCTTTTTTCGCCGGGATGCTCACGGTTACGGTGGCCATTTTTTCGGTTATCGCCTGCATCGTTGGCTTGCTCCTGTTGGCGTCGCTGTGGCGGCCCTGGCTGGCCGAAGTTTTGGCTTTGTATTTTGTCTACAGCGGCATCGCCGCGAAAGACCTGGCGCGGCACGCCTGGGCCGTGCATCGGGCGCTGATACGGGGCGACCTCGATTTGGCGCGACGGAATGTGGCGATGGTGGTGGGGCGCGATACCGAATCTTTGGATGAGACGGGCGTTTGCCGCGCCTGCGTTGAATCGGTGGCTGAAAACACCGCCGATGGCGTGACCGCGCCGATTTTTTTCGCCCTTGCCGCAAGCCTTATCCCGTCGCCCTTTTCGTTGCCGCTTTCGCCCTTGGCCATGGCGGCCTTGGGGATATGGCTCTACAAAACCATCAACACCATGGATTCGATGTTTGGCTATAAAAACGAGCGCTACCAGGATTTCGGCAGAGCGCCGGCCCGGCTCGACGACGCCGCCAATTTCCTGCCCGCTCGCCTGACCGGCCCGACGCTGGTGGCGGCGGCTTTTTGCCTGCGCCTGGATGGCAAAGAATCATTTGCTATGCTGCGCCGTGATCGCCTGGCCCATTCAAGCCCGAATTCCGGCCACGCCGAGGCGGCGGTAGCCGGCGCTCTGGGCCTGCGCCTGGGCGGAAGTAGCGTGTACGGCGGGCGCATCGTGGAAAAACCCGCTCTTGGCGATGCGACCCGCGAAATCAGCCGCGACGACATCCCCAAAACCATTCGTTTGATGTTCGTGGCGACGCTGCTGTTCACGGCGACACTTTTGGCGCTCCTCCCTCTCATCAAAGCGCTCTGGGCCATTGCCACGCTCTGAGCGTCATGGGTTGCCGAAAGGCGAAGAGAGTGTGAAAAACAACTAACGGCATTCTGGGTTCCGGCCAAACGTTATTCCAGGTCACATGCTAAACGGAAACCGAGTCCGTTGCTACGCTCGCCGCGCCGGTCGAAACCTCGAATCGCCGGGCGTGCCCACATCGCCGCGCTACTCCAGCGACCACCACGTCCCACATAAAGTTGAGATTTCTCAGATCGGACGTTCGCAGGTATCGGAGGAACAGGTGTTCAGTTCCGTGCGATCATATTCCGATTCGTAGCTGGCCGTTATTTCATGCGCAAGCTATACTGCGGGAAATGATTGAATCACATCGGAGGCAAAAAGATGAGTCATAACATTCACAGTCAGGCACGGACGACGCCGAAGACACGGGCGGAGATACGGGCGTTGCGCGAGGCCGGTCTCACGCAACGCGAACTGATGCAACGCTACAGCGT
>JAITSS010000009.1 GCA_031287565.1 Desulfobulbaceae bacterium
TCGCCAGGATTAGGCGTGCAGCGACGCAAAAGCGCGTTCATCAAACTGTAGCGAACTTCTAAATTAGGAAAACGCAGGCGATAGCGCAAAATCGCGCCGACTTTATGTTTCGCGGCAATGGTCAGATAGCCAGTCTGAAACAGCAGCGCTTCGGTGGACATCGCGCCGACATCAAAGACCGACAAGAGCGAATCGTCGGCGTTCATCCGCTCTAAATCAGGCAGAAAAGTTTGGTGTTTAAGTAAAATATCGACCAGAAACGTCGGCGTGCCAGTTTCAAACCAGTAGGGCCGGAATTCTCTGGCATCAAAGAGCAGTAGAAGATCGAAGGGATTATAGACCGATTCGCCTGTCCAATTGTAGCCATTGTACCAATGGCGGATTTCTTCGCGGTCAAGACCGTCTAATTCCGCCGCGAAAACGGTATCAACATCATTATCGGTATAACCGCAAATGGCCGAATACCGGGCATCCACGGTGATGTCTTTCAGATTATTCAGCCCGGAAAAGATATTGACCTTGCTGAATTTCGATACGCCGGTGAGAAAAGCGAATTTGATATGAGCGTCCTGATCTTTAATCACTGAGTACAAATCACGCAGGCCGTCATGCATGGCGTGGGCAATTTCGTCATTGCTCAGATTATCGAGAATTGGTTTATCGTATTCGTCAATCAAAACGACAACCCGTTGGCCGAATTTTCGTTCGACCGCTTGAATGAGGAGAATAAAAACATCGGGCACACTGGCGTCTTGCGTCACAGTAAGTCCAAGTCTTTCGGCATTTTCCCGCAATTGATGACGAATACGGCTTTGCAGTTCGTTTTTTGTTGTGAACACGCCAGCCGCGAAACTGAAGCGAATCACCGGATATGTGATCGTCCAATCCCATTTGTCATGGCAATACAGACCACGAAACAGCGGCTCGTTACCCTGAAAAAGTTCGGCCAGAGTATCTAAAAATAAACTTTTACCAAATCGGCGCGGGCGGGAGAGAAAATATGTGCTTCCCGCTTCAATCAGTTGCAGGGCAAAAGCCGTTTTATCGACATAATAAAAATTATCTTCGCGAATCTTGGCGAAAGTCTGGATGCCAATTGGTAATTTTTTACGCTTCATGGTGTTTTCCGTTTCTTTCTCCGGAGCGCATGATGAACTCGTATCGGAAACTGTGGCGCACGCTGACCACAATGCCCACTGTTTTACGAAATATCAATATGATATGCTGTCTATCTTGGCGAAATCATTTTTGGCTGATTGAGCCGTCCGCTTGTAATTCCTGTGCATCCATATGTTTTCCGAATTACGAGATGGGCGGCGCGTCTGAATAGTTTTTAGTTTCCGTCCGTTTTTGCCCCGCGCTCATCAAAAGCCCCAAAAGCGTGGAAAACACCATCGCGTTGGCAGGGATATGCAGATTAAAATCAACAAAAGAATGAAGAATAATTGTCAGGATGCCAATCCCAGCGCCCAGGGAAATCCCCCATATCTGGCGGCTGGGGTTAGTCGCCAGGAGAATAACCTGTCGCACCAATAAAAAGATAGCCCAAATAATGATTACCATAACAAACAATCCAAACTCGGCAGTGTACTGCAAATAATCGTTATGTGCATTAAAAAAACGCGCGGCCATGCCGGGCGGTTGCCAAGCCGGAAACAAAGTGGCGAACGCACCGGGGCCGCCGCCTAAAAAAGGATGGGCGGCGATCATGTTTAAGCAACCTTTCCAGGCGATAACCCGCCCGGAGAAATCAAGCACCGTTGCTTCATCAGTTAAGGTCAGAAGACGCTCGACAATATGGGTGCCACCCAAAATAAAGAGAAAAACCAGCGCCAGACCACCGCTCAAAACGAGCAGCAACTTTTTGCGCGTGAATCGTCGTTGCGATAAGAGCGCGATCAGCATGGTCGCCAACGCCACAGACAATGAAAACCAACCACCGCGCGAAAGCGTGAGGATGTGGGTGGCGACGAGCAACACCGCCAGATAGACGAGCAAAAAAATGGTCACGCCGCGCCGTGTTTTAGTAAGGAACAGGCCGAGCGACAACGGGATGATCATTTCAAGAAGTCCGGCCAAATGATTGTGGTTGCCGTATGGGCCAGCGGCCATAACGCCGCCATGCGCGTCGTATTGCCACCAGATTGGCAGAAATTGCGGACTGAAGCGCTTGAGCAAGGAGATGAGCGCCACCACAGTCGCGATCCCGATCAGCAGATACACCACTTGTCGTTGGCCGGAACGGTTGGCAGACAGATGGGCGGCGGCGATGAACAGGATGGCGTAAACCGCGAGCAGCGCCAAGGCTTCCAGGCCGTCGCCACGTGCCGGGCTACACGAAAACGACAGGATAAACAGGGCGGTCAGGGCAAGAAACGGCCAGCGCAAAATCATAGGCGGCATAATCGCCGCCCCGCTCAGGTAGTGTTCCAGCAGCAACGAAGCCATAAGCAGGCAGGCCCCGGCCATCACAATCGCCTGCGCCCAGCCGTGCGCCGCGCCCCTGGCCAAGGGCGCGAAGATGAGCAATGTGGCGAAGATGCTAAATGTCAGCTGTTTCGGCCAGGTCATTTCTGATGTTTCCCCTGCAATTCCAGCAATTTATTCATAAATTCGGCGTTGCCCGGCGCCAAGGCCAAGGCCTTTTTCATTGTGGCGACGGCTTGCAAACGCGCGCCTTCCTTTTCATAGGTCATGGCCAAGGAACGGTAAAAATAGGCGTTTTCCGGCGCGAGTTGGATCGCTTTCAACCAGTCGGCGCGGGCATCCTCAAGCCTATGCAAATCCCAGCGATTCCAAGCGCGGAAATTGTACAACGACGGGTCTTCTTTCCGCGCTGCGGCGATGGCTTTATCCATTTCTTCCACCGCTTGGCGGTATTTTTTTTGCGCCCGCAACGATTGCGCGAAGAGATAAAAATTGGCGATATTTTTCGGTTCAAGCGCCGATGCCCGCTGCGCCGCCAGCTCCATCGCATCCCAATCTTTCTTTTTGCGCGCCAGTTCGGCGACAAAGCGCAGGGCCTCCGGCTGGTAGTTTGGATCTTTCACCAAAAGTAGGCTCGATTGCGCCAGTTCGGCATCACCAAGTTCCACCAGACAGGACGCCCGCACGATTCTTCGCGCCTCCGGCAGACGCACGCGGTCTTCCGCCAAGGTCAGCATGGTCAGAAAAGCGCGGAATTGCTTGTTGTCACGGTAGATGCGCCACAACTCGCGCAAGGCCGATTCACGATTCCCGGCCAGACGCAGGGAGTTAATGGCCGCCTCGGTCGCCGCCTCCACCAGACCCAAACGTGAATTCAGCATGGCCAAGCGGCTGTAATCCAGCCAAACTCCAGATGTTTTTTTCTTATTGGCCGCGTCAAGGGCCAATGCCCGTTGCAACTCGTCTATGGCCGCCACGAAATCGCCACGTTCGATTGCCAGGTTCGCCAAGGCGCGGCGGGCGGTCGAGCTTTGGTAGTTCGCGTTGATGGCCGCACGCAAGCCCGCGATAATGGCCGGTTCGAGTTTTTCGTTCCAATCGCGCCGCGTCGCCAAATCCTGCCGCAGGGAATCGGCGGCCTGCGGATAAATTTCCGTCAAATGCCGCGCCAACCGCGCCAGTCGCTGGTCATCTTTGCCGGTGCCGTTCAGATAGCGGATAAAAAGAAAATGCGCCTCGATGCCGTTCGGACGCAACCACAACAAACGTTCAAATTCCGGCGCGGCGTCATAGGGATTTTTTTTGTTTGGCTCAAAATATGGCCAGCCGCGCTCCAGAGCCGCCATTGTCCGGGCTAAACCAGTTTGCGCCGACACATCAAGGGTTTGCAGACGCAAAGCGCCGCGAAAATATCGCTCAGCGCAACAAAGGGCCGCGAACACGGCGGCGGCATCCGAAAGAGCGGCGGCTTCAGCGAGAAAACTTTCGCCCAAAGCCTTGTATAGAGGTTTGGCGTCGCCGTTCGGGACATACCAGGGCGCGCCCGGCGTATCGACGTCGAGGCCATAGGTTTTGGCCGCCTTGAGCAGATGCGTTCGCGCCCGCGCCCAGTCTTTTTGCCGTAGCGCTTCCAGCCCGTTTTGGTAGGCGAAACGCGGAACCGTCAACCAAAGGCAAAAAAACGCCGGAATGAGCAGTGCCAGCGCGGCGCACAGAGCCATCCGCGCCGAAACCGCGCCGCGTCCGGACCGTTTTTCGCCCTTAATCGCCGTATTCATAATACGATTTGTAATGGTAGTTATGGCTGAAATCGACGCCATTCAGTACCAAACCGAGGACATTGGCGTGCGCGGAATTCAGGCGGCGCAAAGCGTCGGCGATAACTTTGCGGTTGGTCTTTTCAGCGCGGGCGACCAAAGCCACGCCATCAGCCTGCGCGGTCAGGAGCAGGGCGTCGGAAACCGGAATCACTGGCGGAGTATCGATGATCAGCAGGTCAAAGCGCCGCCGCAGTTGGCCGAGCAAAAATCCGGCGCGGGTCGAGGCGAGCAATTCCGATGGGTTAGGCGGCATCGCGCCCGCCGGCAGCACAAACAGATTTTTTTCTTCGGTGGCGCAAATTGTTGTGTCGATGGCGTCGCGAATACGCGAAGGGGCGTTTTCATCGGCGATATATTCCTGATACAACTGGTCAAAATTCGGGGCCGAGGCGATAAGCGGCCTGATTTCATCATCGTCTATCGCGCGTACCGTGAATTTGGCCGTCCGCATGGCGCTGGTGACGTGAAACGCATCCATCATCTGGTGTGAAAGCGCTCGATGTAATTCCTCTTCTTTAACCAAGCCCAATCCCAGAAGAATCGCGCCCAATCGTCGCGCCGATTGCTCCTGATGACCCAAAGCCTGTTGGACTTCCGTCGCCGTCAGGATATTTTGCGCCATTAATACGTGCGCCAATTTCTGGTCGGCTGGACGATTCTTCCAGTAAATATCCACCAAACGACCGCTCTCAACCACCAAGTCGGCCTCGTTGTCGCGGTCTTTCAGGTTGATGCGGCAGGTTTTGTTTTGCAGACGCAAAAGAGTCAGCAAATCCTTCAGACCGTAATCAGCGATGGCCCCCTCTTCTATCGGTCTGCCGAACACGTCGCCAACCAGGTTGGAAAAGCCCTCGGCGTTTTTCAGCTTGAAGGCGTGCGACAGGCCGCGTTTGCGCATATCGGCATCGACCAAAAGCACCCGTTTCCCCGATTGGGCAATGGCGAACCCCAGGTTGGCGGCGGTGGTTGATTTGCCTTCCGACGGCAACGAGCTGGTGACAAGCAGGCAGTGAAATTCCTTTTCCAGCATGGAAAAATGCAGATTAACTCGCAGTGTGCGATAGGCTTCGGCGTAACGCGATTTCACCGCGTAACGGCCCAGGAAGGCATCGCCGGGATATTGATTTTTTGTATTCGATTTCAGTTTGGCGAACATCTCAGACCTCATTTTTATCGGCGTCGGTGGCTTCGGGGATCATCGCTAGCACCGGAATACCCAAATAGTTGAGCACGTCGTCCTCGTTTTTCAGACTTTGATTGAAAAAGTCGAGCGCGAACGCCAGGCCGCAACCGCCAAGCAAGCCCAACAACAGGCCGACGGCCAGATTGAGCATCTTTTTGGGTTTGAAGGGTCTCTCTGGCAAGGTCGCCAGACCGACAATGCGGATATTTGAGGTATAGCCAGAAACCAGCACATTCGATTCTTTGATTTTGGCCAGAAGCGTGTCGTAAAGACTCTGACTGGTGGTGACATTTCGTTGCAGGATATTGTATTGCAACTCCTTGCCGCCGGCTTCCAGTGCGTCGCCCTCAAATTCCGAAATGTTCTTCTCCATCACCTGTTCGCGCGCCGACAACACCGCGCGCTCGCTGCGCAAATTGCCGATTTCCTTCTCAAGCTCGTTGCGCAATTTGGCCCGCAGTTTATCAATTTCACTCGTCACCTGAATCATCTTCGGGTGCTTGCCGCGGTACACTTTGGAGAGCTTGCTTTGTTCGACCTCAAGAGTGGTCAGGGCGCTGTAGATGCTGTCGATGGCCGGATTGCCGACAATCGAGCGGATATGCACCATATCGGCGGTGTTGCCGCCGTAGCGCTCTATTTCCTTCAGTTTTTCATCAAGCTCTAATCGTTTGTTGCGAGCGGTTAAATATTCGGTATTGAATTCGGTGATTTTCTGGCCGATGACCTGCTGTTTCCCCTCAACCGAAAACACATTGTTGGCTTTTTTGTATTCGAGGAATTTCTGCTCGTCATCCTCAAGCTTTTTCTTGGTGGCGTACAACTCGTTATACATCCAGGCCACCGTGTCTTTGGATGCCTGCAAGCGGTTGTTAACGTTGAATTCGATATATTTTTTCGCCAAAGTGTTGGCGATGTCCCTGGCCATTTCCGCGTCACGGTTTTCAACGCTGATTTCCAACAGCCGGGTCTGTTTGGTGGCCTCAATGTTGATGCTGTCCTGAAGCGCTTTGACCAGGCCGTCGAGTTTCTGTTCTTCGCTTGGCTCTTTTTGCTCGTCACCGGCGAATAACAGTTTGATATTGGCGCGGAATTGTTGGATCAAACTTTTGAAGAAGTTGGATTCCAACTCTTCCTGCTGGTCAAGTTTCAGCTCGCGGATCACTTCGACCAGCACTGGCCGCGAGGTAATCAGTTTGAAATGGGTATTGAAGGTAAGCTGCTCATCCTGAAACGAACCGCCGCCGAGGTCTTCTCCAGTCAGCGGCGAGGTTTTCTGCTCCTTGTCGATCACCAAAACCGCCGTCCCCTGATACATCGGCGTCATCAAAATCGTAACCAGAATGGTCATGGCCATAACGAAAACGGCGACGGCGGCGATCAGCCGCCAGTGTTTTTTCAGTATCCGCAGGTATTCATCAATGTTGATCGATTCTTCTTCCTGCTCCTGAATAGCGTGCGTCTCTTGCATATTTTTTCAGTCCTTTTTTCGTTTTTCTTCGCGCCGTATCACAGCCAGGATTCAGGAATGTCCAAGCGGTCGCCCGGCTTTAACGGCACATCCTGAAGGCTGCCCTTGGTGACTTTTTCCAGATCAATTTTGATGATTTTCTGCTCACCGTTTTCGCTGCGAACGACGGTGGCGCGGTTAGGCGCGGCGTATTGGGTGAAGCCGCCCGCCTCAATGCAGGCCGATAAAGCGGTCAGGCCCGGCTGGTACTCGACCGGCGCCGGTTTTTTTACCTCGCCGGAAACATACACCTTCGATTCCGAAGTATTCAGTCCTTTGGCTAGCGGGATATAAACCGAATCGCCAGATTCAAGTTTGGCGTTCATCGACATGTCGCCCTCGTCGAGCAGCTTTTGCAGATTGATTTTCTCCGGCTCGGCGTTATCGCCGCGACTGTCATCCTTGCGCATCAGATAGGCGACGGTGCCGCGCTCAGGCGTCACGCCACCGGCCTTGGCGATCAGATCCATGATGGTGGTCGAGGAGGTCATTGAATAATTGCCGGGGTCTTTCACCGCCCCAGAAATGGAAAATTGCAAACTCTGATAATCTTTGACCTGGATATGCACCTGCGGATCGACGAAATACTGCGCCGCCAGCGGTTCGGCGACTTCCCGTTCCAGTTCGGCGCAGGTCAGCCCCCTGGCCTTGGTTTGACCGACAAAGGGAAAGTTGATCACGCCTTGATCAGAGACAGTCAGATCAACCTTCACCTGCTCTTCACCGCCAGCGAAAATCGACACACTGATAATGTCCCGCGCTCCCAATCTGTAAGCGGGGGCCGCGGCCAGAACCAAGCCAGACGCCAACAGGGAAAACAGGGTGGCAAGCATGAAACAATGGCGAAACATTCTTTCCCTCTTTGCTGTAGTACCGAAAAAAATTTGTTGTTGATTATGCTGTTTATTCATAATCCCACCACGGTGATAATTTTGCCGTCGATGTGCTCTGTCTTCAGATAAATTTTTTCATCCCAGGACATGTCGGCCCGCTGGTCAAAAACAGCCAGCCAGCCGTCGGCGCACGCCAAGGTGTCCATGTAACGGGCCAATTGTTTTAGACCTTCAGCCACAGTTTTGTCGCCGCGCCTGATTTTCAGCTCAATTGGGTATTTTTGCCCTTGGTAGACCAGGCATAAATCGGTGCGACCGCTACCGGCGGCGAATTCGCGCAGAATATGACCGCCGCCGTTAAGAACTCGTTGCAAAAAAGCCATAAGAATCAGATGCGGCGCCGCCTCTTTATACTCAACTTTTTCCCGCCATATCTCGCTGTTTTCCCGCCAGAATTGCTGAAAATCCCGCATCAGAGATTCGATGTCGATGCGCCCGCCTTGCAGGTAGCGGGGCAGCGGAAAGGTCTGTTCGTCACGGGTTATGGTCTCTTGAATGTAATGATTCAGGGTGCGCACCATCACATCGCCATAGATGGGATTGGCCGGTTCTATGCGTTGTGGCGTCACCCGGATTAAGCCTAAATCGCGGACATAACAGAAATCATCGGAGGTAATATCAATCATTTTCCCCATCAGCATCGGCTCGATCACCCGCCGCACTCGTTCTTCTTTCAGACGCTCTAATAAACTGTCGATATGGGTATCGCGCCGTAGCATAATATTGCTAATCGCCTGTTCGGCCAGCGCCGCCGTCACCGGTTTTGTGTAATCAGACGCCAGAATCTTAACGATCACCTCGCGGGCGATGGCGTTGACCAGCCACGGCTGGCCCTGGCTCTTTTCCCAAATTAAATCAATGGCTTCGGTATCGAACCGCTGACCGCTTTCCTCGGTATGCTGACCATACAAATCGCCAATTTCATCCCTGGTGAAATTCGTCAGCGTCAACGATTCGGTGACGATGTTAAACGGGCTGGCGCTACCCAAAGATGCGCTGTCCGGGCGGATTTTTGCTTTGTAATCGCGGATATTGCGCATCCCGACCAGGGCGATGGAGTGGACAAAGGGAGTCATGGCGCGATTGTTATAACCGAGACGCAACTGACGCAGAAAGGAAATCAAGGTGCTTTCACTGAGACAATCCGCTTCATCAAACAGGATGACCAAAGGTTTATCCAAGGCCATACAGAATGTGCTGAGTTCCATCAGCAAAACGCCGGTGAAATCTTCATAATCCGCATTCGTGGCAAATTCAGCGGCGTGGGGGATACCCGAAAACCGTAGCGCATTCTTGATGGTTCTGACAACTTGAGAGATTCCCTTTTCCGGTTCGGCAATACCTTGCAAACCCTCAAGAGAGCAATGCAGCGCATAATAGTTCCCGGCCGCGTTCAGCCTGGCCGCCAAATCCTGTAGATAGGTGGTTTTACCACTCTGCCTGGCGGCGTGGATGACAAAGTATTGATTCATATCAATGAGTTGTTCAACACCTTTCAGTCGCGTTGCCGCCTCAATCATATAATGATCACGCTTATTGCATGGGCCGGAAATATTAAAATAAGGCATGATACATCTCCCTTTTTGAGCGCTTAGCGGCTCAACTTCTGGACACCAACACGGGGCGTATTCCATTGGCTGGCAATGATTTGTTATGTCTATCTAATGAAATGCGGCTGTCAACCGATTCGCGACCTCTTTCCCTCATAGACGTTCTCCCAATGAATCGGCCAGGCATTCAAGTTTCGCCAGGTCGGGTTTGGTGGCGAAAACACCCGCGCCGGGCAGGTCGTGGCATATTCCACGCACAAAGAGATAGTAGACGCCGCCGAAATTCTGCTAATATTTGTAGCCTTTATATTGTCAGGCAAATCAGCGATGCGCGGCCAGCGACATGACAACATCATCGTTGGTTTCCCAACGCGGCTCGAAGAAGGCGCATAAAACCGCGACGAAAATCAGCGAAACAAACAAGGCCCGTCATGGATGCCATGGTTTCATATAGTAAACGGCATAAATAATCGTGCTTGAAATATATTTGATGGTATTGCTCCACCAATTAAATCTCGAAAGTGGCACAATTCATAATGTCGTTTACTATAGATTAGATTTTTGATCCAATTTATCCTTGCGCGGCTACCATCGTGCCCAGCATAATCAAACCAAGTCCCAAGGCTTTTTGCGCGGTCAACGGCTCGCTCAGCAACCAAGCGCTCAGCATCAGAACCACGGCGAAGTTGAGGCTCATGAAAGGATAGGCATGGTTCAAATCGAATTTGGTCATGGCCGCCATCCAGGCCAGAGACGCCAGAAAGGCGGCGGCAAAACCGGAAAAAATCGCCGGGTCGAAGAGCAATGACACGAGAAATTTCAATTTTTCCAATACGCCATCCGGCATTGCCCCGTAATGGGCGATGCGCCATTTGAGAATCAACTGCCCATAGACAGTAAAGATAATGGTGGCGGCGATGTATAAATAATCGAAAGCGCGGGGCATGGCGTTTCCTTTCACAATTTAGGCAAGCTCAGGCATTGGCCTCATCCCGCTTATGAAGTGGTATGATTTTTGATGCAATCGTCAATACTGTCAATAATATACAAATGACCGGTGGCGTGCAGCGCGTCCCAGCAATCAATAATATACTCCGCCGCGCCGGTTCGATGCAGATAATTGTAAGCGTCCTGACCGCTCATCCCCTTCGCCGTCTTGTAGATTTCGACACAGAAGGCTAAAAACCAGACCTCTCCCGGAAATTTACTCATAATTGTTCCTCCGGCCAGGTGATTTTCCCCGTCGTCAGCTCTTCATCCAGCAAATCATACAGGATGGGATAACTGAGCCGCCATAATTTGCTTTCCTCATCTTCCAAGGTTCTGTACATCTCCGAATTGTACAAAAGCGATGCGGCCTCCTCTTCGGCCAAGCCACGGCGCTCCATCAAAAGATGAAGAATCCCCGGCGTGATGAAGGCAAGCACGGTGTGCAGGTCTTCCTGACGCATCATCACTCCTTGGGCGAATAGGCCCGCGTGAACCGCAACATGGAAAGAGCTTTTTCGCTGGCCAGGCAGTATTGGTCGGTCAGCTTGCGGGTTTTCAACATGGCCAAGGCGATTTCGGCGGGGAACTGGCCGCTCAAATATGCCTGAATGGTCGGCAATACGTCGTCGTTCGCCACCGGGCCAATGATGAGGTCATACTGTTAGCCTTGATAGGTTTTCAGGCGGTTGGCGGTGACAAACTCCAACCAGCCGGCGTCGGCGCTGGGAAAACGCAAAATATCAAGCAATCGCGCCACCGCTTCGTCATCAAATTCATAGACGCTCACGATCGCCGCCCCGGATTTGGCGCGGCGGCGGATGTTGCGCGAAAAACGTTCCGCCTGCTCGCGGCCCGATGTCAGGTAAAAGCCCGCCCCGAAGTCCAACCCCCGCAACTGACGCAAAAGATGCGGCTGAATAACTTCGATATTGCTTCCGTGATACAGCAGCATGTTGAGCGCCTCCGGATGACAGGCTCTTTCCCCTGTTGTCAATCTTTTTCCAGCACAGCCAAGCCGAATCCCGTCTTGCCGTAGCCATTACCGTTGTACAGCATATACCGCCGTCCGGCGTGGTCAAACACGAAGGGATATTCTATCATTTCTGTGTCCCAGCCAGTGGCGGAAACATCAATGCCCGCTTGCTCATCCAGGCGCGTCCAGACAAGGCCATCGGGCGATTCGGCGTAGCCAATCCGGTAGGTCTCGCCGCGAAACGAATACCACATTTTCCAGCCATCCGGGTCGCGCAGAACGGAGGGGCGCGCAATCGCGTGCTCACCATCATGGGCGAAATCAATCGCCACCAACACGGGGCGTATTCCATTGGCTGGCAATGATTTGCTTTTATGTCTAATCAAATGCGGCTGCAAACCGATTCGCGACCTCTTTCCCTCATAGACGGTCTCCCAATGAATCGGCCAGGCATTCAAGTTGCGCCAGGTCGGGTTTGGTGGCGAAAACACCCGCGCCGGGCAGGTCGTGGCATATTCCACGCACAAAGAGATAGTAGACGCCGCCAAAATTCCGCTGATATTTGTAGCCTTTATATTGTCAAGCAAATCAGCGATGCGCAGCCAGCGTGTAGAACCAGTATCGCAGGTCGTAATTATGCTCGGCCATGGCGATGGAAAACAATCTAATCATGTTTATTTCGTTATGAATAGCTATTCCGCAACATCATGTTAATTATCGGACAGGCAAACACGTATTTATGCATAGCATGTATTAAATATATGATCAAGCATCTCAACAAGCCTTTAATGATTCAAATCGCAATATCTCTTTTTGAATATTTTCGGGTAATGATGAATAGTCTCTATCCAAATGTTTTGAATATTCCAAATCATGATCTCGAAAATCACAAATAATATTTCTATCCGGAATTGATGACAAACCATACTGCATCATTTTCATATCACAAAAACATACAGTTTCAATATATTTAATCTCTTCTCCAGACAGAACATCCATGTACTTACCAACAGAGTTTGGAGAGATAAACCAATTCTTACTATGAAAAGAGCTGTTTGCTTTCCATAATTCACCATTTCTATCTGATATCCCTTTTTCAAATTGATTCGGTTTGAATGGTTCCAGTTCCAAAAAATTGGTAATTTTATCCAATACAAAATATGGATTACAAACAAGGTCTTCATATCGTATGAATAGAAAATTTTTCTGACCACTTAGATAACGTATGTATTCGATGCTTTTCCTCCAAGTTTTTACAATAAATAAAGTTGGTTTCTTGGACCCTAAATATTTATGCCCGATAGGATAATTCACAGAAGCGACAACGTCTCTCGGATCACGTATAATAATTAGACATTTAAAACCATTGTCACACAAATACGGTAAAAATTCCTCGCACATTATCTCTTTGGAGCCAACGAACAGCTTATCCGCTACATCAAATAATTCAATAGATTCAAGATATAAATTCTTCAATCCAATAATCTTTTTATCATTATTTATTGTCGGCAAAACGTTATGTTTTGTACACTGACCTGAGTAACTTCCCATTGCGGAAAACAAACCAAACAATTCACTACATGAAAGATGAATAGTATCAATAAACTCATCGAATTGCTCTTGACTGTAGCACCGGTCTTCCATGCATTGATTTAATACAAAATAACCACTTTCTCCAATTGAGCGCAAAAAACGTTTTTTCGACTCAATAAATAGTAGCGGAAATGGCTGTGATAGTATATCTATTTTATCATGATTCGATAATAGTTTTTCGATCAATGTTGTGCCTGACCGCCCCATTCCGGTAATGAAAATATTTGTTCTTTTACTCATAATGATATTTTCAGAGATGATTATTTTAATATTCTGCCAAATCAGTTTCGAATGATTTGACAATCGACAGGTTGATTTCACGTGATTATTTTGGTAATTATCCAGACTCAATTACCAGATAGATATATTCACAATATTAGTCATCTAATATTTTTCTTACAAAATAATGCGGCCTACTTTCCGATGTGTGAATTATCCTTATTAAGTATTCTCCAATCACACCAAGAGCCAACATTATCATTCCTCCCAGAAAAAGTATCGCCACCATTATAGAACTATATCCATGATAAGGGATACCCCAGTAGATTTTTTTAAAAATAATGCCCAATGCATACAATAAACTTGAACAAGCAAAAAACAATCCCATCTTTCCTATAATATTCAGCAGCAATGATGAGTTATTAATAAGTAGATTTTTGAAAAGAAGAATCAATCGCCCTATAGAATAATGACTCTTCCCCTCAATCCTAGCATAATGTTCCATTTCCACATTGACAATATCATCTGAAACAGAAAATAGCAACGCTGGAATAAAAGGAAACGATGTATTTATTTTCATCATATTATCTGCAATTACTCTACTAAATAACCTAAACGAAGTAAGTTGTATATGTTTCGGCTTCCCAATTACAATATAATCAAAATACCCCTTAATATAACTGACGCAACGCCGCGCCAAACTATGCTTTTTATTTTTGAATTTCGCTATTACTATATCATGACATTGCATTTGCATTAGCCTCTGTATGTCATAAGGGTCATGCTGCATGTCGTCATCCATTGTAATGATAAATTTGCCGCAGCTATGGAAAATTCCACAGAGCGTAGCTGACTGCTGACCAAAATTTTTTGTTAATTCAATCACTCGGACATTCCGATGATTCTTTAGTACCCATTCAAGAATTTGTCCTGTTTCTTTATCGCAAGGACTGTCATTGATAAAAATTATCTCATATTTTTGATTTTGTGCCACGAAGCTAAAAAAATCTTCCAGTCTTTTAGCCAGTATTGGCAAAGATTTCTGTGATTTATATACAGGAATTACTACAGAATAATCTATGATGTCCATATTAGATGAATATTTAAATTTATACACAATCTAGTCCGGGAAAAGATCAAATACGGCGCAAACCGTCACGAGCCGGTTGCCAGGCCGTCGCGCTCTCAACCACTTGTGAAATTTGGCATAAAGGAGCCAACTGCTACAAAGCGCAACGAACGGCAGAGAGTTTTATCGTCTGACATGTCTCATGTAATGATGTGCCTGTTTCCCGCAATTGAAGAGTAGGTCGAGGATGCTGACGCCGTGGACAAAATCGCCCCATAATTGGGGATATTCGGGATACCCGGCGTAATCGAACCAGGTAAGTTGAATGCCCGCCTCGCTGAATAATCGTTGATCAATATAATTTTTCGCCGCCGGGCCGGAAATATACTCCGCACCACCCGCCTGTTGGCACAAATCGACCAGCCTTTCCGTTTTGCCATCCACCAAAGCGTAATCCCAGGAATTGCTGATTTTTGTAGTTATTCCAAGATACTCGCAAACCAGTTCGATGAACCGTCGATTCAAGGCGGAAAGGCGGCGGAACCGTTCGTACATATATACGGGTTCCAGCCAAGCGGCGATTTCCGGGAAGAATCGGGCGCGGGCGTAATTTTGCGCAATCGCCCTCCAGTGCCTGGCCGTCCATTCGTCGCCGTCAATCTCGGTGTCGCGAATTTTCTGGAGATACTTTCCCTTTACCTGTACCGGCACTGTCAGCCATGAAAGACCGGAAGGAGTTTTGATCAGGTTGCGGTTACGCCAGTCGCGGCGGGTGTATTGCATATCGTCGTATATGATAAACTCATCGACAGCGGCAATCAGATCAAAATAGCCTTTCCATGGAATATAATTAGACTGAAGAATAGCGACTTTTTTCATTGTTATCGAATGGCGTCTTTCGCCGTATATATTCGCAATCCCGGACCAGACAACTCGGTCACGGGCCTAAAATTTTCGATGATATAACGTGATAGAAGAGGATGCGTATTGCTGAAACGCAAGTCTTCCCGCCCATCCAGAGCGATATCCTGCATCATCGCAAAGGCTGGGCGCGCCGCTTCAAGGCGGGCGATTTCTTCTTTCTCAAACGCTTGATCACGCGGCCAGAGCGGATAAATTTCCCAGACCGGCGCTTTGCGCCGTAAAAGCGGGTAAGCCCCCGGCCAGAATTCCGGCGCGATAAAGCTTTGACCATTCGGAGCGTAACGGGCGGCCAACGTTCGCAACAGTTTGATGGCGCGCGCCGCGCCGGGATCAACAGAGAGCGTCCAGCCGGAGATTTCACAATCGGTCCATTCTCCGCTGCGCAGACGCTCGACACCGGGATGAACCGGCAACATCACCCAGCAACTGGCTACGACAAGCACGGACATCAAAAGCCAGCGCATAATGACACCTCGCGCCAGGCAGAACAACAGCGAGGCAAGCAGAAAGGGGAAAATTCCTTGGCAGAGATGGCCAATATCGGCGCGGGAATAGGCGTAGTGCGCGTAAATCGGCGTCATAATCACCGTCGCCGCGACCATCGGCGCGACTGGCCTGCCGGTGCAACGGCGAAAGAAAATTGACAGATAGCCCAACAGGCCGCACAAGGGCAAGAGGACGAAAAAAACTCCGATCAACCCATTTCTGATGGCTTCATTCAGTGGCAATGAGGCGAAGGGGACATTCCACGGCCAGGGAATGGGCAAGGGCAGATTGGTGGTTTTTCTGGCGAACAGAAAATGGAGACTTTCGTAAGCGGCCGCGACATAGCCCGGTTCTAAAATCGCCAGGATAATGATCGGCGCGTAGCCGACCGCAAGGCCCGCCACCCACAGCGCCAATGCTTTCAGCCAGCTGGGACTGTCAACAGACGGCCTGATGCGCAACCACAGCATCATGAGCAAACTACCAGCCAGGCCATACATGCCGTGATTGCGGCCAAAAACCGCGACCAAGCCAATAGCAAGGCCAGCCAGAAAGTAGCGACGGGCCGATGGGCGACGCGCCCAGAAAGCCAGAACGCTGACGAGGAAAATCGAAAGAGAAATATCAAATAACTTGTGTCGTGGAAACATCCAGAAAAGAAGGATAACGGCGGCGACCGCCAGAAACAGCGACGTGTCGTTCCCCAGCTTTCCACGCAAACGGTCGATGGAGAGCAAAGCGACTAACAATCCCAGAGACTGGAACACAGCCACCGCTATCCGCAGACTCATGATGCCGTTATCATCCAGCAGCGTCATCAGCGCCGCCGACCAATAATAGCGGCCAGGGTCATAGGCCATGAAATCACGCACAGGCACTTCGCCAAGCATCACCCGCTGCGCCCCATACCAGAGAAAGCCTTCATCGGCGAGATTGAAACCGGTCGCGCCCTGCCAGACAAAAGACAGGCCGACCATGACAACCGCCAAAAATGAAACCAGCGCCAAACGAGTCATCCGCACCTTCCTATTCCTTAAAAACCACGCCATGTTCCCGGCACCAGTTCCGCAAGGCCTCTTTTTCGCCTTCCTCCTGAAACTCGCGCCAGCGGCCAAGCAGTCCGCGGGCTTGCAGCAGGTCGCGGAAGCGTTGGTAGGCGCCGGGTTTGCGGAACATCGCCGCGGTTTCGGCATAGGCGTCGGGCATGGCTTCCTTGACAAAGGCGAAGACCAGCGCTTTGCCCAGATTCAGTTGCCGTTTGCTGGGAATGCGCAGGTAGTCCGGCGAACTATCGACATCTTCCGGCAAGGGATCACCGTACAATTCGATGACGAGTGATTCAAGCGATTGCCAAAAAATCTCGCCGCTGGGACGACACAGGTAGGCGGCGACCTCCTCGCCGACAAAAGAATCGGCATTGCTGACAAAAAACATCGAGGCGACGAGTTCATCCAAAGAAACCCGTGGGTCGCGCCGGGGCATTTACAAATCCATCATACAGGCAGGATGAAATACAGGGCGGCGGCGATGGCCATGCAGGTTGGGATGGTGAGAATCCAGGCCATGACGATGTTGCCGACGATACCCCATTTGACGGCGTGCACGCCCTTACTGGAGCCAACGCCCATGATCGATGTGGAAATAATATGGGTGGTGCTGACCGGGATGCCGAAATGCGACGCGCCCAGAATCACGGCGGCGGCCGAGGTTTCGGCGGCGAAGCCATGCACCGGCTTCAGTTTGATCATCTTACTGCCCATGGTGCGGATGATGCGCCAACCACCGCCCATGGTGCCCGCGCCCATGGTGAAGGCGCAGGCGCAGATAACCCAGACGGGCACCTCAAAACTGTCAAGACTATGGTAGCTCACCAGGGCCAGCGTGATGATACCCATGGTTTTCTGGGCGTCGTTGGTGCCGTGGCTCAGCGCCATAATGCCAGACGAAATCAATTGCAGACGGCGGAAGTATTTGTTGACCGAATTGGGGTTGGCGCGGCGGAACAACCAGAGGATGCTGATCATACAAAGGAGGCCGAAGACGAAGCCAATCACCGGCGAGGTGAACATCGGCACAATCACCTTCTGGGTGACGCCGTGGATATGCACCACCGAAAACCCGGCTTTGGCGATGCCCGCGCCCATCAAACCGCCAATTAAAGCGTGCGACGAGCTGGAGGGAATGCCGTAATACCAGGTGATGAGATTCCAGATGACCGCCGCCAGCAGCGCGCAGAGAATCACGCCCTGGGTGACGCTTGCCGAATCGACAATTCCCTTGCCGATGGTGCCGGCGACGTGGGTGCCGAGAAAAGCGCCGCCGATATTCAGCGCTCCGGCGTAGAGCACCGCCACGCGCGTGGTCAGAACCTTGGTCGAGACCACGGTGGCGATAGCGTTGGCCGAATCATGAAAACCATTGATGTACTCAAAAACCAGAGCGACGACGACGACCAGGATAAGAAGGGTCAGGGTCATGGAATTCCTCGTGGAATGGGAAAAAACGGCGCGGCGGACCAATCAACCGTGTTTCATCTCAATGCTGACAACCAGGTCGGAAATATCCGAGCAGGCGTCCAATCCGTTTTCTATCCCCTTGTAAATATTCCGCATTTTGATGATATACAGAGCATCGTATTTGCCGGAGAACAAATCTTCCATGGCGGTTGAAAGCAGATCGTCGCCGGTCGATTCAATATCTTTTATCGTCAGGTCTCTGGCGGTGATGTCGCTGCTGGCCGGGCTGGATTTCATCATGAAGATGAGATTTTTCAGCTCGTCGGTGGCCGCCATCAGGTATTCGGCCTGTTTTTTCAGCACATCGCTATACGAATCAATTTTGTAAGTTTGCAGATTAACGCAGGCTTTCAGCACCACTTTGGTGCAGCGGTAGAGATACGACGCGATCTGCTGAATGTCTTCGCGGTCAATCGGCGTGATGAAGGTGGCGTTCAGAAGGGTCAGGCTGTTCTGCAACGATTCCTTGCCGCGCTTTTTATACTTTTTCGCCTGGGTCAGATATTCCTGGCGCAGGGCGACATCGGAATTGACAATTTGGTAGAAGAGTTGCGCCGACAACACGCAGACTTCGACCGCCTCTTCAAAGGAATGATAGAACTTGTTTTCCGGGGGCGGCAGAAACTTCGCCAGAAAGCCAAACTTCATGGTGCGATTCTCCTTGCAAAAGGTAGAATTTCCGCGTCAGGCATTGGCGCGTGGCGCGGCTCTGTTCAGGGATGAAAACGGCGGCGATGCTACCAGAGAATACGGCAAAACGCCAAGGCTTTCCCGGCGACCTGAAACACCGCGCGGCGCCCGCCCCGCTTTCGCGCGAAGGCGGTGAAAATCCAGATAAAATTTTTACGAAACGTGGTTTACAAAATAAATCGGATATGTTCTTTTGCCCGCCATGAAACTGAGGATGGGGCTTATAATACGGAATCATTTGCAAAAGGAGAAAAAGAGATGAGAAAAGTCATTGTCGCCGGAGCCGCTTTATTCCTGGCCGCCACCATGTCGGGCGGGCTGACCGCCACCGCCGAGGCCGCGAAGATCACCTTCACCGGTGACGCCCGCGCCCGTTTTTACGCCGAAAAGGATTACGCCACCACCACCCTGCCGACGACGAACATTGGCGAGGACAAGGAGGAATCCTACTGGCAGTCGCGGGTGCGCCTGGTGTTTAAGATTGAAACCAAGGGCGGCGCCTACGCCATGGGCCGCTTCCGCCTGGCTGACACCTGGCCTGGCTCGTGGGATGGCGGCCAATCGACCCTGAAGTACGGCGAAGGCTCGAACCTGCGCACCGATGTCAGCTATGTCGGTTTGCCACTGGGGCCGTTCACCGTTGAAGCCGGTGTCGGGCCGAACACCATGAGCGAATTCATCCGCTCCGATGTGCCCTATGACTTTGTTCGCGCCAAATTCGAGAAAGAGAACACCACCGTCCTAGCCTTCATGGAAAAATTCGATGAATACGAGGAAACCAGCGTGCCGGTTATCGACGCCGCGACCGGCCTGTCGGTGGACAAACTGGTCATCGACGACGACTACACCTCGGATGACGACATCAACCATTACGGCCTGCAACTGATCCAAAAATTCGGCGACGGCTGGGTTCTGAACGCCGCCGCCCTGATGAAAGACGACCAGCAGCATGACGAAGACGGCTGGGCCGGCGTCGCCTCGGTGATGGGCAAAGTCGGCGAGATCGGTCTGATCGCCGAAGCCGCCTTCAAAAACGCCGCCTATCAAGGCAACGACGACGACGGCTATGGCGGCTATATCGGCGCGAAGATGCCCATCGGCCCGGCCTCGATCTCCGTCACCTTCGGCGGCACCTTTGACGGCTTTACGGCCAGCGGCGACTTCGGCGGCGACGGTCAGGAGGGCTACGCGCCCTTCATCATGGTCGGCAATGCCGGCAACACCGAAGTTATCGGCATGATGAATACCGGCATCCTCTTGGGCAGCGCCTCTGGCGACGCCTGGTTTGTCAACGCCGCGCCGTCGATTCGGGTTTCCGACAAACTCACCCTGCTCGCCGAAGTCTCCTACGTTGATACCGACACGCCGACCGGCAGCCTGAGCCTGGTTGAAGTCGGCGGCATGGCCTCGTATCAAGTCGTGGAAGGCGCGAGCGTCACCGCCCTGCTCGGTTATCTCGACATTGAAGATTCCGACGCCGACCCGCTCGGCTTCGGCCTGGCGCTTGATCTGACCTTCTGATTCCACCTCGACGTATTGCCTCAACGCATAGAACCAGGACGGCGCGGAACTCGCGCTGTTCCTGGTTTTTTTGCCGAATTAGGCGTGCGCTGATTTAATCTACTTATTTGTCATTTGCCTGTGTCATTGCCGCGAAAGCGGCAATCCAGACGGGCGAACACAGTTCGCCCCTACAATCACCCCTGGATGCCCGCTGAAAACACGCGGGCATGACGGCTGTAGACCGCGCTTTCTTCCGTCATTCCCGTGCTTTCTTCCCTGTCATTCCCGCGAAAGCGGGAATCCATGCCGTCGCTTTTGCAATATCCCACCTGGATTCCCGCCTGCGCGGGAATGACGGCTGTAGACCGCGCTTTCTTCTGTCATTCCCGCGCTTTCCCCGTCATTCCCGCGAAAGCGGGAATCCATGCCGTCGCCATTTGCCATATCCCGCCTGGATGCCCGCCTGCGCGGGCATGACGTTATGAGGCATTCCCGCGCTTTCTCCCGTCATTGCCGCGCAAGCGGCAATCCATCCATGCCGTCGCTTTTGCACTATCCTGCCTGGATGCCCGCCTACGCGGGCATGACGGCTGTAGACCGCGCTTTCTTCCGTCATTCCCGCGCTTTCTTCCCTGTCATTCCCGCGCTTTCCCCGTCATTCCCGCGAAAGCGGGAATCCAGACTGGCCATTTCTCTACATTTTCTCGACGCCCCTGGATGCCCACAGGCGGGAGAGGAGAGAACGCCAGGGTAGATTCCAGGGCCAATGGTCAGCGAGAAATCCGTAGGGACACGGCGCGGCGGGTACCTACTCTCCGCAGCAACCCATACGCATCCCCTCGCCCGCTTGCGGGAGAGGGTGGCGCGTCAGCGCCGGGTGAGGGCGCATTTGATGTGTTGAAACCCTCACCCCCGCCCCTCTCCCGCAGGCGGGAGAGGGGAGAACAGCAGGGCCAATGGTCAGCGAGAAATCCGTAGGGATACGGCGCGGCGGGTACCTGCTCTCCGCAGCAGCCCATACGCATCCCCTCGCCCGCTTGCGGGAGAGGGTGGCGCGTCAGCGCCGGGTGAGGGCGCATTTGATGTATTGAAACCCTCACCCCCGCCCCTCTCCCGCAAGCGGGAGAGGGGAGAACGGCAGGGTAGTCTCAATTTTTTCCTTCTTGCCGCATGGCTGCTTCCAGCCATGTATCAAAGGGTTGGGGATTACCGCTTTTTTCGTAGGCGGATTTCATGTTGTTGCTGAGTGTTTTTGTATTGGGATGGTTTTCGGAAAAGCGCCGCATAATTCGGTACGCCTTCTCATACCAGCGCAAAGCCTCGGCATAGTCGCCCTGGCTGTCATACACCCCAGCGATGTTGTTGTAGCTCGCGGCGGTATGCGGATGTTCCTTGCCCAACACCTTTTCGTTAATCGCCAAAGCCTTCTCATACCAGCGCAAAGCGGCAGAGGCGTCGCCCTGGCGGCCATACACCGCAGCGATGTTGTTGTAGGTTATGGCGGTATCCGGATGTTCCTTGCCCAACACCTTTTCGCAAATCGCCAAAGCCTTCTGATACCAGCGCAAAGCGGCGGCGTAGTTCGCGGCGGCGTAGTTCACACCCCCAGCAAAGGCGAACACGCTTCCTGTGCCGCCCGCCGCCGCGCTTTTGCCGACGGCGCTCATGCTCTCGCTTACGCTGGCCCAGGCTTCAATGTGCGGCAGCAGCGCGGTGGCCCGCGCCCGTTTTTCCGCCGTCGAAAAATCAGAATCCACCTGTTGATGCAGTACGGCCAGGGCGTATTGCCGCCATTCTTCCCGCTCTTCGCCCAGCTCTTCCCGAATCACCTCCTGGCTCAACCGGTGCAGGCCAAGGGAGTCATCCTTGCGCCGCGCCAGGGAGTATCGGCATATTTCTTCAATAATTTCATCGTATTGCAAATTATCGGCCAGCGCTTGCCGCAAGGGCGGCGGCAGGCTTGGCGCCGCCGCCGCGAACCAGGAGGTTTGGATGCCATCCGGGGCGAAAAATGCCAGCAGATTCAGCAGTTGCCGCGCGGCTTGATCCTCTATTTTGTCAATGCTGATACGCCAGGTGGTGGCGACGGTTTGCCGCGTCGGATCCTCGCCGGGGAATTTTTTCAGCACCTTCAGATGGTGCTCTTGGTATAAGTTCAGATAGTAGTCGTAGCTGTTCAGTTCCGTGCGATCATATTCCGATTCGTAGCTGGCCGTTATTTCATGCGCAAGCTATACTGCGGGAAATGATTGAATCACATCGGAGGTAAAAAGATGAGTCATAACATTCACAGTCAGGCACGGACGACGCCGAAGACACGGGCGGAGATACGGGCGTTGCGCGAGGCCGGTCTCACGCAACGCGAACTGATGCAACGCTACAGCGT
>JAITSS010000024.1 GCA_031287565.1 Desulfobulbaceae bacterium
TTATTTTTCGCATTTTGGCGTGGGATTTTCGTAGCATATTCCGCTCCATCGCATCCCGGCCAGACGCGACACCCAGAACATTGCCGACAGTAGGGAGTTTCTGAGGAAACTCTAAATAGGGCGGAGTCAATTCAATATTGCGCAACGACGGCGACTTAAAGCTGAATTCATCGCCGGCGTTCTGGGTGACGGCCCAGCGGCCTTTGTCACCGGCCAAAATGGCGTCGCTGGGTTTCTTCACCACACCCAACTCATAATAGTCGTCACCACCCATGTTGACGCCGCCGTGGCAAGAGGTGCATTCATTTTTAATAAAAAGAGAAAGCCCCTCTTGTTCGACGGCGGTCAGCGCCTTGACGTCGCCTTTCAGGTATTTGTCAAAACGCGAATCCGGCGTGATCAGGGTCGCCTCGAAGACCTCGATGGCCTTGGCCATGTTGTCGAACGTCACTGGGTCTTTGTCGCCGGGGAAGGCTTTGGCGAACAAGGCGACATATTCCGGCATACTCTTCAGCGTTGTTACAACCAGTTCCGGCGTGCTGTTCATCTCGACCCCGGCCTGCACCGGCCCTTTGGCCTGTTCGGCCAAATCTTTGGCGCGGCCATCCCAGAACTGCGCCAGATTGAAGACCGAATTCAAAACCGTCGGCGCGTTGCGCGGCCCTTTCTTCCAGCCGTGGCCGGTCGAGGTCTGCTGATAATCGGCGCCGCCCATGCCAACGTTGTGGCAGGTGTTGCAACTGATCAGGGCGCTTTTTGACAAACGCGGCTCAAAATACAGCATTTTGCCCAGCTCGATTTTTTCAGCCGTGGCCACATTGCCTTGAATTTCCGGGGCATGGGCGGGAATAGCCTTAAACAGCGATTGCGCCTGTTTTTGCACATCAGAGGCGGCGGCCGGGCCATTGAAGGCCAGCGGCAGGGCGAAGGTGATGGCGGTGGCCAGGGCGACGCGCAGAATTTTCCTCATGGGTATTCCTCCAGAAAAAAGAATGTGGCGGTGGAAGCTGGATGCTTCCAAGAATGATTCTCATTCTACAATATTGGCTCGCCGACGCAACATCCATGCGCGAGCGCCGCCCGACGATGGCTGACAAAAAGCCGCGACAATGGTAGGTTCGCGGCACGGTGTTTTGTTGATACAGCGTAGGTTTCCTCTTGTCCGCAGTGGAGTTTTTCATGAAACGAACGATTGCCGCATCTCCGCTTGATTTGGTGGTGATAGGCGGCGGCATCCAGGGCGCGACCATCGCCGCCAAAGCCGCCCAGGCCGGTTTCGCTGTCGCCCTTTTTGAAAAAGGTGATTTCGCCTCGGCTACCTCAGCCAACAGCTTGAAAATCATCCACGGCGGCATCCGCTATTTGCAACACGGTCATATCAAACGGATGCGCGAATCAATTCGTTCGCGCCGCGAGATGATGCGCCTGTTTCCGCATCTGACCCGACCTTTGCCCTGCCTGATGCCAACCTACGGCCACGGGATGCGCGGGCGGGAGGTCATGCGCTTGGCCTTCGCTTTCTATGACCTGATCGCCTGCGACCGAAATGTTGGCGTGCCAGCGCCGAATCGTCTGCCGCGGGCCGGACGGATTTCCTCAGTCAACATGGCGGCCACCGCGCCCGGCATTGGCATGGCGGGCCTGACAGGCGGCGCGTTGTGGTATGACACGCTGGCGGAAAATACCGAACGCCTGACCTTGGAATATATTAAATTAGCGGCCAGGCATGGGGCACTGGTCGCCAATTACGCGGAAGTGGTCGGGCTGCAAATACACGATCATCGTCTGCGGGGAATCGTCGTTCGTGATCTGATAAACGGTCAGGATCATCGCGTGCCGTGCTCGCTTGCGGTCAACGCCGCCGGGGCCTGGTTGAATCAGATGATGGAGCGGGCGGAAGAGGCGATTTTCCCGCCGCCTCGTTTCAATTTTCCCCGTCGGCAATGGGCGATTGCGATAAATTTAATTGTCAGAAAAAATCTATTCGGCGACTACGCGGTCGGCCTTGAAGGCGAGGCTGTTCACGCCGACCATTACGCGACTGTGCCATGCGGCAAACGGTTGTTTTTTTTCGCGCCCTGGCGTGGCCGCCATACGATCATCGGCACCAACTACAGCCGATACGACGGTCGGGCCGAAGATTTTCAGGCGCGTCCGGAGGATATACAGAAGATGATTGACGACGTGAATCGCATCTATCCCCAGGCGGCGCTGAAGGTGGAAGATGTCGGTTTTTTCCATGCCGGACTCTTACCGATCGCCGCATCTGACGACGGATATGACGAGACGCCGCAATTGGAAAGCAAGGGCCGCATCATCGACCACGCCCAAGATGGGGCGACGGGGCTGTTCTCCGCCATCGGCGTCAAATACACCACCGCGCCGGACCTGGCCGAAAAAGTGACACGGCAGTTAGGTAAAACCCACCTCGCCCAGGCGATTAGACTGAATCGTTACCAAAGCGGCGACACAGGCCGGGAAAAGCTCGATTTCGCCCCAGCCATTGCCGCCCTCGGCGCGGAATATGAAACAATCCGGGCGCTCCTGCAAAGCCGCTACGGCGAGGATTGGCGCGAAGTCTTCCGCTATCTGGCCGCCAATCCCGACGAAGCCGCCGCGCCCTGGCTCATCCCCGGTTTGTTGCGAGCCGAATTGCGCTATTTCATCCACGAAGAAATGGCGGCGCGCCTGGCCGACGTGGTGTTTCGCCGCGCCGATTTGGCCGCCGCCGAATGCCCGGCGCCGGATGTTTTGGAGACGGTGGCGCAGGCGATGGCGGTGGAATTGGCCTGGAATCAGGAAGAAATACAGCGGCAGATTGCGGCGGTTGAGGCGGTGTTTGAACCCCTCATGGTTTTGCATAGATGTAAGAAGCCATAACGGCTTGCTGTGAGCCAAGGAATCTTTAATTCGATGCTCCCGTACTTTTACGCATTTCATTTCAGAATGAGGTGGATTTATGTGCAACTACGTTTATAAATCTGACTACAAAAGAATGCCTTCTAATTTAGGACGGCGATGTCCTTATCCAGATTTTTACACAAAAATCCATGGAATATCTGATTTACCAATCGACTCAACGGGCGCATGTATCTTCCATAGCCAAATAATTGATTGGAAAAGAGAAAATTCTTTTGATAAGTATTTTCTGCAACTTATACAAATACTAAATTCAACAAATGATGAAATCAACTTATATGATTTCACTGAATTTGTATTCGTGGGCAGCAAAATAGAAACATCGAATCAAAATGAACACTATATTTTTAGGGTTAACGATATTTCTTTAAAGAAAGAAGCATGTTTTTTGGGAGCATCTTTTCTTGATTCCACTATATTTGATGATATCATATTCACAGAAGGTGCTGATTTTCAGCAAACAACTTTTAAAAGAGATTTAGAATTTACCAATGTTAATTTTGGCCGCTTAGATTTTGATAAGGCAGAATTTTTATCGAAAGTGTTCTTCACATCAATTCAGATTAAGAATTCCGCTTTATTCTGTGACACAAAGTTTAGCGGAGCAACATATGGATTTGCAGTGAAATTCGATAAAATAATGTTTGATGGCATAACAAGCTTTTCCGATGCCTCATTTTCCCTGGGAGAACAGTCGTCGGTAGGTTTTCTGCAAATACGATTTAATGATGTGGTTGATTTTACAAAGACAAATTTTTTATGCCATGTTGTTTTTCGTGATATATCTTTCGCTGGAAATACTGATTTCACTGACACCTTATTTGGGCATGTTATATCTACAAATAGGTATCGTGGTAGCGCTGTTCAATTTAATCACATTGAAGTGGCAGCAAAAGCTGATATTTCATTTAAGAGTACGAGTTTACAGAATAAAATGTTTCAGCATGATGTTCAAATCGATTTTTCTAAAGAACCACTTGGGATTATTAGGTTTGAGAATGTGAATTTCAGCAAAATCAATACCACGGACAGAGATGAACTTGTTCGACTTGCTAAATTAGGCAAGGTTGAAATTGGATCGGGCTGTATTAAATATCGATTCCAGACAGATAAAAAAAATATCAGTATAAGCCATAATAATGCTCTACTTGTCTTGGAAATATGTCAGACGTTTACCAACTATTTTACAGTGAGTAATGGTTTGAATTTGGGATTTGAAATCGTAGAAAAAACCGATACGGAGATTAGTTTTTTCTATTTCACCGACGAGAATATTTCTGAAACTATATTTTTTGAACGATTGGCGAGGACGGAACGAAATTTGTGGGACTTGCTTTGTCCTCTTTCCACTCCTCTATCTTCTTTGAAGATGCAAGTACCAATCTCGACAGAAAAAGAAAATGCAGCAATCAATGCTGTTGATGGGGTATCAGCCCTGTTTGGAACGTTCTTCCGCGTTGGAGTCCGAATTGCCTGTGGACGATGGAGAGAATCCGATACGAAAGAGCTTTTAAATGCTATCCGATTCAATAATGATGGGAACGAAGACAATCGCACCTCTGCTCTACATAAAGCATTGTGTTCTCAATATAAATTTCTAACACTCAAATCTCTTATTTCAAAACAAAATAAAGGTTTACTGCCAATGAAGGTTGATTTCGCGATTCTTACGATTATTGAAGTAGAACTCCACGCTGTTTGTAGCGTCTTCGGATTAAATGCAGATAATCGCCGCAAAACTACAAAAGACGGGAACATTTATTGGTATGGTGAGATTCATTCTTCTAACGGACATAGCCATTCTATTGTTGTCGCACGACAAACAAAAATGGGTAATGTAAATGCGGAGTCCTTCGCAACACAAGTCATTCGTGATTGTAATCCTAAATTTATTTTCTTAGTTGGGATTGCGGCTTCCGCAGTTCCTGAGAAAATAAAGCTTGGAGATGTCGTTGTCGCGGACAGTGTTTGGTATTATGAGTACAATAAAGTGACTTCAGATAGAATCGAACCACAACCAGAAATGATTCCAACCAATGAGGGCCTATTGAGGCGTTTAGCTGGGTTGAGAGAATGGGATGGTGTCGTTTCTGAAACTAGACCGGATGGCACTGATAGCACATCAAAAAAGCATCAAGGTGTGATTGCTTCCGGGGAAAAAGTTATTGCAGATAAGGTAATACGCAACCAGATTACTGCTTGGCATAGGAAGATATTGGCAATAGAGATGGAAGGTTATGGATTTTACCGTGCAACATTGGAACCACATCATCCCATCCCTGGTCTGATTATTCGGGGAATCTGTGATGAAGCGGATGATAAAAAAAATGATAATTGGCATAAATATGCAGCTCAAGCAGCTGCGGAGTTTACTCGTCATTTTATCAGCGACAGCGAGTCAGTTATCGAAGTAAGCAACAAAGAGAGCGAAAATGTTTGAAGAAACCGCTGACATCGAAACCGCGTCCGACGCTTACGCCGCGCGTTTCGCCGCTGAGGTCGGGGCCTGGTTTTTAGAGCGCCAGGCGGCGATTACCCTGGAATTGCTTAAAAATTTTCCCCAGGCCACCGTGCTCGATGTCGGCGGCGGCCACGGGCAACTGACTGCGCCGCTGCTGGCGGCGGGCTATCGGCTGACGGTGACTGGCAGCGACGATTCCTGTCGCGCTCGCCTGGCATCCGTCATCGCGGCGGGAAAATGCGCCTGGCACACCTGTGACAGCTTGGCTCTGCCTTTCGCTGACCGCGCCTTTGACGTGGTGATTTCGTTCCGGCTCTTGCCGCATGTAACAAAATGGCGACCATTTCTAGCTGAGATGTGCCGCGTCGCCGACCACGCCGTTCTCTTTGATTATCCTGATAAACGCTCGGCCAATATTTTGTATGAAGCGCTCTTTGCCGTAAAAAAGAAGCTGGAGGGCAACACGCGGCCGTTTTCTTTATTTTCTCGGCGGCAAATCACAGACGAGATGACGGCGAATGGCTTCTCCCCGCCAATTTTCCGCCCGCAATTTTTCTGGCCGATGGTACTGCACCGAAAAATCGGCAAACAAGGCGTCGCCAAGGCGTCGGAAGCAGTCGCCGCCGCCTGTGGCCTGACCCGCCTCTTCGGTTCGCCGATGATCTGCCGCGCCGATCGCGTCTGAACAACGCGGCCAATTTATCTTGCCAACATTTTCGCGATTCAGGTAATATCGCCGCTCCAAACAGATGCGTAAGCGCCCTCGTAGCTCAGGGGATAGAGCACAGGATTCCTAATCCTGGTACCGCAGGTTCGATTCCTGCCGGGGGCACCAATTTGTTATTCAGTGAAGTCCCGCCAGGTCCATTATGCCTGGCGGGACTTTTTTATTTGCATGATTTATCGTTGTTTTTAAATCATGTCTGATATGACAGCGTTAAACGCTTTGCGTAATATGGGCTATATGAAAGAGGAAATGACCGCCCATGGATTTCGAGCTATCGCATCCCGGCCAGACGCGACACTCAGAAAACGCTTCAGAACATTACCGACGGTAAGAATTTTCTGAGAGAACTCTAATTACTGGTCTGAAATTGCACATTTTTTCGCCCGCAAATGCCTGGCCGGGGAGAGGGAGACAAACTCTCCCTGGCAATAAAAGCGCAAAACCGTTACTATCCAGTAAATGATTTGGTGTCATTCTTATACACTCCCGCCAAGCGCAAAACCCAAATAGCCTGAATTTTCGGCGATTTTTCTTCCATGACCGTTTCTTCGCCCGTATCGAATCTTCTTGTCTGTTGCCGTTTTCTGGCTCAATCAAAAGGATACCCCGAACTGGCTGAGCAACTGAACGATCCAACAGCGAACCTCTCCAGCGTCCGAAAAATAGCGACAGATTGTGGCCTTAAAACCGTCACTGGACATTGCGACCTGCGGAATTCCACCTCAGCTCGCCTTCCGGACTTCCCCGTTGTCGTGGAATTGACAACGGGGAAATTTCTGGTCGCCCTGCAACAGTCCGCAACAAGCCTGACACTTTGTGATCCGTCATCTCTCATCGACGGCGCGCCCCGTAAGGAAACGGTCGCCTTAGCCAATTTCCTTGCCGTTTTCAGCGGCGGCATTCTTTCCTTCCAAAAAATCAATACCATTCTGGCCTGTTTTGTCATTTGCGCCAGAGAGCGCGGCATTGAGGTTACAGCGGAACGTCTCACCCACGAATATGGATTGACCGAAAATGAAATCAAACCCCAACCATTTTTACGGATGGCCAAAGAATCCGGCTTGAAAACCGGCATGAAAGAAAAACTGAATTGGGCGTACTTTTCCCATCTTGGACGCGCCTGGCCAGTGATCGCGCCAATGAAAAACGGCAAACACATCCTTTTGGCCGGGTTTTCCGACGACCATCTTTTGGCCTATGACCCGCTGGCCGAAGAGGGCGTCATTCGTTTGAACAAAGAGCAATTCGTCCCACGCTGGTCAGGAACGCTGTACCTTCTGAAGCGCCGCGCCCGCCTCGCCGACGAAGACCAACCTTTTTCCTTGCGCTGGTTCATTCCCGAAATTCTTCGTCAGAAAACCGTTTTTTTTGACATCGCTTTAGCGGTTCTGTTCATTCATGCCATCGCCCTGATCACGCCGCTCTTTTTCCAAATCGTCATTGATAAAGTTCTGGTCAATCAGGCGCTGACCACGCTACATACCTTGGTGTTCAGTTCCGTGCGATCATATTCCGATTCGTAGCTGGCCTTTATTTCATGCGCAAGCTATACTGCGGGAAATGATTGAATCACATCGGAGGTCAAAAGATGAGTCATAACATTCACAGTCAGGCACGGACGACGCCGAAGACGCGGGCGGAGATCAGGGCGTTGCGTGAAGCCGG
>JAITSS010000082.1 GCA_031287565.1 Desulfobulbaceae bacterium
CATTTTCCCCCACATCATTCCCAAGTATTTCGCTGCTTTTTATTGGCAGAAACATAGCCACAAAAAACTCACTTTACCTTATTATTCCAATATATTACAGCTTTTTGAGGAGAATCTAAGTAAAAAATCATTTTTCCATCAACGCCTATCCATTATTCAATTTGGAAATTCTCCATGAACCTCACCGTGGACGACGGTGAAAAACATCATATTGAGCGCCGCGCCGCCATTACCCCGCGCGCATTTTGTCGCGTAACCCACCTTTGGCCTGGCTTAAAAATTGATTTATTTTTCTCAGAACGACCGGGCGGCGGCGCGTCCATCGCCGTTGGGCGCTTGACAGCCCGACGGCGATAGATTTTTATAGTTGCCGTTTTCGGCGCTCGTCATTGAGCCGTGAGGGAACCCCGTGCGAATCGGGGACAGGCCCGCTGCTGTAACTGGAGAAACGTCCGCTTCATGCCACTTGCGCCCGTGATTGGGCGCTGGGAAGGCGCGGACGATGGCGCCAGGAGTCAGAAAACCTGCCGAACACATTGGCCGCGTCGCCACGAGGAATGGTCGGCGCGACAGACGACGGGTATTCAGGGCGTCCCCGGTTTGCCAGGTTTTCTCCGCCGGTGCTCGCGATGATTCGACTTTTTCCCCGCCGTGGCCAATGGCCTTTCCTGCTGCCGCTCTGCCTTTTCCTGACATTTTTGCCCCTATATCCCGCTGACGCCGCCGACAGGTTGGCGCGGCGCATTGTCTCGCTGGGGCCGATTAACACGGAAAATCTCTTTCTCATGGGCGCGGGTGAGTCTCTGATCGGCTGCACCACCTACTGCAATTATCCGCCAGCGGCGCGGCAAAAAGAAAAGATCGGCACGGTGCTGCAACTGGATGTCGAAAAAATCATCGCGCTGAATCCCGACCTCATTGTAGCCACTGGTTTGACCTCGCCGCAGCAGGTGGCGCAGTTTGAGCGGCTGGGCATCAAAGTGGTGCATTTTCATCAGCCGCGTAACTTTACGGAAATATGCGATAATTTTCTCTTGATGGGAAAAATGACCGGCCATTTGCCTGAGGCGGCGCGGGTGGTTGAGGTGGCGCGAAAGCGGGTGGCGGCGATTGGCCAGGCGGTGGCGTCGTTGCCGCGTCCCAAGGTTTTTCTGCAAATCGGCGCCAATCCGCTGTTTGTTTCAGTCGGTGACGCTTTCACCAGCGATTATCTGACGCTGGCCGGCGGCCTCAACATCGCCCAGGATGAAAGCCGAGGCCAATACGATTACGAACGGGTGTTGGCGCGCGATCCCGATGTGATTCTCATCGCCATCATGGGCGGCGAAACTGGCATCGCCGGAGAAGAGCGGCGGAAATGGCTGCGTTATTCGGCTTTGGCGGCGGCGAAAAGCGGCCGTGTCCACGTCCTCGATCCCGATCTGATCTGTAGTCCGACCCCGGTGTCCTTTGTCAAGGCGCTGGCCTTGGTCGCCGAGCTACTGCATCCCGGCCTGCGTCTGGCCGCGACCGAGGAATGAATGCCACCCGCCGCGCCGCGAAAAAATCCCGGCCAATCTTGACTCGCCAATCCCGCTTGCTCTACCCTGACCAAAGCCGCTTCGACATAGTGGCTATCCGGTCTCGGCTGGAGCGGCGCTGGGCTTATCCTGTAGGTTTGGCGGGAGGCGAATATGGGACGCGGCAGAATTATGCTGGTGGACGACAACATGGCCACCCTGGCCATGGGGCGACGGATTCTTCGCGATCATTACGAAGTCTATCCGATGCCGTCGGTGGCTAAATTCTTTGAGACTCTGGAACATGTCGTTCCGGATATGATCCTTCTGGATATAGAAATGCCGGAGATGAATGGCTATCAGGTCATACGACGGCTGAAGGAAGACCGCCGCTTCATTGATATTCCGGTGATTTTCGTTACCGCCCGCACCGACGAGGGCAGCGAACTGGAGGGATTAAGCCTCGGCGCTATTGATTACATCGGCAAGCCGTTTTCCGCGCCGCTGTTGTTGAAACGTCTGGAAAACCACCTGCTGAGCATCAGCCAGAAAAAGGAGTTGGCGCGCTATAACAGCAATCTGCAAAATATGGTGCAGGAGCAGACCTGGCAGATATTTGATTTACAAAGCGCCGTGCTCAGCGTGGTCGCCGACATGGTGGAATCCCGCGACGATGTGACCGGCAACCACATCACCCGCACCCAGAAATATTTGCAATTGCTGATCGACGCTTTGGCGAAAGAGCGTCTGTATCAGGAGGAAAGCGCCGCCTGGGATATGCGTTTTCTCGTGCCCTCGGCGCAGCTGCACGATGTTGGCAAAATCGCCATCAGCGATGCGATCTTAAATAAACCCGGCAAGCTGACGGCGGAGGAATTCGCCGTCATGCGCAACCATGTCGCCCTCGGCGTGCGCATCATCGAAAAGATTGAGATAAGCACGCCGAGCCACGCCTTTCTGCGGCACGCCAAAACCTTTGCCGCCACGCATCATGAAAAATGGGACGGCAGCGGCTACCCAAACCGGCTTGTCGGTTTGGCGATTCCGCTGGAAGGGCGGCTTCTGGCGATAGCCGATGTCTACGACGCCCTGATTTCGATCCGGCCCTACAAAAAGCCGCTCGCGCCGGAAGAGGCGGCGACGGTTATCGCCAGGGGCGGCGGCGCGCACTTTGACCCGGCGCTGGTGGAATTATTCATCGACGTGGCCGATGACTTCGCGCACATTGCCGCCAACCCGACGGCGTGAAAGAAAAAAACCGCGCTGTCACCGCCCCGTTTCCTTCGCCCCGTCAATCATCCGCTGGATTGCCCGCCGATTAGCCAGCTCGCGGCGTAGCTCGTCGGCCAAAGCCTTTTGCCTGGCGGGCGAGGCGGCCTGGGCGAGTTCCTCCTCTAAGCGCCCGATTTCTTTCATACTTTGATACAGCGCCACGGCCAAATGACGGATGCTCATGATTCTCCTCCGGATCAATGCGCCAGGGGCGTGGCGAACGATACAAAAAATTGTACCAAGCCCGATTTGGCGCGGCCAAAAAAGCTGTGATTCTCGCGACTTCCGTAGCCAAAGTTCAAAAAATATTACCGTCTAAAATCTGTAACTTATTGATAAAAATATCTTTTTTCGCAAAAAAAAGCCTCTGATTCATTGCAATGAGGCTCAGTTTTCGATACCATCAGAAATCATTTATCGCCGACAAACGGCGAAACTGGGCCGCCGGTTGGCTGAAAGAATAAAAGAAATCGGCCTGTTCCGGCATCATCAGCGGTTTGATAGCCTTCCTTAAATCATATGTTGGCATGAAAAAATACCTCGCCATCGCCCTGCCATTTTTCGTCTGCGGCCTGTTGCTGGCGCCGCCCGAAACCAGCCACGCCAATATCGCGCCGAAAAAAACCACCCAGGTGCGGCCGATCAAACTCACTAGCGTCAGCCACATCACCATCGCGCCGGAGCAAGGCAAAGAGAAAAAGAAAGTCGTCCGTCTGGCGCCGAAAAGCAAAACCCCGCGCCTGAGCGCCCAACGCGGCGCGAAAAAAAATGTTCTGGCGAAAAAGAAAATCGCCCACAGGAAAAGCGTGCGAAAAAATCTGCCCCGCGCCCTTGTCAAAAGCCGTGACTCGCGGATCGTAGCGGAGTTCAGCGCCTCGCGCCGCCTGTCGCCCGCCCTTGTCGGAATGCCCGAGTTGGATGATCTGCGCAGGCATTATCAGGATTGGCGCGGCACCCGCTATCGCGCCGGTGGCGCATCGCGTGCAGGCGTTGATTGTTCCGGATTCACGGCCTTAACCTTTCGCGACGTGTACGGAGTCCAACTGCCGCGCAGCGCCCGCGAGCAGGCTATGCGCGGCGTCTCAGTTGACCGTGATAGCTTGTTGCCGGGCGACCTGGTTTTTTTCAAACGCGGACGCGGTATTGACCATGTGGGCATTTACCTCGGCAATGGCAAATTCATGCACGCTTCCAGTCGCCAGGGCGTGACCATCTCCAGCATGAATAACGCCTACTGGCGCGGCAAATTCCTGAAAGGTTCTCGGATGTAGCGATTATCCATTGATCGCATCAAAAAGCCGGTCGCGCCAATTCTTGTCGCGACCGGCTTTTTTTATTTCTCATAGTACGGCAGACATTCCGGCCATACGCGCCAAGGATTTTCCGGCGCGGGTGGCGGTGTGGCGAAAGCCTCGGCGAATTCGTCAGCAAAGGGTGTGGCGGCCAGCTTCATGCGGCAGGCGATAAACATCAGGCGTTCAAGGTTGACGGTGTCGGCGAAATTGTAGGCCGAGAGCGTTTCGAGAAAACGCCGGTCGCCCGATTCCCGGTAGCGCCGCCACAAATACACCGCCGCCAGGCCATCGACGCCGCGCAAGTCGCCGCGGGCAATGCCCAGCGCCTCTTCCACCTTTTTCAGGCCGCCACGATAGCCGAGACTGCGCAGCACCGGGCAGAGGTCGATCTGCGCCTGCGGCAGACGGATGTGTAGGGCGCGTTCTAGAAAGGGAATGTCGAAGCGACGGCCGTTAAAACTGATCAGGACAGCGTAACGCGCCACATCAGGCGCAAAGTCGGCCAGGTTTTCACCGTTGACATAGCGTGTGGCGACATATCCGTCATACAGGGTGAGCAGCGAGAGTTCGGCGTCGGCGCCAAGGCCGCTGGTTTCAATATCAAGATAGGCGGATTGCTGGCGGAAATCCGGAAACAGCCGCCAGCATTCGGGTGGTTTGAGGAGCTTGGCGAAAAACCGGGCTTCGCCTGCGGAAAGCGCCAGACGCGAGCGGGCCAGCAGTTCTTCGGCTTGCGGGCGGTAGACGGCGGCCAGGGAACGCGGACGTCCGTCGCGCCAATCATCCCACGACAAAATACCCTGCCGCCACAACCGTCGTTCCGCCGCTGGGCCGATGCCGGGCAGATGGCGAAAGGTATGGCGGAGCATGGCGGCCTGGGATGTTACTGATGCCGTCCGGCGGGTGTTTTGCGGCGCTCGCGGAAGGTTCCGGTAAAACTTTTGCGCTCGCCACGCTCGCCGCCGGGGCGTGGTCGGGAAGGACGCGCCTGCTCCGGGCGGCCATCGGTTTCGATTTTGCTGAGTTTCATCATCCGTTCGTTCACCCGCACCTTATACAACTGGCGCAGCACGTGCGGCGACAGATTCTGCGGCAGATCGACGTGGCTGTACTCGTCGAAAATGCTGATGCGGCCAATGGCGCGGCTGGTGATCGGCGTTTCCCCGGCGATGGCCCCGACAATATTGGCCGGGCGCACGCCGTGATTTTCACCGGCTTCGATGCGGTAGCGCTCAAAACCGATCTCAGTTGGCGAGAAGCGTCCGCGTTTCGCCGGAACCGGGCGTCGGTCGTCGTCGCGCTCACGAAATCGCGCCCGCTCTGGCCGCTCTTCTGGCAAATCAGCCAGCAACAGTTCCTGACCGTTGTGGGCGATCTTGGCCATGGCCGCCGCCACTTGCAGCGGGTCGAGACTCTCTTTATCGCAGAGTTCGCGAAGAAGCGCGGCATAGGAATCGCAACCTGCGGCCAGCGCCGCTTTGATCCTTTCGCCGAAACGCTCTTTGCGGCGCACGTTGATCATAGCCACGGTCGGCAGGGTCATCTCGCTGATTTTCTGGCGGGTGGCCCGCTCAATCATCTTCAACTGCTGCCTTTCGCGGGGATTCAGCAAAAGAATCGCCTCGCCGCTACGGCCAGCGCGGCCAGTGCGACCGATGCGGTGGATATAGGCTTCGCTGTCGAAGGGCACATCGTAGTTGATGACGTGGCTGATGCGCTCGACATCCAGGCCGCGCGCCGCCACATCGGTGGCGATTAAAATATTGATCGCGCCGGATTTCAGTTGTTCGACCGTGCGCAAGCGCTGATTCTGGGCGATGTCGCCGGAGAGCGGCGCGGCCTGGTAGCCCAGGGCCTGTAATTTTTCGGCCAGCTCGGCGGTTTGTAGTTTGGTGCGCACGAAAACCAGGACGCCTTCGGTGTTTTCGGTTTCGAGAATCCGGGTCAGCGCTTCGAATTTACGGGCCAAACCTGGCGTGATGAGAAAACGCTGGTTGATGGTCGCGGCGGTGACGGTTTTCGTCGGAATAGTCACTTCCACCGGTTCGCGCAGGTGCTTCTGGGCGATGGCGCGGATATCGGCGGGCATGGTCGCGGAGAAAAGGGCGATTTGCCGCGAGCTGGGCGTCTGTTCGAGCACCCACTCAACATCGCCGATGAAGCCCATGCGCAGCATTTCGTCGGCTTCGTCGAGAACCAGACAACGCAGCGCCGACAAATCGAGGCTGCCATGGCGGATATGATCCATGACTCGACCCGGCGTGCCGACCACCACTTGAGCGCCTTGCTCAAGCTGGCGGAACTGACCGGCATATTCCTGACCGCCAAAAATAGCCGCAACCTTTAGGCGCGGTAGATATTTGCCGTATTCGCGAAAAGATTCGGCGACTTGCAGGGCCAATTCGCGGGTTGGCGCCAGCACCAGGGCCTGTGGCGGCAATTTGCGGTCAAAATCCAGGCCGTCGAGCAGCGGCAGGGCGAAGGCGGCGGTTTTGCCGGTGCCGGTCTGGGCCTGACCAATCACGTCACGGCCCGCCGCCAGATGCGGCATAATCGCCGCCTGCACCGGGGTTGGCGCTTCATAACCGGCGTCGGCGACGGCCCGCATTAAAGGTTCGGAGAAAGCACAATCGTCAAAGGAAGGAACTGCGTCATCGGATATTTGCATGATTCACTGGAGGTCGGCGGCAATCCGCCGAAAAGAGGAAAGATGGCGGCGCGCAACCGCGCCGTAGCAATAGTCCTCGGCCCGAACGCCCGAACAATGGGCCGGAGAAAAATGAGTGCGTCTTTGGGGGGCCAAGCAATGGAAAACCCCGCCGATCCGGAAACGGAGGCGGGGTTCGTAAGCTGGAGCCAGCAAACGGGATCGAACCGTTGGCCTGCGCTTTACGAGAGCGCCGCTCTGCCAACTGAGCTATGCTGGCGAAGACCCGCCCTTATAGCAACTTTGCAAGCAAAATTCAAGCCTGTTCTGCGCCTGGTTATTTACCGCCCGCCGGTGATGACGCGGGTGAATCCCGGAAGAAAGCGCCGTAGCAGCCAGTAGAGGGCCAGCGCCGTCGCGGTGACAACAATCACCAGCAAAAAGTAAAGAGCGGTCAAAGCGATATCCGACTCCGGCCGGAACAGGACCCAAATGGCTTTGCGCAATTTGCTTAAAAACCACGGATCATGGACGGCGAAGACAAAAAAGGAAGCCGAGGCGAGAAAGGCGTTGACCCGCGCCCGACCGGTTTTCAGCAACCAGGCGGCCAGGGCGAAACTGGCCGCCATGCCAAACAAAATGCCGGAATTGTGGATAAAAGGCAGGTAAACATGCTGCTTGGGGACATGGATTTTGGTGAGCATGTCAGCCATGGCGAATAGGGGATAGAGCGCGAAGGTCCATTTCGCCACTTTTTGGGCGTCATCGACCACATTTCGTTGGTTGAGGCTGAACCAGGCCCCGGCGGTGAAAAAGAACAGGGCGGTGATGCTCAGGCCGTGCCCGGCGAGCCAGGGGAAGAGCGCCTGCCACCATTCGGAAAACCACAGAATTCCCAGAAGACCGAGGCCCCAGAGCCGCAATTTTTTCACGAAGCAGTATATGACCGGCGTCAGCATGACCATGACCATCAGATCGCGGATGAACCAGAATTGATAGGCGTAGGGATACGCCATGTGACTCGTTTGGTTTAAATCTGGTATCGCCCATAATGCCTGCAAGACATATTGCCAGGTTAATTCATAGGATTTACTGAAAAATCGAGAAAATGCGGGCACATAATGGGCAAGGGAAAACACCGTAACGGACAGAAGATTCCAGAACAGATAGGGGATGAGCAAGGTTTTCACCCGGCTTGGCAATTTTTTCCGGTAGGTTGCGAGGTTGAATCGTTCAAGATGCAGAAAAAACAAAAAGCCGGAGATGAAGAAAAACGTTGGCACGGCCAAACGGCCAAGGGTTTGTGAAAAGAGGTCGGTGCAAAAGGAGTGTATGGGCAAGAAAGCCTGACTACCTACCGGCCCGCTGGCGGTTTGCACGGTGGCGCTGGCATTGTGGATGAGCAATACTCCGATGATCATCGGAAAGCGCAAAAAATCAATCACCGATGATTGAAGATTTTCGTGGCTTGAGGCTTGAGGCTTGAGGCTTGAGGCTTGAGGCTTGAGGCTTGAGGCTTGAGGCTTGAGGCTTGAGGCTTGAGGCTTGAGGCTTGAGGCTTGAGGCTTGAGGCTTGAGGCTTG
>JAITSS010000049.1 GCA_031287565.1 Desulfobulbaceae bacterium
TGGATACACCACTACAACACCGAACGGACCCATCAAGGGAAAATGTGTTGCGGCAGAACGCCCATGCAAACTCTCCTTGATGGAAAACAGATCTGGAACCAAAAGGTCGGACAGCTTAACTAATCGGACAGGCCAAACCAGCAAAACGAAGATGACTGTCAGATCAAGTTTGAACTACTACATTTCAGCAATAACCAGGTCTTGTCCGGCCCATGGAAAAAACCATCCTGAATCTATGCCGATGCGCGGAACTCAACACGCTTTTGGCCGCGTCGTCTGGCGAATACATTCTTATCAATGGCGTCTGCCGCGATGGCGCGATAACGCCGCATGCTTTCGACAATCTTTTTCTCGTGACCTGCGACGACCACGATAGTCTGGCGGCGATTCGCGCCGAGATCAGGCTGTCATCCTCGGTGCCGCTGCTTTTCTTCCACCACGAAAACGCCGCGCCGCCGCCCGTCCATGCCTCGCGCTTCATCGACGCCCTGGCCTGGCCCTGTTCGAAGGCAATGCTGCACCACAAACTTGATTTTCTCAGGCACCTGTCGCGTTTTTGTCGGCAGCGGGAAATTTTCATCAAAACCAACGACGCCCTGATTGATTCGTTAAGCCGCCGCGACGGCCTGACCGGTCTCTACAACCGGCGCCATCTCTTGCGCCAACTTGAGGACGAATTGCAAAAAGCCAGGGCGCGGGCGGGCAACCTGTCGCTCATCATTCTCGATCCTGACAATTTTCGGCACATCAACCAAAGCCACGGCTACACCTTCGGCGACAATCTTTTAGGCGAACTGTCGGCGCGGGTCAGCGGCGCGGCACGGGATGAAGGCGGCATTTGCTGCCGCTACTGCGGCGCAAGTTTCGCGGTGATTTTGCTGGGGGCGAATTCCGACGAGGCGGCCCGCTGCGCCGAACGCATCCGCATGGCCTGCTGCGGCAAAAGCTTTCGCCGCCACCGCCAGACCATCCACATCGGGCTATCAATGGGCATCGCCTCGCTAGGCGAAAACCAGCCAGAAAATTCTGACCAGTTCATTACCATGACGGAAACGGCGCTTTACCAGGCCAAAAGCGACGGGCGCAACCGCATCCGCGTTTTTTCAAAAGACATGGGGCAACGCGATATTTCCTCCGGGCGCGGCGTTTCGACCTTGAAATCCACCATCAACGCCCTTCTGCAAAACACCCGCGCCACGACCATTTCCTCCTTGATGTCACTGACCAACGATATGGGTGGTGACGAACAAAGACGGCACAGCGCCCTGGTCGGCCGCTACCTGGGTTTACTGGTGAAAGATATGGCGCTGCCGACCACTCTTCTGAAAGTATTTGAAAATACGACGAATCTTCTGACCTGCGTGCGGGTTTTGCTGCGCCAGGATATTTTGGCGCGCTCCGGGGAATTCACCGATGACGAACGTCGGCTGATGCGCGAGTTGCCCTATAAAACGGCGGAACTGACCGAAAATTTCGATTTCTTTCTGATGGAAAGAACCCTGCTTCTCACTCAAGGAGAATGCTATGACGGCTCCGGCGCGCCGCACGGCCTGAAAGGCGACGAGATTCCCTTCACCGCCCGCTTGTTCAAGCTGGTGGACGCCTTCGCGGCCATGACCGCCGACCGACCGCATCGCGACCGGCTTTTAGCGCGGGTGGTGGTGAATGAATTGGTTGAACAAGCCGGACTTCAGTTCGACCCGACCCTGGTGCTACGGCTGTTCGCGGCCATCAAGCGGCACAACTTGCTGCGCATCGAGGCCGAAATATTGGCTGAAGCCAGGCGACAGCTGCTGGAACGCTTCCCCGACATTGAGACAGAAACAACGCGCCAGGATTGATTGTAGGGGCGAACTGTGTTCGCCCATCTGGATTGCCGCTGGCGCGGCAATGACGGGGGAAAGCGCGGGAATGCCTCATAACGTCATGCCCACGCAGGCGGGCATCCAGGCAAAATATTGCAAATGCGATGGCATGGATTCCCGCTTGCGCGGGAATGACAGCAAAAGGTCACAATCGGAACCGGTTCCGTTCCCATCTCTGGGGCTGTTTTTTTGCGGCAGTGCTGGTGGCGAGTCACAATCGGAACCGGTTCCGTTCCCATCTCTGGGCTTGTACACTGACCACATGTCACAGGATAAAGTCACAATCGGAACCGGTTCCGTTCCCATCTCTGGGAATCAAATGAAACTGCGTGGGGCGCTGAAGGTCACAATCGGAACCGGTTCCGTTCCCATCTCTGGGCAGTGGAGCTGAAGTTGGAAAAACCAACATTGTCACAATCGGAACCGGTTCCGTTCCCATCTCTGGGGTAACATTAGAAGACTGGAAAAAACTATTTTTGTCACAATCGGAACCGGTTCCGTTCCCATCTCTGGGACTGGGCCGCATCATAGCCAACAACGGCGCGGCTTGGCAACTGCCACTTTGTAGTATGTCGCGTCGCCTATCGCACAGAACGCGCAGTTTCCAAGACATCCTACAATGTGGTACTAATTCCAGGTCTGGCATAATTTTTGCTTACCATCATATTTCCACGGTATTTCAATACGATATTTGGTTTCTATTTTTTCGCTTTTCCTGGCAATTATTCACCGCAAAATCAACAGGCCCGCCGACAAAACCTGGCGCGTCATTTCGGTATGCAATCGTTGCCTGTTTGTAATACCAGGATGCTTCGGCGCATATCGGCGTTTTCGGACAAGGCCAGGCTGGTTGGAAGGCTCGTTTTCTTCATCCGCAAAAAAAAATCGTCCGTCACGCGGCGAAACCGCGCGGGCTGGACTTTATCTTGCATCTGAAAAAAACGCGGAACCACGCGAAACGACCGGCGTCGTCGACAAATCAAACAACAGCGATGCGCGGCGCGCAAGCAAAGCCTCAGAGGAATCCGAGCCATGGCCGAGAAAAAAGACAAAAAAGATGAAGGCGCGGGCGAAGAGAAGAAGAAAAAACCGATGCTTCTGATCATCGCCATCGCTGTCGTGGCGCTCATTCTCTTGGGCGCGGGCGGCTATCTGTTCCTGGCGAAAAAAGAACCGCCGCCGGAAGAGAAAAAAGACCCGGCCCAGAATGTGCCAGTGCCCGATCTCTCGCAAAAGCCGGACATCGGCCCGATGGTTGAAGTCAAGGAATTCATTGTCAATATCATCAGCCAGGACGGCAACCACTACGTCAAAGCCTCGCTCTCCATTGAGTTGTCGAGCGACGCGGCCCAGGCGGAAGTAAACCAACGGATGCCGCAGATTCGCGACGCCATTCTGATGCTGGTCGGCAACAAGACCTATGAGGAATTGCAGGATTTACAGGGCAAACGCCAGCTCAAAGCGGAAATAATCAGCAAAATCAATACCTTCTTACGTACAGGCCGCGTGAATAATATTTACTTCACCGACTTCGTGGTGCAGTGAGACCGCCGCCGTGGAACCAATTCTAAGTCAGGAAGAAATCCGCGAGCTGTTGGCGGCGATTCAAAGCGGCGCGGTGCCACTCGACAACGACGGCGAATCGTCGGGATTCCGTCACTGCCGCCCGCTCAATCTGTTCGACGCGGCCAGGCGTCGGGAAACTGACAGTCGCATCGCCAACTTCGATTTGATTGTCGATGCCTTCGCCCGCAACTACGCCACAGCTCTGACTAATAATTTGCAACGGACATGCTCCATAAAAAGGACACGCATCGAAGGGATGCCCTTTCAGGAATATGTCGCGAGAAACCAGAAAAATCCCGGCGGCATCGGCCTGTTCAGCCTGCAACCGCTGCGGCACAGCGGCCTGTTGGCGCTGGACTCGGCCCTGTCGTTTTCTCTGGTCGAAATCATGCTCGGCGCGGCGGGCCAGCTCGGCGGTCAGAACCTTGACCGCGAACTGACCACCATTGAGTTGGCGATTCTCAAATCGGTCATCGCGCTGGCCGAAGGCAATCTGAACCGCGCCTTCGCGCCGCTTATCAACCTAAAAAGCACGCTTGAGCGGGTCGAACGCAACATGCGCATGGTGTCGATTGCCGAAGCCGAAGCCGATGTCATCGTCGCCGGTTTTCAGTTGACCATGGGCGATCTAAGCGGCGACATCGACCTGGTGGCGCCGTTGGCCGCCATCGAACCCCTGCGCGGCAAGCTGAAGGAATTGCTGAATGTCAATGTTTTGACGAAAAATTCCTGGCGGCGGAGCGCGGAAGTGGCCCTGGCCCAGGTCGAGGCGACGATCATCGCCCAATCCGGCGTCATCAGCATGGCGATCAGCGACATCCTAACGCTGAAACCCGGCGACATCATCCCGCTTGATTACGATCCCAACGCGCCTTTGAAAATTCTCGTCGAGGACAAGGTGAAATTTTACGCCCAGGCGGGCGAAAGCGGCGGCAAGAAGGCCGTCGGCATCACCGCCGTCAATATGTGAGGAAAATAACCATGGATGAAACAACGCGGAACGGTCATTTCAGCCGCCCCGATCCGGATGAATTACGAGAACTTCTCGATGATACGACCAACCAGGCCCCCACCGACGGCCGCAGCCTGGAATTTCTCTACGACGTGCCCTTGCAGGTGTCGGTCGAGATTGGCCGTAGCCGCATCCTGCTGAAAGATTTGCTGAAAATGGGCGAAGGCTATGTCATCGAATTGGATAAACCGGCCAGTGAACCGCTTGATCTGTATGTTAATTCGCGGCTGATCGCCCGTGGCGAAGCGGTGATGGTCGGCGACAAATTCGGCATTCGCCTGACTGACGTCGTTGGCGCTGGCGACCGCATCCAGAAGTTGGGTTGACTGATGCGGCGGCCTGGCTTGTGTGGCGCTGTTCTCGCCTTGATTGCGGCGGCCATGACGATTGCGGCGATATTCGCGCCAGAACGCGCCTTCGCCGCAGCGCAAGACGATTCGTTAACCGTCGCCTATCTGCGCATGATTGCCGCGCTGGCCTTGGTCATAGGCATCATGTTTATCATGTACGCCCTGCTGAAAAAGCGCTTTTCGCTCACACGCAACCGCGACGACAGCGCCATTCGCGTGCTCGAAACCCGACTGCTGGCCCCACGCAAATCGCTGTGTCTGGTCGAAGCGCGCGGCGAAGCATTCCTCCTCGCCATCAACCAGGACGGCATCAGCCTTTTGGCCGCTCTCGGACGACAGCGCGATGCGCCGCGACCAACGATGAGCCAATCCTTTGACAGCATCCTGAACAGCAACCAGGCGGCAAACAACAGCGCGAGTCCGCTTTGAGGCAAGCCATGAAAGCGCCGACCCTTATCCTTCTGGTCATTTTTCTGACCATGCCGCGCCTGGCCCAGGCCATCGACGTGCCAACCATCACGCTGGGCGTCGCCAAGGCCGACAGTCCGCAGCAGGTTTCGACGGCGATTCAGTTGCTGCTGCTCCTGACCATTTTATCGATCACCCCGGCCATCATTCTGATGACCACCTGCTTCACCCGCATCGTCATTGTACTGGGATTTGTTCGTCAGGCTTTGGGCACGCAAAACATGCCGCCAACCCAGATTATTCTGGGTCTGTCGCTGTTTTTGTCGTTATTTGTCATGACGCCGACCCTCGAGGCCATCCGTGTCGAGGCGCTGACGCCTTATATGGATCAGAAAATCAGTCAGGAAGAAGCCCTGACCAGAGCGATACGACCGTTGCGCGCGTTTATGTTCAGCCAGGTGCGGGAAGAGGAACTGACATTGCTCACCGACATCAGCGGCGCGAAGGAACCAGCAAACCGCGACGAAGTGCCGACGTTGACGCTGATTCCCGCCTTCATGCTGTCGGAATTAAAGCGGGCCTTCCAAATGGGCTTCATGATTTACATCCCGTTTCTCGTTATTGATATGATCGTCGCCTCGATTCTTATGTCTATGGGTATGATGATGCTGCCGCCGGTGATTATTTCCATGCCGTTTAAGCTACTGTTGTTTGTTTTGGTCGATGGCTGGAACCTGATTGTCGGCTCGTTGATAAAAAGTTTCGCGGCCTGAGCCGGGCGCGGGAAAGAGCAAAAAACAATCCACGGCCAGTACTATTTTGGGATTACCGATCAAAAGATAGACTCCACATCTTTCAGCCTGAATAGACAATGACACCAGAAATCGCCATTGATGTCTGTCGCAAAGCGATTGTCGTCATCCTGTCGGTTTCCGCGCCGATGCTCTTGGCCGGCATGGTGATCGGCCTCATGGTCTCGATCTTCCAGGCCGCGACCCAAATCAACGAGCAGACGCTTTCGTTCATCCCGAAAATCGTCGCCGTCCTCGTGACCATGCTGCTGTTCGGCCCCTGGATCATCCGTATGCTCTCCACCTTTTCCGTCGCCATTTTCGCCTCGATAGCGACCATGTAAGCTGTGGAACTGCAACAAATTCCCCTCGAACAGATTCTTCTTTTCCTGACAATTCTGGCCAGAGTCGCCGGATGTATCGCCGCCATCCCGATTTTTTCCACCAGCCAGGCGCCAATCACGGCGCGCGTCGGTCTGATTTTTTTCACCGCCTTATTGCTTTTTCCGGTTTTAGCGCCGCAAATTCAGGCCACGTCGTTTGCGCCCCTGCCCTTCACGCTGTTCATCATCGCCGAAACTCTGCTCGGTCTCCTCCTCGGCCTGACATCACGATTGATTTTTACGGCCGTCGAATTCGGCGGCACAGTGATTGGCTATCAGATGGGCTTCGCCGCCGCCAACGTCTACGACCCAACCGGGCAGCGACAGGTGGCGCTTTTGTCGCAATTCCAGAATGTCTTCGCCATCCTGATTTTTCTCGCCGTGGACGGCCACCACTATTTCTTCCGTCTGGCGGTTCACTCCTACGAGCTGCTGCCACCGGGCCAACTGCGCCTGGGCGGCGACGCCGTGCCCTATCTGATGCAATTAGCCAGTCACATGTTCACGCTGGGCGTGCAATTCAGCGCCCCGGTGCTGGCGCTACTCCTACTCTCCGGCCTGATTTTAGGCATTTTGGCCCGCGTTTTTCCGCAGTTGAACGTCTTCATGCTGTCGTTTCCCATCAATATCGGGCTGTCGTTCATCGTGATCGCCCTGACCCTTGATATGGTGACGGCGCTTTTACGACGAGAATTCGCGGAATTGCCGGGTCGGTTAGGACAATTGCTGCAACTGCTGGCGCAATGACCGCCGGGCAAACGTCGCTCTTGATATGGCCGGATATGGCCCGGCTCAAGGCGATTGCCTGACCGTTGACAAAAATCAATCCGTCATGCAGGCCGATGGTATTGCCCGGCACAGCGAAGATTTCTTTAGCTAACGGATGGATACCTCCTTGGCAGTTTCCTCCTTTCAGATAGCCGCGCTCTTTGGCGAGGCGGATAAACCCTGCATCTTCCAGACAGAACATGGCGAAGCCGCGCCGAATCGTCGTGAATTTCTCCGGCGCTTTCCCACCCGTCTCCCGATATATGCCTAACATAATACTATCTGTTACATTCAGGTGAAAACCAAAAAATCATGAAAACGACAGGCAGAGCAAAACGACAAAAAACATTTATATACACATAGAAAGCTATTTTTCCGTGAATAAATACCGCCAGAAGTATATAATTGGCGTCAAAAGGAGGTCGCCTTGAACAGTAAAGACCTGATAAAAATGGTGGAAGCCGACGACTGGCGGCTTATCCGGGTGACGGGAAGTCATCATCATTTCAAGCACCCGGTCAAAAAAGAGCTGGTGACAATTCCCCATCCGAAAAGAACCTTGCCAACAAGAACCGTCAAAAATATTCTCAAACAGGCTGAATTATTATGAAATATCCGATTGCTATCCACAAAAACGCCGATTCTTGCTATGGCGTGACTGTGCCCGATATTCCCGGCTGTTTCTCGGCGGGAGAAACCCTTGACGAAGCCATCGGCAATGTCCAGGAAGCCATTTGCGGCCATCTCGAAATTCTCGCTGATGACGGCGTAATCGCGCCCATTCCATCCGCCATTGACCAGTACGCCGCCTTGCCGGAATACGCCGGAGCGGCCTGGGCTTTCGCCGAAGTCGATATCACCGCTTTTCTTGGCGGCACGGAAAAAGCAACGGTGACTCTGCCCCGCCTGCTGATTAAAAAAATCGACGCCGCCGTCGCCAGCGGCCGGGCTAAAAGCCGCTCCGCTTTTTTGGCAGAGTCTGCCGTCAAGGCTTTGAACTTCTGATTTCACGCCACCGATTCCTCCGTGATTTCCGGGGCGGTCGGTTTGCTCGCCCTGGCCAGAAACACCGGGTCGATGAAATGCGGAATCTGGCGGCCATAAATCGGCGAATGCCCAGCGGTGAATATCAGCATATAGCCCGGCTCGATCCGGCCATTTTTCTTGGTTATTCCTGGCAGGCGCAGGCATTCATCAGGCGTGAAAAGCGCTGGAGAATTGGTGCGCCGAGCATCCTGAATCTTTCAGGTTTTCGCCAAGGAATCACAGGGGACGCGACACACCTCAAAGCCCGCCGCCTTCTTCGGCCCAACCTCTCCGCCGCCCGCCACCCGCCACCGCTTCCATCCGATGACGCACGTTTATCGGCAACTCCCACCTATCCGCGACCGCATGGCTGGTTGTTGGAAGCGTCAGCGGCAGGGCCAGGGGCAAAATTCACACTGAACGCCGACAGCGAGGCGACAGTGGAGATGCGCGCTTTTTTCTTCATCGTTTCTCCTCACATTCTTGGTGGAAAATACCTTTGTATGGTATTGTCACTTCCATGGATACCAACCCATTACGGGATGGCTGGACAGTGGCATTCACCGGCCAGGCTCGAAAACAGAAAAGTAAACTGCCCGATGCCATGGCCGACGCCTTGTACATCTTGCGTCGGGAGCTGGAAGCCAGCGGCCCGGAGCGGGCGAACTGGCCGCATTACGGCAAAATTCGCGGCAAAAAAGACGTGCATCATTGCCATCTGAACAAGGGAAAACCGCGTTATGTGGCGGTTTGGAAGGTTGTTGACCGCGATATTCAACTGATAGAGGTACGATATGTCGGCACCCACGAAAACGCGGATTATCGGCGAATTGACTGAAATTTCCTTTACCGTTCCCAATGCCATCGCCGATTCGCTGCGCAAAGTCGTTGACGGCCTTCTGGAGCTGGTTCCAGCCATGCCGAAACGCGCGGTCAACGAAGACGGTGACGAGTTGTACAGCGCTGATGAAGTCTTTCCGGATGCCTCGCCCGCCATGGCTTTACGCGGCCTGCGCGTCCGCGAAGACCTGACGCAAAAAGCCTTCGCGGAACGGCTCGGTATCCGCCAGCACCACGTCTCCGAGATGGAAAAGGGCAAACGCGCTATTTCCGTCGAGATGGCCAAGCGCATCGGCGAAGTCTTCGACATTTCGTACAAAGTATTTCTCTGATTCATCGTGGCCGTCATGTGCCGAGGATTTTGCCCGCTGAAATGCAAAATAAAAGGCCATCGCCTGGCCAACACCATGATCGAAGACCCGCGCCGCGCCATGCTCAGCGCTTAATCTATCCGGATAATTTTCGATACCGACACGCCGAGAACGGCGGCCAGCTTTTGCGCCGCCGCCAGGCTGACCGGCCTGCGGCCTCGTTCCATATCAGAAATGCGCTGCCTGGTAAACCCAGCCTTCGCTCCAAGTTCGGCCCGCGTTAGGCCCGCGTTGGAACGACGGGTGTATCCGGTCGCCGGGCGTCATTTTTCTGGCTCTCACCCAAACCAGGTGGGTAAGATCCACTACAGTAACCCTTTACCCACCCGTTTTGGAAAAGAGCCTCTCATCTGGGCGGGGCAAACGATGATTCGCCCTGCCTATCTCTCTTACTGTGTGGACAAAACTGGACAAACGAAAACCGGTTACGCCCTATGAAAATTGACGTAACCGGTTGATTTAATTGGCGCGCCCGGCAGGATTTGAACCTGCGACCCACGGCTTAGAAGGCCGTTGCTCTATCCCCTGAGCCACGGGCGCATGTGCTGATAAGCGGCGATACTGTGAAAAAGATGGGGCGATAATTATACACTCGCCATCATCAAAAAAGCAATCGCCCAGTCAAAACGCGGCGTGGCGCGTCTGTTTTTCCTATCTTCGCGTAGGCTGTGAACCATGGAGCGCCCAGACGGGATGATGTTTGTCTGATTTTCGTCTGAATGTTGGCCCTGTTTAGGTTCAGAAGTCCGCATCGTTCCGGCAGGCATGGGAAAGATACCAAAAATTCAGCAAAGCCTCGCGGCAGGCCGGATCCTTGACGGCGGCGGCGATTTGGGTAAACGCGCCGAGGGCGGCGGCATCCGGCGGCAGAAAGCGCGCCGACACTTCTTTTTCTAGCGGCGGCTCGGCGGTTTCCGCATCACGTAGCCGCAGACGGATATCTTTGATTCGGCCATACCGCAGGCGGGCGTTGAGCGCGGCCAGCAATTGCCGCCTGCGGTACTGAAGCTGCTGCATCCAGGCCGGGTTTTCCGCCTCAAGCCACAGGACGCCGGCGACGATTTTGCCAGGGCGGCTGTGCGCGGCGAATTCCGCATCCACCACTTCAGTCCAACACGCCAAAAGCGAGTAGACTTCGAGGCGATCTTGCCAGCCGCGTTCACAACACAAGCCAGGTAAGATGGCGGAAAGACGTTGATAATGCCGATATTGTCCGCCCATGTCACAGACCGGCGTGTCGCAGGGCATGCAGCAAGCCGTGGCTGATTTCCGCCTGGAAGTCAGGGTCTATGACCTTCTCGCCACGGGCGTCGCGCACATAGAAAGCGTCGATCAACTGCTCAACCTCGGTGGCGATGTAGGCGCTGTGGATGTCCAGACCGAAATCGGCCAGCGACTGAGCGATGTAGTAGAGCATTCCCGGCACATCGGCGGCGTGCACCTCGATAATTGAATAGAGATCAGAACCGGCGTTGTCGATGACCACCCGCGCTTCAATGCGGCTCTCTTTGCGGCGGCTCGATTTCAGTTTGCGGTAAAGGCGATGCGCCAAACCTAGGCGATGGGCGATGGCGCGGTCAAGATCGGCGTCCAAGGCCGACCAATCACGCTCGGCAAAAGTCAGGCCGTCGGTCGGACGCACCGACAGCGCATCAACCACTGTGCCGTCGTCCCAAGTGAAAATCTGCGCCTTGACCACCGATAAATTGTGCAGGGTCAAAACGCCGCAGACCTTCGCCAAAAGTCCGGGGCGGTCTTTGGTCATCAGCAGAAGCGACCAGGATTCGCCGTTATCCGCCGCCTGCAACAACGAACGCCTATCAAAGGACGCGCCGTGTTCGCGGTGCAGGCGCACATGCCGCGCCACCTCCTCCGGCGTGAATTTCATGATGTAATCGGCGGGCAGGCTATCGAGGTTGATAAACTCCTCGCCGGTCGGCAGCAGTTCGCCAATCTTCTTCTTCAACCAGCCGACACCTTGCGCCACCTGACCAGGAAGAGAATCGGCGGCCTCGACGTCGCGCGATTCAAGATAGGCGCGAATTTGCAGATACATTTGCTGCATCAGAGACGACTTCCAATCGCTCCAGGCGCTCGGCCCGGTGGCCTTGGAATCGGCGATGCTGAGGCAGTACAACAGGGCCAGGCGTCTCTGGTCGCCAATGGTTTCCGCGCAACGCCCAATAAAAGTCAGGTCATTCAGATCGCGGCGCAGGGCGTTTTCTGGGATGAATAAATGGTAGCGAACCAGGAAACATAAATCATCAATCCATTTGGCAGGTAAAGCGAGTCGTTCGCCAAGGCTCGCCACCAGCCGCGCCCCTTCTTCGGAATGATCGCGGCCGCTGCCCTTGCCAATGTCGTGCGCCAAAGCGGCCAGACAGAGCAACTCGGTCGGGCGGGCGACCCGCGCCAATTCCGGCGCTTCGGCCAATAAAATCCTGACCTCGGCCACCGCCTGCAACGAATGTCTGTCCACGGTGTAAATATGATAGATGTCGTGTTGCGCCAAGGCTTGGATCGGCAAGAATTCCGGCATATACATTGGCAGAATTCCGGTTTCCAACATGGTTTCCAAGACTTGGAAGACATCTTTCGCTTCAACCAGTGTCGCGAGAAAAGCCTTGGCCACCCGCGGCGCATGGCGGGATTTATCGCCTAGCAAAAAAGCCGAGGCCCCAATCAATTTGCGACTGCGGTGATGAATCGGCAGGCCGCATCGGGCCGAAGCGAGAAAAACCCGCATCAGCAAGTGCGGTTTGGCCTCGATTTTTGCGGGTGTCGCGGTCAAGTGTACGCGGTTGCCGCGAATTTCGATGCCTTTTTCCACCTCCCGGTCCGAGACGACGGCGTCTTTTTTGCCAAAACCCAACACTTCGTCAACGTGGTCGAAAAACAAATCGCAGACCACAGCGATGCCGCCCATGTGGGCGTAGACATCGCGCATGAAGCGCTCAACCGCCAACACGCCCTTTTCATCGTGATAAGCCAGGTCGCGGGCGACATCCATCTGTAATTCAAGAAAGAGTTGATCATTTCTCCGCCGTTCAGCGAAGTGCAGGCGAATGCGCAGCGCGATGAGGAAATCCCAACCAGCAATGAAATCATTTGATTCGTCAGGCAATAACAATCCAGCGCTGACGAAATCGGCGAGGCTATAGAGGCCGAAAACCGCCCCGCCGATCCAGAACATTGCCTGAATATCGCGCAAACCGCCCTTCCCTTCCTTGATATTCGGCTCAAGCAGATAACTGTGGCTGCCGAATTTTTTCCGGCGACTATCAAGAAAATCACGCATTTTCGCCGCGAACACATCGCGCCGCCCATCGACGAATTCATCGCGATAGCGTTTTTTCAGCTCGGCGAACAGCTCCTCCGAACCGGCCAAAAGGCGGGCGTCAAGCAAGGCGACCTGAAAATAATATTCCTCTTCGGCGTGGTTCAGGCACTCTTCAACGGTGCGCACCGCGTGACCGACATCCAGACCAGCGTCCCACAGCGGATACAGCAGGGCGCTGGCCAATTCCTTCACCTGGTCTTCGTCTTCAATCCGATGCAGCAACAGAAGATCAATATCCGAATAGGGGAACAGCTCGCCGCGCCCATAACCGCCCAAGGCCAGCAAGGCGACCGAGTCGGCAGCCTCACCCACCGCCCGCTGAAAGAGTCTAACAAGAAATTCATCGGTCAGGCTACTATACCGATGTAAAAGCGCCCGGCCATCCAGCCCACCGCGCCAGGCTTGTTCTAACTCGTCGCGCCCGTGTTTCAGACCAGCCGTCATTACACCGCGTCCTCGCCTTCCTCACCGGTGCGCACGCGAATAACCCGCTCCACCGGCAGGACAAAAATTTTACCGTCGCCGATCTTGCCGCTACTTGCTGCCTGACGAATACAATCTACAATTCGATCAACATTGTCATCAGCGGTGACGACTTCAATTTTTATTTTTGGAATGAAATCAACGATGTATTCGGCGCCACGGTAAATCTCCGCGTGCCCTTTCTGGCGGCCATAACCTTTAACATCGGTAATCGTCATGCCCTTGACAGCAATGCCGTTCAGCGCCTCTTTCACCTCGTCCAGTTTATAAGGCTTGATAATCGCTTCAATTTTTTTCATTGTGTCTCCTTACGCATGGTGTCGCCCGCAGGCATATCTTGTTGCAAAATTGTTATAAAATCGCATTGAAGAAGAGAAAACTTACCGGATTGCGGGCCGCTTTCACAGATGTTTTTCGCCAAAAAAAACCGGGCGCGGGCGGCCAGGGACACGGGCGTTTCGAGAAAATCATTTGCAAATTTTCGGCCTTTTTTCACCGCCCCGCATATGCTACAATAGTCTTTATCTCGCATTCGCTTCTATTTCGCCAATTTTCACCGGTACGTTTCAGAGGGCATTATGACCGCGCACAACAAAAGACGTTTCATCCGCATGGACTCCCTTAACCTGCTTGATTATCTGGTGCTGGAGGCGGATGGTAGCCATGGTCGCTACTCGATGGGACGGACCCTGGATGTCAGTGTTGACGGCATCCGACTCGAAACCGTGCAACCGTTGCGCCCCGGCACCCATCTCTTGATCACGCTGGGCTTGGAAGAAAATCTCGTCGATATTGAAGGCGAGGTGGTGCATTGTCGCCCCCGCCGCAATCGTTTCCTTTCCGGTGTCACCTTCTGGCGGGTGGAAAAGGCCGACCGGCACATCCTTGACCAATATATCAACGCATTTCTGAAATACCGAGAAACCGCAGGCGAACTGGAATGGGATATCTGAGCCGAAAACCGTTTTGAGCTGAGGGATTTTCGCCGCCGCCAGCTCACGCCAAAACGCCGGGCATCGCTTATGCCCGTTTCTTTTTTCTTTTTTTCTTTTTCAGCCCTCGCAACGTCCAAAATCGTCATCAAAGCGCACGATGTCGTCTTCGCCCAGATACGGGCCGATCTGCACCTCAATGATCTCAAGATTGATCGAACCAGGGTTTTCCAGGCGATGTTGTTGGCCGGCCGGGATGAAGGTCGATTCGTTCTCGCGCAAGAGTATCGCCTTGTCGCCGTTCGTCACCTGCGCCGTGCCGCGCACCACCACCCAATGTTCGTAGCGATGATAATGCAGTTGCAACGATAACTTGGCCTGCGGCTTCACGGTGATGCGTTTGATCTGAAAACGCGCTTGCTCCTCCAGCACCGTGTAACTGCCCCAGGGGCGATGTACCGTGACATGGGTCAGCGATTCCTTCCGTTTTTCTTTTTTCAGAAAATTAACAATCTGTTTCACCTTCTGCGACTGGGCCAGCGAGGCGACCAGTAAAGAATCAGCGGTTTCCACCACCACGGTATCACGCAAACCGGCCACGGCGACAAAGCGGCCTTCGGCGCGCACCAGGCAATTTTTGCTATCATCAAGCCAGACATCACCCTGCGTGATGTTGCCGTCCGCGTCTTTCTCCAGCACCCGCCACAGTGCCTGCCACGAACCAATATCACTCCAACCCAGTTCCACCGGCACCACCGCCGCCCGGTTGGTTTTTTCCATCACCGCGTAATCAAAGGAAATCGCCGGAGCAAGCCGCATCGCCTCGCGTCCCAGATGAAAAATATGGGCGTCGCCGGAGCCTCTTTGCAAGGCCCGGCCCATGGCGGCGAGCACTTCCGGAGCGTGCGCTTCCAATTCGGCGCGCAGGGTGGCGATGGTGAAAAGGAACATACCGGCATTCCACAAATAATTGCCGCTTTGCAAATAGTTCTCGGCGGTCGCCTGGTCGGGTTTTTCGCGAAACGAAGCCACCTTCAAGCCATCGCCCTGCTCTATATAGCCAAAACCAGTTTCCGGATAATCCGGTTTGATGCCGAACGTAACCAGATGCCCCGCCTCGGCCAACACGGTCGCCTGCGCCACCGCCCGACGGAAGGCCTCTTCGTCTTTTATTAAATGGTCGGCGGGCAAAACCAAAAGCGGCGTGTTTTCATTTTTATCAAGCTTTTCGGCGGCAAAAAGAGCCGCCGCGCAGACCGCCGCCGCCGTATCCCGCCCCATCGGCTCTAAAAGCAGCGAATATTCGGCGCACGCCGTCAATTCGTCCATCTGCGCCTGGGTGGTAAAGCGATGCTCTTCACCTACCACCACAAGCGGCTTAAATGCGTCAGGTAATCCGGCGATCCGCAGCATAGTGGTCTGGAGCAAGGAATGGTCGCCGGTCAGGCAAAGGAGTTGTTTCGGGTACATCTCACGCGACAACGGCCACAGACGCGAACCGGAACCCCCGGCAAGAACGATGGGTTGAATAGGCATGGTTTATCTCCAGAAAGATACGACGAACCGACCGCGACAAGAGCAGGCGGCGGCGGGGAAAAATATTTTATTTGATGAATGACAACAGCTCTTCGGTCTTGTCGCGCAACAATCGCGCATCGCCACGAGTTTCGATATTGAGACGAAGAAGCGGCTCGGTATTGGATTTTCTAACGTTAAAACGCCATGTTGGATACGAAACAGATAAACCGTCGAGAAATTCCTGCCGACCGTCGGCGTAGCGCTCGCGGCAGGCGGCCAGCACCGCGTCGGCGTCGGCGACCGTTCGGTTTATTTCACCGGATACCGGATAGGCCCGCATCCGTTCGCCGAGTAATTGCGAAAGCGGCGCCTCGCCACGGCTGAGCAAGGCCGCAACCAAAAGCCAGGAAATCATCCCAGAATCGCAAAAACCAAAATCGCGGAAATAGTGGTGCGCCGACATTTCGCCGCCATAAACCGCACGCTCTTCACGCATCTTTTCTTTGATAAAAACATGGCCGGTTTTGCTCGCGACCGCTTTTCCACCAGCCCGCGCCACCAGCTCTTCAGTGTTCCAGGTCAGACGCGGGTCGTAGAGAATCGTCGCCCCCGGAGACAGCCGCAACATTTCCACAGCCAGCAAACCGACCATGTAATAGCCTTCGACAAATTCGCCGCGCTCATCCCAGAAAAAACAGCGGTCGGCATCGCCATCCCAGGCCAAACCCAGGTCAGCGCCCGACTCGCGCACAGCCTGAGCGGTTTCAGCGCGATTTTCCGGCAATAAAGGGTTGGGCACGCCCTTCGGGAAACGGCCATCCGGCTGATGGTTGAGATGGATAAATGAAAAGGGCAGGCGTTCGCCGAGAAGATCGAGAATCGGCCCGGCGCAGCCGTTACCAGCGTTGACGACGATTTTCAGGGGTTTCAATCGCGCCGGTTCAACATAAGCGAGCAAATGTTGGATGTAGGCCGATTTATCCGGATAATCCGCGCGGACGCCAGGTGTGATCTGGTCTTTCAGCAGGTCGTCGCTAGCGATTAGCCCGGCCATTTCATGTAGCCTATCGCCGGACAGCGGCGCGGCCCCGGCGATGACGAATTTCATGCCGTTGTAATCGGCGGGATTGTGGCTGGCCGTCACCATCACGCCGCCGTCAACACCCTGATTTTGCAGATGAAAAGTGGCATGATACACTTCTTCCGTGGCGCACAGACCGAGAAAAACCACCTCGACGCCGACGCGGCGCAGGCCGGTGATCACGGCTTCGGCCAAATCCGGGCTGCTCAGACGAATATCATGGCCGACCACCACTTTTTTCACGCCACAGATGGCGGCGAAAGCGCGAGCGATTTTTTCGGCCAATTCCGGATTCAACTCGTCAGGAAGACGCCCGCGGATGTCATAGGCTTTGAAGCAGGCCGACGCTTTTTTCATTTTCATTTCCCAGATGGCTAGGTATAGTCCGGCCCCATTCGCCGGGGCCTCGAAAACGCGCATTCAGCCTGCGCATAACCCGGATTCTAGCGATATTTTCCCCAAAAATACAAGCACTATCACGTCCCATGAAAGGTATCATCCTCGCCGGCGGTTCCGGCACCAGGCTCTATCCCCTGACCCGCGCAATCAGCAAACAAATGTTGCCGGTGTATGACAAGCCAATGGTGTATTACCCACTATCGGTTTTCATGCTTGCCGGCATCCGCCAAATTCTCATCATCTCAACACCGGCCGACCTCCAGGATTTTCGCGATCTCTTCGGCGACGGCTCGCAGTTGGGCCTGACAATTTCCTATGCGATACAGCCGCGTCCAGAGGGTTTGGCGCAGGCCTTTCTCATCGGCGAATCGTTCATCGCGGGCGATAGCGTCGCCTTGATTCTCGGCGATAATATTTTCTTCGGCCCCGGCTTTACCTCATTACTACGTGAAAGCGCCAGGCTCACGGAAGGCGGGCTGATCTTCGGCTATCTGGTGCGCGACCCGGAACGCTACGGCGTCGTCGAATTTGACGCCGAACATCGGGTGGTCAGCATCGAAGAAAAACCGGCCCGGCCCAAATCGCGCTACGCGGTGCCCGGCCTGTATTTCTATGATCGCCGCGTGGTTGAAATCGCCAAGCAAGTCAAACCATCGGCCAGGGGCGAGCTGGAAATCACCGATATTAACAATCATTATCTGCGTGAAAACCGGCTGAAAGTCCTGCCGCTGGGACGCGGCTTCTGCTGGCTCGACACCGGCACTCACGAATCGTTGCAGCAGGCCGCGAGCTATGTCCAGACCGTGCAGGAACGGCAGGGCCTGAAAATCGCCTGCATTGAGGAAATCGCCTTTCAGCAGGGCTATATCGACAAAGAGCAACTCCTGCAGCTTGCCGCCGACATGCTGAAAAATCAATACGGCCAATATCTTATTGAAATAGCTGGAGAAAAAATATGAAAATTCTGATTGTCGGCTCAAACGGCCAGCTTGGCACCGACTGCCGAAACATCCTCAGCCAGGAAAATGACGTCCTCGGCCTTGATATTCCGGCCATTGATATTGGCGATGAACAGAGCGTCGCCAGAAGCGTCGCCACCGAAAAACCGGATGTGATTATCAATTGCGCCGCCTACACCGCCGTGGACGCCTGCGAGGATCACATCGAGGAATGCTGGCGGGCCAACGCCCAGGGGCCGAAAAATCTGGCCATAGCCGCCCGCGCGCGCGGCTGCCGCCTGATTCATATTTCCACCGATTACGTGTTTGACGGCCATCGTCCGCCGCCTGAGTCCTATCTTGAACATGACGCCACAAATCCCCTTTCCCAATATGGCCAATCGAAGCTTGCCGGCGAACAAGCGGTGGCCGCTGCCCTGGAAAACCACGTTATTCTACGCACCGCCTGGCTCTATTCGGCCTTCGGCAAAAATTTTCTTAAAACCATGCTCCGCCTGTCGCTGGCCGCGCCGGAGGCCGAACGCAAAGTGGTGGGCGATCAGCACGGCTCGCTGACTTGGTCGTACACTTTGGCGCAGCAAATCAGAAAATTGCTCGACTCAAACCTGACCGGCGTATTCCACGCCACCGCCGAAGGGCATTCAACCTGGTATCAAGGGGCCAGCTATTTTCTTGAGGCCATGGGCGTGCCGCATCGTCTGCGCAGCTGCGCCACCAGCGAATACCCAACCAAGGCGCGCCGCCCGGCCAATTCGATTTTAGAAAACCAGCGTCTGAACGAGGCGGGAATTTCCACCTTTGTCAGTTGGCAGGAAGACATCACCACTTTCGTCGATATGTATCGCGAGCATCTGCTGAAAGAGGCGAAAGAACTGATCGCCGCATCGGCGTAATTGATTCACGGCGCGGAGAGGCCAACCAATTCGATCGCCCCAGCCGCGCCAAACAGTTGGCCGCAAATCGCCAAAGCGCCCCGCAGACCCTTAATCGTAAGAATTTCCTGTAATGCGGCGGCGATGCCGCAATCAGGCCCTTTGCTAGGCGAAACCATATTGCCCAGCCGCGTCGCCGCCGCGTCGGCCAAAGCGGCGCTGTCGGCCACCACCGTGGCCGCGTCAGCCTTACCAAAACTCAGCGAATGGCCGATGCTCGCCGACGAAGTGCACAAACCCACCGGCATGTCGGCGGCGATAATTTTCACCGCCATGCGACCACTGTGTGGCGAATCAGCGGCGAAAATCTCGACAAGCGCGTCTTTTTTTCGGGCGAGAAAAATATCGCCGCCGTTTTCCACCGCCACTTCGCCAAGCCCGCCCGCCAACAAATCGCGCCCAACGCATTCCGCCACCGCGCCGGCCACCGCCGCCATCGGCCCGACATCAGCCAAGGCGGCGGCCTTCAACATAGCGCGGATGATTATCGGCGCGAGCGGGTCATCAGAAATCGGCGAAAGCGCGGTCAGGAATTCGGGCCGCCGGTCGATATAGCGTTCGAGTTGTCCTCGGTAGAACAACAGTCGCTCCCGCGCCGTTTCCTGGGCATCGGCGTCGGCTATGATATGCAGGTCGCTTTCTTCAACCCGCGTCGTAAAGGTGACAAGTCCCTCGGCCTGGCAACGACCACGGTAGCCGCGATGACGATAGGAAAGTGGTTTGCGCATGAGCTACAGCATCTTCAGGATAATCCGCTTACAGCGATTCCGACCGCCGCAGCAAAAGGCAGGTATTGACGCCGCCAAACGCGAAGTTCTGAATCGCCGCCACGTCAATCTTTATGTCGATGATTTCCCGCGCATAACGGAGCGCGGCGCAGCGCGGATCGACTTCTTCCAGGTTCAGGGTGGGGACGATAAAACCCGCCTCCATCATGGACAGGGTCATGATGGTTTCGATAACGCCACAAGCGCCCATACAATGGCCGGTGTAGCTTTTTAAGGCTGTCACGAGCGGTTTTTCGCCATACACAGCGTTGATGGCCTGCGATTCGATGATGTCGCCCATCTTAGTGGCGGTGGCGTGGGCGCTGACAAAATCCACCTGTTCCGGCCTCAGCCGGGCATCGGCCAACGCCAGCTTCAGCGTCTGGGCGATGCCGTCCTGGTTTGGCAAAATCAAATCGCCACCGTTGTTGTTACAGGCAAAGCCGACGATTTCCGCGAGAATCGGCGCGCCGCGTCGCTTCGCCGCTTCGTATTCCTCAAGGATCACCGCGCCGCCGCCTTCCCCGACCACCAAACCATCGCGAGCGCGGTCAAAGGGGCGCGGCGTTCGCGAGGGCGCATGGTTATAGGCCGCCGAACAAGCCAGAAGGTTATCAAAAACCGCCACCGTCGTGGTGTCGTATTCGTCCGAGCCGCCGCAGAGCATGGCGTCCTGCATCCCATATTTGACGGCTTCATAACCAAAACCAATCGCTTGGGCGCTGGTGGTGCAGGCAGTCGATGAGGCGACAACCCGGCCAGTAATGCCGAACATTCTCGTGATGTTGACGGCGGTGGTGTGCACCATCGAGCGAAGATAATCGACCGCGCCGATTCCCTTGAAGCCTTTGTCGAGGTCTTGAAAAAAGGTGCGGTAGATGTCGCGTTGCACGGTCGGGCTGCCGTGCGTCGAACCAAAGGCCACGCCCAAACGCCCGGAGGTGATGAATTCCTGACCCAAACCGGAGTCGGCGAGGACGTCTTTGGCCACCTGACAGGCATAATAAGCCACCGGCCCCATGGTTTTTTTGTCGGAGCGCGTGAATTGATAATCAATCGCATAATCGACCGACCCGAATACCTGACACGAAATATGTTGCGTAAGCAGGCCGTCGTCACGCAGCGGCTTCACCCCGGATTGCCCGGCCATCAGGCTGCGGCGAATCGCATCTTGGCCATAGCCAATGGGCGTGATCGCCTGGGCGGCGGTGATGACCACGCGCCGCGTCATATCTCCCTCCGCCGCTGGATTGTATCCAGATAGTTGAGGATGTCGTTGATGGTGCGGATATCCATGGCCGCTTCCTTTTCGGCGCGGGTCAGGGAAAAACCCAGCATCTTTTCAATTTTCGCCAACAACTCAATGGCGTCGATGCTGTCGAATCCATGCGCGTCGCGCAGATTGTCGTCCAGCTTTGGGTCTTTGAATTCAAAATCATCGACCAGAATTTTTATGATTATACGGCTGATTTCATCACGTGACAGCATGGCGTTTTTTGTCAGGAAGAAGAGTGAAGAAAAAAGAAAAAGAAAAACAAACGGGCGGCGCGCGATGCCACCCAGAAGGCAACCAGGGAAACGCTGATTAACACATCAAGCGTTCAGACTGAGCTTATCGAAGTCCGCGATTTTACGGCGAACGCCCTCCGACTCGGCTTCAGGGCGAACGGCGGGAAAAATAGCCAGCGTTTTTTCCTGGGATTTGATCTCAGCGCGAAACAGCCTCATTCTGCCGCCTTATCGCCTTCTCCCATGGCGCTTTTGTAGACCTTATCGAATTTTTCCAGCAGAAATACTTTCTTGAAAGCGCCAATGCCGACAACATTGTTGATACCGTTCCAAGTCAGCGTGGTGGTGGAAAAGAGATAGTAATTATCTGAATTAACCACATTATCCAACACCGGCCCGGCCAGCGTTTTGCCAAGCGCCGCGCCGATTGAGGCGACCAGCGGCGGCGCCTCCTGACTCATTGACGCCTGCATCAGTTCATTGACCCGGAATTTGGCGGCGTCGCGGTGTTGCTCGACCTGCGGATTGGTCATGTAGGCGGCGACGGCGACGGCAATCAGGGCGATAACAAGGAGTTGTTTCATAGGTGTTCCTTTTTCTCGTGAAAGAAGATTATTTGGGCAGGCCGCAGGTGCCGTCATCGGCGCAGATACGGTTTCTGCCAGTGTTTTTCGCAGTGTACAGATTGGCGTCGGCCCTGGCGATGAGGTCGTCAGGTGACTCATCGCCCTGTCTTGGCGCGACCGAAGCCGCGCCAATTGAAACGGTGCGGCTGGTTTCCTCCGCCCCGGCCATAATGCGCTCGCCCTCGACTTCGCCCCGGATGCGTTCGGCGATGGTGACGGCGTCGGCCAACTTGGTGTCGGGCATCAAAAGGCCGAATTCCTCGCCACCCAAACGGGCCGCCAAGTCGGCGGGACGGCGGGCGGCGGCCTTCAGTTTTTTCGCCACCATCTGAATCATGAGGTCGCCCTGGGCATGGCCGTAGGTGTCGTTATATGTTTTGAATTTGTCGATATCCATCATAAGAAAGGACAGCGATGTCTTATCGCGAATCGCCCGTTTCCACTCCATCTCCAGCCGCTCACTAAAGTGGCGGCGGTTGGCGATGCCGGTCAATGGATCGGTATAACTGAGATTTTTTAAGATGCGCACTGAGCGGACCAGCTGCATCTGGGTTGAAACCCGCGCCCGGACAATCGCCGCCTTAAACGGTTTTTTGATGTAATCGCGAGCACCCAGAACGAAACCCTTTTCTTCATCGTCGTCATTCGACAGGGCGGTGATGAAAATCACCGGAATATCTTTGGTCGCCTCATCGGATTTCAAACGCGCCAAGGTCTCGAAGCCATCAAGAACCGGCATGAGAACATCCAAAAGAATCAAATCCGGCTTACTTTCCAAAGCGATCTTCAGGGCCTGCTCGCCGTTCTTCGCCATGAAAATGGCATAGGCCGACGACAAAATTTTGTTCAGCGCCAACAGGTTGGCGCTTTCGTCATCGACCAAAAGGATGGAATTCTTCTGCTCTGTTTCCGGCGTCATGGCGTGCCCTGTTGGCTGTCTGGAGTTTTTTTATTGGGCGGCGATAGACAACGCCCGCATAGTTATAACCGGCTTGCGCAACACGCGCTCACTTAAACCAGGAATTGAGGCGCGGCGCGGCTGGTTCGGGCACGGCTTCTGTCTCCGGGACGATCAGTCGGTCGCCGCCAACCAGCGGCGCAGGTTCGTCCAGCATCGACTGAAGCGCCGCATCCATGCGCAGGCGATAATCGGTGGAAGAAAGAATCGACGCATCGGCCGGGTCAATTAGCCTTGTCGAAACATAGAGTATGTTCTCGGCCCTGGAAATGGTGCCGACCAGAATCGCCTGCGCCTTCACGTCTGGCGAAAGTCGGCGCAAATCCCGCGACAGGATGGTCTCGCCCTGACGCGGCGCGATCTCCATGCTCTCCGCCAGTTTAATTTCACGAACCCGATAACCGAGCTGCGTAAAACGCGAGGCCATATGCTCCTGCACGGCGCGACCGAAGCGGCTGGTTTTCGTTAAATCGTTGTTATCAACGAAGGTGGTGGTGAGAATCGGCATATCGGGGTCGCGTGCGACCAGCGGCGGCATGGCGGTGGCGGCCAGGGTGTCGGCGGCGGTATAGGCCAGCCGCACCAGGTCGGTTTCCCGGCCCAGAATGCTTTCCATGCCGGTGCCGTTGAAACGAGAACAGGCGGCGGCAACAAGAATCAGAAACAAGAACGGCGCGAACCGTCCCAGACGAAATATCGCGGCCATGAAAATCTCCTGAAAACAAAAACAAAAACAAAGAAAAAAACCGATTACGGTTCCGGGTACGCTTCCGGAATCGGGATGATCGATTCGGTAGGCGGCGCGGATTTTTCCGCTGCTTGCGAACGCGGCGCGGCGGGCAAGGCCATCTCGGATGCGGAGACCGCCGCGCCTCCCTGTCGCATCGGCACGGCGGTGGCGCTTTTGCGCTGCCGCTCAAGATATTGCGGATAATCGGCGTCGTTTATCGCGTAAATATCGCTGGCCCGGAACAGATAGCGATTGCCGCTGCCGATTGAGGTGGTGATGATCACCTCATAGTGGCCCGCCGCGACCATATTCTGCACGGCGTAATCGACCGCGCCGCCGGTGGCGATGCTGATGACTTCGGTCGGGGCGTTGCGCAGCACCATAACCGCCGCGGTCAGCGCCGTGATCATGCCGGGTCGCGGGCGATTCAGACGGAAGGCGTCGTGGCGAACGGTCTGGGTTTTATAACTCACTTCCAGCGTATCGGCGGCGGCGTCCGGACGCACCGGCGCGCCGAGCGCCACCAGTTCGGTCAAAAGCAAATCGTGGAACGCCTCGTTGAAAGAGCTGGTCTCGTTGTCGGCGCAGACATGGTTATCATCGCCGCAAGTCCTTTTCACCGTCAGGGCGGTATCAAGCATATCCAAACGGATCAGCTCGTCGTTGATGCGCCGGGCAACATCTCCCGCCAGCACCTGCCAGTGGTAGGCGGCTTCGAGTTTCGGCGATACCCGGTTCATGGGATCGGTGGGCGCCGTGGTTTGGGCGCAGGCGGCGCAGACAAAAAGCATCAGGGGAACAAGCAGGACCAACCGCATGGACATCTCCTCTTTTGGAAAAAGTATTCCCCATTATATCGGCAAGCCGTCAGCAATTTAAGGATTTTTCCGCCGACGCCGCATCGGCAAGCAAGACGGCGGCAAATTGCGGTGGCGCGGGTTTCGCCCGGCATGATATTCTGACTGGATACTTTTTTGGCAATATCCGCCAGATTCCGGCGGCAACCACCATGGATAATGAGATATGAACGTGCGAGGATTTTCCGCCGCGGCCATCGCCGCCGGCGTCAGGAAACAGGGGCGTCTCGATTTGGGACTGATTCACAGCGCGGTCCCGGCGGTGACGGCGGGCGTGTTCACAACCAATCTGGTCAAAGCCGCGCCGCTCATCATTGATATGGAGCGGCTGAAACAAGGCATGTCGCGGGCGATTCTCGTCAACAGCGGCTGCGCCAACGCCTGCACCGGCGAGGCCGGGCGCCTAGCGGCCTTACAAACCGGAGCCATGGCGGCGCAAGCGCTAAATATCCCGGAAAGCATGGTGCAACTGGCCTCAACCGGCGTAATCGGCGAGCAACTCAACGTCGCCGCCTTTGCGCAGGCCATGCCGGAACTGGCGAAGGCGCTTGCACCGGAAGGATTTCCGTCCGTCGCCCAGGCGATGATGACCACCGACACCAGGCCGAAAATGGTGGAAAAGAGCGTCGAAATCGGCGGCGTCGCGGTGAATTTTCTGGGGCTGGCCAAAGGGGCCGGCATGATTATGCCCAACATGGCGACGATGCTTGGATTTGTCGTCACCGATGCCCGCATCGGCTTCCCCGAACTGCATCGCGCCCTGATAGGCGGCGTGGAGCGGAGTTTCAACCGCATCACCGTCGATGGCGACACCTCGACCAACGATATGGTGTTGGTCATGGCCAACGGTCTGGCGGAAAATCCGTGGATCGACGACAAGGCGGCGGCGCATTTCGCCCTGTTTCAAACGACGTTGCAAGCGGTTTTGCGTGATTTGGCGCTGATGATTGTCGCCGACGGCGAAGGCGCGACCAAATTCATCACCATCCGGGTCAGCGGCGCGAAAGAAGCCGAGGACGCGCATCGCATCGCCCGCGCCGTGGCCAATTCTAACCTGGTTAAAACAGCTTTTTTTGGTGAGGACGCAAACTGGGGCCGCATCATCGCCGCCATCGGCCGTTCCGGCGTCCGCTTCAATCCGGAAAAGGTCGATATCGCCTTTAACGATGTGACCCTGGTACGCGACGGTCAGGCGGTCGGCGGCGACGCCGAAGAACGGGCGGGCCGGGTTTTGCGCGAAAAGGAAATCACCGTCGGCATCACGCTGCAAGACGGCAAGGCCGACGAAGAAGTGTATACCTGTGATTTATCGCTGGATTATGTCAAAATCAATGCCGATTACCGCTCATGAAAACGCTGTACCTGCTACGGCACGGCAGAGCGCCTTGGTCGCCCGAAACACCCGACGACTTTAAGCGAATACTCGATAAAACCGGTGAACACCAAGCGGCGAGCGCCGGAGCGCGGCTGGCGCGGGAAGCGGCGCGGCCGCAACTGATTTTGGCAAGTCCCGCCGACCGCGCCCGGCAAACCGCGCTGATCGTGGCGCGGACGCTGGCCTATCCTGAAGCGCATGTTCGCTACATCCCGGAACTATACGCCGCCGATGTCTGGCTGATGGCCCGCCTGATGGCGGAGCAGTCCGACGTTCTGAACACCCTGCTTGTGGTCGGCCACAATCCGATTTTGCCCTCATTCTGCGCCTGGCTCACCGGCGAGCATGTGGATTTTATGCCCACCTGCGGTTTCTTGGCCATTGGCTTTGACCGCGACGACTGGTCGGTTGGCCGCGCCAGCGGACGGCTGTTGTGGCACGAGCCGCGCCACTGAAACCTGTCCCGAACCTTACTTGAAATATATCTTTTTCCGGGCTACCCTGGCCCAGAAAATCATCGGAGAAAAACCGCCCGCGCGGCGCGGCCTCTGGCCTTCTTCTGACAATCCAATAGAAACACAGGAGTCACTGGTGGTGAAAAAAGCTTTAATTACCGGCATAACCGGTCAGGACGGCGCCTATCTCGCCGATTTTCTGTTGCAAAAAGGCTATGAGGTGCATGGTCTGAAACGGCGCTCATCGCTCTTCAACACCGACCGCATCGACCATCTGTATCAGGGGCCTGAGGTCGCGGACCGCCGTTTCATCCTGCACCACGGCGATCTGACCGATTCATCAAGTTTAATTCACTGTATCGGCAAGATAGAACCAGACGAAATATATAATCTTGCGGCGCAGTCGCATGTCGCGGTTTCTTTTGAAGAGCCAGAGTACACCGCCAATTCCGACGCCCTGGGCGCTCTGCGTCTGCTCGAAGCGACGCGGATTCTCGGCCTGGCCAAAAAAACACGCTTTTATCAGGCTTCGACCTCGGAGCTGTTCGGCCAGGTGCGCGAAACGCCGCAGAGCGAAAGCACGCCATTTTATCCGCGCTCACCCTATGCGGTGGCCAAACTGTACGCCTACTGGATTGTCGTCAACTATCGGGAAGCCTATGGCATGTACGCCTGCAACGGTATTTTGTTCAACCACGAATCACCGGTGCGCGGCGAAACCTTTGTCACACGAAAAATCACACGAGCGCTGGCCCGCATCGCCCTGGGACTTCAGGATTGTCTGTACCTCGGCAATCTGAATGCCCGACGCGATTGGGGGCACGCCCGCGATTATGTTGAAATGCAGTGGCTGATGCTCCAGCAGGATGCGCCCGACGACTTTGTTATCGCCACCGGCAGACAATATTCGGTGCGGGATTTTGTTGATGCGGCGGCGCGGGAAATCGGCCTGACTCTGACCTGGAATGGTGATGGCGTCGGCGAAACCGGCGCGGTGGCCGCCTGGCGCGATAAACCCATCGGAGCGCCGGAAGCGGGACGAATCATCGTGCGCGTCGATCCGCGCTATTTCCGCCCAACTGAAGTGGAAACTCTTCTTGGCAATCCCGCGAAAGCGAAAGAAAAACTGGGCTGGAAACCGCGCACTACCTTCGACCAACTGGTCGCCGAGATGATGCGCGCCGATATGAGCGAAGCGCGCCGCGATGAACTCTGCCGCGACGCCGGCTATACCGTTCTGAAACGCCAGGAATAAGGGAAACGCTGATTATTGATCGACCAATTCAATTTTGAAAGCGGACATCCCAGTCCATGGCCTGGGCCGACACAGATGCGCCCAACATGACAAGTATGACAGACAGCCCGGCAAAAACTCACCTCTGTTTCCAGCAAACGTCGCCGCTCATTTTGTTCACCCCGTGTCGGGAAAAAACAAAAAAACCGGCGTCACGCTCAATGCGACACCGGTTTTTCGCGTGCAGGAACAATACTCTTTTCAGTGGCGCATCTTATCAATCCGTGTCTGATGCCGACCACCAGCAAAAGGTGTTTCCAGCCAGGTTTTGACAATGCCTTCAGCCACGCCCAAACCGACCACCCTGGCACCAAGACAGAGAATATCGGCGTCGTTATGCTCGCGACTCATGCGGGCGGTGTATTCATCATGGCAGAGGGCGGCGCGAAAACGTTGGTCGCGGTTGGCCGCAATCGACATGCCAATGCCGGTGCCGCAGATCAGGATGCCACGCCGACAAGCGCCCGAGGCCAAGACGCGCACAAGTGTCTGGGCAATATCCGGATAATCGACCGCATCCAGAGAATGGCACCCGACATCCGTCACCTCGCAACCGGCATCAGCCAGCAGGGCTTTCAGACGCTCCTTCAAGGTAAAACCGCCGTGATCACTGCCAATGGCAATTGTTTCCATGATTTGTTGTTCAGCCGTCAAAACGACGCAACGCCACCACCGCGTTGGTGCCGCCAAACCCGAATGAATTGGAAATGGCGATATTCATCTTCATATCCCGCGCGGCGCCCGCGACATAATCGAGGTCGCAGGCAGCATCGGGATTACGCAGGTTGATGGTCGGCGGCGCAACCTGATGATACAGCGACAAGGTGGTAAACACCGACTCGATGCCGCCCGCCGCGCCCAGCATATGCCCGGTCATGGATTTGGTCGAGCTGATGGCGAGTTTTTTCGCGTGCTCGCCAAACACCGATTTCATGGCCGCCGTTTCGCAACGATCATTTAACGGCGTCGAGGTACCGTGGGCGTTGATATAATCAACATCCTGCGGGTTCACGCCCGCGTCGGCGACGGCCATACGCATCGCCCGCGCCGCGCCCGCGCCATTCTCCGGCGGCGCGGCGATATGATAGGCATCGCTGGAAAGGCCATAGCCGATGACCTCGGCGTAAATCCGCGCCCCCCTGGCCTTGGCGTGTTGCAACTCCTCCAGGATGAGCATTCCTGATCCCTCGCCTATGACAAAGCCATCGCGGTCGCGGTCAAAGGGCCGCGAAGCCTCAGTCGGCGCGTCGTTGCGCGTCGAAAGCGCTTTCATGGCGCTGAAACCGCCAACGCCCAGAGCGGAAATCACCGCCTCGCTGCCACCGGAAATCGCCACATCAATCATCCCGTAGCAAATGTGGCGGTAGGCTTCGCCGACGGCGTGGGTGCCGGCGGCGCAGGCGGTGGTTAAAGTCAGGTTCGGCCCGGTGAAACCAAACTGCATACTGATATGGCCGGACGGCATGTTGGGAATGACCATCGGGATGAAGAACGGCGTAATCTTCTTCGGGCCGCGTTCGAGACAGACCTTGTGGTATTTCTCGATAATCGGCAAGCCGCCCAGACCGCAACCGGTGATGACCCCGGCCCGCTCCAATTTGTCGGGCGCAAGGGTCAGCCCACTGTCACGCATGGCCATGATCGCGGCGGCCAGACCATACTGCACGAAGAGGTCAAGATGTTTGGCTTCCTTGGCCGAAAAATAATCTTCCGGCTGGAACCCTTTGACCTCAGCGGCGATCTTCACCGCGAAATCATCGCAATCAAAACGAGTGATCAGCCCAATGCCGCTTCTGCCAGCTAAAAGGCCGTCCCATGTCGCTTGCACGCCAACTCCTAAAGGCGTCACCAACCCAAGCCCGGTTACGACAACTCTGCGTTTTTCCATGCCATATCCTCCTCTCCCCATCCCGCGCGAACCAGGCCAACGAGATGTGAGTCATAGATCAGGCGTTTTTCAGCTTCTCAACGTAATTGATCGCATCCTGCACCGTGCTGATCTTTTCGGCGTCTTCATCGGGAATCTCAATGTCAAAGCCCTCTTCCATCGCCATAATCAGCTCTACCAAGTCGAGGGAATCGGCGCCCAGATCATCAACAAAGGAAGCGCCGGGAACAACTTTGTCTTTTTCGACGTTGAGTTGTTCAACGATGATATCAATCATTTTCTGCGTCGTATCCATGGAATCCACTCCTTTTCGCGTCAATGCCCGCCAAGGCGGCGTGGCTCTTTCAAAAAAACAACCGCTTTTACATATACATGCCACCATTGACATGTATGGTTTGCCCAGAAATATAACCACCATCCGGCCCGGCCAGATAGGCAACCGCGCCCGCGACATCCTGGGCGCTACCCAAAACCGCCATGGGAATTTCACTCAGAAGCTGCGCCCGCGCCTCTTCGGAGAGCGCCGCCGTCATTTCAGTGACGATATAACCCGGCGCGACGGCGTTGACCGTAATCGTGCGCGAAGCCAGCTCCCGCGCCAACGATTTGGTCAGACCGATGAGTCCGGCCTTGGCCGCCGCGTAGTTGACCTGCCCGGCGTTGCCGGTGCACCCTATCACTGAAGCAATGTTGATGATGCGTCCGAAGCGCTGCTTCATCATCTGCTTCGACACCGCTTTGGCGCACAAAAACGCGCCCTTCAGATTGGTATCAACCACCGCGTCCCAATCTTCTTCCTTCATCCGCGCCAGGAGACCGTCACGGGTAATACCGGCGTTGTTGACGAGGATATCAATCGCCCCGGCTTCGGCAATCAGAGTTTTCACCGCCTCGGCGACGGCGACGGCATCCGCGACATTAAAGGGTAGGACGCGCGCCTGGCCGCCAAAGTCGGCGATTTCCCGCTGAACCGCTTCAGCCGTATCCGCGCCCGCGACATAATTGATGTAGACCTTCGCGCCCATCTTGGCCAGACGCAGGCAAATGGCCCGGCCAATGCCGCGACCGCCACCCGTGACCAGCGCTGTTTTTCCTTGCAGAGTCATCAGCCGCGCCTTTCGGAAATTTTTGCAATCAGTTTGGGAATGATTTCGTAGAGATCGCCAACCAGACCATAATCCGCCACCTCAAAAATCGGCGCATGCGGATCGCGGTTAATGGCGACGATGGTCTCGGACGACTGCATCCCGGCCACATGTTGGATCGCGCCGGATATGCCGCAGGCAATATAGAGTTTTGGGGCCACGGTTTTGCCGGTCTGGCCGACCTGGTGCGGATAGGCGATCCAACCGGCGTCCACCGCCGCCCGCGACGCCGCCACTTTGCCGCCAAACGCCTCGGCAAGCTGGCGCACAAGCGCGAAGCCTTTGTCGCTATCGAGGCCGCGACCGCCGGAAATCAGGATTTCCGCTTCCTGGATGTTAACCTGGTCAGCTTCGCCGACCACCGATTCAAGCACGCGACTACGCGCCAACGCGCAGAACTCATCGACAGGGAAACGAATGATTTCTCCCGTGCGCACATCATCCGGCGGCAAGGCTCGCATCACCTTCGGACGCACTGTGGCCATTTGCGGTCGGGCGTCCGGGCAGACAATCGTGGCCATGATATTACCGCCAAAGGCGGGCCGGGTCTGCAACAGAGCGCGGTCTTCAAGGCGAATATCGAGGCCGGTGCAGTCGGCGGTCAGCCCCGCGCCTAGATGGGTGGCGACGGCGGGGATGAAGGAGCGACCAATGGCCGTGGCCCCGGCCAGAACGACTTCGGGCTGGTAGCGACGAATCAGCGCGGTCAGCGCTTGCGTGTACCGTTCTTCGGAAAAATCGGCGAGACCGGCGTGCGCGGCGACATAAACCACATCGGCGCCATGGCCAATCAGCGTCGCCGCCGCCGCCCGGAATTCCGGGAAATCAGCGCCCAAAAGCGCCGCAGCCAATGGAACACCCAGGGTATCGGCCAGTTTCCGCCCGGCCCCCAGCAATTCCAGGGAAACCGGCGCGAGCCGTCCAAGCCGGAATTCAGCAAAAATCATCACGCCACGCCAGGCGGCCTGGTCGTTTGTCCGCGCGTTACCTTGTTCCGGAACGTCAAGCCACAAGGATTCGGAGGGGCAGGCATCAACACAAGCGCCGCACAGCGTGCAGGCATCGCCGATGAGCGGCCGCGCCGCATCGCTGAGCGTTATCGCCGCAAAAGGGCAGGCATCGACGCAAGCGCCGCAAGCCACACATGTTTCCTGGTCAACAATCACCATTGGTCGCGTCCGTTCATGAAAAATACCCGGCCAGTCGCCCGACCAATTGCTCAATCTGCTGGTCAATATCGCCTGCAAGCGTCACCCGGTGGCCACGGCTGGGCGGCGGAAACACCTTCGCCACCTGGGTCGGCGAACCGGGAAGACCGCACAAGGCGGGGTCCGCGCCGATGTCAGCGGCGTTGAGACGGCTTATGGTCACCGACTTCGCCCGCATCTTGCCTTTCAGCGAAGGCACGCGCGGCTCGTTGATGTCTTTGACCACGGTCAGAAGCGCGGGCAGGCCGATTTCGACGACATCATAGCCGTCATCCATCATGCGTTCGACAACAAGCGATGCGCCGCTCGCATCGCATATTTTCTGAATGCAGGTAGCAAAAGGCATATCAAGACGCGCCGCCAGCCCTGGTCCAACCTGCGCGGTATCGCCGTCAATGGCCTGTTTACCGCACAGAACCAAGTCGCAACCGCCAAGATGGGCCACAGTCTTGGCCAAGGCGTAGGATGTGGCGCAGGTATCGGCGCCGGCAAAGGCCCGGTCGCTCACTAAAACCGCCTTATCCGCGCCCAGAGAAACAGCCAGGCGCAGCATTTCTTCGGCCTGCGGCGGCCCCATGCTGATCACCGTGACCTCGCCGCCCAGCGCTTCTTTCAAACGCACGGCCTCTTCCAAGGCGTGCTGATCATAGGGGTTCATGATCGACTGCACGCCTTCGCGCGACAGCGTATGCGTCACCGGGTCGAGACGAATATCCCTGGTGTCCGGCACTTGCTTGACGCAGACAAAAATCTTCATCATGCCCTGCCTTTCGCGTATTCCTTGTTCAATTCCTGGCCGATAACGTTGCGCTGAATCTGGTTGGTGCCCTCATAAATTTGCAGAATTTTGGCGTCGCGCATCATCTTTTCGACCGGATATTCCATCATGTAGCCATAACCGCCCAGCACCTGCACCGCGTCAGTCGTCACCCGCATCGCCATGTCGGTGGCGAACACTTTGCTCATCGATGACACTTTTGAGACATCTTTCGGGTGGGCGTCGATATGGCGGGCAGCGGCGTAGACCAAGGCGCGGGCGGCTTCGATACTTATCGCCATATCAGCCAGCATATGCTGCACCGCCTGGAAGGCGATGATCGGTTTATCAAATTGCACCCGCTGTTTGGCATAGGCGGCGGCGACATCAAGCGCGCCCTGCGCCAATCCGACGCCCAAAACGCCAATGCCGGGACGCGAGGCATCCAAGGTGCGCATCACAGTGATAAAACCAGTTCCCTCTCTGCCAACCAAACGGTCTTTCGGGATGCGGCAATTATTGAAAATGAGTTCGGTCGTCGATGATGCGCGGATACCCATTTTCTTTTCTTTCGGGCCGCAGGAAAAACCAGGGTCGCCCGCCTCGACCACAAAAATCGAAGCGCCGCGCGGGCCTTTGCTGCGGTCGGTGATCGCCACCACGGTATAAATGTCCGCTTCGCCGCCATTGGTTATCCACTGTTTGGTGCCGTTCAGCAGCCAAAAATCGCCATCTTTCACCGCCGTCGTGCGGATGCCCGACGCATCGGAACCGGCATTCGCTTCAGTTAAGCCAAAGGCCGCAAAGGCCTGGCCAGTAGCGATTCTCGGTAAATATCGCTGTTTCATATCTTCCGAACCCGCGAAGAGAATCGGATAGATACCAAGGGAACTGGCGGCAAACGCGGTGCCGACACCAATGCAACCGCGCCCGAATTCCTCCAGCGCCACGCAAATATCCATGCAACCGCCGCCCAATCCGCCGTAGGCTTCCGGCACGGAAATGGCGAACAGGTCGGCTTTGGCCATATCGTTCAAAATGTCGCGGGGAAACTCATGTTTTTCGTCCAACTCCGCCCGTCGCGGAATGATCCGTTCATTGGTGATTTGGCGGGCGGTATCGGCGATCATCCGCTGCTGTTCCGTGAAAAAATAATCCATAGCAGTTCCTCTTCAGTCAGGCCATAAGCAGCCCATCTTCATTCATCTTCGGAAACCGGCACTCCGGAAATTTCTCGGCGAATCCGTTCGTTGACGCCGCCAACCACCATTTTATTGGCGACAAGGATGGCGTTTTTAATGGCTTGGGCGTCGGATTTACCGTGACAGACCAAACCAACACCGTCAATGCCCAAAATCGGCGCGCCGCCATATTCAGAGTAGTCAACCCGTTTTTTGAACGCGCGAAAGGCCGGTCTGGCCAAAAGGTATCCCAATTTGGCCCAGAACGACTTGCGAATTTCATCGCCCAGCATCCGCATGGCCGCTTCCGCCAGGCCCTCACTGATTTTCAGGCAGATATTGCCGACGAAGCCGTCGCACACCACCACATCGACATCACCTTGAAAGACATCGCGGCCTTCGACGTTGCCGATGAAATTCAGCGAACTCGCGGCCAGAAGCGGATAAGCATCTTTAATCAGGGCATTTCCCTTCCCGGCCTCTTCACCGATGCTCAAAAGGCCGATGCGCGGATTGCCGCGCTCGTGGATACTGAAAAAAGCCGCCGCCATGATGGCGAATTGCAACAGATGCTGCGGGCGACAATCGACATTGCCGCCAATATCCATCATCACGACTGGCTTTTTCAAGGTGGGGAAAAACGAGGCGAGACCGGGGCGCGACACGCCTTCGAGGCGACCCAACTTGCGCACCGCCGCCGCCAGCGTCGCGCCGGAATGTCCGGCGCTGACCACCGCGCCGACATCGCCACGGGCAACCATGTCGCAGGCGACCAGAATCGACGAGTCTTTTTTCTTGCGTATGGCGTCAACGGGATTCTCGCGCATCTCAACAATCTGCGAAGCGTGCGCCACCCTAAGACGCGGCCCCTCGGAAACGCCGCAAGCGCGCAAAACCGAACGCAAGACATCGCCGTCGCCAACCAGCGCGACCTCGACATCCGCGTCGCGCATCGCCAAGAGCGCCCCGGAAACCAATTCTTCAGGGCCACGGTCTCCGCCCATGGCATCCAGGGCAATCCGCACGGGAAACTCCTATTTTACGTCCACATCAAGGCTGAACACGGTTCGGCCTTTGTATTTGCCGCAACCAGCGCAGAGGCGATGCGGTTCTTTCGGTTCGCCGCATTCAGGGCATTTGGACAGGGCCGGCAACGTCAAAGCGTCGTGGGCGCGGCGTTTATGGGTGCGGGAATATGAATGTCTGCGTTTTGGTAAAGCCATTTTTCCTTTTCTCCTCACCGGCTTACGCCGGAATAATAGGCCGCGCCGTTACGAACAGCGGCAGGGTTCCCGATTCAAGTCAGCGCCGCAAAGCGGGCACAAACCACGGCATTCCTCGGCGCATAACACCTTTTCCGGCATGGCCAGGAACACCCGTTCACAGAAGACTTCGGCCAAGTTCAGCATGGGGCCGAACAAGGGCCACAGGTCAAGGCTTTTCTCATCGACTTCGCCATCGGCGACTTCATCGGCGGCGACCAGGCGGTAATGAAACTCGTCGTCAACCGGCCACAAAACCTGACAAGCGCAACGGTCGCAAGAGAGGACGAAAGTCATCTGCAAACGCCCGGTCAGCCACCACGATGAATTATCCAGGCGACGCAAGGTGGCAGTGGCCGAAACACCTTTCTCCGCCGCCACCTCGGCGGGAATCCATGTGTCGCCCGGCAAATCGAAGGCCTTTGGATTCGGCGTAATCCCGGAAAGCAAGACATTCATGGACAATCACCTGGAAACGAAATGCGGCCACATCGAACAAAAAGCGCGGGATTCTACCTGAACATGGGTCATTTGCCCAGGAAAAAATATGGCTCGGCCATATTCTCCCGATATTCAGCATTGTCATCAATATCTATACAAACGCCGTTCACGCAGCCAGGCGGCGAGGCCAACGGGAAGAAACGCGGCGGCTTCTTCGACGCGCCCGCGTTGCAGCAAGGCCCGCAGGGCCGACGATGAAATGGTCGGCAGTTGACCAGAAAGAAAAAATATCTCTTTTTTACCAGGGCATAACCAGCGCCCGTCGGTCAGCCGATAGCCAAGCCGCCGGGCCATGCCAGCCATGGCCGCCAAATCGCCACATCCCCGTCGCGCCGCCACGATTATATGGGTAGTGGCGAGGATTTCTTCGTAGTCGCGCCAATTGGGCAAATCGAGCAGAGAATCGGCGCCGATGATGAAAAAAATTTCACCGTCGGCCAGATCGCCAGCGGCCAGGTGGCGCAGGGTTTTGATGGTGTACGACGGCGGCGGCAATTGTTCTTCTACCAGACAGACGGTCATTTTTTCTTCGCCAACCAGCGCGATTCTGACCATCTCAACCCGCTCTTGAAAGTCGGTTATCATCCGCCCTTCTTTGTGTGGCGGCGCGAAGGCGGGCAGAAAATACAGCCGATCCAGCCGCCCTTCGAGAATCGCCAATCGCGCCAGCCAAAGATGCCCAAGGTGGATAGGATCAAAGGTGCCGCCAAAAAGGCCGATGCGTTTCAAGCGCGGATCTGCCCTTCGCCGAAGACAACGAATTTTCGCGTCGTCAATTCTTCCAACCCCATTGGCCCGTAGGCGTGCAGTTTGGTGGTGCTGATGCCGATTTCCGCGCCCAAACCAAATTGGCCGCCGTCGTTGAAGCGGGTTGAGGCGTTAACCATCACCGCCGAAGCGTCTATTTCGCGGATAAAACGCTTGGCCGTCGTGTAATTTTCCGTGATGATTGATTCGGTGTGCTGCGAGCCGTGTCGCTCGATATAGGCTTTGGCTTCGGCAAAACCAGAAACCACCTTAACCACCAGCGCCAGCGCGAGAAATTCGCGGCCCCAATCATCATCCTGGGCCGGAAGGCAATCGGCGGACAAGGCGCATGAACGCGGGCAGCCTTTGATAACCACTCCGGCTTCGGTCAGGGATCGCGCCGCTTTGGGCAGAAAATCAGCGGCGATGTCTTCGTGAATCAGAAGTCCTTCCAAAGCGTTGCAGACGCCGGGCCGCTGAGTTTTCGCGTTCATGATGATTGGTATCGCTCGCTGTAGGTCGGCATCTTTATCGACATAGATATGGCAGACGCCTTTGTAGTGCTTCAGAACCGGAATGCGCGAGCGCTCGCAAACAAAGCGAATCAAACCCTCGCCGCCACGGGGAATCACCAAGTCGATCTGTTCTTCGCGCGTAAGCAACCGTTCCACCGCCTTGCGGTCCGTGGTCGGCACCACTTGAGCGGCGTCGGGATTGATATGTTCCTGGCTGAGCGCCTCGCGGATAATCGCGGCCAAGGCCAGGTTGGAATGAATCGCCTCGGAACCACCGCGCAGAATCACGGCGTTGCCGGCCTTCAGGCATAAAGTGGCGGCGTCTATCGTCACGTTGGGCCGCGATTCATAAATCATGGCGATAACGCCCAGAGGCACCCGCATCCGCCCAACGACAATGCCGCTGGGCCGCTCCTGCATGGCTTCGATGGCGCCAACCGGGTCAGGCAAGGCGATGACTTCCTGGACACCTTGTATCATCTGGGCGAAAACCGCGTCAGACAGAGTTAAACGATCAATCATCGCCGGGGCGACGCCCTTTTCCTGGGCCAAGGCCACATCTTTACGGTTTTCCGCCTGGATAACCGATTGTTTCTCAGCCAGAAGCGCGGCGATTCGCGCCAGCGCCGCATTCTTCTGCGCCGCGCCAAGACTCATCAGCTCACGACTGGCCTGCCGCGCCGCCAGGGCCAGAATATCAATTTCCGCAAAAACAGCTTCTTTTGCGACAGACATGGCTCACCTCAAAGGGAAATGGTTATTCACAAGCTCAGTGCCATATTACCCGATACGCCGTCCCCGGCAAGATTGACCGTGGGGCCAAGCGGAAGCCTGCGGAAAAGGCATGGCGACGCGGGGGCCTTCCATAGTATAAAAGCGGTTTTTCCTGAAACGGCTGGGCCGGAAACGTGGGACATTGAATCGCGCTTGCATGGCCAAGGCGCGGCAAAAAATGCGTTGGGAGAGACGCGATGGACAACAAGGTGACGGTACGTTTCGCGGAGCGAATGCAGCAGCTTCCGCCCTATCTGTTTGGCATGATCAACAAAATGAAGATGGAAAAACGCTGGCAGGGCCACGACGTGATTGACCTCGGCATGGGCAATCCGGTTGACCCTTCGCCCAGCGCGGTCACGGACAAACTCTGCGAGGTGGCGCTCGACCCGAAGGCGCACCGCTATCCAGTGGCCGGCGGCATGAAAAATCTGAAGCGGGAAATCGCCCTCTACTATGGCCGCAACTACGGGGTGACGCTGAACGGCGAGGATGATGTCATCTGCACCATCGGCTCCAAAGAAGGCATCTCGCATCTCTGCCTGGCCTTGTTAGGCCCAGGCGATACGGCGCTGGTGCCAGCCCCGGCCTTTCCCATCCATGTCTACGCGGCGGTCATCGCCGGCGCCAACGTTTTGCGCATCCCGCTGGCCGACCCGGATGCCATGCTGAAGCAAATCGACACCATGTGCCGCTCGCTCTATCCGCGCCCGAAGCTGGTGATGCTCAACTATCCGCATAATCCAACCGGGGCCATGACCTCGAAGGATTTTTTCGTCGAGGTGGTGAAGCTCGCGAAACTCCGCGATTTTATGGTGATTAACGACTTCGCCTACGGCAAGATCACCTACGACGGCCTGGTCGCGCCCAGCTTTCTCGAAGCGCCAGGCGCGCAGGATGTCGGCGTCGAGTTCGGCTCGTTCTCAAAATCCTACAACATGGCTGGCTGGCGGCTCGGCTACTGCGTCGGCAACAAAGAAATGATTGGCGGCCTGGCAAAAATAAAGGGCTATTACGACTACGGCATCTTTTCGGCGATTCAGGTGGCCGGCATTGTCGCCATGCGTGATTGCGAGGATAGTATCGGCGAGCAGGTGGCGGTCTACCAAAAACGCCGCGATGTCCTCTGCGACGGTTTGAAAAAGATGGGCTGGGAGGTTGAACCCTGCAAGGCCGGGATGTTTTTGTGGGTGAAAATTCCTGAACCGCACATCCGCATGGGTTCGGTGCGCTTCTCGGTCGAAATGATGAACCGGGCCAACGTCGCGGTGTCGCCGGGCGCGGGTTTTGGCGAGGAAGGCGACGGCTATCTGCGCCTGGCTCTGGTGGAAAATGAAAACCGCATCAGTCAGGCATTGAAGCAGATGAAGCGGGCGATGAAAGAGATTGAGCAGGAAATCGCCGCCGGAACGTTTTCACTGGAAGAGAAAAAATGAGAGCAACGCCGTCTTGATTCGGCAGCGGGTCGCTTCGCCGCGACCGCCCTCGCAATGACGGGTATTTTTCAATGATTCCACGTCATTGCGAGTTTTTTAGTAGCGTGTCAATTTCAGATCGTTTCAATCACGTATTCCTGACTGCCGAGGCCGATCTGTTCGGCGTAGGTAAACTGATGCTCCCAGGGAATTTGCGGGTACACAGCGCGGATTTTGTCGGCGACGTCCCCTTTATCAGCCAGACAGGAACACGGCGAAACCGGCTGTTTCTGCATCATATCCACCGAAGCTTTATCAAGCGCCACCGGGTCTTTTGAGGCCATGATGCCGATGTCGCCGACAATCGGCGCGTCGGCCCAGGGATGGCAGTCGCAGGCCGGAGAAATCTGGGTCAGGAAATTGATGAACAGACTCTTCCCCTCTTTGCCGCGCAGGGCGGCGGCGGTGTAATCAACCATTCTTTCGAGAAAATCGGGAATGCCGCTCGACCAATCCACCTCGATCGCCCCTTGCTGGCAACTGTGCATACACATGGCGCAGCCGACGCATTTCTTTTTATTAATGACGGCCAATTTGCTGATTTTCGGATTGGCCGCCTTTTGCTTATCGCTTCTTTTATCCAGGCTCAAAGCGCCGTGCGCGCACTGTTTCAGGCACTGGCCGCAAGCGATACATTTTTTCGCCTTGATCACCGGCGCGACATTGCTGTGCTGCGCCATTTTCCCACGCCGCGAACCGCCGCCCATACCGACATTTTTGATCGCGCCGCCAAAACCCGCTGCTTCGTGCAGCTTAAAATGGGCGACGGAAATCATCGATTGGGCGCGCACCAAGGCAGCGGCGATGAAGGCTTCATTAAAATGTTTGGATTGCACCGGCACGGCGATTTCATCGCAACCGTTCAGGCCGTCGGCGATAATCAGCGGCGCGCCAACTGCGGAATAACCAAAACCGTTGTACACCGCCGAATTGAGATGATCGACGGCGTTGCCGCGCTGCCCGACATACAGGGTCGAAGCGTCGGTGAGAAAGGGCTTGCCACCGACTTTGGCCACCGCCTCAACCACCGGACGAACGAAAAGCGGCCGCACAAAGGCGGTGTTGCCCAGCTCGCCGAAGTGCAGCTTAATCGCGGTCAGGTCGCCCTTTTCAACCACATCCTCCAGCCCGGCCTTTTTCATCAGCGTTGTCAGCCGGGGCAAAATTCCTTTGGAATTCTTCACGTTTAGATCCATCGAATACACCGTTGCCGGAGCCATGGCATTTCTCCTGTGCTAAAAAATTGATTGGAAAACAGGCAGATTCGACAAGAAAGATACTCCCTTCCCGGAGAAAACGCCGCGCTTATCCGCGCCCGCCGTGGTCGCCTGAACGGACATGCCGCCAGGAAGAAAAGCAGGCGAAGGCGAACATCCAGGCGACGTAGAGAAGCGCCAAGGGATAAGGCGGAATAGATGGTTCTGACCACCGGCCAAATGGTGATTTTCACAGAAGTCAGAATCGCCCAAAGCGAAACCAACCGCGAAACCAGCCGCGAAACCAACGACCGCTATGGTCATTGACGTTTATTTCTTCTTGTTCCAGGGTAGCCGCGCCAACAGCAAGGCCATGCCGCAGGTTCCGGTCAGTCCAGACACAAGCAGACCGCAACCAACCAGCGCGACCAGGATGCGCAAAATCGGAGCGAACTGTCCGAGAATCAGGAACAACAGGATCAAAGAACCGGCGGCGATATGGACCTGACGTTGCAGCGGCAGCGTCACCTTGCCGCTTTTGGCCACCGGGAAACCGGCTTGCAACCAACCATTCAAGCCACCGTCAAGAATCAGAGTGTCGAGATGGCCGCGCCCTTGTAGCTGCGCGGCGGCCTGGGCGGTGCGCCGACCGGAACGGCAGAAATACACCGCCGCTTTATGCTGATCGTCATCCTGCGGCAGATGCGACAAAACCGACAACGGTTGCAGTTTGGCCCCGGTGATACGCATCTCGGCGAATTCATCCGGCTCACGCACATCAATAAACACCACTTCCCCCTGCTCCCACAAGCGCTTGGCCTCGGTCGGCGCAATCGTTGTCGCCATGTCTTCCTCCAAAAGAAAATGATGATAGATTCGCGTGCTGCCTGAAAAATAAATATTTATTCTTGAAAAATAAGTTATCTATCTGAATATACGTATTTATCATATACCAGCAAGCTGTTCGCCCAATCGCTGCAATTCCGCTTCATCGCGATACTCGGTCAGCGGCCACAAATCGACCACAGCGGCGTCCATACTCTTACGGGCAAGATATGTCAACAGCACGCCCTTGGTGTCGGCGACAATCGCCGCTTCCTGGGCCGGATAATGATTGAAGACCAGCGCGGCCAGCCGCATTCGCCGCTGGTGTAGCGCCTCCAGGGCGGCAATGCTGTGATTGATGGAGCCAACTCGGAAATTGGTCACCAGGAAAATGGGATACGACTCATTGTTCAGGTAATCAATCGTGAAAATATCCTCGGTCAAAGGAGCGAACAGCCCACCCGCCGTTTCCAGCAAAACACATTGATGACGGGCGGCCAAATCCCGCGCCGCCCGCCGCAAGCGCGACACCTCCACGATAATGCCATCGAGCCTTGCGGCCAGAGGCGGCGAACAGGGCGTGCCCAGCACATAGGGACAGGTCAGTCCGCCGCGATCATCATCGGTCAGGTCAATCCCCATGATTTGGCGGTGCCGCGCAATATCTTCGCTGAAACCCTGGCAACCAGTCTGGATGAGTTTCTGGGTCATCGCATTGATTCCCGCCGCCCGCAGCGCTTTAGCCATGACGCCGGTGGCCACCGTTTTGCCAATGTCGGTATCGACGCCGCAGACGGCGATGATTTGCCCGCTCATTTTTTCTCCGCGATATAAAAAAACGCTTTATAGGTCAGGGGAAAGCCTTGGTCATCGGCGAAGCGCTTGGCGTATTCCGCCGCGAAGCGCCGCAGACGCCCCGGCGTCCAGCGCAGACCGCCGACCCCGCCAACGCCGGTGGCCTGAATATGGCGCAAGACCGCCGCCGCATCGGCGAAATACAGCCGTTCGCCACGAAAATCGCGGCTCAGGAGCCGCATATCCGCCGACAGCGCGGCCACGAGTTCATCTGGGTCAGGGAAAGTCGCGGCCACGCCAGTGAGATTGGCGAATTCCTTCATGGTGCCCCGGCAAAACAAGGTAAAGGCCATGACGCCACCCGGCGCAAGGCAACCGACCGCCCGGCGCAGAAAGGACGGCGTATCGTCCAGCCATTGCAGACTTGAGGCGGAAACGAACAAATCGAGATGGTCAGGCAATGGCAAGGCAGCGATGTCACCCGGCAACCTATCGACCCGCCCGACCCGCTCTTTTATGCGGGCAGCGGCCATGTCCACGCACTGCGGCAACAGGTCGTTCAGCCACAAACAAGAAATCGTCAGGCGGCGACAGAGCATCGTCGTTAACAAACCGGTGCCGCAACCAGCTTCCAGCGCCAGTCGGCTGGTTTTCAGCCACGGCGGCAACAGTCGGATAAGATGGGCGGCGGCCAGGCGCTGCGCCTGGGCGTTTTTGTCGTAACTGTCCAGGCTTTTAACAAAATGCCGGGCGATATTCGTTTGGTCGAAGGTCATGGGCGGCGACATGGTATGGTCGGCCAATATACCCGGAACTTCTGATTTTTTCAGCAAGGACGGGCGTCATCGCGAGATGGCGCGGCGCGGCGCGGCCAGTTCATCCTTGACAGAAGCAGTCCTTTTTTTTAGCTTTTTTGCTTCCCTCGCGATTTTTTCACCGCGTTTCACCGCCGTGAATCCCCTTCTTCCCCACTTTCAGCGCCCATTTCACCATCCTATGAATGCCGATATATCCCAGGTTCGCAGGCGTATTGACCAGATTGATTCCAATATCCTGGCGCTCTTAAAAGAGCGGCTGCAAAGCGCCCTGGAAATTGGCCATTTGAAATCGTTTGAACAGCGGGCCAAATGGGATCCGGCCCGCGAACGGGAGATTTACGAACGTCTGCGCGAAGAAAACGGCGGCGCCTTTCCTGACGATGCGCTGCATTCGATTTTCCACGAAATCATCACCACCTGCCGCTTATCGCAAAAGCCGGTTGAAGTCGCCTATCTGGGGCCGGAAGCGACCTTTACCCACCTGGCCGGGGTAAAATACTTCGGTCATTCCGCCATCTACCGTCCGGTGGAAACCATCGACGATGTCTTTGTCGATATTGAAAAAGGACGCTGCCAATACGGCATTGTGCCGGTGGAAAATTCGATTGAAGGGGCGGTGGTCTTCACACTCGATTCCTTCATGAAGTACCGGGTGCGAATTTGCGGCGAGGTGAAAATCGACATCTCGCACAATCTGGTCTGCCGCTCCGGCGACATCGCCGACGTGCAAACCGTCGCCTCGCATCCGCAAGCCCTGGCCCAGTGCCGCGAGTGGTTGCGCAAACATCTGCCGAATGTGCCGACTTTGGCCATGTCGTCCACCAGCGCCGCCGCGCACATGGCCTCAACCAACCCGAACATCGGGGCCATCGCCTCGTCGCTCGCGATAAAAACCCATGACCTGCAAATGGTCGCCAAAGGGATTGAGGATTATCGCGGCAACACCACCCGTTTTCTGGTCATCGGCAAAGAATCGCCCGCCGCCAGCGGCGACGACCGCACCTCACTTTTGATCGGCCTGCCCGACCGCCCCGGCGCCTTAAATGAAATCCTGACAATTTTATCGCGGCACGACATCAATCTGGCCAAAATCGAATCGCGTCCGATCAAGGGCCGATTGTGGCATTATCTGTTCTTCATTGATATGATTGGCCACATATCCGAACCAAACATCGCCCAGGCCATGGAGGCGCTGCGGGCCAACTGCTCGTATTTTGAATGCCTCGGCTCGTATCCGCGTTGCGATTCCGGCGATGAGACCTGAGACAATTCCACGTGCCGCCTTCATCGATCAGACATATCCTGGGCGTCGAAAGCTCATGTGACGATACCGCCGTCGCGGTTTTGCGCGGCGACGGGCGCGTTTTGGCCGGAGTCATCAACAGCCAGCACGATATTCACGCCCGCTTCGGCGGCGTCGTGCCGGAGTTGGCTTCGCGCCGCCACATCGAAAACATCGTGCCAATTTACCAAGCCGCCCTGACCGAGGCCGACATTTCCCTTGACGACATTGATTTGATAGCGGCCACCCAAGGACCGGGTTTGGTCGGCTCGCTGCTGGTTGGCTACAATTTCGCCCGCTCCCTGGCCATGGCCAAAGGGATTCCTTTTGTTGGGGCCGACCATATGAGCGGCCATATTCTGTCGGTTTTTCTCGAAGAAGAGAAGCCGGAATTTCCCTACATCGCCCTGATCGTCTCCGGCGGCACCAGCTCAATTTTCCTGGTGACGAGCGATTGCGATTTTCAGCGCCTAGGGCGCACCCGCGACGACGCGGCCGGCGAAGCCTTCGACAAGGTGGCGAAATTATTGCATCTAGGTTATCCGGGCGGCCCGCGAGTGGCAAAGATGGCCGAAGAAGGCGATGGCGCAGCCATTTCCTTTCCCCGCGCCTGGCTGTCTGATGATTCCTTCGATTTCAGTTTCAGCGGTGTGAAAACTGCGGTTTTGCAGTATTGCCGCGCCTGGCCCGCTGACCAACCCTTACCGCTGGCGAATATCTGCGCCTCGTTTCAGGAAGCGATGATCGAAGTGTTGGCAAGCAAAACCGCGCGGGCCGCCCACGTCCACGGCGTGCGAACCGTGGTTCTCGGCGGCGGCGTCTCGGCCAATCTCGCTTTGCGGCGAAAGATGCTGGAATTGTGCCGCGAAAACGACCTGCGGCTGTACTGTCCCAGGCCGGAACACAGCGCCGACAATGCGGCGATGATCGCCTACGCCGGTTGGCGGAAATATGCGCGACATGGGCCGACGCCTTTTTCCGAAGATATTTATTCCCGCTGTCGCCTGGGATGATGGCCAATGATGAGACCGGGGCGGCTGGGCCGCTACTACGCAACTCGGTTCAAACGATTGCGAGGCAATCCGCGCTATGTGGCTGGCGGCGTGGCGGTGGGCGTCTTTGCCGCGTTGACGCCGACGGTGCCATTCAATACACTTTTGGTCATCATTCTGGCATTTCTCACCCGCACTTCGCTGGTGGCGGCCTTTCTGACCAGCGTGATTGTCAGCAATCCCCTGACGCTCGCACCGATTTATTCGATTTCCTTTGCCCTTGGCCTTTTGGTGACGCCCTATGACCTGCACTGGAACGCCGTCGCGCCCAGCCTCGCGGCCATTTGTTCCGGCGGTGATTTCGCGGCCTCGGCGCATGATTTGTGGCAAGTCGGCTGGCAGGCGATATTGGTTTTACAAGTCGGCGGACTGCTCTTCGCCCTGCCTTTCACCGCGCTTTCCTACTTCGCCGCTTGGCGGTTTTTCACCCATTTGCGTCGGAAAAGGTTGGAAAAGCATGTCCTGCACTGAAACGCTATGGATTTTCAACGCTTCACCAGATACTACAAACTTCGCTTCACCCGGCTGAAAGGCGACCCGCGCTATATCGCCGGCGGCATCGCCATTGGCGTCATTTTCGGTCTGACGCCGATGTCGCCGACCCCGGTGGCGATAGCCTTGGCCCTTGTGACCAAAAGCTCGCCGGTCGCCGCCGTCCTGACTAGTTGGGCGCTCGGCAATCCTTTAACCACACTGCCGATTTATTACATATCTTTCTTGTTGGGGAATTGGATTATTCCCAACAAACTCAGTTGGCTGGATATTCAGCGCAGCCTGGATACGATCATGCACGGCGACGACTGGTCGCAATCGCTGCATGTCGTCATGAATATGAGTTGGGAAACCATGGTCGTGCTGTTCGTCGGCAGCCTGGTCTTCGCCCTGCCCTGCGCCGCCCTGGCCTATGTCGCGGCGATAAAATTTTTCACCCGCCTACGACGAAAAAGGGCGGACAAGCACATCCTGCGCTGAAAACGAAAAACGAAAAACGAAAAACAAAAGGCGGGAAACGGAAAAGGGAAAACAAATATGCCTGAGACAAAACAGCCACGCGACCTGCTGCGCGCGCATCTGCTGCGCCCGAGAAAATCTCTAGGGCAGAATTTTCTGCGCCACCCGCACATCGCCGAAGAAATCGTCAGGCGGGCGAACATCAGCGCCGAAGACACGATCATCGAAGTCGGCGTCGGTCTGGGCGCTCTAACCGGGCCGCTGGCGCAAACGGCGCGGCGGGTCATCGGCTTGGAAGTGGACCGCGGTCTGATCGCCCTGCATGAAACCGAGCGCGACCTGCCGAAAAATGTCGAATTACGGCATCAGAATATTTTACAAGCCGACCTGTCGGCTCTGGCCGCCGAGGTGGGAAAACCGTTGCATGTTGTCAGTAACCTGCCCTATTCAATCAGCCATCCTTTTTTGTTTTTGATGCTCGATAACCGCCGCTTTATCGAGAAAATAACAGTCATGGTGCAGGAAGAAGTAGCGGCCAGACTGACCGCCGCGCCACCAAGCAAAGAATACGGCGTCGCCACCGCGCTGTTCACGTTGTGCGCCACTATCGCGTCGCTTGTGGAAGTGCCGCCGGAGATGTTTTATCCGCAACCGACCGTGCGCTCGCGGGTCATACAAATCACCTTCACACCGACACGCGAACCGGCGGCTGAGGAATTCGCGCTGACCAGAAAAATCATCAAGCACAGCTTCGGCAATCGCCGCAAAACCCTGCGCAACACCCTGGGCGCGACCGGTTTCTGGCGACAATTCCCGGAACTCAACGCCGCTGACGGCAAAGCGCTCGTGGCGGAACTCCTGAGCGGCGCGGCAATCGCCGACAAAGCCAGGCCGGAGGAACTCGCGCCGGAAGCCTTTTGCCGCCTGGCCAGGGTATTGACGACGATGCGGCGGCAGGCGGCTTCACGTTCGACCTGACGCCCATTTTGCGCGTCAGGAAATCAACAAACAGCGGTGGAAAAAATAATCAGCGTTTCCCCTAGTCAAGCAGGTTTCGCCAGACTTCCAGGGCGGCCAGGGCGATGGCGGCGCGTGTTCGCCCGCGTTCCTTTTTGCCCATTTTGCCAGGCGGCAAAGGTGGAAACAGGCCGAACGTCACATTGGAAGGCTGAAAATGCTGCGGCTCGCTGGCGGTCAGGTGCGCAATCAACGCGCCCAGGGCGGTTTCGGCAGGCGGCGTCAGCGGCGCGCGATTGGTGGCCAAACGGGCGGCGTTGATGCCAGCGACAAGGCCCATCGCCGCCGATTCGACATAGCCCTCAACGCCCGCGAGCTGGCCAGCGATAAACAAGGTCGGACGCTTTCGCGTTTGCAGACTGGCGGTCAGAATGTTTGGCGCGCGGATGAAGGTGTTGCGATGAATCGACCCCAGTCGCAAAAACTCGGCCCGCTCCATGCCGGGAATCAGCCGGAAAATCCGTTTCTGCTCGCCATGCCTTAATTTGGTCTGAAAACCGACCATGTTATAGCCCAGGCCCGCCGCATCCTCGCGGCGCAACTGCGCCACCGCATAGGGGCGGCGTCCGCTCTGCGGATTTTCCAGGCCAACCGGTTTCATCGGCCCGAAACGCAAGGTCTCGTCGCCACGCGCCAGCAGCACTTCGATGGGCAGGCAACCCTCAAAATACCTCGGCTCTTCAAACGGACGCGGCGGCACGCATTGCCCATTACGTAACTCACTGATAAAATTAAAATATTCGTCTTTTTCCAGCGGGCAATTCAGATAATCGCCCGGCCCGTCCTGGTAGCGCGACTTTTCATAAATGATGTCGCGGTTCAGCGATTCGCCGACCACAATCGGCGCGATGGCGTCATAAAAGGCCAGGCCCGCCTCACCCATGAAGGTGATGAGCGACGCGGCCATGGCGTCGCTGGTTAAAGGGCCGGTGGCCAGAACGACCGGTTCGCCGTTTTCCGGCGGAAGTTCAAGGACTTCCTCTCTGATCAGCTCAATGGCCGGATGGGCGGCGAGCGTTTCGGTGATACGCGCGGAAAAGGCGGCGCGGTCAACGGCCAGGGCGCGTCCAGCCGGTACCTGCGTGGCCATGGCCGCGCCAATAATCAGCGAATCCAAGCGCCGCATTTCTTCCTTCAACAGGCCGACAGCATTGGCGGGATCGGCGGCCCGAAACGAATTGCTGCATACCAATTCGGCCAGATGCGGCGAGTGGTGCGCCGGGCTGAATCGCTCCGGTTTCATGTCATACAAACGAACCGCGACGCCACTTCGCGCCGCCTGCCAGGCCGCCTCGCAACCAGCTAAGCCGCCGCCGATGATGGTGATTTTTTTTGTCATGATAAAGTATCGTTTCGCACAAATTTCAGGAAAATCGCAGAGTGGGGCCACCTCGCCCGCTTGCGGGATGGTCGCCATGCGAAAATTAGTCTACATCCGTTTCGTCGTCGGCAAAAATTTGTAGAGGAAACCTCGAAAAATTGATGTTTAATGATAGGATTTATCGCTTGAATCATTGAATAAACAGCGCCTTGTCATTTCAGGTCTCTCGCTTCGCTTCGAGCGAAACTCTGCGAGAAATTTCAATCAATAAAATACTGAGATTTCTCGCCGCTTCGCTCCCCGAAATGACAGGAAAATATGCGATGACTGGATTTTTCAAACCACCCTCTATTGATACGCTAATGAAATATTGAAGGCGCTTGTGAATCAATAGTCCTAGCCATGTATTGCTTCGCTAGCCTCGCAATAACGTGAAATAATTGAAAGAATTGTCACCCCTGCGGAACGAAGCGTCCTGTCTGTCGCCTGCCTGATCAGGCAGGCGAAGCAATCTATGTTGAGAGACCGCATACCCGGTTTCATGCTTTCATAGTCGATCAATATCAACCACATACCGAAAAACGCCACGGACATAATCCCATGTGCCTGATCTGGTTTTCCTATCAAAAAACACCTGGCTACAAACTGCTTCTGGCCGCCAATCGCGATGAATTTTTCGTCCGCAAAACCGCGCCCTTATCCTGGCGTGACGATCTTATCGCCGGTTGGGACGAGGAAGGCGGCGGCACCTGGCTGGCGGCGAATCGCCACGGCCAGATCGCGGCCTTAACCAACTTCCGCGACCCGGCCCGGCAGCGAAACAATCCGCCCAGTCGCGGCGAAATCATCCCGAATTGGTTGCGTTCAGGGCGAAGCGCCGAGGTATTTTTGTCTGAACTGCGGCGGCGGGCCGAACGCTATAACCCCTTTAATCTGCTGCTTTTCGACGGCGAGCGCATGTTTTTTTACAGCAACGCCGATGACCGGATTGTGCCAATCGCGGTCGGCGCGCACGTTCTTACCAACAGTTTTCTCGACGCCGACTGGCCGAAAGCAAAACGAATCAGCGCCTTGATGGCCGGAATCGGCCAAGCGGAACAGGCCGAGCCGCGCCAACACGAAACCCGCCGGGAAGTCATCGGCCTGCGACCATCAACACAGACGCCGCTCAAGCCAGAACCATTTTTCGCGGCGCTCGCCGACCGGCGTCAACCACAAGACACAGAACTGCCGCGAACCGGGGTCGGCCTTGATTGGGAACGGATGCTCGCGCCGGTTTTCATCACCGGCGCGGCCTACGGCACCCGCTCCTCGGCCTTGGTGGCGGTGGATGCTGACGGGCGCATTGAGTTTTACGAACGCGCCTATCGGCATAAAGAGAAAACGGCCAAGAGCGGCGCGTGATTGTCGCCACCACTCGCGGGCGCGTGGCGTAAAACATGGGGAATTGGCTTGATCAAAAACCGCGCAGGCGCATTTCGCATAGATCACAGTCGAATTCCAGGCGTCTGCGTCCGGTCTTATCCACCAGATAGAGCGGCTCCGCTGGCGGTTCGTTGGTCGATTTTCCGCCCTGTTTTCGACATAATCCCAACTGATTTTTGATGCAATAACGGCAGGTCATCAGCGGCAGATTCGGGTCGGTGGCGGCAACCACCCTGAGACCGTGGCGGCCTAGAAATTGCCGCGCCGTGTCGTTTGCGACGACGCGGGCTTCCGGCAAGGGCGCGTTGTCCGGCCAGATTTTTGCCGCCATGTCGCGCCATGCCTCAGGCCGCGCGCGCCTCAGCAGACGCAAGCGCAGGTGGGCAGCCAGCGCTTGGCGGCGCAATTCGTTGATGGTGGCGACGGGAACAGGGCGGTCGGCTTCGATGCGTGTGTCAATTTCGCGCAAATCAAACAGCGTGCCGCCGGTTTTCGCCATTTGGCGGCGCAGTCTCTCGGCCAGGCCGGGCTTGTCTGCCAAGCGGGCGGGCCTTGGCGCGGCAGTCGCCGGGGCCACCAACGTCACCTCGGAAACCAAACCATCTTCATCGGTCAAGCGGCAAAACAGATGCGCGTCATCGCAGTGGATGACGGTATTTACCTTTAGTTTTCTTGGCGTCAGGCTTGCGGCCAGTAAACGGGCGAAGGCGCTGTCATGGTTGCGGTAGATTGGGCAGCCTGGTTCGATTCCTGAGACTGCCGCCGCCAGATGCAGGGTCTTGCCTTCAACGCGGTTAACGCGAAAGCCTATCAATTTTTTTTGCCGGTTAAACACGCACAGTCCATCGCCGTTCGCTATGGTCTTCTCCGTGGTAATATGTATTATTTTCCCATCAACCGCCGCAACAGTTCCCAGTTCCTCACCTGTCGATTTGACGGTATCAAGGCTGGCGGGACGATTGTTGCGATTGTGGACAAAATAGTCGGTCGCGCCACGATGAAAGGTCTTTCGCGGGTCGGGTTCAAAGTCAAAACGACAGTGTCCGGATGAGGCCCGTCTGAGCGTCGCATCGTTTTCAAGCAGTTTATCAATTGTCAGGCGATAATGGGCGGTGATGTTTTTGACATAGGCCGCGTCCTTCAGGCGGCCTTCAATCTTCAACGAGCTGATTCCAGCCCGCGTCAGTTCATGCACATGCCCCGACAAGTCGAGGTCCAGCAGCGACAGGTAGTGGCGACCATCGCCGAGCATTCGGCCATTTGCATCTTGCAAACGATAGGCATGGCGGCAAAACTGGGCGCATTCGCCGCGATTGGCGCTGCGGCCAGCGGCCCGTTCGCTGAAAAAGCAACGGCCACTATAGGAAACGCATAACGCGCCGTGAACGAAAAATTCCAGGGCCAAATCGGTGGCGGCGCGGATAGCCGCGATTTCGGTCAAAGTCAGTTCCCGCGCCAGCACCACCTGGGTAAATCCTAACTTTTCCAGGAAAGACACCCAGGCCGGGTCGCGGTTATCCATCTGGGTTGAGGCGTGCAGCGGCATCGGCGGCAGATCACATTGCAACAGGCCGAAATCTTGGATGATCACCGCATCAACGCCGCAATTCCATAACTCATGAATGATGGCTACGGCCTCTTCCAGTTCGCGCTCCTCTAAAAGCGTGTTCAGCGCCACATAAACGCGGGCGAAGAATTGATGGGCGTATTCGCTGAGCCTGGCAATATCATGAATACTGTTGCCCGCCGCTTGCCTGGCGCCGAAACGCGGCCCGCCGATATAGACCGCGTCCGCGCCGTGGTTAATGGCGGCCAAGCCGCATTCGAGGTCGCGGGCAGGAGCAAGAAGTTCGATAGGATTATTCATGAATCCGAGTGGAAAAAGTGGGACTTACAGCCTTGTCTGCCGCTTGACGCCGACAATGCCAAGGTCCAGCCGCCCGCATGATGAAAATCCGGCTGCGCCGCCGGATGGCGCAGCGCGTAATATTTTTTCGCTCCGCCGCCGTCAGCCAATACGGCGGATAAACCGACATGGCAGAATTTTCCATTGATTAACTGATGGAAATCAGGAAAGAACGCCGTAAAATGACAGACCGTGCCTGACCGCCACGAAGTAATACGCGGCTCTGCGGATGGCGTGAGAAACGGCGCGTTCATGCCCTGACGGTAGCCGGTGAATCGGTACAAATTCCAATGATGTCGCGGGGAAAAATTGATTTCGTAATACGCATCCTGGTCGTTTGCCTGACAAAAACATTCCAAGCAAGTAGCCTGCCAGAGATGGTCGCGCCGTTCACCACGATGTTCCCGCCTCCGATCCGCCCACCGTGGCGGCAGCGTGGCGGCGCAATCGCCCGTGAGCTGAAACATAAGCAGCAGGCCAGACCCACGCCATTGTGCCGCCGCCCGCACCGAAACGCCAGGGAAGCCGTCACCGGAAAAAGGCGAAAGATCCTGAAAAAGCATTATGATTCCGATGTCTTAGGCGCATCTTTACGCGCCGCGATAGCGACACTGGTCACGTAATCGGCCAATTCCGCGCCCGGCGGCAAATTTTCCGCGATTTTCTTAAATAAGGCGTCATGCCAGGTTTGCATATTGCGCACATAATCGGGCTTGGGCGTGAGAACTATCGAGATAAAACCGCAGTCTTGCAGCAAACGCCTGGTTTCCGAAAGCAAAATCGCCCCGGCGACACACCCAATCAACGCCGCCGCCATAAACCGCGCCGCTTCCGGCAAGGGTTGCAGCAGCGCCAGATCGGAGACCGATATGGCGCCGCCGGGCTTCAGGACGCGAAAAATTTCCCGCCAGACCTGTGGCTTATCCGGCGAAAGATTGATGACGCAGTTGGAAATCACCACATCGACCGAGGCGTCGGCCACCGGTAGATGCTCAATTTCGCCCAAACGGAATTCGACATTATCAAGACCGGTCCGTTTTCGGTAAAAGGCGCAATTATGCCGCGCCTTGCCGATCATCTCCGGCGTCATGTCAACACCGATCACCCGCCCGGTCGCGCCAACTTTTTCCCCGGCCTGAAACACATCAAAGCCGCCGCCGCTACCCAAATCAAGCACGACCTGACCCTCTTTAAGCGCGGCTATGGCCAGCGGATTGCCGCAGGATAAACCCATGTTGGCCCCTTCCGGCAAATTGGCGAGACTGGCTTCGTCATAGCCAACTGATTTAGCCAAGCGCAAGGGGTCGGCATGATTGCCGCGCCGGTTGGAACAGCATGAAGTCCCGGCCATGGCAATGGCGGCATAACCGGCCCGCACCGTTTCCCTGACATCTTGATTTTGCTGGCGCTCGTCCTTTTCCTCAGTCATGCTCTTCTCCTGGGCGTCTGATTATATTTTGCTGGAAAATTTCTTGCGAAATACCACTTTCTTCGCGAAAACGCTGGCATATATCCGGGTTTCCTGAGCAACAATTTTCAGTCAGGTAAGAAATGGTTTCCAGCATTAAAGCAATATTGGCGCGATAACGGATATGCCGCCCTTCTCGCTCCATCGTCGTCATGTCGCCCTGAACCAGATTTTTCAGATGAAAGGACAGATTAGTCTTGGGTATATCCAGCTTGCGGGCGATTTCCCCGGCCACCAGACCCTGTGGCGCGGCTCGCACCAGCAGGCGAAAAATGGCCAGCCTGGCTTCGGAACTTAAAACCGTGAAGACGGCGGCGGCGTTTTGGGTTTCCACGTGCGTTTATCGGCTGATTATAGGGCGATTTCGGAAACGATTATCGGGCAATTATTCAACAACAATTGAACATTTACAAGAAAAAAACGGGGAAAGCGTTGCCGCCCTCCCCGCCGATGGATCAGCAATCAGACAACGACAATCAGACTTTTTCCAACACGATGGCCATACCCTGGCCACCGCCGATGCACAAAGAAGCCAGGCCCAGGGCCAGATTATCGCGCTGCATGGCGTTCATCAGGGTGAGAAGGATGCGAGCGCCGGTGCAACCAATCGGGTGGCCCAAAGAGATGCCGCTGCCGAGGACGTTGGTTTTTTCCATGTCGCAATTCAGCTCGCGGACACAGGCAATGGCCTGCGAAGCGAAAGCTTCGTTCAGCTCGATGCGGCCAAAATCGGAAATCTTCAGGCCCTGCTGACGCATCAGCTTGCGCACCGCCGGAATCGGGCCAAGGCCCATGTAGGCCGGGTCAAGTCCGGCGGAAGAAATGGCTTTGATGCGGGCCAGGGGTTTCAGGCCCAGTTCTTTGGCTTTCTCGGCGGACATCATAAGTAAAGAAGCCGCCGCGTCGTTTAAGCCACTGGCGTTGCCGGCGGTGACGGTGCCGTCTTTCTTGAAGGCCGGTTTCAGCTTGCCCATTTTCTCGGCGCTGGTATCCATCGGCCGCTCGTCAATCTCGTAGGGGACCGGGTCGCCCTTGCGCTGTGGCACCATGACCGGCACAATCTCATCCTTAAAGACGCCGGAGGCAATCGCCGCCATCGCCCGTTTGTGGCTGAGAGCGCCCATTTCATCCTGCTCCTGCCGGGTAATGCCGTACTTGGCGGCGATATTTTCGGCGGTGATGCCCATGTGGTAGCCGTAGAATCCTTCAAACAGGCCGTCAAAAACCATCAGATCAATGGCTTCAGCGTTGCCCATGCGCTGGCCCCAACGCATTCCTGGCAGGGCGTAAGGAACCATGCTCATGTTTTCCATGCCGCCAGCCATCACCACTTCGGCGTCACCAGAGCGAATGGCCTGGGTGGCCAGGGCCACCGCTTCCATGCCAGAGGCGCACAATTTGTTGACCGTGGTCGCAGGCGTCTCTTTCGGAATACCGGCGCGAATCATCGCCTGGCGAGCGGTATTTTGGCCCAAACCAGCGGTCAGGACGTTGCCCAGATAGACATAATCAATTTCGACCGGTTTGGCGTTTTTGTCGTAATCATGAAAACGCTGCTCCAGCTCGAGCATACCCAGACCTTTCAGCTTATCCGGCTCGTCGGCGTAGCGCTCGGCGCTCGTCACCGGGCGCAAACCAAGTTTTTTCAGGGTTCCTTTCATGACGGTCGCGCCCAGTTCAACCACCGGCGTCGATTTCAGGGTGCCGCCATAGGCGCCAATCGCTGTCCGACAACCACCGACAATAACCACTTCTTTCATTTGCATTTCCTCCACGTGGGAAATTGGAATGAGAACGGGAGTGAGGGGAAACTCTCGCCCGCCCAGGATGATGACCGTGCCCGGTCTTTTCAGTTTTTGTTTTGCCAGACGCCGAGGCCAGGAAACCGGCCTTGGTCAGCGGCGAAAAAGAAAAAAGAGAAGCGGCAATGGTACGCCGGATAACCGTTCGCGTCAACCAAGGGCGCGGGGAAAAAGGCTGGCCATCCGGTGGAGCGAAGGCGTTTTATCGCTGGAATGTGATAGTCTGACCGCATCATCTATACGCATGTTCCCGCTGCCGCGCCGCCTTCACCCAGAGTAGCAAAAAGGAGACAACAATGGCCCAGGCTGACCGCATCCATGAACTTCTTGAGATTCTTCAGCATCATAAATACCCAATGACGGCGGCAAAGCTGGCCGAAAAATTGGAATGCTCACTCTCGACATTGAAGCGATATGTACAAAAACTGCGCGGCACCTATGGCGCGCCTTTGCGCTACGACAAAAAATACAAGGGCTATGTCCTCGACCAAACGGATGAACATTCGTTTCATGTGCCCGGCCTGTGGTTTTCCGCCGAAGAGCTACGCACGCTGGTCACCATCCGCGAGCTGATTGAACAACTCGGCCAGGGTTTTCTGAAAGACGAACTGCTGCCGTTGTGGTCGCGTATCGAAACAACCCTCAATCAGCGCGGCGTCAATCCGAAAAAGCTGGCCGAGCGCTTCGCCTTTTTCGGCATGGGCGCGCGCCGCCTGCGCCCGGAGATTTTCAACCTGGTGGCCAGCGCGACGATGGAGCGGCGGCGTCTGCAAGTGCATTACCACAGTCGCAGCGATGACACGATAAGCGACCGTCAGGTTTCACCGCAGAAATTGGCATATTATCGGGGAAATTGGTATCTGACCGCCTGGTGTCACCAGCGCGACGCCGCCCGCGTCTTCGCGCTCGACCGCATTGGCAAGGCGGCTCCTTTGAAAATTGACTGTCAGGAAATGGCGGAAACCGATTGGCGCGCCCACTTCGCCGCCTCGTTTGGCATCTTTTCCGGCGACCCGGCGCATGAAGCGGAGCTGGTCTTTTCACCGGAAAGCGCCCGTTGGGTGGCGGAGGAAGAGTGGCATCCGCAACAACAGGGGCGCTGGCTGGCCAGCGGTGAATATGAATTGCGCCTGCCCTATGCCGATGAGCGGGAACTGGTCATGGAAATCCTCCGCTTCGGCCCGGATGTGAAAGTGGAAGCGCCGCCGGAGCTGCGGCAAGCGGTGCGGAAGCGCTTGCGCCTGACGCTCTCGCGCTACGAAGAAAAATAATCGCCAGCGGGTCAAGTTTTGCGCGCAATCCTCACCGCGCCAGACGTTTGCTTAGCACTTCAGCCAGAAGCGGCGCCAGTGAATAGACATCGAGGAAATCGTCACTGCGCCGCCCCGGATAGGAATCAGAGCCGATGACCTTTTTGATTGGCGAGGCGACAAGTTTTTCCCGCGCGCCCGGCGCCAACACCAAGTGGGTGGCTAACACCATCACTTCCCGCGCGCCCGCTTCCAGGCAACGCTCGGCAGTTTGGATGATCGAACCGCCGGTGCGGATCATATCATCGCAGATAATCGCGGTTTTCCCTTTTACAACGCTGGAAATCTGGCCGACGATGGTTTTATCGGTATCGAATCGATCTTTATCGGCGGCGGTATGCGGACACTCCAACAGTCTGGCCAATCGTGCCACCCGCTTGGAAAAACCGTAATCCGGCGACACCAACACAAAATCCCGCAAACCGCTCGACCTGATTTTTTTCTTCACCAGGTCGTCGGTCCAGATGTGGAAGGTGTGAATGTCGCCGCGATGCGAATGCAGCACCGCCTCGGAATGCAGGTCAACAAAAGCGACGAAATCGGGCGTGGTCTGGAAAATCTGCCGTGTGCGGGTGACGCCTTTGGGGATTTCACAGGAAAAAGGCTTGGTCCGCTCCATTGTTGAGTAGCCAAGGAAAGGGATAACCACGTTGATGGTGGCGGCATTCCAATAACGCCCACCTTGAATCAGGTCGAGCAACTCCAGGTGGGCGCTGTCCGAATGGGTCGCGCCGATGATCAGCAAATCTTTGCCGGAGATGGTCCCTGGAAAGGCGTGGTAGGTTTCGCCGTCGGCAAAAACTTTTTTAATCATCGGCACCAGCGGCAGACGCATATGCCCGGCGATTTTCGAAGCCAACTCCTCCGAAGCGCTGGTGGCGACGAGAACGGTTTCCCTTTCACTGGCCATGTCATGCTCCTCGCGCAATTTTTACAGGCGGGCAACAATGGCGTCGCCCATGGCGGCGGTGCCGATGGCCTTCGCCGGGTCGCGGGCAATATCTTTGGTGTATATTCCCGCGTCAAGCGTGGCTTCGACCGCCTTGTCGATGGCATCCGCCGCTCGTTCCAGACCCAGGCTGTAGCGCAACATCATCGCCGCCGATAAAATCTGGGCCAATGGATTGGCGATTCCCTGACCAGCAATATCTGGCGCTGAACCGCCCGCCGGTTCAAAGAGACCGAAATTATCGCCATTCAAAGAAGCCGAAGCCAAAAGCCCCATCGAACCAGTCAACATCGCGGCTTCGTCCGATAAAATATCGCCGAACATGTTGCCGCACAAAAGCACGTCGAACTGATGCGGATCGCGCACCAACTGCATCGTCGCGTTATCGACATAGATATGATTCAGTTGCACATCAGGAAAATCTTTATGTACTTCCATCACCACTTCACGCCACAAGACCATGGTGGTCAGGACATTCGCTTTATCGACGGAGGTCACTTTGTTCCGGCGCTGCCTGGCGGCGGCAAAGGCCAGCCGGGCGATGCGGGCGATTTCATGGCGGGTGTAGCGCATGGTGTCGTAGGCGTGCTCGCTATCGCCCTGCCCTTCGCGGCCTTTCGGCTGGCCAAAATAAATGTCGGAAGTCAGCTCGCGCATACAAAGAATATCGAACCCATCACCAACAATATCCGGGCGCAGCGGGCAAGCGGCAGTCAATGATTTGAACACTTTGGCCGGGCGCAGGTTGCAGAACAGATCAAAATGTTTGCGCAGAGGCAACAAAGCGGCGCGTTCCGGCTGCTGGGCCGGTGGCAGATTTTCCCATTTGGGGCCGCCAACCGAGCCGAACAAAATGGCGTCTGACTCTTCACAGAGTTTCAATGTAGCCTGAGGCAGAGCCTCGCCATGTTTATCGATGGCCGCGCCACCAACGGCGGCCTCACGTGTTTCCAATTGAAAAGCAAACTTTTCCCCGGCGGCGGCCAACACTTTCAGCGCCTCCGCCATCACTTCCGGGCCGATGCCGTCACCAGCCAATACCGCGATTTTTTTCATGTTGTTCCTTTTGGTTCTTCTTTAATCATCGGCCTGGTCGGATAGATCGTCAGGGATGCCGACCAGCTTTTTTAGAATTGCCACTTTTTACCATACAGCCGCATCAGGAAAAGAAAAAATCGCGCGCCGCCGCAAGCTGGGCGGTCTTTTCCGTGACCGGAACAGCTGGGCGAAGCATGTGGCGCATATTGGCGGCGACGTTCACAGTGCGCGAATCGACCTGGCCGGATCGCCTCGTTACTCTTTGTTCCTCCGTTGTTTTTTTATGATAAGGCGGGCCGGATGCCGAGAAACGAGTGAGAAATTTTGGTTGGAGGGAGAAAAAGCGGTTGACGGTTGGTGGTCGGATTTGGTAAAAGGTCTGTCTCGCGGCGCTTGGCCGAGCGTGGAACTGAACTGAGGTTGTGG
>JAITSS010000066.1 GCA_031287565.1 Desulfobulbaceae bacterium
AATGTTATGACTCATCTTTTTGCCTCCGATGTGATTCAATCATTTCCCGCAGTATAGCTTGCGCATGAAATAAAGGCCAGCTACGAATCGGAATATGATCGCACGGAACGGAACAATTATCCAATAACCACCCCAAGTGGACGTATAGTAAATCCGCCAGCTGGATATTGTTGGCGTGTCAATAAAGAAAAACTCCAAGAAATGATTGATGATAACCGTATTTGGTTTGGAAAAGATGGCAATAACGTTCCCGCGATAAAACGCTTTCTCACAGACGTTAAGGATGGGATGACATCTATGACCTTATGGAAGTATACGGAAGTTGGACACAACCAAGATGCGAAGAAAGAAGCTGTTGTATTTAACTCTGAGTCAGTTTTCGCCACGCCTAAACCTGAACGCTTGATTGAACGTATCCTGACTCTCGGTAGTAATGAAGGCGACCTCGTTCTCGACAGTTTTCTCGGTTCAGGCACGACCTCGGCTGTAGCACAAAAAATGCGGCGGCGCTGGATTGGGATTGAACTTGGCGAGCATTGTTACACCCATTGTCTACCTCGCTTGAAAGCTGTAGTGGACGGAGAACAAGGTGGTATCAGCAAGTCGCAAGAATGGAATGGCGGCGGCGGTTTCAAGTTCTACGAACTCGCACCTACGCTGATTATTATGGATGCGCACGGGCAGCCCGTTATCAGTGATAAGTACAATCCGCAGATGCTGGTCGCTGCTGTCGCCAAGCTGAACGGCTTCGCCTACAGACCGGATGCGGAAGTTTTCTGGAAGCAAGGCATAAGCCAAGACAGCAGCTATATCTTTGTCACAACCGAGTATCTGACAGCGGCGCAGTTGGACGACATCGCCCGCGACCTGCCCGAATACGAGCGACTGCTCATCTGCGCCCCGGCGTTTGATATCGGTCTTGGCAAGCGTTATGAGAACATTGACATCCGCAAGATACCGCAGTCGGTGTTGTCGAAGTGTGAATATGGCGTAGATAACTACGATTTGAATATTGTGAATCCGCCTGAACTGGACGAGGAGGAGTGGGACGATGTTGAACAGTAACGCTAAATTCATCAATAACCGCCTTGCCCTGCGCCCACCACAAAAAGAGAGCTTAGAGCGGTTCCAGCAGATAACCGATATCCTGTCCCTCTCCAAAACGCCGGATTTGGATGCAGAACTGGCGAAAATCCGCGAGGTATTCCCCACGCTCACAAGTTTTGAGCGGGAGTTCCCTTCTGTTTGTTTTGCCTTGGCGACAGGCATCGGCAAGACGAGGCTGATGGGAGCATTTATCGCCTATCTGCACTACCAGAAGGGCATCAAGAACTTTTTCGTAATGGCGCCCAACCTTACGATTTACAAGAAACTCAAAGAAGACCTCGGAAACCCCACGAACCCGAAGTATGTTTTTCGCGGTCTTGATAAGTTCGTTAACCCACCGCGAATCATCGATGGAGACAACTACGAGGAATTCCGGCAGAGGACGCTATTTGAATACATGAGTGGCGTAATTATCAATGTTTTTAATATCTCAAAGCTGAACTCCGAGTCGGGTAGAATGCGCCGCCTGAACGAAGTACTGGGGCAGTCATACTTTTCCTATTTGCAGTCCCTGCCCGACCTTTGCGTTATGATGGACGAGAGCCATCACTATCATGCCGACCGAGGTTTTGAGACCATCAACGAGCTCAAGCCCATCATTGGTGTGGAACTCACCGCGACGCCGCAAATTCAGAGAGGCTCTCGGAAGATTGACTTCAAGAACGTAGTGTATGAATATTCCCTTGCCCATGCGTTAAACGACGGTCTGTATGTCAAGGTTCCGACTGTGTTTACCCGCAAGGACTTCAGACCGGAAGAATTTACGCCCACGCAGCTTGACCGTGAAAAGCTGAACGATGGAGTGCGTCTGCACGAGGAAACGAAGAGCCGACTGGATGTGTATGCCAGAACTTTCGGAAAGTCGCAGGTAAAGCCGTTCGTGCTGGTCGTAGCCAAAGACACGACCCACTCAAAAGAGATACGAGAATACTTGACCTCGGATAGTTTTTTCAAGGGCTACTATAAAGATAAGGTGCTGGAAATCAACTCGGCGCAGCGCGGCTCAGAAAAAGACGAGAATATCGAATTGCTGCTGTCACTGGAACTAACGACCAATCAGATAGAAATCGTTATCCATGTGAATATGCTGAAGGAAGGCTGGGACGTCACCAACCTCTACACCATAATCCCTCTTCGGGCTTCAGCTTCTGAAACACTCACGGAGCAGACAATCGGTCGCGGACTTAGGTTACCTTACGGACATCGGACGGGAGAGGATGAGGTCGACCGTCTTTCCATCGTGAGCCATGACCGCTATGAGGCAATCGTGAATCTTGCCAACGACCCGAACTCTCTTGTGCGGCGTGTTTACTTCATCGAACCGACCGAGCCGGATAACGATGAGCAACGTGAGACTGTCGCAATGCCGACCGTCTACGACGAACTCACATCAGCGGAGAGTTTTACAGAACAGCTTGCGTTTACCCTGCGTGAAACGGCGAGTGAATACTATACCGAAAGACAGACACCGGAGCAGACTGTTCAAGTGGCGCAGTTCGTAGCAAAACTGGCGTCAAAGACCGTTATGGAACTCGGCAAGCAGGTAAAGACCTATGATGCCACAAAAGACGAGGAAACCCGCAAGATTGTCCACGCGAGTATCGTAAGCGAGACCATTAGGCAGTTCCCTTCAATGGGCTTGAAACGAGAGGATTTGCAGGCTGTCGTCGAAGAGGCTGTCGAAACCTGCGTACAGACTTTGACCGACAATATCATACCTATCCCTGTGGCGGTAGTGCAGCCATTCACAGAGGTTAAGCGTGGCTTCTACGACTTCAAACTTGATATGAGGAATATCAACTGGCATCCCTCAGATGACACGCTTATTGGTACGGAACTCCAAGAAGGCGGTGAGACGTTCGAGTTCAACACTGAATTCGCCCTTTTCCCAAAGACGGATACGGTAGAAAATGAGATTGCCCGGCACATCATCGTACACGACAACGTGGATTACAGCACCTGTGCCGAACTTATCTACTCGCTTATTGCCGACACCAAGAGGCACTTTTTGTCGTACTTGAATGACGAGGAAACTGAGAAGGTCATGCGAGACCGCCAGCGGTCCCTTGCTGAAATAATCTACGCTCAGATGAACGGGCATTTCTATAAGGAGGAGACCAGTTACAGAGCCTCCAGTATGAGACCGTTCACACGCATAGAGACAGGCTTCGGAGGCAAGTTCAAGTCGGACGACATTTATGACCTTCGGGCTTCGCTTACTGCATCCGAGGTCAAATCAAAAGTATTCAAGGGCTTTAAGAAAGCCTGCCACACGCTATATAAATTCGACAGCGATACCGAGCGTCGTTTTGCCATCGTACTTGAAAATGACGGTTCTGCAATCCGCTGGATGCGCCCATCGGCTAAACAGTTCAATATCTACTATGGACCCGGAGGCATAAGTCGCTACGAGCCGGACTTCGTAGTGGAAACAGTGGACGCGATTTATATGGTGGAGACGAAGGCCGCCAACGAAATCAACACAGATACGGTCAAGGAAAAAGCTGTGGCGGCGCGGGAATACTGCCGAGCGGTTACGGAATGGAACGCTGATAACGGTGGCAAGCCGTGGGAGTACGCTCTGGTATCTCACGACGAGGTTCGGTTGAATTCCAGCTTCATATACCTGATAAATAATCACCTGGAATCGGAACAATTGACACTGGATTTGAAATAAAAAACAGGATAGGCGAGAATCACCCTTTTCTGCCCAGTGAGGGAAAAAGCGCAAAGTTGCGACCTGACCACCCGACGCGCTTTTCTTCGCGCCGGAAACCTTGACAAATTCCACCGATTCCGCTTGAACTGACGAAAATTTCCACCGTGCGCCCCAGCAATTTCACTACGAGGAACCTTATGCCACCCAAACAATTCAGCGGCTCGAACCGCTATGTCTTAGATGAAGAACTGGCGAAAATCGTCAACATATCAATGGTGCTGGAAATGCCTTTGCTGCTGAAGGGCGAACCGGGCACCGGCAAGACCATGCTGGCGCACGCCATCGCCGAATCAATGCGGATGCCGCTGATTATTCTGAATGTTAAATCGAATATGAAGCTGGTTGAGGCGCTCTATCAATATGATACCTTGACCCGCTTGAACGACAGCCGTTTCGGCGATTCCAGGCGTGATGTCGGCAACATCAACGACTACATCCGCATGGGAAAAATCGGCCAGGCTTTTTGCGCCGACGAGCGGGTGGTGCTGCTGATTGATGAAATCGACAAGGCCGAGACCGAATTTCAGGATGATATGCTGGATGTCCTCGACCAGATGCAGTTCGACATCATCGAAACCGACGCCGTGGTACGGGCCAAACAGCGTCCGGTCATCATCATCACCTCAAACGCCAAAAAGGATTTATCCGACCCATTTCTTGGCCGCTGCAACTTCCACCACATCGCCTTTCCTGATCCGAAAATGATGCGCCGCATCATCGACGCCCATTTCCCGGATATTTCAACCAAGCTGGCCGAAAACGCCATCGGCGCTTTCTACGACCTGCGCGGCATCGACGAGCTGGAGAAAAAACCGGCCACCCGCGAGCTGATCAACTGGCTGCGCGCTTTGCAGGCCGACCCGGATTTTAAGGACGGCGACCGGCTGAGCAAAGAAATTCCCTATTTGGGGATTCTGTTCAAAAAAAGCGTTGACTATCAGAAATCGTCAGGACGACTGATGCGCAAGGGACTTTTCCGGTAACGGCCATGTTTATCCGATTCTTTTACGCGCTGCGCGAAGCCGGTATCCCGGCCAGTCCAACCGCATTCTTGCTTTTGCACCGGGCGCTGGCTCTGGGCCTCGTGAAAAGTCTCGAAGATTTGTACACGACAGCGCGGGCGATTCTTGTCAAAACCGAGAAATTTTTTGACCTCTACGACCGGGTGTTCGCCCACGTCTTTGCGGGCGCCGAACTGACCCTGGCCGATGACGAGGAATTTGGCCTGCTAGCATCCGGCCTCTTATCCGAATGGCTGAAAAATCCCAGGGAGCTGGCGCGCGCTTTGGGCGAGGATGAAAAAAAGCTGGCGGCAATGACGCCGGACCAAGTGCTGGAGTATTTCAAAAAGCGCCTGCGCGATCAACACGAGCGGCACGACGGCGGCAGCAAATGGATTGGCACCGGTGGATTTTCGCCGGTCGGCCACGGCGGCCATCATCCCGGCGGTCTGCGGGTCGGCGGCCAATCGCTGAACAAATCGGCGATCAAGGTGGCGGGCGAACGACGGTATCGCGATTACGCCACCGACGGGCCGCTCAGCCGTCACAATATCGGCGAGGCGCTGAAACGCCTGCGCAACCTGGTGCCACAGGGAAGCAAAGACCATCTTAATGTCGATGAGAGCATCTATCAGACCATCAGAAATGGCGGCGAAATCGAGCTGGTCTTTGACCGCGCCTATGTTGACCGGCTGAAGGTGATTCTGGCAATTGACAACGGCGGCTGGTCGATGGAGCCGTTCATCGAGGTGGTGCAGACGCTTTTTGTCTACGCCCGCGCCCAGTTCAAAGATGTGCAAACCCTGTACTTTCACAACACGATTTACGACGCCCTGTGGAAAGACGCGGCCCGGCGCGGCCAGCCGCTGGCTTTGGAGAGCATGACGCGCTTTGACCCCGATACCCGGCTAATTTTCGTTGGCGACGCCAGTATGGCCCCCTATGAACTGCTCTCCGCCGATGGCTCGATTTATGCCTTTGAGCGCAGTGGTCGGCCCAGCATCGAGCGCCTGCGTTATCTCGCCGACATGTTCCGGCACAGCGTCTGGCTCAATCCCATCCTCGAGACCGCCTGGGGCTACACCCGCACCATTTCGATGATCGCCTCGATTTTCCCGATGTATGAACTGTCGGTCGATGGCCTGGAAAAAGCCGTGCAGCACCTGATGCAGCGGTAGATTGCCCGGTGGCCGGTGGCCGGGATTTTCCGCTCTTCCAGCCTCGTTTCCAACCAACCTTGACAAAGCGTCAGCCCGGCGGTTTAACTGCGTGGTTCACCAAAGACGACGCCCGCATCGGCAACAAGTGGAGGATATGTGGAAATCACCGCCTTAAACGGATTCAAAGACATTCTGCCCGAAGAAGTCGGATTGTGGCGGCAGGTGGAAGAAACCGCCCGCGCCATATTCGCCCGCTTCGCCTTCCAGGAAATTCGTCCGCCAGTGCTGGAAAAGACCGAACTCTTCGCCCGCTCAATCGGCGAAGCCACTGATATTGTTGAAAAAGAGATGTACACCTTCGCCGACAAGGGCATTACCATGCGACCGGAGGCGACGGCGGGATTGCTACGGGCGGCAATTGAGCGCAATCTGCTGGCGGCCAGGCCGCTCAGGCGACTCTTCACCATCGGCCCGATGTTTCGCCACGAACGACCGCAGAAGGGACGGTTGCGCCAGTTTCATCAGCTTGATGTCGAAGCGTTGGGTTGCGCCTCACCACTGATTGATGCCGAATTGATGGCCATGGGTTCGATGCTGCTGGAACGGCTGGGGATTAAAGTGAGCTTGGAAATCAATTCCTTGGGTTGTCCCAACTGCCGCCCGGCCTACCGCGACAAGCTGTTAGCCTTCATCGCCCGTCGCGCCGACCAACTCTGCGCCGATTGCCGCCGACGCAGCCAGACCAATCCTTTGCGGGTGTTGGATTGCAAAAATCCCGAATGCCGCGCCCAGGTGGAAGACGCGCCGTCGATTCTTGACCATCTCTGCCCGGATTGCGCCGCCCACTTCGCCGCCGTTGAAATGGGCTTAACAGATTTGCAAATCCCGTATCTGCGCAACAAATTCATGGTGCGCGGCCTCGATTATTACTGCCGCACCACTTTTGAATTTATCACCAACGATTTGGGCGCCCAGGCGGCGGTTGGCGCGGGCGGACGCTATGACGGATTGATTGAGCAACTTGGCGGGCCGAAAAATACGCCTGGCATTGGCTTCGCCATGGGCATGGAACGGCTGGTTTTACTGCTGCAACAAAGTCAGGAAGAACGGTCGGCGGTCTCGGAAGCCGATGTGTATATCGCCGCCCTGGGAGAAAAGGCGGTCGCCGCCTGTCTGCCTTTAGCGCATGGCCTGCGCGAACACGGTCGCCGCGTGGCCATGGATTATGAAGGGCGCGGCCTGAAAAGCCAGATGAAACAAGCCGACAAAATCGGCGCGGCCTGGGTTCTGATTGTCGGCGATGAGGAACTGGCGGGCGGCCAAGCGGTGTTGCGCGACATGCGAACGAAAGAGCAACGGGCGGTAACGCTGGACGTAGCGGCGATTGGAAGAGTTGTAGGAAAAGAATAATTCCAATATGATATTGGATTTACGATTTGTAAGAGCAATGTGCGTTTTTCCCTACAGAACACCACGTCATGATTACGAAAGATTGACTGTCAAATTGGGAAAATTCTATTTGGAGGGACATATGGGAAGGCACTCTTTTAGTTTTCCACATGGAGATATTCTGACAACCATGGGAGCGACATGGTTCGTTTCCAAAGCATATTGCGTTTATGTGGATAAAAACCACGATAATTGGCGCAGACCAAAAACCGCAGAATCTCGCTCCTCAACATTTGACAATTGCAGAAATCTACACAGATATTTTTTAGAGAAAATCGAAACAATGGATAATGTTAAGCTCAATACAAACACGATTGGAATAAGTGGTTATAAAACTAAAGAATTAGCGTGCGAGATTTTGCGCCGAATGGACGCAAATAATCTCTGAATTTTTTCCTATAAAAGGCAAAATATCCATGGAAGCAATGGGCAACTGGACGCGCACGCATTCCTGCAACGCGCTGAACAAAGAACATGTTGGGCAAGAAGTCATCCTGATGGGTTGGGTGCTGCGTCGTCGCGACCACGGCGGCGTTATCTTCATCGACCTGCGCGACCGTTGGGGCCTGACCCAGGTGGTCTTCAACCCGGAAGTTGAACCAGCCGCCCACGCCAAAGCCCATCAATTACGCAGCGAATGGGTGTTAGCGGTGAAAGGCCAAGTCGTGGCCAGGCCCGCTGATATGGCCAACAGCAAGCTGGCCACCGGCGCCATCGAAATCATGGTCAGCGAGCTGCGCATCTTAAACAGCAGCGAGACGCCGCCATTTCCGCTGGATGAAGATGTCGAAGTTTCCGACGTTCTGCGTCTGCAATACCGCTATCTCGACCTGCGCCGTCCGGAGATGGCGGCCAATCTGGTCATGCGCCATAAAGCGGCGCAGGCCATTCGCAACTATCTGAATGAACATGATTTCTTAGAAATCGAAACGCCGATGCTGACGCGCTCGACGCCGGAAGGGGCGCGGGACTATCTGGTGCCCAGCCGCGTCAACGCCGGAAAATTCTACGCCCTGCCGCAATCGCCGCAACTTTTTAAACAACTACTGATGATCGCCGGCATGGATCGCTATTACCAGATCGTCAAATGCTTTCGCGACGAAGACCTGCGCGCCGACCGGCAGCCGGAATTCACCCAGATCGACATGGAACTGTCCTTTGTCGATGAAGAGCGGATCATCACCCTGACTGAAGGAATGATTGCCAAACTATTTCAGACGACGCTGGGCCTCGACATACAGCCGCCTTTTACCCGCATCAGCTACGACGAGGCCATGTCGCGCTTTGGCTCCGACCGGCCTGACGCCCGCTTTGGTTTTGAACTGGTTGATTTGACGAAAATCGCCCACGGCTGCGGCTTTCAGGTCTTCCGGACAGTGGCCGATAAAGGCGGCACGGTGCGAGCCATCAACGCCAAAGGTTGCGCCACTTTGACGAGGAAAGAGCTGGATGATCTGACTGAATTCGCGGCGCAACTGGGCGCGAAGGGACTGGCCTGGGTCAAAATGAAGGAAAACGGTGAGTGGCAATCACCGATTGCCAAGTTTTTCAGCGACGAAGAGCGGGCGGAAATCGCCGCCGCCATGGCCGCTGAAACCGGCGACCTGCTCTTTTTCGGCGCCGATCAGCCGAAGGTGGTCTTTCAGGTATTGGGCGAATTGCGCATCGAATTGGCGCGACGCTTGGGTCTGCTGAAAAAAGACCAGTTTCATTTTCTCTGGGTCACGGATTTTCCCCTGGTCGAGTATGACGAAAAAGAGAAGCGGTTCCAAGCCCTGCATCACCCATTCACCGCGCCGCGCGAAGCCGACGAGGACAAACTGGAACGTGATCCGGCGGGCGTTTTAAGCCGCGCCTACGACCTGGTTCTGAACGGCACGGAAATTGGCGGCGGTTCTATCCGTATCCACCAGCGAGCGATGCAGGCGCGCGTTTTGAACATGCTGGGAATTGGCGAAGAGGAAGCGAGAGAAAAGTTCGGATTTCTTCTGCGCGCCCTGGAATTGGGCGCGCCGCCGCACGGTGGTCTGGCCTTCGGGCTTGACCGTTTAATGATGCTGATCACCGGCAGCGATTCGATCAGAAACGTCATCGCCTTCCCAAAAACCCAGAAGGCCACCTGCCCCTTAACCGACGCCCCGGCCACCGTCGCCAGGCGACAACTAACGGAGTTGCATCTGCGCCCGGATTGGAAGGAATAAAAAATATTGACATCATCGGCCCATCACGCATAGACACTTAGTTAACAACACCCCCCCAAGCCTATCCCGCAAGGTAGTATCGCGGTGACGCTCAAACCGGGGGGTCACTTTTTTCGCCTTTCCCGCTCACCGCGCCAAATCGCGTTTAGGCCAAATTTTCAGTAAAAAGCAGGATTACGACGCCGCTCTTCAACGTCTGCAAGACGAATCAAAGCGTAGTAGCCCGCTTGTGTCGGCACATCTCGAACGCGAGCGGCGAACAACAAAAAGTCATGGGGTTTCCTGAAAACTGGACATCCCGCACGCCCTGGAAATCATCTTCATAAAACGGACAGCGAAAAACGCGGCGCACGCAAGGCCGCGCTAATTTTTGAAGCTATGCACCGGGGCGGGAATCCTGCCGCCCCAGGCGATGAAGCGGCTCGATTTGCCGACGTTTCGCACCGGCATAATCGGGCTGGCGCCAAACAAACCGCCAAAACTGACCATTTCTCCGGCCTCTTTGCCGGGAACCGGAATCAGGCGAGCGGCGGTGGTTTTGTGGTTGACCATGCCCAAGGCCATTTCATCGGCGATAATCGCCGAGATAGTATCGGCATCGACCGAACCGGGGATGGCCACCATATCAAGGCCAACCGAGCAGACGCAGGTCATCGCTTCAAGTTTTTCCAGACACAAGGCGCCTTCGCCCACCGCTTCGGCCAACACGGCGTCTTCCATCACCGGGATAAATGCGCCGGAGAGACCGCCCACGGTCTTGCTGGCAAAGATGCCGCCCTTTTTCACCGCGTCGTTCAGCATCGCAAGAATCGCCGTTGAACCGGGCGCGCCCACCGCATCGACCCCCAAAATCTTGAAAATTTCACCAACGCTGTCGCCAATCGCCGGGGTCGGCGCCAGCGACAGATCGACGACGCCAAAATCAACGCCTAAAACCTCGGAAACGCGGCGGCCAATCAACTCGCCGCAGCGGGTCACGCGGAAGGTGGTTTGCTTGATATGTTCGGCCAGCTCGTCGAGGCGCAGGTTCGCCGCACCGCGCCGCGCGATCTGCCGCTCCAAAGCGCGGGCGATAACGCCCGGCCCACTCACACCGACGTTCAGCACCACATCGGCCTCCTCCAGACCATGAATCGCCCCGGCCATAAAAGGATTGTCACCCGGCTGATTGCAGAAAACGACGAATTTCGCCGCCGCGAACCCGCCCTGGTCGGCGCTTTTCGCCGCCAACGCCTTGATGGTTGGTCCCATCATCGCCAAGGCATCCATGTTGACGCCTTTCTGACTGGAGGCAATGTTGACCGACGAGCAGATTTTTTTCGTCGTTGCCAGGGCCTCCGGGATGGCGGCGATCAATTCGCGGTCGCTTCCGGTCATGCCTTTTTCGACCTGCGCTGAAAATCCGCCTACAATATCGACGCCGACCGCGTCCGCCGCCGCATCGAGCGTTTGCGCGACGGCGACGAAATCATCACACCGCCAACCCGCGCCAACGAAGGCGATCGGAGTGACGGCGATGCGTTTATTGACCACCGGGATGCCGAATTTTTCGCTCACCGCCTCGCAGGTCGCAACCAGCGAACCTGCGCGCGCGACGATCTTTTCCTGGATGCGCCGACGGGTGTCGCGGGCGGAGTCGGCGCGGCAATCAAGCAGATTGATGCCCATGGTGACAGCGCGAACATCAAGATTTTCCTTCTGGATCATCTCGACGGTGGCGAGGATGCTTTCGGATTGTAACATGGCGTTTTATTATGAAATTTCAGTTAGTTATGATGGCATGGCACGCTTCGGTCTTCTTCTCGAAGATGGTCAGCTTGATATGCTCAGTTGGCGACACTGATGACTTTAGCCTTGGTGTAGCCCAGGCGTAGCAATTTCGAGCGCTCGCGCCGCGCCTGGTCGGCGTTGTTGCCGACGAAGAGCACGACTTTGATCGCGCCGTCGTGGTCGCGATAGAGGTTGGCGTTGTGGCCGTAACCGGCAAAGCGTTGTTGCAGGCGGCGGGCTTCCTGTTGTCGGCTAAAGGAATCGACATGGATGAAGTAGTCCTGCGCATAATTCGGCGCATCGGCGGACTGTTTGGCCCGCCCGCGCTGGGACGCCGCTTTGGCCGTCTTCGCCTGTCTCGGCGCGGGGCGCGGCGTGGCAATGGCGGCGACAGCCGGTTTTTCCTCGACCGACGCGAGGTCTTTACCGTCGATGGCGACGATTTTCACACGGGCGGTGCCGCGTTCAACAATGCCCAAGGCGCGGGCGGCGCTGTGGCTGAGGTCGATGATGCGTCCGTCAATGAACGGACCGCGGTCGTTTATCCGCACTACGGTTTGGCTGCCGTTGTCGAGATTTTTCACGAAAAGCCGCGTGTCCATCGGTAGCGTTTTATGGGCGGCGGTCATCTCATACATGTCATAGGTCTCGCCGTTCGAGGTCTTGCGGCCATGGAATCCCGGCCCATACCAGGAAGCGACGCCCTGCTCGGCATAGCCTCTGGCTGAAGGGATTGGATAATAGGTTACGCCGTCAATGACGTAGGGGCGTTGCGTGGCGGGCGGTCTTTTCCCGACAACCGAGGGCATGGCGGGCGGCGAAAACCAGTGGCCACGCGACGCGACGGGCGCGGGTCGGCTTTTGCCGCAGTGGCTGACGAGCGGCGCGAGTAGAATCAGAACCAGCAGGAAGGAAATATTTTTCGGCGCGGCATTCATCGTTGATCTCGTTCTAAGAGTTGGATGCGGCGTAAACGCTCTTGCCGGAACATTCCCACCGCCCCGGTCGTATGCGGGGTGTAGGGCGCAAAAAGAATATTTTCCCCGGCAAGCGGCCTATTGTCAAACCGCGCGACGCCTTCGACATCAAGCCAGGACAGAAAAATATCGTTCAGCGGACGGACCACCGTCACCAATTCGCCGACGCGCTCCAGCCGGATATGCTCCCAGCGTCGTTGTCCATAGGCCAGAAGCCAGACGCCGGGCCGTTTTTCACCGGTGAATGGGTCGGACATGGCAGGCGGGCCAGGGTCTTTTTCCGCGACGATCACTGACTCCATCATCTGATCGAGTTCGGCCACGCCCTGACGCGATAGTGGCCGCCAGGCATCAAGGTCGTCGGCATCGACGCGGATGAAGTGCTGTCCCTGGTCGTCGAAACTCCACTGGGCGTGGCACGCCTGACAGGCGACAGTCTTGCCATACCGTTGGTGGTCGGCGTGCGCAAGCGTCGGCAACGGGTGGATCGCGCCATCACGGGCGGTGAAGATGAAGGCGTCGCCGTTTTTACTCACGCCCGCTGGCCGCCGATGAACCAGAAGCTCGGCGTCGTGGCAGGCGGCGCACGAGGCTTTTTCTTCTTTTCCTTTTTCTCCTACAGCCGTCGCCATCAATTCGCCGCCACGGTGGCAATCAATGCAGAAAAGACCGCGCTCTTGGTGAATATCGGGGATCAGTTGATGCGATTCGATGCCGTAGGGCGCTTCGCGGCGCATGAATGGCGTTTTGTATTCCGGCGGCAAATCGTGTTGAAAGAGGCCGTAGTAATCGCCACCAACCCGGTTGCCGTAATGACAGGCCAGACAGTGGCCATCACTTGGCCTGGCGATAAAACGATGCGATTGCCCGCCGTCCCTCAAGCGCTCAAAATGGCAGGCGGCGCAACCCAGGCCATGCCTGGTCGCCGGATAGGCTTCGCCTTGATAGGCCAGATGACAACGCAGACAGCGGCGGCGCACGAGGTCGTCGGCCAGCTCGGCGACGTTTCGCGGCTGTTGGCAGATGGGAAGGGCCGCCATATCGGCAACCGCTTGGCCGCCGTACCCAGCGCGGAATTTTTCATAACTGGCCAGCGTGAAATGACGGCTTTTGCGCGCCGCTGAAGACTCCTTTTCGTGGCAGCCGCCGCAGTATTCGCCGAACCTATCCGGGGCGGCGGGCCATGCGACCAGGCCCTGATGCGCCGCGTCGGACGACGAGGCCAGGACGACGCCTCTATGGCATACCTGGCAATCAAATTGATGCGAATCGTCCTGAGCGCGGAGCGCCGCCGCGTGGCAATCACGGCAAGTTTTCAGCGGCGGCGCGGCTTGCTCCGGTGCTGGTTGACAGGCGCACAGGCTTATGAACAGGACGCCTATCAGCAGCGGCGGCAAGCCGACAATGGGATTCGCGCTACAAAATTTTGCCATCATATGGTACAGAGAGCCACCGGAGCCATGTCCTTTCTCCTAACAATAATAAAGGTTCATCGGGCGTTGGTTTTGGCCGTGTCGGCAAAAAAATTCACATCAGCGGAGGGAAATCATGCAAAAAAAGCTTGACGACGAACCAGAAATCCTAGCATACTCAAGCCTCAAGCCTCAAGCCTCAAGCCTCAAGCCTCAAGCCTCAAGCCTCAAGCCTCAAGCCTCAAGCCTCAAGCCTCAAGCCTCAAGCCTCAAGCCTCAAGCCTCAAGCCTCAAG